>DHCY01000044.1:106419-106592 GCA_002399085.1 Anaerolineaceae bacterium UBA4890
GAATGTGGGAACGGTCGGTGCCCGTTCCGTGCGGAGAATCGATCCGGGGTGATTGTTTACAACCTTGTAACATTCGTAGGGCGGAATGAGGTGGGTCCGGGTTTGCCTTGTGGACTCAAACCTTACCCCACCTCACTCCGCCGTCGAGTTTGTCGGAGTGAGATCGCGCCATG
>DHCY01000044.1:106824-155158 GCA_002399085.1 Anaerolineaceae bacterium UBA4890
GAATGTGGGAACGGTCGGTGCCCATTCCGTACGATGAACATTCGATATGAAATGATGGAACGGTCGGTGTCAGTTCCATACGAACTTCATCTGTCCGACCAACAAAAAACCCTCACCGTCGTGAGGGTTTTTCTGTTCAACAATCGCGCTTACTTCGCGTAGCTCACCGAACGGGTTTCGCGAATGACCGTCACCTGGATTTGACCTGGGTACTGCATGGTCTGCTCAATCTCGTTGGCGATGTCCTTTGCCAGCACGTGCGCCTGGTAGTCATCAATCTCTTCCGGTTTAACGATGATGCGCACTTCGCGACCAGCCTGGATGGCATAGCTCTGTTCCACACCCGCATGGTTATTGGCGACAGTCTCCAACGCCTTCAGGCGTTTGATGTATTGCTCAAGGTCCTCACGGCGGGCACCAGGGCGGGCACCAGATATGGCATCGGCGGCTTCCACCAAAATTGCCTCAATCGACTCCTGGTCGGTTTCGTGGTGGTGCGAAGCGATGGCATTGACCACCTTGGGGTTCACGCCATGCCTGCGGGCAAACTCCGCGCCTAAAAGAGCGTGCGTGCCTTCCGAGTTGTGGTCCATGGCTTTACCCAGGTCGTGCAGCAAGGCAGCAGTGCGGGCAACTTCAACATCAGCGCCCAGTTCGGCTGCCAGAATACTGGCGATCTTGGAGGTTTCCACGGCATGGGCAAGCTGATTTTGACCATACGAGGTGCGGTATTTTAGGCGACCCAGCTTTTTAACCACTTCGGGATGTAAGCCGTGCACACCAGCTTCATAAACGGCATCTTTGCCAGCCTTATTGATGTCTTCATCCATTTCCTTGCGCTCTTCCTCGAGAATTTTCTCAATGTAGGCGGGGTGGATGCGACCGTCGTTGACCAGGCGGGTGAGGGTTCGGCGGGCAATTTCGCGCCGGACGGAATCGAAACTGGAAACAGTAACTGCCTCGGGTGTGTCATCCACAATCACATCGACACCAGTGGCTTGTTCGAAGGCGCGGATATTGCGACCGTTCCGTCCAACGATGCGTCCTTTCATTTCCTCGTTCGGCAGGGTGACCACCGATGTGGTAACTTCGGCGACTTTGTCGGAGGCAACCCGTTGAATCGCATCAGCGATCATCTCGCGGGCTTTTTCCATGCCGGTCTCGCGGGCTTCGGTCTCGATCTGGCGGATAATGCGTGCCATATCGGCATGTGATTCTTTTTCCACTTCTTCCAGCAGGATCGCGCGGGCTTCCTCAGTGGTCATTTCGCTGACCCGCTGCAGTTCGGCTGCGCGTTCCTCGTAAAGCGCGTCAATTTCATTAGCGCGTTTGTCCACGCGGCTCTGCCGCTTGTTGAGGTTGGCTTCGCGCTGCTGCATCTGGTCAAAGCGCTGATCAAATTCTTCGCGGCGCTTGACCAGGCGGTCTTCTTCTTTGTTAAGCTCGCTGCGGCGGTTCTTGATATCACCTTCAGCGTCGCGGATGATCTTGAGCGCCTGGTCTTTGGCTTCAAGCTCGGTTTGCTGGGCTCTTTCACGTGCCTCAGCGAGGATGTCACTGCTGGTTTGTTTTAGTTTTTCTTCTTTATTCTTGCGGATCGTTGAAAAAATCAGGAACCCAATCAGGGCGCCGACCAGCAAAGCCAGACCAATCCATACAAATAGCATGGGGTCAGGCGGCGAACTTTGTTGAAATAAGATTTTCATTGTGTCAGTTGCTCCATTTTCTATTTAGCACCTGATGGTTCTGACCTTTCTTTCCAAAGCACTGGAAGACACTCCCGGATGACTTCATAAGAGAAGCCCCGGCGCTGAAGAGCAGCACCGAGTTTGCGGTCATGTTCAGGCTTGTCCAGATGATGATAACGCCGACCAATTTTCCTCCCGGCATCTAATGCCAGGTCAAAATCGTCCAGGTCAGTAAGTTGGACAGCTTGTTCGATCTTATGCTCAGCAACGCCTTTTTGGCGTAATTCGAGTTTCATCAACCACTTGCTGCGCGGGCGAAACCGCTGGCGGTTATCCAGCCAGTTTTGAGCAAAATCGAGATCGTCCACCAACTTGTCTTCCTTCAGCCGGGTGATAACTTGTTCGATCAGAGCTGGTTCAAAACCTTTCTTGTTGAGATAGGTTTTCATTTCCTGCTCAGAACGAGCGCGAAAACTCAGGAAGTGCATCGCCCGTACCAGTGCCGTCTCGAATTCATCTTTCGCCTGGAGGCGTGTGATGTCTTCATCGCTCAGTTTGCGACCGACTGTCAACCAGGCAGCCGCCATTCTGTCGAGCGAAAAGGCATAGTTTCCGTCCAGGTAAATGTTTACCCGGTTGCGATTGCGCTGCTGCGCCTGAATGTCCGTTATCAACTTTTCCATTGTCATCAAAAAAAGCCAGGGTTCGCGACCATGGCTTCAAAATCCTTGCTTGAGAAGGGAAGGTGTGTTTTTTGGAATCGGTTCAGGTTCCGACCACAATTAAGAGTACAGTACTAACTTAAAATATTGTTAACAATCAACTGCCGTCTCGCCTTTGTTTCATTGCCCTTATGCGATAAGAGCGTTAGGTTTCCAAAAGTCGGTGGCTGCTACCCAACCGATCCACATACTTCCCAAATGTCAAGTAAATCAAAGTCCATAGTTTCCAGAACCATGTACAGGTGTTTTATTCTTAAATAAATTATACATTAATTATACAGAATAATGAAACCAATTTCATTCAATTTTTGAAGGTTTTTTCAGTAAATCACCAGGGTCGGCAGCTGCACCTTAAAATTCCGCTTCAGAATGACCATTGCGTCCAGCCGCAAAATCCCCTCCATACTAATGAGTTGTTCGACCAGTCCTCTACATTTCCCGGATATTTCTCCTTCTCATGCTAAAATAGACCCATGGAACAGAATGAAACCGACAGTTATTTTGAAACACCTGCTGTCAAGGCTCACAAGCAACAACGCACCTGGCAAATTATCTTCCCGGTTGTCTTGGTTTCGATATTGTTGTTGGCAGGTTTGGTTTTCCTTATCTTGCGAAATGGTCGGTTTAGCCCGGGGCTCGCAGAGGTAAGCGGTGCAGCGACTGTGTTGGTGATCTTGCCGGTCTTGTTCGGCTCTCTGTTATTCTTGGCAATATTGGCTTTTATAATTTACGGTTTAGGAAAGCTGAAGGCTGTCATTCCACACGCAGGCTTGAAGGTGCTGCAATTTATGGAGAAAGCTCGCTGGAAGATTCGCAAAGGGGCAGACATCAGCGTTCAGCCCATTGTGAGCCTGACTCAAAACAGCGCGAAGGCAAAACAGGTAATTCAAAGTCTGAACGCAAGGATTTTTGATAAAAGGAATTAACTCATGAACCAAAATGTTAAAACGATTACACTGATCGTCGGAACGCTCCTGGGAGCATTTCTTGGGTATCGGGCTGCTCTCAATTTTATTCAGACTTCCGAAGACGACACCGGCAAGCTTCCCATTACCGCTTCACAAGGTTTGCAGGTGGGTCTGACCGCAGTTACCGCGCTCAAACAAATCGGAAAAATTAGCCGAAATCAAGGGTAATCAAGGGCATTCACACCATTGTTTGAACTAACATTTCTAGGCACATCTGCTTCTGCCCCTTCTATTAAACGCGGACTTTCGTCGCTCGTTGTTCAGCATGACGAGTACCGTTTCATGGTCGATTGCGGCGAAGGCACCCAGCGCCAGATCCTCAAGAGCGGAATCGGCTTCAAACGACTCAATCACATTTTGCTCACCCATGGTCATCTCGACCATATCTTAGGGTTGGCGGGTCTGCTTTCAACGTTCATGCGCTGGGAAGCGATCGATGAAGTCAATATCTACGGCAGCCGCCATACGATGGAAAGGGTGGATGACCTGGTCAACGGCGTTGTGCTGCGCAGACAGCCCGCACCAATCCCGATCAACCTGTTCGATATCAAACCCGGGCTGATCTTCTCGTCCGAAAAGTTCCAGATTACAGCTTTTAACGTCGACCACCGCGGTTCGGGGAGCCTGGGATATCGCTTTGACGAATTTGGCAGACGCCCCTTCTTGAATCAAGCAGCCGAAGAACTGAGCATACCCCCCGGACCGTGGCGGAAGGATCTGGTAACAGGCAAATCGATCACATTGGCAGACGGTCGCGTGATCCACCCGGACCAGGTGCTCGGACCTGAAGTGCCCGGCACCAGCCTGGCGGTTGTCGGCGATGTGGGTAAACCAGAAAAATTGATTGAGCATGTGCGCGACGTCGATGGGTTGGTGATGGAAGCTACCTACCTTGATGAAGAGCGCGAAATGGCAGTAACTTTCGGTCACTCCACCGCCACACAAGCCGCCTCCCTGGCAAAGGCAGCAGGCGTGGGTCAGTTGATTTTGACACATCTTTCCCGCCGTTACCGCGATGAAGATATTCTGGCTGAAGCCCGGTCGGTATTTCCCGAAACCTGGGTGGCTCGGGATTTCGACAGCTACCAGATAAAAAGAACTGAATAATTAAGTAATCGCACCGGCGTCCTCACCCTGTGCAGGTTTTGACCGCAGGTCTCCATTTTTCAACTGCAAAGAGGGCACTTCCGGTGATATTGTGTGCCTGGTTCCACTGGGAGGGCTGCACACTCCGAAGACCGGCACCATCGGTTCATCCACGAAACAAACTATTCACCTCCATGATAAAATCCTCTCTTGAAATGATTGACAAAAAACTGATTCTTGCCTCTGGTTCTCCGCGTCGAAATGAATTGCTGCGCCTGCTTGGTATTCCTTTCGGCGCGCAGCCCACAGATATTAACGAGCAGAAATGTGATCTGGAAACTCCCAGGCAATATGTGGTACGCATGGCTTACGAGAAAGGTCACATCCGGGGTCTGCCTGAAGATCACCTCGTGCTCTCCTCCGATACCATTGTCGACCTCGACGGCATGGTTGTGGGCAAACCAGTGGATGCTGAAGATGCCGAGCGCATTCTGAAACTAATGCGCGGCAAGACTCACAACGTGCACACCGCGCTTTCACTCCAACGCGCTGAAGACGGGTTCATTGCCCGCGATGTCAGCCTGACCAAAGTTACCATGCGCAATTACTCTGATGAAGAAATCAAAGCTTACATGGCTCGCAATGCCTTCCTGGACAAAGCCGGCGCTTACGCCATCCAGGACAGCCAGTTTCACCCAGTCGAAAAAATTGAGGGCTGTTATACCAACGTCATGGGCTTACCGCTCTGCCAGGTTTATCGCTTATTAAAGGAAGCCGGTCTGAGTGTGGACGCGAAAATCGCTGATGTGTGTCAGCGGTATAATGACATCAATTGCGAAGTTTATCCTTCTATAATAAATGAGCAGAAAAATGAAAGCGACATCTAAATATCTGGCAATTCTGATCATCCTGGTCACTCTGTTGAGTGCCTGTAACCAGGCTGTAGCCCCAACGCCGACAACCGAACCAACAGCAACGCAGCCACTGCCAACCCCCAACATAATTGTTGAGACAGGTCCGGATGTTGAAGAGGCTGCCAGGGGTTACATGGAGCTCTGGAAAGTTGAAGACTACCAGGCAATGTACGCTCTGCTCAGCCGCCTGACCAAAGATGCCGTCACTCCGGAAGCCTTTGAAGAAAGCCATCGCGATACTGCCAAGAAACTGACCCTGCAGGGGATGGATTATCAAATCCTTTCCACCATGCTCAACCTGACCACCTCGCAAGTAAGTTACCAGATCGAATACAAAACCGCGTTGTTTGACACCGTGAGCCGCCAGACGATCATGAATCTGATCCTTGAAGACGGCGCCTGGCATATTCAGTGGGAAGCAGGGATGATGCTGCCGGAACTGGCTGGTGGCAATTACCTGGAATTGGTGGTCGAATCGCCTGCCAGGGGAAACATCTACGCCTCGGATTCTTCAGACAACTACCCCCTGGTTTCTTATGAGGAAGTCGTAACTGTTACCGTGACACCAGGCAATATCGAAGACGGTACCGAAGGCGACATGGTGGCACTTTTGGCAGAAATCTTTATGCACACCGATGAAAGTATCCGCGAAGAATACGCAAACGTGGCTGGCTATCAATATGCCATTATCGGTGATATCACTGCTGAAGTTGCTGAGCAATATTACGACCGCCTGAACGCCTTCGCGGGGATTGGAATGCAAAGTTCGAAAGCCCGTTTCTATCATGACGGCGGCATTGCCCCGCATGTCGTTGGTTATGTGCTGAACGTTCCTGCCGAGAATCTGGAATACTACCAACGCCTGGGCTATACCGGTGATGAAAAAATTGGGTATTCCGGTCTGGAAGCCTGGGGTGAGGAATATCTTGCTGGTACGCATGGCGCCGATTTATACGTTAAGGATTTGCAAGGGCAGGTGCTTACTAAAATCGCTGAAGCTGATGCCAAACCAGCCCAATCAATCTACACAACCATTGAAAGCCAGCTGCAATACTGGCTGCAGCAGAGTGTGGGTGATAACATTGGCGCGATTGTAGTCCTTGAACGGGATACGGGCAGAGTCATCGCGATGGTCTCCACCCCCGGCTACGACCCGAATGTCTTCGTCGGACCCTATTACACCTCTTACTCGATTGCTGAAGTAATCCAGAACCCCTACAACACGATGTACAACCGGGCAGCCCAGGGCGTTTACCCGCCGGGGTCCGTTTTCAAGGTTGTTACCATGGCAACCGCCCTGGAAACCGGCGTCTTCACCAAAGATTACCCCTACTATTGTGACAGCCTTTGGACTGAGCTGGATGGCTGGGTTGGCAAAGACTGGACTTATGACCGCGGATTTGCGCCTTCCGGGATGCTTACCCTGCAGGAAGGCTTGATGCGCTCCTGCAATCCCTGGTTCTGGCATATCGCTTATACGTTGTGGAACGATGGCGATCGCTACCGCACCTCTCTGCCTGATGTAGCTGCTGGTTTTGGGCTGGGCAAACCGACTGGTATCGAGATTCCTGAATTTGCCGGCAACATCAATATGACTCCAGCTGATGTCAACGAATATGTTCAAATGGCGATTGGGCAGAGCACCCTGCAAAACAGCCCACTGCAAATTGCGAATTTTATCGCCGCGATTGGCAATGGCGGTACGCTCCACCAGCCCTCTGTGGTTGAACGGATAGGTTTGCCCGGTCAGGAACCCATTCATGAATTTGAGCCGATAGAAATCGGGAAACTACCCGTCACCCCCGAAAACCTGGAAGCGATCCAGGAAGCCATGACCATGGTGATCCGTGATCCACGCGGTACAGCTAATTTCCAGTTCCAGAACTACCCCTGGAACATTGCCGGTAAAACCGGTACAGCCGAAAACCCGCTAGGCACTCCCCATGCCTGGTTTGCTGGCTATACCTATGAGGAAAACCCGGATCGACCGGATATTGCCATCGCGATCATCCTCGAAAATGCGGGAGAGGGCTCAGAGATGGCAGCACCGCTCTTCAGACGTGTCGTTTCGCTCTATTTTAGCAATATGGAAAATGCCGGTGGCATTATGCCCTGGGAGTCAGCACCCTACATTCCTGCCCAGCCTGATGAGGAATAGCAGCGCGAATGACTGAATTGCTCCAGGGATTGGTGATACGCACCCAGGCGGGTTATCAGGATGTGCAAACTGATGCCGGCATCTACCGCTGTCGCTTAAGAGGACGACTACGCAAAGGGCGCGCAGAAGGAGACCTGGTTGCAGTTGGCGACCAGGTGTTGATCGACCCGCAGCCCGATATGACTGGCAGTATTGAAGAAGTTTTACCCCGAAAAAGCGTGTTCTCACGCCAACTGACAGGCGTAAATTACGAGTATCAGCAAATCATCATGGCAAACGCCGACCTGGCGATGCTGGTGTTTGCCTGTGCCAGCCCCGAGCCGAGCAGACGAATGCTTGATCGATTTCTGGTTGTGACCGAACGCGCGCACATTCCAGCAATCATTGTTGTCAACAAAATCGACATTTGTGGTCTTGAGAACGCCCGCGAGAAATTTTCGCTCTATGAAGATATTGGTTACGAAGTACTGTATGTGTCCGCAGAAACCGGCGAAGGTGTTGAAGATATGCGAGCGCACCTGGCAGGAAAAATTACCACCTTGGCGGGTCCTTCGGGGGTTGGAAAATCGAGCTTGATCAACCAGATCTTGCCCGGTGTCCAACTGGAAACCGCCGATGTGGGTCAGGAATCCGGTAAAGGGCGCCACACCACCCAGGTGCGCCAGTTGTTCGCGCTGCCAGAGGGGGGCTACATAGCCGATGTGCCTGGTTTGCGCACGCTGGCTTTGTGGGATATCGAAGGTGAGGAACTGGACGCCTATTTTAAAGAAATCGCCCCCCTGGTCCCAAAATGTCAGTTTAACGATTGCAGTCATTCGCACGAACCGGGTTGCGCCGTACGCAAGGCGGTTGAGAGGGGCGAGATTCACCCTGGCAGGTACGATTCTTACCTGAGACTGCGCTTTGGCGGGGGGATGGAGGACGACGAAGAATGAAACAAACGAAATTATGGCTGGTATTGTTGAGCGTGAGTTTGCTTGTTGCAGCTTGCGGTAACGACCAGCCCGAGATCAGCCCGATACCAACGCAAAAGACAATAGAACAGACCGCTACTCTGGCTCCCACCCCAACCGCCACAGAAGTGCCTCCGTTGGTGTTGAACGTGTGCATGGCTGAAGAGCCAGCTGGCTTGTATCGCTATGATGGGTTCGAAGGCAGGGGTAAGCGCAGTGTTTTCGCAGCAATTTACGTGGACCTGCTTGAAGTAAATCCAGAGACAAAGCAGAGTTTGTTTTTTGAGAGCATTCCTACCCAGGAAAACGGAGGGATTCTCTTGCAAGCTGTTCCGGTTCGAGTCGGTCAACCGGTATTGGATGCCACCGGTAAAGTAGTTTACCTTGCAGAGGGCACCAAAATTGAGCACGCGATCAATTATTCGACCGAAAACCCGGTAACCTGGAATTTCGAACAGGAGTACCAGATGAACCAGTTCACGGTTACCTTCAAACTGCAGCCCGAACTGAAGTGGTCTGACGGCGACGCACTGCTTGCGGAAGATTTTGTTTTTTCTTACCACCTGGCAGAACGCAGTGGCTTGGGACACTACCAGTGGGCACTTGAACGCACCGATAGCCTGATCGCAACTGATGAATACACCCTGGTTTGGACCGGCATCCCCGGCTTTGTGCCGCGCGACCTTGATGATATCTTGTGGCAGCCACTGCCTTCTCACCAACTAAGCGAATTTTCTGATCATGAATTGCTAACTTCTGACCTCACCACCCGTAATCCCTTGGGTTGGGGTGCCTACCAGTTGGCAGGTTGGAATGCAGGCAGCCAAATTGTGTTGGATAAGAACCCCAACTTCGTCCTGGCAGGGCAGGGTGTGCCGGCATATGATCAGCTTATTTTTCACATCGAACCGAATTTGGATGCTGCTCTGCAGAAACTCGAGAGTGGGCAGTGCGACATCCTGGACAAAACCTATCAGCTCGAAGGTATGGGAAAGAGTCAGCTGGAGACCTTAGCCGCCAACAACAAATTGGTCGTGGAAGATTGGCAACCGGTGCAGCAGCTGGTGTTTGGGATTAAACCCGCGACTTTTGATGATGGCATGTATAACGCCTGGACCTCCACGCGGCAGGACCTCTTCGGCAGCCTTCAGACCAGGCAAGTCATTGCAGCCTGCATAGACGCAAATAGCCTGGTAAGCGAATACCTGGCTGAGCATCTGCCGCAAGACTTGGTCCCGGTTAACGAGAATATGTCAGCCAACAGCCCGGATGTAAATAATGCCTACCTGGAAGAAATTGGCTGGGTATTAACAAACGATGATTCAGGAGTGATGCGACGAGCCCAGGGTGTACCCAACGTGCTCGAAGGTCATCCCTTGGCGTTCGGAATTTATCTCGGAGAAAGTCAGCTTGACCAGGATATCGCTGAAGAAATAGTCAATCGGTTAAGTCGGTGTAATATCCCGGTGGCAAGACAATCAGCACCGCTTTCAGAACTTTATAAACCCGGACCAGAAGGTCCTTTATTCGGTCGTAATTTTGATATGGCGTTAGTTTCGTGGAAGCAGGAACACAGCAACAACTGCCAGCTTTATACCAGCGACCAGGTGCCCTCTTCTATTAATAGCTGGGTGGGAACCAACATTGCAGGGTTCAGCAGCGTTGATTTTGATGAAGCCTGCTACCGGGCTTCTACGAGGCTACCTCTTGAAAGTGAAACAGACGATGCCGCTTTGATGGCAGAATATTTGCCGGCGATTCCTCTGATGCCGCAATACCGAATATGGGCTGCCTCAAACCGTGTTAATCTTTCAGAAAATGCGAAATTCGAAAGTTTATGGCTGTTTACGCCTGCACAGTAATTTGCTGAAAGCGAAGATAGGTATGCATAAACTGTCAAAAAAACGTTCGGATAAATCGAAAATGTTTGATACAATGAAGTGACTGAAAGTTATGGCATCTAAAAAATACATAAAAGACTATGATCTGGTCGAAACTGAAGATACCAACGGTCGGGTAAGAAAGACTGCAGTCTATCGTGGCGAATATTTCCGCCTGAATCTCGAAGAATCCCAAATCAAAAAAAATAAGTGGCAGTTTATTTTATTGTTCGTGGCTGCTCTTGGTTTGCATATTCTTGCTGGTTTGGTATACAACCCTGGTCTCAACCAGTTGTATACAGCGCTGCCCTACACGGCATCATTCTTCCCGCTTCTTTTTCTGGCGGAAGGGATCTTCAGGATTCCGAGCCAAAAACGACCGTATCGCAATGAAGAAATCGGTTTATCGTACAGAAAAGTGATCAATATGAGCCGCCTCTATCTGATTTTTATGGCAGTAGGTTTCATCGGCTTACTGGTATACTTGGTTTTCATTGCCAAAGGTCTGGTACTTCAGTGGGAAACAATTTACCCTGGCGTAGTACTGGGAATGGCACTGCTTTCAATGTGGATCATTTACAGAAAAGCGACCAGGATTAAAATTGAAAAGGAGGAAACTCCCTCAAATAGTGAGTAAGTTAGTAAGAATTTAGCCAGACAGGCTTCTGTTGACACTATTTTCTTATTAATTTATAATGAATCAAATCTTAGAAGGAGAATTAGGAGAATAATGAGTAAATTTGCACGAAACCTTTCCATCTTAATTGTGCTCGTCATGTTTGGCGTAGCACTCGCCGCTTGCGGCACTCCCACCGAAGCTCCGGTGGAAACCGAACCCCCTGTAGTCGAGACAGAAGTCCCCACAGAAGAACCTACTGAAGAACCTACTGAAGTAGTCCCCACTGAAGAACCTGCACCCGTATTCGAGGAACAGCCCTTTGGCGAGAATCTTCCTACTGCCCCGACAATCGACACCCCATTCGTAGTCGCATACCAGGACTTCTCTCAGAAGTTCAGCCCCTTCTTCGGGGACACTGCCTATGATATGGACGTTGCCGGGATGACCCAGATCAGAATTATGACCACCGACCGCGTCGGCGGTATCGTTTACAATGCTATCGAAGGCGAGACTCGCAACTACAACGGCGTTGATTACCTCTATAAGGGTGCAGCTGACATCTCTGTCGATTTTGACGAAGAAGCCAATCAAACCACTTACACCGCCCGCTTGCGCGTTGGTATGAAGTTCTCCGATGGCGAACCTGTAACTGCCGACGACATCATCTTCACTTACTACACCTTCCTGGATCCTTCCTATGTTGGTTCCACCACCCTGAGTTCTTACCCAATCGTTGGTTTGAAGGACTACCAGACCCAGACCACCACTGAAGTCTATGAAAAATACGATGCCTTCTTCGAGGACATCTATGCCGCTGGCATGGACCACGAATATGCTGACACCGATGCATGGACTGAAGAACAACAAGCTTATGTTTGGGACGAACTGGCTGCCGCTGGTTTGGCTGAAGCCCAAGGCATTGTCGACTACGTCGATGCCAACTATCGTGACGCTTATGCCCTTGATTACATCGGCAAAGAACCAACCGAAGTTGCTGAAAATCCCGGTCTCCAGGTTTCTCTTGGTATGCTCCTGTGGGGCTTTGGAGAACTTGGTGATGATGGCGTTTTGACCGTTCCGTCTGGCGCAACATTTGACCTCGTCGAAACCTTCCCGACCGTGGAAGATTACTACAACGAGATCATGTTCTCCTACGAAAACGATTATCGCGCTGCGTTCCCCTACGAATCTGCTGCCGGTACCGATATTGCCGCCAATGTAAAGACCGCTTTCATCGGTCTCTTCGGTCCCCAGGATGAAACCATGGGCGAAGGTGGCGTTCCTAATATCGCTGGTATCACCAAAGTTGATGATTACACTGTCCAGGTTGTGACCACTGGTTACGAAGCTCCCGCTGTCTACGCCATTCTTGGTCAGCAGGTTACTCCGCTGCACTACTATGGTAGCAGAGAACTTTACGATTACGAAAACAACATGTTCGGCTTTGAATTCGGCGATCTTTCCAAACAGGAAAGTCTGACCGCCACCCCCATGGGCGCTGGCGCTTACAAATTCGTCGAGTATAACAACCGTGTTGTCTACTTCGAAGCCAATGAAAATTACTATCGTGGCTGCCCCAAGATTCGCGAAATCCAATTCCGCGAAACCCAATCAGCCGAAGTTGTTACCGCTTTGACCTCTGGTGTCGCTGACGCTGGCGAAATGAGCTACAACAAGACCCGCTTCGAAGAAGTTATGACCGCAAACGCCAACGGCGAAATGACCGGTCCCGTGATTACCTCCAGCCTGGTTGATAACCTTGGCTATGGTTACATCGGCATCAACGCCTCCACCGTAAATGTGGATGACGATCCTGCTTCCGATGCATCCAAGAACCTGCGCCGCGCACTTGCCACCATTTTCTCTGTCTATCGCGATGTTGCAGTTGACAGCTATTATGGTGAAGGCGCTGCCGTCATTAACTACCCAATTTCCAACACCTCCTGGGCTGCACCCCAGCCGACTGACGAAGGCTACCAGGTTGCATTCTCTGTTGACGTCGATGGCAACCCCATCTATACCGCAGAAATGACCCAGGAAGAAAAATATGCTGCCGCCGAAGTTGCAGCCGCCGGCTTCTTTGAAGCTGCTGGCTTTACTGTGGTTGACGGCAAAGTGACAGCTGCCCCCGAAGGCGCGAAGCTTTCTTACGAAATCATCGTTCCTGGTGGCGGTACTGGCGACCATCCTGCATTCGCAATCCTGACTGGTGCCCGCGACTCCCTTGCCAACATCGGCGTTGAACTAAAGATCAACGATCCTGCCGAAGCCAACATCCTCTGGGATGCTTTGGATTCCGGCGAACAGGAATGCTGGACTGCAGCCTGGGGCTCCACGATTGACCCCGATATGTATCAGGTCTATCACAGCTCCAATATTGTTGGTCTGGAAGGCTCCTCTGAGTCCAACCACTATCACATCCAGGATCAGGAACTCGACGACTTCATCATGGAAGCACGCTTGAGCGATGACCAGGCTTTCCGCAAGGCTATTTACAAACAGGCTTTGGATCGCATCATCGACTGGGCTGTCGAAATCCCGACCTATCAGCGCAAGAACGTCATCATCTTCAGCACCGAACGTATCAATATTGAGAGTTTGACTCCCGATATCACCACTTTCTGGGGTTGGATGAACGACATTGAACTGATTGAGATGAATTAGATCCGTGAACTGTAACGGGTAAAGAAACCGATGAGCCCACCCACATGGGTGGGCTCATTATGTCTCTCACCGATGTCCTATTACCCACACAGCAGAATGAGGTAACGCAGTATGAAAAATTTTATTATAAGGAGAGTCATTCTAGGTATTTTTATAACCTTTTTTGGGGCAATGCTTTCCTATACAGTGATCCGCAGCTTGCCCACATCGTATGTTGAGTCGATTGCCAGGCAACGTGCCTCAAACCCGCTCAGTACGAAATCTTATCAAGAATGGCTGGCAGATTTGAATAAAGTCTATGGGCTTGATAAAGGTATTATCCCCGGTTTTTTTGGCTGGCTGGGTAATGCTATTAAAGGTGACTTTGGCGATTCATGGCATTATGGTGTTCCTGTGACCGAAAAATTTGCCGATGTCATTTGGGTTTCAATCATTCTAAACATTGTTACAACGCTAGTGCAATTTTTTATAGCGATACCATTAGGCATCCTGGCGGCGAGGAAGCAATACAGCCGCACGGACTACGCAATTACATTCTTTGCGCTGATGGGTATATCGCTTCCCACCTTCTTCCTCGCGACGATCCTGAAGTACGTCTTTGCGATCAAGTTGCAGTGGTTCGATCTTTACGGTCTTACCGGTCGTTTTCATACGACCATGACCCCTTTCCAGCAAGCTTTGGACATCGCCTATCATCTCGTGTTGCCTGTTGTTACCCTGATGATGCTTTCTGTTGGTTCGCTGATGCGCTACACCCGTACCAATATGCTGGAAGTTCTTAATTCCGACTATATCCGGACTGCCCGCGCCAAGGGTTTGCCTGAGAAAGTCGTGATCAATAAACACGCTTTTCGAAATACGCTCATCCCACTGGTAACCTCCTTGAGTGGTATTTTGCCTGGTATGTTTACAGGGGCGATGATCACGGAAACCCTCTACCAGATCCCTGGTATTGGATACATATCTTATCAGGCAATTATTCGCGGCGACATTCCGTTCGCTATGTTCTACATGGTATTTTTGATCTTGCTTACCCAGGTCAGTATTTTGTTGTCCGATATCCTCTATGCGGTTGTAGACCCCCGAATTCGGGTCAATTAGGAGGCGGAGATGAGTGAATTAGAAACAACAAATTTAACAAACGAACCAATTCAAAATCGACCTCCTCAAAACCAGGATATGGCTCTGGATGATGCCCGTCGGGTTAAAACGCTTTCTCCCGGCATGCTGGTGTTCAAGCGCTTTATCCGCAATAAGCTGGCTGTAATTGGCATGGTCATTTTGGTGTTCATGTTCCTGTTCTCTTTCCTGGGACCACTCCTTACGCCATACACCCAAACGGAAGTCTTTTATAAACAGTCCACGATTAAAAAAGATTACGCTGGTGCAATCTACAACACCGAACTTCGCTATTCGACAAAGCAAGGTGAAATTTTTGGTGGTGCCGAACAAGCCAGGTTTTTGCTTGCGCTGGGCAAAGGTGAAACTCAATTCAAATCCGGTGACAATTCTTACTCATACATTGAAGAAGGCGAAGATTTTTATCGGATCGTCAAACTTGAAAAATTCGCCGAAGTTGTACTGGGACGCATCAATCCCCTCCCTGGAAACACGCTGGCATTAGGTTTCGCTGAAGCTTACGAAGCTGCTAAATCTGCAGGAGAAAATTCATTCGTTTTTGATGGAACGACCTATATCCTGACCCAGGTAATGAAAAACGTAGAGATCTCCACTCAAAAAGATGTCGCGATTGCCAGTTATTCAATTTTTGACGCTTATAATTCCGCTGACTCAAGTTTGATAAACTCCTATGACTTCCGCCTGCGGAGTGAGTTCGCTGGTGTGAATGACGAATCAACCTTCGAATTTGATGGCAGAGAATTTCAGGTTAAAGAACACGAAGGTCAGATTACTATTATTGATGATAATGGTGAGCCTTTTGTTGAAGTGTCCAATATTATTGTGAACCCACTGGATGCAAACGAATTCCTGTCTGTGGAATTTAAGGCGATTGCGCGGGATGCAATTAACGACCGCGCCAACAAGTTTGAATTCACGGGTGACGATGGCGTCACAACCGAATATGATATCAATCGTGTGAATACCAACTATTACATCAAGAGGGAAACCCAAACAACCCTGATCAATATGTTTGAGTTCCCATCATTGCAACACCCATTAGGTACTGATAACAATGGTATGGATATGCTCACCCGTCTTATGTACGGTGGTCGTGTGTCCTTGATGGTCGGTTTTGTCGCTGTTTTCCTGGAATTGATCATCGGCGTTGTGATCGGTGGTGTATCCGGGTATTTTGGCGGTTGGGTCGATACCGCGTTGATGCGTTTTGTAGACCTGTTCAACAGCATTCCTGCAATGCCTCTGATTTTGATATTTGGTTCTGTAATGGACACGCTGGAGGTCACGCCAATCAACCGCATGTTTATTCTCATGGCTATCCTGGGCTTATTGGGCTGGACAGGAATTGCCCGTGTGGTTCGCGGACAGATTTTAAGCCTGCGCGAGCAGGACTTCATGGTCGCGACCGAGGCAACTGGTATTCGAACCAGTCGGAAGATTTTCCGCCATCTGGTCCCCAACGTCATGCCGATACTAATCGTTACCGCAACTGCCAGTTTGGGCGGTTTGATCATCACTGAAGCAACCCTGGGTTTCCTGGGACTTGGCATCAAGTACCCTCTGGCATCCTGGGGCAGCATTATCAACATTTCTTCAGACGCATTCATCATGCAAACCTACTGGTTCATGTGGATCCCGGCTGGTATGTTAATTTTGTTGACCGTGTTAGGCTTCAACTTTGTTGGTGATGGTCTGCGCGATGCCTATGATCCGAAAATGAAACGCTAAGGTGACTAATGACCGAAGAAAAAGATTTAAAACAATACGACACTACTGATTTGGAAGATAACCGCATCACAGAGAGGATTCACCTCACTGCGCGTGAATCGAGTCGTATCAGCCGTGAAAACCGCAAAATAACTGATGCGATCGAAAAGCAACGCAAGCGGAAGAATGTACCGGAAAGCGAATTCTTAACTGAAATGCGTGATCCAAAAAATGTAGTCGAGTTTGACGATTTGCATACTTACTTCTTCACTGACATCGGCACAGTAAAAGCTGTGGATGGCGTAAGTTATGACGTGCCAATTGGCTCAACCGTTGGCGTGGTTGGTGAATCTGGCTGCGGAAAATCAGTGACTGCTTTGTCACTGATGCAGTTGGTGCAGCGACCGCAGGGTCAGATTGTTAAGGGAACTGTACGTCTGAATACTGGAACGAAGGTCTATGATATTGCCAAGACCCCGGTCCAGGAGATGGAAAAGATCCGTGGTAACGAAGTTTCCATGATCTTCCAGGAACCGATGACCAGTCTGAACCCAGTTTTCACAGCCGGTTTCCAGGTTGATGAAGTAATTGAACTTCACAACCCTGAAATGACCAAAGAACAAGTCAAGGCTCGCACACTCGAAATGATCGACATGGTTGGTATTGCCAACGCCGAGGGTGTGTACGATATGTATCCCCACCAGTTGTCTGGCGGTATGCGCCAGCGCATCATGATCGCCATGGCATTGGCTTGTAACCCGCGTCTGATCATTGCCGATGAACCGACCACCGCCCTGGATGTGACCATTCAGGCACAGATCCTTGATTTATTGCGCAACCTGAAAGACAAAATCAATTCGAGCATTATGCTCATCACCCATGACCTTGGCGTCGTGGCTGAGATGGCTGACTTTGTTGTGGTTATGTATGCCGGTCGGATCGTTGAAAAAGGTACGGCAGAGGAAGTTTACGATCACCCGATGCACCCCTATACGGTCGGCTTGATGGCTTCGAAGCCTGTGATCAATAAGGAAGTTGACAAGTTGTACAGCATTCCTGGCACGGTGCCAAATCCGGTCAACATGCCAGACTATTGCTATTTCAAGGATCGTTGTAATCGGCGTATGCCTATCTGCGACGGACCTTATCCTCCTGAATATTTCCTCTCCCCAACCCACATGGCAGTTTGCTATCTCTACGAAGATGAGGAGGTAAAAGCAAATTATGGCAAAGAATAATGGTGCCAAGAGCAATAATAGCGACAATCAAAACGTCATTGAGGTAAAACACCTCAAGCAGTATTTCCCGATTAAGGCGGGTCTGATGCAAAAAGTGGTCGGATACGTCAAAGCGGTTGATGATATCAGCTTCCGCATTGAGCGTGGAAAGACAATGGGTCTGGTCGGTGAATCGGGCAGTGGAAAGACAACTGTAGGCAAAACCATGCTGAGGCTCAATGAAGCCACCAGCGGTAAGGTTTTGTTCAATGGTCAGAACGTCTTTGGTGCGAACCGCGCCGAACTGCGTATGCTGCGTCCGAAAATGCAGATGATCTTCCAGGATCCTTATTCAAGTCTCTCACCGCGCATGCCAATCAGCGAGATCATTGGTGAAGCAGTAAGAGAACACAAAATTGTTCCAACCTCAGAGTATGAAGATCACCTGGATAGTGTCATGCTGCAGTGTGGTCTGCAGCCGTATCATAAAGATCGCTACCCGCATGAATTCTCGGGCGGTCAACGACAGCGCATTTGCATTGCCCGGTCGTTAGCCCTGAACCCAGAGTTCGTGGTTTGTGACGAGCCGGTTTCGGCGTTGGATGTTTCCATCCAGGCTCAGATTATTAACTTGCTGGAAGAGCTCCAGATTTCGAATGGTATCGCTTACCTGTTCATTTCTCACGACCTTTCTGTAGTTCAGCACATTTCCGATTATGTCGGCGTGATGTACCTGGGTGACCTGGTGGAGTATGGTGGCAAGACCGATTTGTTCGCCAATCCACTGCACCCTTATACCCAGGCTTTGCTGAGTGCGGTACCTGTGCCGGATCCGAACTATAAGATGAACCGTATTATCCTGGAAGGCAGCATTCCTTCTCCGGCAAACCCGCCCAAGGGATGCAAGTTCCACACTCGATGCCCCTATGTTATGGATATCTGTAAAACTGTGGTTCCACAAACACGTGAAATTGAACCCGGACATATGGTAGTATGTCATCTATACAATGAGCAAGGAACTTTGGTAGATGCGGAATCAGAACAAGCAATATGATGATGACGACGGTCGGACGATCGTTGACATGGATGTCGACGGTATGCCCTGGCATGATCGTAACGTCAGATTTGCAGAAAAACAGGCTCGCGACTTTGATCGCAAGCAAAAAGCGGAGATGTATGGCGAGAGAATGACCAATTCTGAAGCCAGGCGCTATACCTTCTATGCCCTCCTGGCTGGGTTGGCGCTCACAGCAGCTCTGGCTGTGGTCTGGATTGTTCTGGTCCTGTTTATGACACAAGTATGGTTTAGGTAGAAAACAGAACCGCCTCGTACGAGGCGGTTCTCACAAATTCCCCGCACCTGTTATTCTTAAACGCGTCTTACAAAGGTTAAACCACACCGAAGAAAACACCCCACCTATTCTCAGTTACAATTGATGATTATTATGGATACTATGATGAAGAAAACTATATTAATTATGCTATTACTCGCAATGCTCTCGGCTTGCGTTGCCAACCCGGGCGTCGACTCGGAAGCTCCTGCAGAAGTGAATTTACCCGACGCAGGTAATGGTTACCAGGCGAACGCTATCAAGACCAAAGATTTGATTCTGACCATCAAAACCGACGAATTCTTCGATGGAAACGAAAGGCAGGCGTTCTCCCAGGCGCTGGATAGCGGCAGGCAGCAATTCACTATCAACAACATCACCTACCATTACGAACCGTTGGGTGAATTTTCCTACCGTATTTTCAGGCTGACACCTGTGGCTGAATCACTGCTCGGCGAAATTCATGCAGCCGAAGGAGTGCTGCTTTCGGATGAAATGATTGCCGCGATTCAAAAAGCTATTGCAGAAAATGTGCTTACTTTTGAACATCAGGGCATAACTTATGTGCTTTCCGAGGAACGCAAAGCAGTACAGATCTCAACGGTTTCTGATGTGGCAGTCGCCAGTCAATATTATCTTGAAGTCTACAATTCCGTAGATAATGAGACCATCCAGAACTTTGAATTTGCACTAAATCTTGCCCTCGCCATTGAGCAAGGCGCGCCCTCTTTTACTTATAAGCAAGAAAGCTACGGAATTCTCCCTGTTCCGGGTGGATACACCATCAGTGATCCCCAGTCGAACCTGTTTGCAGAGTTTTCCAACATTTACGTCATCCCCCGGGGTGCCAGCACTGACATCCCTCCGATGGGGTTCAAGAACCTGGTTCGGGACGCTGTTGAAAATGGGAAAACCGGTTTCACTTATACAGATACTGAGGGAGAAGTGACTGATTATAAGGTGGAAAAGCTCGAAAACACCTGGTCAATCAGCCCCAAATAAGACAAATTGGCTCTCACAAATTTGAGCTTTTGATGTAAAATTCACCGCTGTGGTCCTATTTGGCAGGTAGTTGAATTTATGCTAAAATATGGGCTACTTATTGGGGCATGGTGCAATGGCAGCACACCGGACTTTGAATCCGTTGATCTTGGTTCGACTCCAAGTGCCCCGGCTGATTTATTGTGGATACTGACGACGACGAGTCACACCTATCTAATTACAGGATGATAAATACCTATTATCTTGTGTTTCTTTGTATTAATTTCCGGAGTAACCTATGACAATCGCATCAATAATACTCGCTGCTGGCATGGGTACGCGGATGAAGTCGCGCACACCGAAAATGTTGCATAAGCTTTTAGGTAAACCGCTCGTTTTGCATTCACTCTCCAGCGTAATCAAATTCAGCACAATCCCTCCGGTTATTGTCGTTGGTCACGGCAGCGAAGAAGTCACCCAGGTTGTGCGCGATATTTATGGTGAGGATGTGCAATTTGCACTGCAGGCAGAACAATTAGGCACCGGGCATGCAGTAATGAGCGCAGAGCCGCTGCTTGCGGGGAAATCGGATCTGGTTTTGGTGACCCTGGCAGATATGCCCATGCTCCGGGAAGAAACCATCGCCGCAATATTAAAGTTTCACCAGGAATCCGGGAATGTGCTGACCATGACCAGTGTTGTGGGCGATGTTCCCCGCGGTTTTGGTCGTGTGACCCGTGATGAGGAAGGCAAAGTGATCGCAATCGTGGAGGAAGCAGTCGCCACCCCAGAACAACTGAAAGTTCGCGAATACAACATCTCGGTCTACTGCTTCGAGGCTGACTGGCTTTGGGAAAACCTGAAAAATATCAAAACTTCACCTAAAGGTGAATACTACCTGACAGATCTTGTCGGAATAGCAGTCCAGCAGAATAGAAAACTGGATTCTTTCGTTCTGCAGGATCCCACTGAAGGGCTGGGTATCAACGACCGCACAGACCTGGCAGATTGCGAGCTTGCCATGCGTAAACGGGTGATCCGTCAATGGATGCTGGAAGGTGTCACCTTCCTGGATCCTGAAAGTTGCACTGTCGAGAGCGATGTTTCCATTGGGCAGGATACGATCATATTGCCGAATACCCACCTGCGCGGCAGCACCCGCATCGGCGAAAACTGCCGCATCGGACCTGACACGACGCTAACTGACACAACCACAGGCGATGACTGCATGGTCACTTACAGCGTTGCCGAAAATGCAATCCTGGGCAACCATGTCAGCATGGGTCCCTTTTGCCACTTACGCAAAGGTGCCGTGCTGGGAGATCGGGTTCACCTGGGTAATTTTGGAGAGGTAAAAGATTCGGTGCTGGCAGAGGATGTTAGGATGGGGCATTTTTCTTACATCGGGAACGCGAAAATCGGGAAGAATGTCAATATCGGTGCTGGGACCATTACATGCAACTACGACGGAAAAACGAAACACTCCACTGAAATTGGAGAAAATACATTCATTGGCAGCGATACCATGCTGGTTGCGCCAATAAAAATTGGCAAAAATGCCAAAACAGGGGCAGGTGCGGTGGTTACCAGGGATGTACCTGATGACACGCTTGTTTATGGCGTGCCTGCCCACCCGAAAGAGAGAAAGGAATAACGTGACGGATCCAATTTTGCTTGGGGGCGTATGGGCAGTATTTTTTGTGGCTGCCCTGGTCTCCTCAGCGGCTAAATCAGCTTTTACGCATGTCAGACTGCCGTGGTTACTAAGTCTGCGAATTGAGAGCCCAAATAAGGTCGACAAAACGATAGCACTCATCGAGAAACAAGGATTGCGCACAGCCTTGCGCCTGGGGCTCATTATTGCCCATTACATGCTGGCTGGGGCGACAGTGTTGTTGCTGGTTGGTGTGGCGAAACTGGTTAATATCTGGTTTATCCTACTGATTTTGCTCCTGGTACTGGTGATTGTCACAGCTTTCGAATTCATGCTCGAGCGGAAAATATTGAAGTCCTCAGAGAAAGCCGCTCTCACCTGGACCGGAGCAGCCACAGTGATCAGTTTTCTGGTTTCTCCCATTACCAGGTTGATGACAGCCATTTTGGGTGAATATGCCGAAAGGGTGTCTCTTGCAGTTACTGACGAAAGCCTGCGCGATTGGGTTGAGCAAGATCAACCCGAGAGCACGTTGGACCAGGGCGAGCGCGAAATGATCTATTCGATCTTTCATTTTAGCGAGACCATGACCAAAGAAATCATGGTGCCGCGCATGGACGTTTTAGCACTCGATGTCAACACGACAATCCGCGAAGCCAGGCAGGAATTCATCAATGCCGGGCACTCCCGCGTGCCGGTGTATGACGACACCGTCGACAATGTGATCGGTTTGTTGTATGCCAAAGACCTGCTGGCTGTCGTTGACGGCGATGATACCATTGCCAACCAACGCAGTCTCATCCGCCCGGCTTACTTTGTGCCTGAAGCGAAAAAGGTTGACGAACTGCTCACCGAAATGCAATCCCGCGGTGTGCATATGGCTCTGGTGGTCGATGAATATGGCGGCGTGGCTGGCGTCGTCACCCTGGAAGATATTGTGGAAGAAATTGTTGGCGAAATCCGCGATGAATATGACCAGGGAGAGGTCCAACTGTATGAAGAGCTTCCTGAAGGCGGTTACCTGATCCAGGGACGCGCCACGATCGATGAGTTTAATGAGATTACTGGCTTGAACCTTTCGGATGAATATGCCGATACCCTCGGGGGTTATATTTACGGACAGCTTGGTCGTGTGCCCCAGCCGGGTGAAATGGTCCGAAATGATAATTTCGATTTCACAGTGGAAGAGGTAGTTGCCCGTAGAATTTTGAAAGTGAAAGTCCAGAAAGTTCCCGAGCCAACCACAGCGGATCAGGAGGTAAAGAATGAAGGATCTGACAACTGAAACCAAGCAGGAACTGATTGACCAGGCTTGCCTGTATCAACAGCGGGCTTACAGCCCCTATTCTCATTATGCGGTTGGCGCAGCAGTTCTGGCAGAAGATGGTCAGGTTTACGGCGGCGCAAACATCGAGAATTCTGCATATCCGTCGGGTTTGTGTGCTGAAAGGGTGGCGATATTTAAAGCCATTTCTGAAGGAAACCGCCAGATTGAGGCTGTTGCCGTAGTTACCAGCAATGGAGGTTCACCTTGTGGAGCTTGCCGGCAGGTAATGCGCGAATTTGCTGAGGCTGATATGCCGGTTATCCTGGCGGACGATCAAGGCAATGTCGTTTTTGAAAGCACCATGGATGGCATATTGCCGCGTTCCTTCGGTCCTGAAGACCTGGAGAAATAAAAGCAGGTCCCAATGGCGACCAAAGAAGCAAGATCCTATCGCGCGCAAGCCTTGGTGATCCGCCACCGTGAATTCGGAGAGGCGGATCGTATTTTAACGCTCTATACGCTCGAGAAAGGAAAACTCCAGGCAATAGCCAAGGGTGTCCGAAAACTCAAGAGTCGCAAAGCTGGTCACCTGGAGCCCTTTACCCAGGTTTCGCTCCAGTTGGCTAAAGGGCGCAACCTCGAGATTGTCACCCAGGCTGAAACCATCCGCAATTTCGACAACATTCGCGAAAATCTCAAACTGACAGCCCAGGCAGCTTATGTGTTGGAACTGCTCGACCGATTGACCTATGAGGAAGGCGAGAACCGGCTGCTCTACAACCTGGTCGTCGAGACGCTTTCGCGCCTGGATGCCGGCATCTCTCCCGGTTTGGTGGTGCATTATTATGAAGTGCACCTGATGGATATTTTGGGTTTCAAACCGCAGCTGCAGGAGTGTGTGGTTTGTGGTGCTGCCATTCAGCCAGAGAATCAATACTTTTCTGCAAGGCTTGGCGGCGTGGTCTGTCCCCAGTCGCTTTCCGGAGACCCTGGTGCCTGGCAGGTGAGCATGGACGCACTGCGCTATATGCGTTTTTTTCAGCGATCGCCCTGGCCGCAGGTCAAAAACCGCTCGATTCCCGAGGAAGTCGACCGCGAGTTGAGCCAGTTGATCGAAAAGTACCTTACCTATTTGCTTGAATACAACTTGAAAACCCCCGGCTTCCTGGACGCAATATCATAGATCTCCACCCCAATGGTGGTTTCGTTTTCTTATGACTAATTGTTTAATCGATTCACAAAAATCCATCGATCATAATCTATGAATATCGTAAATAATGAATTCCATCGATCATAGTCGATAATATTACCTGCATTTCACTGCAGCAACCAATCAATGATGTTAATGTGTTTGATACCGTCCTGACTTAAATCGATCGCCCCCAATCAACCCCCTACGGTGGCGGTGATGTATAATCAAGCGGATAAATACAGAGGTGTTTTATGAACCAGGGATTAGATTTTCAGTCGATTATTTTCAATTTGCAAACCTACTGGGCGAGCCAGGGTTGCCTTATCTGGCAACCCTATTACTCCCAGCTTGGGGCGGGCACCATGAACCCGGCAACCTTTTTGCGTGTGCTCGGTCCTGAGCCCTGGAACGTGGCTTATGTGGAACCCTCGGTGCGCCCAGATGACGGGCGATACGGCATCAACCCTAACCGGCTGCAACAGCACCACCAATTCCAGGTGATTCTCAAACCCGACCCGGGCAACCCCCAGGAACTCTATTTGAAATCCCTGCTTGCCTTAGGGATCGACCCCCAGGAACACGATATCCGCTTTGTTGAAGATAACTGGGAATCCCCAGCGCTTTCTGCCTGGGGTCTGGGCTGGGAAGTTTGGCTTGATGGGCAGGAAATCACCCAATTCACCTACTTCCAACAAGCCGGCGGCATGACCCTGGATGTGCCTGCGGTTGAGTTAACCTACGGTCTGGAGCGAATTGCCATGACTTTGCAGGGTGTCAGCCATTTCAAGAATATTCGTTGGAATGACCAGCGGCTCTACGGTGATGTCTACCAGATTGCCGAACGCGAACATTCCACCTATTATTACGAGGTCGCAGATGTGCCCAGACTGCGCGAAATGTTCAATCTCTTCACCCGGGAAGCTGAAAACGCCCTCGCAAAGGGGCTGGTTTTACCTGCATATGATAATGTGATCAAATGCTCGCATACCTTCAACGTGTTGGATGCCCGGGGCGCGATCGGTTTCACCGAACGCCAGGCTCTGTTTAGCAAAATGCGCGACCTTTCAAAAAAGGTGGCTGAAGCCTATTATGCCCAGCGCGAAGAGATGGGTTTCCCGTGGCTCGAGCATATTGAATCTCATCATCCAGCAGCAGCCAACCTGCTACAGGCCGAACTCGCCGATCGGGCTGATCTCTTGTTCGAAATTGGCACAGAAGAATTGCCTGCCTCTGAGTTGGATCGGGCACTCGAACAGCTACATTCCAATTTTAAAACCTGGCTCGCCGAGACTCGCCTGGAGTATGAGACATTGCTTGTGCAGGGCACACCCCGTCGGTTGACTGTTATGGTGAAAGACCTGCAGACCCGTCAGGCGATGCGGATTGTGGAACTAAAAGGTCCCCCGGCTGACCGCGCATTTGACAGCGAAGGCAAGCCCACCAAAGTGGCAGAAGGTTTCGCGCGCAGCAAGGGGTTGCAACTTGACCAGCTGAAAGTTAAGACCTTCGAAAATGGGCGCTACGTTGTTGCGGAGATCTCTGAAGCCGTACGAACCAGCCTGGATCTTCTCACAGAAAAACTGCCCGCAGTGATCGGCGACCTGCGTTTCAGTAAATCAATGCGCTGGAATCAGAGCGGCGACAGTTTTTCGCGACCGGTGCGCTGGATTTTGGCTATCCTTGACGACCAGGTGGTGCCTTTTGAATTTGCGGGATTGAATTCTGGTAATACAACCTGGGGCTTGCGCTTTTCAGAACAACCCAGTGCGCGGGTTAATTCCTTGGCAGCTTATGAAACCTACCTCGAAGGGCAGGGTATTATTCTTGACCCGGTAGAGCGTAAACGCAACATTTGGCAGCAAGCCCTGCATTTGGCTGGTAGCGTCAACGGTAAACTGGCAGATGACCCTGATTTGCTGGCAGAAATTGGTAACCTGGTTGAGCGACCGACTGCTCTGTTGGGCACCTTCGACCAGCGCTATCTGCAAAGTCTGCCGCCTGAGGTGCTGATTGGCGTGATGAAGAAGCATCAACGCTATATCCCCGTGCTGGATATGGATGGCAACCTGACCAATCACTTCATTATGGTTCGAAACGGAGGAGAAGAACATTCTGAATTAGTACTTGATGGCAATTTGCAGGTTATTTTGGCACGTTTTGCCGATGCGGAGTTCTTTGTGCAGGAGGATCTGAAAAATAACCTGGAAGACTTTGTGCCCAGGTTGTCGCAGCTCACTTTCCAAAAGCAGCTTGGATCAATGCTGGATAAGACCGAACGGATTGAGAAACTCAGCCTGATTTTGGCAGAAAAACTCGGTCTGGATAAGGACGAGATGCTAACTACCTCCCGAATCGCTCAATTGTGCAAGGCGGATCTGGCTTCCGAGATGGTGGTCGAGATGACCAGCCTTCAGGGTGTCATGGGAAAATATTATGCCCGGCATTCCGGTGAAAGCGAAGCGGTTTCGCAGGGTGTGTTTGAACACTATCTGCCCAGATCAGCCGAGGATCCGCTGCCAGCCAGTAGACCCGCAACCGTGGTTGGTTTGGCAGACCGCCTGGATTCAATTGCAGGTTTGTTCGCAGTTGGGTTGATACCAACCGGTAATAAAGACCCCTTCGCGCTGCGTAGGGCGGCAATTGGGCTGGTTGGCATTCTGCTTGGTAAGAACATCGATTTTGACACGCGCTGGGCGCTTCAACAGGCAGGCTCTACGCTCAGTGTTCCCTTTAAGCAAGAGGTGGAAGACCTGGCGACTGGCTTTATCACCGGGCGTCTGCATACAATATTGCTCGACCAGGGTTTCGCCCATGATGTGGTCGATGCGGTCGAAGTTGTCCTGGGTGAAAATCCTGCCAGGGCAGAAAAAGCAGTTGAGATTTTGACAGGTTGGGTCGGAAGAAGCGACTGGGATACCATTTTGCCGGCTTTTAGCCGTTGTGTGCGTATGACCCGCGACCTGGAACAGGTGTTTGATGTTGACCCGTCATTGCTGGTTGAACAAGAGGAAATCCAGCTTTACCAGGCTGTTGTTGCAGCCGAAGAAAGCCGAATCAATTCAGCCGGGTTTGAAAACGCGTTGGTGCAGGTGGAAGCTTTGGTGCAGCCGATCAACGCCTTCTTTGACAAGGTATTGGTGATGGTGGAAGATCAGGCTCTGCGCGAATCCCGGCTGGGAATTTTGCAAAGAATCGCCGGTTTGATGGAGCCTTTTGCCGATTTTTCGAAATTGGAAGGGTTTTAAAAACTGTCAACCTGAACGGCAGCGAAGGACCTGACTGGCATTCTGTAAAAATCCTTCACCATTGGGGGCTCAGAGTGACAGCATAAAAGAAATGCTGAGCCGGAATGCGCTGTGCACGTTCTTTACCTGAAGGTGGGGCTGCTTCCACCGCAATAGCAAAAATATTGCAAGATTAAACCACGCCCATGGTCAATAAGCGGCGGATTCGTTCGAGGTTGATCTTCAAAGTCTCACCCAGGTAGGCTCCGTTTAACTTCTCGCGGGCATCTTCGTTCGCACTGACATATTTTCCAAAATAGGCAAACTTCGGTTTTCCGCGAATGCTGCTAAGTTGCTTCGCGAATCCATTTAACAAATAGGCAGTAGGTTCTGTATTAATTGCCAGGCAGATCAGCTTTGGACGGGAGATTTTAGAATAATCGATCAGATCATCGGTAGGCAGGTCTTGCCCAAGGTATTCGACGTGATAATTGTTTTGACGCAGCAAGACAGACAGCATCATTGCGTCCATCTCTTCCGTTTCTTCGGGACCGCAACCAACCAAAATGAGCGCGCCTTCTTTAATGATTGGCAAACCCTGCATTATGCCTGCCATGCGACCCTTGATCACAGTGTGTGCCATATGCCGGGTTGTCAGGCGGATATCGCCAACAAACCAGGCTTCATCCAGCAGTGCCAGGCAGGGCTGCACCACCTCCTGGAAGATGGTCAGGAGGTCGAAATAGAGCTGACACTCTTCAAAAATTAGACCTGCCCGCTCTTCGTTGTGAGCAACCAGGGCACCAAACATCAGTTCTGCATAATGCCGGGCTGGACGGGGAGCCTGTTTCCGCGGTTTGGCGGGGCTGAAAGTCTGGATGCTTTCAGGCCAAACACCTTTCTCACGGATCTGATTAAACTGCTGCACAACCTGACTGATACTGATTCCCGAATCGACCCTGCGCTGCACCCAAAGCAACAGTTGAATATCACGTTCTGAATAAAGCCGATAACCATTAGGCAGGCGTATTGGCTCAAGAAGGTTATAGCGCCTCTCCCAGGCACGCAGCGTCACAGGCTTGATGCCAGTGCGGTGCTGTACAGCTTTTATCGTAAATTCAGGCTCGCTTGGGTAACTGTCTATTGTGCTCATGGTGTGCTCCTTAACTGTGCAGAGGCATCAAAAATGACCTGAAGAAATTTTGCCCGCTCATCCGGGGTCATAAATCGGGGTTTAGCCGTATCTTCCAGGGTGATGGTGAGCAGCTGTGTGCTGATGTGCCGACCCTGATAGAAAAAGTGCTTTTGAATAAATCCATCATAGGTAATATAAAAGTCTTCCTGGTCAAAAAATAAATTGCCCAGACCGTAGTGTATCAATGCGTCAGAATAAAATTCTAGCGCTTTACCAACATGAGATTGGCTTCCATTCACGATCACCGCGCCAGCCTCAGCCAGGGGGCGAAAATCGCGGATTGCTATGCTGGTTGCTGTGTGAAGATATTCTTCCTGGAATTGAAGGGTGACGATGGGCAAATAGCCTTCTTGCTTCAATTTGGCAATCGTCTGTTTGAGCCATTCCCAGTCCTCGCAAGGGGCAGCACCGCTGCTGTCAGTTTTCGCCCACGCCATGACTGGTCCATAGGAGTTACAACCGATGAAAGCAAGTTTATTGCCGTTGTGCTCAATTTTGAGCGGCGCTTTAGCTTCGGCCAGGTTCCTTCCGCCGGCATACCATTGCATGTCATGCTCCCGGTACAGGTCCAGCGTATAGGGAACGGAGTCGACTTTATAAACGGCGCGCACGTCGTTGTTATGATTGCCGGTCAACTCCACGATGTCTGTGCCCAGGTCGACGAGCAGGTCGATATATTCCGGGTCGCTGCAAAAGATAAAACCTTCATAATCAGGATCCGGAAAGGGGCAGTCTTCGTAGAAAGAGACTTCGTTGCTGATGTGCGTCAGGTCTGCTGAACGCATAACATTTCTAATATTGGTGCCCGGGTAGAGTACGCCTTCGGTTGACATCACAAAGGCAGTGTCGCGAGCCATCGCGGTCACACCGGTCATGATCAGGCTGGTTAGTAGATCTGGCTTGAAATTGCTTTCGGGCAGCAGAGCGTTTAATATTTCAGGTGTGATTCCAGGTTCTTCCGCACTCAGGCGCACCCCGATGGGCAGTGAGAGCGCGTATTCGGTCGGGTCAAAATCGTCATCAAGCGGGCTGATGCCATCGATCGAGATAACCTTGAACTCCGGTTCGAGTTCTTCAAAGGGCAAAATCATCCAGGAACTCCCTGGAAGGGCAGAAAAGTCATTGCTGGTCGCGGCAGAGATGTTCACCCGGTGAGGGTGTGTGGGGTCAACCAGGAGCTTAATCAAACGAAGAGATTCATTTGTGTATACTGCTTTGAAAGGAGCCTTCTCCTGGTCATCGCTGCCAGTCAGCCAGGTGTTCAGATCCTTGAGGGCGATGTCATCCTGAATGGTGAAGAAAGGCGCGATCAGGGCGTATACCTGGTGGCTGATAAGATCGTAGGTTTGTTTGCCGGAGGCAATTTCCACGATAACGTCTGCGTCATCGAGGTTAGCCGTGAGGACCATTCCCAGGGGTGTTGGAATACCTTCAAACAACTTATCCGGCAGGTCAGGGCTCAGGAAGAGCCTGAGCGGACTCGGCGTAGGGGTTGGGCTGGAGGTCGGGCTGGATTTTTTGGTCGCTGTAGCTGTTGGCGGCAGTGCGGTAGGTGAAGCTGTGTTGGTATCGGCTGCGTTAATCGAAATGTTTTGACACGCGGTAAGTATAAGGCTGAGCGCCAGGGTAAGCAGGATAATTTTCCTGCGGAGGGCAGTTAGACGATAAGTTCGAATCATAAAAAATTACTCTCCCGAAAAATCCGGGGATATCAAAAGGGCACAGGGTAATAGATGTGCTCGTCTCAGGCTTTGTACAACCTTTATTATAGCTTCTCTCGTTGGCGTTGGCAATGCAAGCGGGCACGAAATTAGGAAATCCAATGTAAACATCCTGTAAGTATCAGTAAAAATTAAGTGGCGGCTGGTTATGGGTTCAGCCCATCGGGTGGCATACCACCATATTGATTAAACAGATCTTCCCACTGTTCAACTTCTTCAGCCGACAGCAGAGGTTCGGTCACGTCATTTTGCGGGTCTTGTTCGTAAAACTCCTGGAGCATTTGTGCAAACTGCTGGCTGGTGAGGACGGCTGCATGATAGGCGCGGGCAGAGGTCTGGACAGCCCGGTCAGAACTGACCAGGGTGTGGTTCTGGCTGGCTCCTTTTAATTGACGAATATAGCTGGCAATGGCGGAATCTGCGGTTTGACCGGCAGGCACAAATACTGCCTTCACCAGTCCAAAATTGCGCTGCCCGGCTTGCCCAACAGCCGCCCGGTCAAAAAAGACCATGGCGCGCGATCTTTTAGCACGCAGGAAAGGAGTTAGCAGATCGATGAGAGTTTGCTCGTCGTCCAGGTCGCCCAAAGTCAGTCCGCGAATGTTTGGGATCAGGTTATGACCGTCGATAATGTATTGCATGCGAATATTGTAACCCAGCCGCCCTATTCTGGCGGTCGGGAATTCCCAGCACGATTATAATAAAAGCAATTATGGAAAACCTATCCAATAACGCCGAATTTCAGCAAATTAGCTCAGCCTTGCAGGGGATTGCCGTTTTCGCGCCTAAACCCAAAGCTGAAGAGCAACGTAACGCCCAGACCTACACCTGTCCGCAATGTGGCGGACAGCTTTCATATAACCTGGTTACCTCGGGTTTAGCCTGTCAATATTGCGGCTACCAGGCATCCGTGCGGGCACGCACCATCGGACCGGTGGCAGAGAAACACGAATTCACCCTGGATACCATGACAAAAGCAGATCAGGGTTGGGGCAAGCTGCGCAACCTGGTGCATTGCCAACAGTGTGGAGCAGAGTTGACTTACCCGCAGGGTGCGGTTGCCACAAGCTGCCCCTTTTGCGGTTCAAACAGTGTCAATGTCACCGTCAGCGAAAGCAACCTGTTCCAGCCCCAGGCACTACTCCCGTTCACCATCAAGCCTGACCAGTTGAAGCAGTTTACCCAGTCTTGGATCCAGGATGGCTGGATGCATCCCTCCTCGCTTGGTGACTCAGCACGGATGGACAAATTTATCCCCTTTTACCTGCCATACTGGGCGTTCTCGACTGATATATCCTTCGACTGGCAAGCCGAAGTAGCGCATACAGTCACCGATCGGTATTACGACGCCTCCAGCAAAAGCTGGAAAACGCGCACGCGCACCGAATGGCGTTGGGAAAATGGCACGGTACACAAGAAGTTCACCAACTTCCTGGTTAGTGGTGTAAACGCGAAGCGGCTGAACCCGAACATCCTCAATGAGCTCAACCCCTTTGACATGAGCAAACTGGTCGCCTTCAACGCCGATTACCTGGCAGGAATCAACGCCAACGCCTTCGATGTCGATCTGAACACAGCCTGGGGAGAGGCGAAAACCAGGCTGCGCGAAGAAGCGCGCGAGCTGGCAATCGAAGATGCCAGTAACAGGCAGGTGCGCAACCTGACCATAAACATGAGCTACACAAACGAAAAGTGGCGCTACCTGTTTTTGCCCGTCTATATCGCCGTTTACCAGTTTGAGGGCAAGAGTTACCAGGTGATGGTCAACGGTCAGACTGGTAAAGTTTTCGGTCAGAAACCGATCGACTGGAGGAAGGTTTGGATGGCGATCATCCTGGTGCTTGCGCCGGGCTTACTGACAGTGCTGATTGGTTTGCCCCTGATCCTGCTGGCTGGAAGTGGCTTGGTAGTGATCATGATTGGTCTGGTCTTGCTACTCATCGGGGGAGGGATTGGTTTCTCAATCTACAATAAAGCCACTCGACTGGAGGCGTTATGAGCGAGGTGAATACGCCCAACCTGCCTGCCCCTGAGTTGAGCGAAAACACGCCCTGGATGCCTGGCGCGACGCTTGAATACTGCCCGGCATGCAAACGGGTGTTCCTGGTCCCTGCAAGCAAAGGGCAGCAATCCTGCCCCTTGTGTTACCAGGCTCAGTTAGTGCCCCAACCGAGTTATGCCCGGCAGGAAGCTCCTGAGATTCTCATACCGGCTCAGCTCAAAACCGTTGACCTGCAGCAGACCCTGGCAAGCTTTATTGAGTGGGTACCCTTTAAATTGCCGGACCTGACCGTTGAAAACCTGCTGAACCGGGCTCAGATGATCTGGTGGCCGCTCTGGCTGGTGGATGCCGATTTACAGGGGGAATGGGCGGGCACGATGGGTTTCGATTACCAGGTCAGAACCGCAAAAGAGAGTTTCGGAAACGGCGATTGGCAGAGCAAGACTGCCCTGCGTACGCAAACCCGCTATGAACCCCGCAAGGGTACGCTGAACAGGCACTACGATAACATCCGCGTGCCAGCTCTGCGCGCTCACCATAAACGCCTGGAACAGATTGGGAATTATCAGCAAGAATCCGCGCTTCCCTACCGGACAGGAGTGTTGGGTGATAACAGCGTGCAAATGCCCGAAATTGAGCCCCAGGAGCTGTTGGAGGTTGCCCAGACGCGCCTGCACGCAGCTGCTGAACAAGAAATCATGCAGGCAAATGCTGCCCAGCATCGTCAGAATGTGAAGTTTAGCGGCGACTATCTCAACCTCAACTGGACCCAGCTGCTCATGCCAATTGTGAGCACCTGGTACAAAGATGAGAACGGCAAGACATACCCAATTGTGCTCAATGGTCAAAGCGGAAAAGTTCATGGAAAACGAATGGCTTCCGTGAAGCAGGCATCACGCTGGACCCTCGGACTGATGGCAATACCTGTACTGTTGTTATTGGCAGCTTTGGTCATATCCCTGGTCGCGCCGGCATCAATCCCACAAAATTTAGTTTGCGGTGGTGTTGTCATATTTTTCATCGCACTTTTGGCTTTGATTCCCATTTTGCGCGCGCATCACTGGAATAACCGCGAAAACAATATCGAAGACTTTAGATAGGCTAAGAGCATGATCCTGTTTGTATTCGCATTCCTTCTTTACCTGGCAGGTTTTGTGGGCGTGCTGGCTGACGGACCGATCGAACTCTGGCTGTGGTTTCTGGCTTTCGGTTACGTGCTTGATTTTTGTTTAATATTGCTTGCCTGGCTCGGTTCAGAGAAACTTTCTCTCGTCAACACGGTGCGCACTCCTGCAAAGATCGCTCATTACCTGGTGTTTCCCCTGGCTGTTCTGGCTGTTTACTTTCGCCTGAGACCGGAAATTTCGTGGTTTTACCTCGTCTTGGGCGCGATTTTGATCTTATGGGCGTATTCTCTTTTTGATCTAAACAATATCTGGCGGAGGCAAATACGAAATGAATAACGTTTACCCATCATCCCACCCTTTGGTCGGCGCAAAGCTGACCCTCTTGCGCAATGTCAAAACCGATTCAAAAAAGTTCCGTGAACTGATCCGCGAAATCGCCGCCATGCTGGCTTATGAAGCTACAGCCGATCTGGCAGTCAGCGAGATCGAGGTGCAAACCCCGCTGATGCTCACCAAAGGCACAGCATTGATGGAGCGGGTCGGGCTGGTACCGGTATTGCGGGCGGGGCTGGGGATGGTGGAAGGCTTTTGGGAATTGATGCCGGGGGCAGAGGTCTGGCACATAGGGCTGTATCGCGATGAGAAGACCCTCAAACCAGTCTCCTACTACAACAAGCTGCCAGTGGAGCCCACTGTTTCGGTCAGCCTGGTGCTCGACCCGATGCTGGCGACCGGCGGCTCGGCGGTTGCCACTGTGGATATCCTCAAAGAGTGGGGGGTGAACAAGATTAAGTTCGTCGGGATCCTTGCCTCTCCGGAGGGAATCGAACGCCTGCACGGCGCCCACCCGGATGTGCCCATCCATATCGCTGGGATCGATGAGGGATTGAACGAGCACGGATTCATCCTGCCCGGTCTGGGTGATGCCGGCGACAGGCAATTTGGGACCTAAATCCCTTTACGATTACGTTATAGCGAAAACTTTGTTGCTGATTACCCGGGCGACCTTACCCATCGGATAGTCGCCAAGATCTGTAATCGAAACCCATTGCAAATCTGCTGGCAGGGGGGCTGATGTTGCCAGCGGCATTGCGTGCCAGGCATGGACACTGATTTTAAAGTGCGTGTAGGCGTGCTTGAATACACCTAACTTTTCAGTAACCTCAATCTGGAGCCCGGTTTTTTCCAGCACTTCCCTCTTCAAACAATCCACCAAACTGCTGTCAGTATCTTCCAGTTTGCCGCCGGGAAACTCCCATAAGCCAGCCAAAACACCCTTTGCTCCTCGTTGACGCAGCAAAACCTGACCGTTCAATTGAATCACAGCCACACAAACGTCATAATGGGGCACCGGGACTTTTCTAATCCTGACGGGCAGGTCTTTCTGGATTCCCTGCTGAAACGCCAGGCAATAATTCCTAACCGGGCAGACCTCGCAGAGCGGCTGGTGGGGCAGGCAGATGCCCGAACCCAGGTCCATGAGTGCTTGGGTGAAGTCCCCAGAGCGATTTTGTGGCAGAATTGATTGCGCGTAGTCAGCAATTTTCTTCTCAAAATCTGCTGAGCCATACGGCTCACGCAGGGCAAGGATACGGGAATAAATCCGCTTGATGTTGCCATCCACTGCAGCAACGGGCTCGCCAAAAGCGATCGATGCAATCGCGGCAGCCGTGTAACCGCCGATCCCTGGCAGTCGTTCGAGCCCCTCAGCGGTGGAGGGCAGCTGCCCGCCGTACTCTGTGTAGACAATTCTGGCAGCCATGTGCAAATTGCAGGCGCGGCTGTAATACCCGAGTCCCTCCCACAAGCGTAAGAGCTCTTCCAGCTCACTGGTCGCCAGGCTTTCAAGGTCTGGGAAACGCGCCATAAACCGCTCAAAGTATGGCAAAACAGTTTCGACCCGGGTTTGCTGAAGCATAATTTCGGAGACCCACACCCGGTAGGCTGTAGTAAAAGAACGCCAGGGCAGTTGCCTGGCGTTGCTGTCATACCATATCGATAAATCTTGTGAGAAGGGCATTTAGAACTGGAAATTTCCCTTGTGCGGAGCCAGCTTAACTTCCATATTGTCAACATAAGCCATTAACTGCTCATTCACCTGAGCCCATTCGTCTGACCCTAACACCTTGCGTGCTTTGAACCGGGATTCCATCACCGCGCCCAGCAAAACTTGCGGGCGCTCTCCAAAAGCGGTCACCCACGCATCGGTCACTTCGAAGCCAAACTTGTTTAACTGGGGCAGGTACTCCTGTAAAACATAGGCGAAGTAGTCTTGCTCGTGTCCGGGTTTGATGTCCCAGGTCAAAATAAGTTTCATCATAATCTTAGAGCGGTGAAAGTTTTGGGTCCAGGGCGATCACCTGGGTGCCTTCCTCGCTAAAACTCCCTGTGGGTGATATTTTGAAACTTTCCATCGTCTCCAATTCGGTCAGCCCCATTTCTTTGAGGAACTTACTCAACGGGTCAAGCTCCAGTTTGGAGTGGGGTGTTTCATAATGCATTGGAATGACGATGTTTGGTTCCAGCATGCTGATCACTTCAGCTGCTTTCGATGCGTTGAGCGCGCTTCCAGCGCCAACCGGAACAAGGGCGATGTTGATATTACCCAATTCTTCGACCATGGTCTGGCTGGGCACCGTGTTTGTTTGCCCAAGGTGCAAGATGGTGATTGAACCGTAATCGAGCACGTAAATGGTGTTGCGTGAGTCTTTGTCTCCCATAAGAGGCGTAGTCTGGATGCCAGTGAGGAAGACGCCGCCGCGTTCGTATTCGCCGGGACCTTCGATCACGAAGGGGTTGCCTTTTACCACGCTGATATTGTTGTGAGAGAGGTTGTTACTGCTGACCGTAACAATCTCTGCTTTCAATTTGAGCGGGTTATAGCCAGCCACAGCTGAATCGAACGGGTCAGTCACGACCGTTGCAAAATTTCGCTCTGTGATCCGAAAACAAGAATTCCCATACCAAGTAATTTCCATTAACAATTCCTCCGATGAACGACCCCGTAAACCAGGGTGCTCTCAACATTGATTATATCAGGTCGGACCTTGCTGACGGCAATAGGTAGCACAGTTTCTTTCGTTAGAGTGGATCCTTTACTCAGTCAATGCGACTGCTTGCGGGCGAAGCGTGGAGCATGGCGACTTGATCTTTCCACACCGAAACCGCAACCCTACTTCCGCGAAGGCATGACCGGCTGGTTGTTTTCATCTTTCCACCACATCCGATAGGTGTCGAACATGATCGCCAATGTCTCCGCTTTCTCTTCCGCGGTCATCAAACGTGCTTGGACTTTGTCTAAAAATTGGATCGGAATCAATTCAACCCCCAAATATTTACCTTTATAGAAAACATGCCGGTCCAGGAAGCCGATATCGGTGTTGGGCTGAATGCCATATTGGTCGAAAAAGAGATTGCCGAGCCCGTAATGGAAGAAAGTATCATCATAAAATTCGGCATAATGGGGTACGTGCGCCTGGCTGCCGCTGGCGATGATAGCGCCGGCATCCGCCACAATCTTGAAATCGCGCTCAATGGCGTGAACTGGTGACCAGGTGTAAACCTCTTCGTGCTGGAAGGTGGCAATCGGCAGATAGCCTTCATCCCGCAGGTCGCGAACTGCCTGCGCCATATAGTCCATGTCGCAGTGGTAGGCGCCGGTTGAGGTCTCACTTGCCCGGGCAAAGTTTGGCGATTTGGCGTTGCAGCCGATGAAGGCGATTTTATTACCGTTGACTTCCAGTTTCACTGGTGCACGCGCGTCGAAAATATCTTTGCCTCCGCCATACACCGGCAAACCCTCTTCCTGGTAGAGCTCAAGCGTGTAAAGCATGCCCTCTTCACCATAGTCCTGGAAGTGATCACCGGTCAGCTCCACAATATCCGTACCGATGTAGCGCAGAAGTTCCATATAATTTTCTGGGGAGCAGAACACCAGGTAACTGCCTGTTGTGTGCGCTGGACAATTTTCAGCAAAGGGCACTTCGTTGCTGATGTGCAAAATGTCTGCTTCCTGCATAATGGGGGCGAGGTGTTCAGCAGGTGCCAGCACCCCGCGCTGGTCCATCCCCACGGCAGTGGCGCGTACCAGTGCGGTCACACCAGTAAGCATAACGGTCGTGATCTTGGATGAATCCAGGTTCGAAAGATGAACTGCTTCCAATTCGGGTGGCAGGCTGAAGTCTTCACCTGGTCCGATTGGGCTGGCAGAGATTTGGATGTTGAGTGGGTACTGGTCTGCGCTGAAATCCTTGTGTATCGGCGATTGCCCGTCAATACTCAACACCTTCCAACGCGGTTCAAGGTTCTCGAAGGGGATGATTGCCCAGGTATGTTGAGCGGTCCAGGCACTTTCTAGCAGGTGGTCTTTTGGCGCGCTCCGAACTGTATCGGCTGGTTCCCCCAAAACACTACTAAGGGCTGAAAGGTCGTCTTCGTTGACGAGCAGGGTATTAATCACATCTTCGGGTTGCCCCTGCCACAAGTTCCGCAGCCAGTCGAAGCTGACCTCCTCCGAAACAGTCGGGAAGGGTGCCACCAGGGCATAAACCCAGTTACCGACCGGGTTGGCGTTGTTGAAATCGAAGCTGTAAGCGATTTCGTTGGGGCTTCCTTGCGGTTGCGGCAGGTTTTGCTGTGCAACCAGCTGCTCCAGCCCCTCAGGCAAATCCGCATTTCCCTGGTAAACATAAACCGGGGGTTGGTTTGTGGCGCTTGGGGTTGGTTCTGGCGGCTGCTCAACCGTCGCTGTGGCTGCCCGGGTTGGAGTTGCCTGCGCAGGCGGCTCGGTTGGTGGCGCAAGCGTGGGAACAGCCTGGCAAGCCGTCAGGATAATGGTGAGTAGTAAGGTGTAAATTGTGAGACGCGTGGTGAATTTGCGCATCAATTTGACTTTTCTGAGGTTCATCGCTTCAATTTTACTCAATTTCGAAATCTCAGGGTTTTTCACCAGCGAAATGATAAATTAAGGTATAATTAGTTAGGTAACCTAACTAATATGGAACAATCAATAAGCCAACGTTTTCAAACCCTGATGTTACGCTTCCACCAGCTTGGCGGCGAACTGCCGCCGCTGGATAAGTATGGCATCACGCCGGCACAGGTGGTTTACCTGGACTATGTCGCCAACCACCCGCGAACACGCCTGGGGGACCTGGCAGAAGCGCTGCAATATAAACCCGCCAGCGTTAGCACGATGGTGACTACCTTGGAAAACAAAGGTCTTCTCAGGAAGGACCAGGAACAGGAAGACGGCAGGGCATTATCGCTCAATCTTACTGATAAGGGCTGCCATGTGGCCACTGAAATTACAGATTATCGCAACAAGCGAATCTCTACGATTCTTGAAAAGCTTGAACAGGATGAAAAAGAAAGCCTGTTGCGATTGTTGGAAAAAACTCTATAAAGGAAAAATAATGCTATGCCAAATCCAATTTTAATGAACGTAATGCGATTCTTGCACAACTTGTTTACCGCCCTGTGGATCGGCGGTATGCTGACGATGGTTACCTCGGTTATCCCCGGTGTACGCAAAAACTCAAAAGTCTGCGGTGAAAAATCCTGGCTGATTATCGAGGGCATCCAGGCACGCCTGAGACCAGTTGCCTGGGTCAGTATGGCTGGTCTGGCGATCACTGGCATCCTGCTGGGTCGTTCGTCCAAGAACTTTACCGGCTTATTTAATTTCGGCACGCCCTACATGACCGCCATTTCAATTAAACACATTTTGATCATCTTGATGATCGTATTGGCATTGGTCCGTTTATCAATAAATAAACGCTTTCAAACCGAACAGAAACCCAACTTGCAGAAAGCATCTTTTGGTGTGTTGCTGCTCAATGCGGTTTTGGGAGTTGTCGTACTTTTCCTGTCGTCTATTGTGTAATTGCGAGAAGGATTCTGTAATTCAGAGTGAAGCGCAGAGTGCTCGCGAACAAAAAATCCGGAACGACTATTGAATCGTTCCGGATTATTACTTTTTATCCCTTTGTGAAACTTAGTCCGGTTTCTGCCCGGTCGATCAGAATAGTGTCGCCTTCGCTGAATTCACCGCTCAGCAGCTTGAGCGCCAGCGGGTCCTGCACCTCACGCTGAATCGCGCGTTTTAGCGGGCGTGCGCCAAATTCGGGGTCATAACCCACATCCGCCAGCCAAGTAAGGGCAGCAGGACTGATTTCGAGTTTTAACCCTCGTTCGGCGAGCAAATTGCTAACTTGCTGCAATTGGATGCCCACAATCTCTCCCAGGTTTTCACGCGTGAGCGGTTTAAAGACCACAATTTCATCCACGCGGTTCAGGAACTCGGGTCTGAAGAAGTTCTTCAAAATATCCACAACTTCATCCCTGCTTACCTGCCTGGGCTGACCGGTCTCATCGTTCATCCACAATTGGCTGCCCAGGTTGCTGGTCATGATGATCAGCGTGTTGCGGAAATCGACCGTGCGGCCCTGCCCATCGGTCATGCGCCCGTCATCCAGCACCTGCAAGAGCGCGTTGAAAATCTCGGGATGAGCCTTTTCGATCTCATCGAACAAAACCACACTGTATGGTCGGCGGCGCACAGCTTCCGTGAGCTGTCCGCCTTCTTCATAGCCCACATAGCCTGGGGGCGCGCCAAACAGCCGGCTGATGGTGTGGCGTTCCTGATATTCGCTCATATCGATGCGCACCATGGCGTTTTGGTCGTCGAATAAAAACTCTGCCAGGGCGCGTGCCAGTTCGGTCTTGCCAACCCCGGTCGGACCCAGGAAGATAAACGAACCAATCGGGCGGTTTGGGTCCTGCAAGCCGGAGCGCGAACGCCGTACCGCGTTCGAGACAGCACTGATGGCTTCATCCTGCCCGACTACGCGCGCATGCAGCCGCTCTTCCATGTGTAAAAGCTTCTCCATTTCGCCTTCCAGCAGGCGGCTGACCGGAATGCCGGTCCACTTGCCGACCACATCGGCGATTTCTTCGGCGTCAACTTCCTCTTTCAGCAGCGCACCCTGCTCTTGCTGAGCCTTCAGTTGGGCTTCAGCCGCACCAATCTGTGTTTGCAGATCGCGGATAGTGCCATAACGCAGTCGGGATGCTTTCTCGAGGTCCGAGTTGCGTTCAGCCTGCTCCATCTCATGCTGAGCTTGGTCGAGCTGTTCTTTTAGTTCCTTAAATTTCTCAATTGCTTCCTTTTCTGCCTGCCATTGCGCGGTCATCGCCTTCGATTTTTCACCCAGGTCAGCCAGATCTTGTTCGATTTTCTCCAGACGTTCCTGGGAAGCCTCGTCTTTCTCTTTTTGCAGGGCTTGTTTTTCGATCTCAAGCTGCATAATCGCCCGGTCGACCTCGTCCAGAGCCTGGGGCTTGGAATCGATTTCCGTGCGCAGGTGGGCAGCTGCTTCATCGATCAGGTCGATGGCTTTATCTGGCAGCTGACGGTCAGTAATATAGCGGTTGGAAAGCGTGGCAGCCGCAATGACTGCCGAGTCGGTGATGCGCACGCCGTGGTGCACTTCGTATTTTGCCTTCAACCCGCGCAAGATGCTGATGGTGTCTTCCACGCTCGGCTCTGCCACATAGACTGGCTGGAAGCGGCGTTCGAGCGCAGCATCCTTTTCGACGTATTTGCGATATTCGGTGGTGGTGGTGGCGCCGATCAGGTGCAGTTCACCGCGTGCCAGCATGGGTTTGAGAATGTTGCCGGCATCCATAGAACCTTCAGCGGCACCCGCACCGATCACCGTGTGCATTTCATCGATAAATAGGATGATCTGTCCGTCAGATTCGGTAACCTCCTTGAGAGCCGCTTTGAGGCGTTCTTCGAACTCGCCGCGGTATTTCGCACCGGCGACCATGGCAGCCATATCGAGCTGCACGATGCGCTTGTTTTTCAAGCCTTCCGGCACATCGCGGTTGACGATGCGCTGCGCCAACCCTTCCACGATGGCAGTCTTGCCCACGCCAGGCTCACCGATCAGAGCGGGGTTGTTTTTTGTGCGCCGGCTGAGGATCTCGATCGTCCGGCGGATCTCTTCATCCCGCCCGATCACCGGGTCCATTTTGCCTTGGCGAGCCAATGCGGTCAGGTCGACCCCGTAGCGTTCGAGCGCCTGGTATGTGTCTTCCGGGTTTTGGCTGGTGACCGAGTGGCTGCCGCGGATATCGCGCAGCGCTTTGAGCACGGCGTCTTTGGTAACGCCAAAATTCGCCAGGCGTTTACCTTCCGGCCTGTCGGTTAGTCCGAGCAAAATGTGCTCGGTAGAGGTGTATTCGTCGCCCATGCCTTTCGCATAGCGTTCGGCGGCATCCAGCACGGTTGTGGCAGGGCGCGAGAGCCCGGCTTCAGTGCTTGGAGTGCCGTAGACTTTCGGTCGGTCTGCCAGTTCTTTGCGCACCTCTTCTTTTAATACGTCCACAGAGCCGGCGATTTGGGTGATCACGACCGGCACGGTGCTTTCGGTTTGGTTGAGCAGCGCCAGCAGTAGGTGGGCGGGTTCAATGGTTTGATGATTGAAATCATGAGCAAGCTGCTGCGCCCCAAGCACAGCCTGCTGAGCTTTTTGAGTAAATTTGTTTAAGTCCATACTTCTCCCTTCTTATTCTTACATTATTACTTACATAGAATACGGCAGGAATGTTGTTTTTTTGTTGGAAAAGAACCCTGACGTCACGAATGTGAACATACCCTGACGTAATCCTTTTGGTTTTTAAAACGGATCAATACTTGTAGGTCAGTTTGCTCAGTTCAACCTGACGTCACGAATGTGAACATACCCTGACCTAATCCGTTTGGTTTTTAAAACGGATCACTACTTGTAGGTCAGGTTGCGATCTTCAACCTGACGTCACGAATATGAACAACCCTTGACCTAATCCTTTTGATTTTAAAAGCGGATCAGTGCTTGTAGGTCAGGTTGCGATCTTTAACTTGACGTCACGAATGTGAACATACCTTGATCTAATCCATTTGGTTATTAAAACGGATCAATACTTGTAGGTCAGGTTGCTCAGTTCAACCTGACGTCACGAATGTGAACATACCCTGACCTAATCCATTTGGTTTTTAAAACGGATCAGTACTTGTAGGTCAGGTTGCGATCTTCAACCTGACGTCACGAATGTAAACTACTTGTAGGTCAGGTTGCTCGGTTCAACCTGACGTCACGAATGTGAACATACCTTGATCTAATCCATTTGGTTTTAAAGGGTCTGACCTACACCGATTTTTCCAATAGAGGAACAAAAATGCTAAACCTGTCCCGCAATGTCCATCGCATCGGACAAATTCTGATCTTATTCCAACCATACACCTAAAACCAAGCCGCTCAGTTCGTCAGGCAAAAGCAGCGTCTGGCAGGTTTTGGGGTTCAGCAAAACAGGCTGCCGATAGTTACCCCAAGGTGATTCATAATGCGTAAATAGAACCCAACCGTCATCGAGCCAGAGAGGGCTCCCTAACCAGACCCCATCTGACACTGCTTTCACCTCTTCGGTCTGAAGATCTTCAAAAACCCAATCTAACTGGCTCTTCGCATAGACCGCATAGCGCTCATCTGCTGATAGTCTGAACGAGGAACCGATAATACGATCAGGATTAACCAGGTCAGATTGTTGTATCTGGTTGGTATCAAACGTGTATACATATAGGCGCCCTTGTATGCCAGCCGCTGAGCTTCTGCGCAAGTACAGTTGCTCACTGTCAGCAGACCAGCCAACGATATTGCCTTGCCCCTGGTCGGTGGGGTGCAAAGTCTGGCTGCCGTCCGTCTTCACAATCGCGATGCCATCATAGGTTTGCAGGGCGATCCACTGCCCATCAGGTGACCAACGCAGGTCATTGCCCTCGATATCCGAAATGTGGCTCTCTGTTCCTGAAACCAGGTCAAGCAGCCACAAGCCCTGGTCAGGCTTTAATAAAACAACCGTCAGCCCATCTGGTGAGAGAGCTGAATGGAGGTATTTGCCAATCACCTGTCTTTCGCTTCCGTCCAGGTTGTGGAGCACCAATCCAAATCCCTCAAAGGGCGCGATTTCCTGGTAAACCAACACTTTTCCATTAGGTAAAGCCCTCGTATCATGGTTCTCATCAAATTCGTGCGTGTAACTAATGCAAGCTCCCTCTACCTCCGATTGTGACTCAAGCTCACTCAACAAGTCTGCTGGTGGGATGAAGCTTTGCGTTAAAGTCGTTGTTTCGAGCACTTTCACTGGATTACTGACTTCAAATTCGATATCCCCGTACAGCGAGCCTTCTTCCAGCCAAAAAGAACTTTGAAAGGCTCGTTCACCATGCAAATACGCCACGCCGATCGATTTTGCAATGTTAAATTCTGATGTCCCCGTCGTGGAAACTACCAGGTCTTTGATGACCGGATGCTCTTTAAAATAGAAGTCATACTGATAGCCCCCAAACTGACTTGGCTGTATGCGCAAAAAGTAAAGCTCCATGCTCTCGCCAGCGATCTTGATCGTCTGCTTTACCGGTATGTCATTTAGCGGGTATTCTTCCGGCAAGGTCAGCATAAAAGTAGAGCTTTCATCTTTGAGTGGTTCACCGACCTCGATAAAAGATTGGCGGATTTCGAGCGGGAAAGCCAGACCTTCTGGTTTCAGGCGAATAGTCCAAACACCAAGCCGATTACTTAACGCATTTGCCAAATTAAGTTGAGATTGGTCATGAATAAACGCAACTTGCTGCCCCTTGGCATCAAAAAGTCCAAGATCACCGACCAGGTTGCGGTATTTCTCATCCAGATTGCGGATGTAGCCAGCCAGGATCAGATTGTCATCTTCAACCAGGCTGTGGCTGACAACAATGCTGACCTTATTAGCTGCCGGAGTCTCGGTTGGGAAGAGGTAGATCGGTGTCAGGTCAAGTGGTTCTTCCGACAGCACAAACTTGAGCGGCAGGCGCCAGTTTTCAGGTGTTGTGCCAGACAGAGTGTTTGCCAAACAGGGGATTACCAGGGTCACTGCATTTACATCGGGCGGGATCAGCTCAAATTCACTATCACCATACGCTTGAAAGCGTCGTCCATCTTCTGTTTCCAGATAAGGTGCGGTCAGGCAGCCAAATATTCCTTCATCGCCAGAATATGCTGAAGAAGGGATGCCGCTGGCACCGAAATAGATGAAACTATGCTCGTCGGTTAAAATTGCTTCGCTAACCTCCACTGTGATGCCCTCACGGGTTTGGGATACGGGCTCTTTTAGCACTCGAATGGGTGCGCCTGGTTCGATAACCCCAACTCCGGGCAGCAGGCTGAACCACGACTGGATCTGCGCCCAGACTTTTCCAGGTCCGAGCAACGCAATAACAAGGACCAAAAGGGCAAGGATGGTCAGCCCGACCCATGCCAGGCGTGGTCGGCGGTTTCTGTATGGCTCAGAGTCTTTCGCCGTTGTGATTTTGCCAGCCAGTGTATTCAGAAACTCTGGGCGAGGCTCTGGCAAACTGTACGATTGTTGGATCTCCTTTTCAAGTTCGCTTAGGGTGTTCATTCTTGCTCCATCTGGGCTTGAAGGCGCTCCAGCAGCCGGTAATAACGTTTTTTGATGCGGGTTTCTGGTTGACGGAGGGTTTCACTGATCTGTTTGAAGGGCAACTCTGCTACCAGGCGCAGCCGGAGCAAATCCTGTTCCGCCTTTGGAAACTTTTCAATACACAGGCGCAAATCCAGCAACCGATCCCGTGTTTCGGAGGAAATTTGGAGGTTGTCTGATAAGGCAGAATTTGTCAGTTCTTCTTTCAATTCTTCATCATGAATATGCTGGCGCTTGCGGAAGTGGTCGCTGCCTTTGTTTCGGGCAATGCTGAATAGCCAGCCCACCGCTTTTTTTGGGTTACGCAGGGTGTGCCAACGCTCCCAGGCTGCTGTAAAGGTTTGCGAGGTCAGGTCTTCAGCTTCGTGCTGGTTTTGAACGCGCGCATAGTGAAAATGAAAGACCCGCCTGGCGTATGCCTGGTAAAGAGAAGGCAGGTCGCTAAACGCCTGCGGTTGCTTCCTCTCTATGTCCGTTCTATTCTGCTGTTCTGTCAAAATCCACCTTTTCTCTGTGGTCAATTGTAGCTACATTATTAAAGTCGGGAAAGGCAACTGGTTTGTGACAAATGGGCATTTGTAAGCACTGATCAACGGTTGTAGGGCAGATGTACAGCAGCCTGACCTACGCCCATTGTTGAGTTGGGAAAAGATTGCCTGACTTGTGTCGATAATCGCATTGCGAAAGGCTTAATTGTTAAATCCAGGTTAAATCGCTCTGCCAGACCGATTTTTGGTAAAAATCTAATATATAATCAAGCGTTTTTAAGAAAAGGAATGATTATGATGCAAAATTGGAGTAATTTCACGGTAATAGCGGTTGGTTTGATTGCACTGATCCTGCTAGTTTTAGGGGCTAATTATGCTGTCAAGAAATTGATTGGAATAGCGAATTATTTCAAGCTATCGAGCACATTCATGGGCATGACGGTACTCTCGGTTGCTACCTCGCTGCCGGAAATTACTTCCCATTTCACCGCCTCAGTCAACATTCTGCGCGGCACACTCGACTATCAAACTGGTTCTGCCATCGTTTTGGGTGCCAATATCGGTTCCGATGTGGTTCAGCAGACCCTGATCATGGGCGTTGTGATTTTATTGGCAGGTACATTGTATTTCCGTCGGTACTTCCTCTGGAAAAGTATGATACCGATGATCGCTACTACTGTCATGTGTCTTATCCTGGGCTGGGACGGAAATTATTCCCGTATTGATGGCGCGATCCTGTTTGGGTCATTTCTGGCTTATATCTACTACCTGTATATGGACGAGCGCAAGCATTATAAGGAAGAAGATAACCAACTCCAATCCGAGGAGGTCGCGGATGGTGCCCCGACCAATGGGCGTGAGGTGCTGCGCGACGCACTGATCACTGCCGTTTTGTTGGTCGTCATTATTGCCTGTGCAACCTTGGTTCTTTCCGCAACTGAAGTTGTTGTTGATCGTACTGGTATAGGCGGGTCTCTCATTGGTGTCGTTACTCTTGGTCTGGCATCAGCCTTGCCCGAGCTCACGACCGCGCTGGCTGGCGTTCGTCACAAAGAAGCCGGTATTTCTTTGGGAACCTTGGTGGGCAGCAACATCACCAATCCCTTAGTGGCAATTGGTGGGGGCGCGCTGATCTCCACCTACGCCGTGCCCAGACCCCTGATCGTTTGGGATCTGCCCTGGGAGATCCTGACTGGAATTTTGTTATGGATAATTTTATGGTTTAACAATGGGCGGTTGGGCAAAAAATCGGCGATCTATTTGATCGTGATCTACTTTATCTACATCATTTTCCGCAGCTTGTTCTTTAATGTGGATTTTTAGTCGCTGAAAACGCGGTTTCAGACGAGGAAATAGAAGATTGATAGGGGTAAAATAGTGCAAACGGAAATAAACGAACGAGTTTTGGAAATTGGTCCAAAAAAGCCTTGACTTAATCTTTGGAATGCCTATAATAATTCCTTGCGCCCCGAAACGGGCAGCACGTACCTTCAAAGAAGAAGAACCCGAATTTGGCAGAAAATACGAATCTGTACAAAAAGTCAAATTCATCCTTGACAAAAAGTTTAGACTCGTCTATACTTATCTGTCCAAGGTGCTACATCAATGATCGCGCCGTGAGGCGCTGTGATTTACAACAAAATAGCTTGGGTCTGAGAGATCTGATTGAGAAAGCCTTTTACCGGCTGAGTAAGTGAGCCGGTGATTTTGTCTGAAAAAAGGGCTTGACAAGAAAAAAAGTTTCAATTAGAATTCGCTCTCTTGAAGTCAGAACCTTAACAACTGAAAAGTGATAGGAAGAAATGCAAGACAATTAATAAAGGTAAGAAATACAAGCCTCGTTAATGAAATTTCCGTAAAAAAATGAAAACACCGTAAGGTGATAAATTTTAGCGGAGAGTTTGATCCTGGCTCAGGATGAACGTTGGCGGTGTGCCTAATACATGCAAGTCGAACGGTGATCTTTTTGTAGTAATACGAATTGGTCATAGTGGCGAACGGGTGAGTAACGCGTTGGTGATCTGCCTCGAAGTGTGGAATAACGTTCCGAAAGGAACGCTAATACCGCATGTGCTCTCAGTCTTTAGAAAGTTGAGAGTAAAGGATTTATTCGCTTCGAGAGGAGCCTGCGTCCCATCAGCTAGTTGGTAGGGTAATAGCCTACCAAGGCTTTGACGGGTAGGGGACCTGAGAGGGTGGCCCCCCACAATGGAACTGAAACACGGTCCATACACCTACGGGTGGCAGCAGTAGGGAATATTAGAAATGGACGAAAGTCTGATCTAGCGACACCGCGTGTGCGAAGAAGGCCTTCGGGTTGTAAAGCACTTTTTGGAAGGAATAGGAAGGAAGGTACTTCCAGAATAAGTCTCGGCTAACTACGTGCCAGCAGCCGCGGTAACACGTAGGAGGCAAACGTTATCCGGATTTACTGGGCGTAAAGCGCGTGTAGGTGGTTTTGTAAGTAGGGCGTGAAAGCTCCCGGCTCAACTGGGAGAGGCCGTTCTAAACTGCAGAACTAGAGGATGGTAGAGGGAGGTGGAATTCCAGGTGTAGCGGTGGAATGCGCAGATATCTGGAGGAACACCAGTGGCGAAAGCGGCCTCCTGGACCATTCCTGACACTCAGACGCGAAAGCTAGGGTAGCAAACGGGATTAGAGACCCCGGTAGTCCTAGCCCTAAACGATGTAGACTAGACGTCGGTGGTGTAATAGCTGTCGGTGTCCAAGCTAACGCGATAAGTCTACCGCCTGGGGACTACGGCCGCAAGGTTAAAACTCAAAGGAATTGACGGGTCCCCGCACAAGCAGCGGAGCGTGTGGTTTAATTCGTTGCTACACGAAGAACCTTACCTGGGTTTGACATAGCAGTGGTAGGGAAGAGAAATCGGACCGACCCTTCGGGGAGCTGTTACA
>DHCY01000009.1:0-156 GCA_002399085.1 Anaerolineaceae bacterium UBA4890
GGGCGAGGCATGCCTCGCCCCTAACCAGATAACCAACCATTATTGGAATTTAAAGAAAAGGGCGGGCGATCGGACACCTGTACTCCCTGCGGGTATTCGAACCGAATGATAGAACAGTAAGGGCGAGGCATGCCTCGCCCCTACCCAGATAACCAA
>DHCY01000009.1:345-37483 GCA_002399085.1 Anaerolineaceae bacterium UBA4890
AAGAAAAGAGCGGGCGGTCGGACACCCGTACTCCCGGCGGGTATTCGAATCGAATGATAGAACAGTAAGGGACGGCCAGTGTCCGTTCCCTACATAGAAAAAACCACTCTTACGAGTGGTTTTAGAAGCGGGCGATCGGATTCGAACCGACGAGTGTTAGCTTGGAAGGCTAATGCCTTACCACTTGGCGACGCCCGCGTAGCCTCTATTTTAGCCTAAAAAGAGGCAGTGTCAATATTACCTAAATCCAGTTCAATCCTTGTTCAACAGTTCCAGCAGAATTTCCCGGGTGCGTTTGGGGTCGGCTTTTCCGCCAGAACTACGCATGACTTGCCCTACAAACCATCCCAACAGGCTCTCTTTGCCTGCCCGGAAGATGGCAACCTCATCAGGCGCACCAGCCAGTATCGTCTCAATCTGCGAACGCAAGGCATCGCTGTCTGCGATCAGCCCCAAACCCTCGTCCTCAACAATAGCGGCAGGAGCTTTGCCCGTCTCCTCGACTTTTTTAAGCAGGCTCTTGCCAGTGGCAGCATTAATCTTGCCCTCATCTACCATGCTGATGATCTCTGCCAGGTTTTCAGGCTTCAACACCAACTGGTCTGCAGTCTTACCCAGCTCATTCAGCAATCGGGAAAGGTCGTTCATCATCCAGTTTGCGACAGTTTTAGCCTCTCCGGTAAAAGCAGCCACAGCGGCTTCGTAATAATCAGACAGGCTGCGCTCACTGGTCAGAATCTCGGCGTCGTAGGCTGAAAGTTGATATTCCTGCTCAAATCGTGCCCGCCTGGCAAGCGGCAACTCGGGCAAGCCAGTATAAACGGCTTCGATTTCTTCGCTGCTCAACACTACCGGCAGCAAATCAGGCTCGCGGAAGTAGCGATAATCGGCTTCGGTCTCCTTGGAGCGCATTTTGCTCAGCTTGCCTCGGTCGGCATCCCAATCGAGTGTGTAAGACTGAACTGTGCCGCCCGATTCAACCAGTTCGATCTGGCGTTTGGCTTCTTCACCGATCGCCTGGCGCACTGAATCGATCGAGTTCACATTTTTGATCTCAGTTTTGGTGTTCAAAACCGTGCTGCCACATTCGCGAATAGAAACGTTGGCATCGCAGCGCAGGTGTCCGCGCTCCATATCAGCTTCTGAAACGCCAATCCAGCGTAAAAGCTGGCGCAGGCGAATCAAATATTGCGCCGCTTCGTCGCCTGAGCGCAAATCCGGCTCGGTCACCATCTCGACCAACGGCACACCACAGCGGTTGAAATCCAACAGGCGCATGCCGTGCTCGGTCTTGGTCTTGCCGGCATCTTCCTCAAGATGCAGGTTGTGGATGCGCACACGCCGTACATCGCCGTTTTCCATCGGCAGGTCCATGTAACCGCCTTTGCCGATCGGCTTATCAAATTGTGAGATCTGGTAGCCTTTGGGCAGGTCGGGGTAGAAATAATTCTTGCGGTCGAAATACGATTTTGGGTTGATCTGGGCGTGCATCGCGGCTGCCAAAATCGCGCCCTTTCGCACGGCTTCGGCATTCAAAACCGGCAGCACACCAGGCAATCCGCTGCAAACCGGGCAAATGTTGGTGTTTGGCTCATCTTCCCACGAGTCGGCTTTGCACGAGCAAAAAATCTTGGTCTCGGTATTGAGCTGGATATGAGTTTCCAGACCAATAATCACTTCGTAATCTCTCATGCTTTCACCTCGCCTTGCAGCACCTGCGGGCGCGCTTTGCGCCAGGTTTCGTCTGCGGTTAATTGCTCAAAACCGTGCCCGATGCGCAAAATCATATCTTCACGGAAGTCGTTTCCGATCAATTGGATGCCTATCGGAAGACCGTTCTCGTCCAACCCGCCAGGCAGTGTCAGGGCAGGCACACCAGCATGGTTGCTGGCGACGGTCATTTGGTCAGAATATTGCATGAGCACCGAATTACCATAAACAGCTTTGCGCTTAAAGGCTGTGGTAGCCGTGGTGGGTGTCAGCAGCGCGTCCAGGCGGTAGGCACCTCCCGGATCAAACACTTGCTCGAAGTCACTGCGGATCATTGTGCGTACTTTGAGTGCCTTTTGATAATAATCGGAAGCATGCTCAGCCGCCGAAACATACATGCCCATCAGGATACGCAGTTTCGGCTCCAGCCCAAAGCCCTCTGCCCGACTGCGCCGGTAGAGCTCATTCAGGTTATTCACGTTTTCCGGCGTGCGATAACCATATTTCACGCCGTCGAAACGATGCAGGTTGGATGCAGCTTCAACCCGCGAAATTACAAAATAGGTGGGGATGCCGTAACGCGTGTTGGGCATGGGTACGTTTTCTATAATCTCAGCCCCTGCCTTTGCCAGAATTTCAGCTGCTCTCAGCACGGCATCGTGAACCTCTTTTTGGACCGGTTCAGTATGCAGCTCGCCGCTTTCCAAATCGGGGTAATAGATGGCTTCGTAATCCGGGGAAAGCCCAATTCGCAACCCTTTTAGATCCTGTTCCAGCGCATCCAAGTAGTTGCCAACCGGCAGGGTCGAGGATGTGCTGTCTTGAGGGTCAACTCCTGCCATTACCTGGAGCATCAGTGCTGTGTCACGCACATTGCGCGAGAGCGGTCCGGGGCAATCCAGCGAAGAGGCAAAGGCGATCAAGCCCAGCCGTGAAACCCGACCGTAGCTGGGTTTCAGCCCAACAACGCCGCAAAAGGCTGCTGGTTGACGGATGGACCCGCCGGTATCAGTGCCCAACGACAAGGCGACCTCCTCAGAAGCCACGCTGGCTGCCGAGCCACCGGAGGAACCGCCCGGAACGTACTCGGTCTGCCAGGGGTTGTTGGTGGAGGGCTGAAACGCGCTGGATTCGTTTGAGGAACCAAAAGTGAATTCGTCCAGGTTGACTTTACCCAAAATCAAGGCGCCAGCATCGGTTAATCGTTTAACTGACGTCGCGGTATAGGGAGACATAAAGTTTGCGATGATCTTCGAAGCAGCAGTAGTGCGCGTGCCCTCGACGCAAAAAATATCCTTGACCGAGAGCGGCACGCCCGCCAGCAAACCAGGCTCTTCGCCGTTTGCAATTTTTTGGTCAACTTTTTCAGCCTGCGCCAGCGCCAGGTCTTGCGTGACCTGGATAAAGGCGTGCACTTTGCTTTCTTCATCCGGGCTTAAGCTGACCGGTTCAAGCGAACCTGGAACGCCGTCTATAGCGCTAATTTGCGCCAAAGCAGCCTGGGCGACATCCGATGCTTTTAGTTCTCCCGATCGCACCTTTCGGGCGACTTCGAAAGCACTCAGTTGGGTCAGGCTCATTTTGCCCCCTTCACATCTGGCACTGCGATCATACCGTCTTCAGTTTCAGGTGCCAGCGCGATGATCTTTTCAGGCGCGGCGAAAGGCTGCCAATCATCCGGGCGGGGTGGCGCTCCTTGCGGCTCAAGCCCATGCAAAGAAGGCTGAATGTCTCCTGGCAGGGGGATCTGGCTGAGAGCTTCAACCGAAGCAAGCTGGTGATTCATTTCTTCAAAAAGGTAGGCGCTTTCTTCGGCTGTCAGTTCCAGCGCCGCCAGCCCTACCAGTTTTTCAAACAATTCGGGACTAATTCGTTTCGTTGTCATGGTTATTCCTTGGCATATACTGGCAAAATTATACCGTATCGAGGTAGACAAAAACGGAACGAGTTGACTTCGTTCCGTTTCAATAAGAGAATGGTGGTGCTTTAGTTGACTTTAGTGTCGTCCGGGTAGCCAACCAGCGCTTCGTCAATCTTCTGCATGACCTCATCAGTCAGCATCGGCACAACTTCGAGGGCTTTGAAGTTTTCCTCCAGTTGGCTCAGCCTGCTCGCCCCGGTGATCACCGTGCTCACATTGGGGTTTTTCAAAATCCAGGCAAGCGACATTTGCGCCAGGCTTACACCCAGCTCATCGGAGATCTGGGCAAGGTTCTCAACAGCCTGCATACGTTTGGGATCGCTGAACATTTCTTTCAGCCAGTCGTAACCGGGCAGGCTGGCGCGGCTGCCCTCCGGGAAGGTGCCACTGCGGTATTTGCCGGTGAGCATACCCGATTTCAGCGGGCTCCAGGTGGTTGTGCCCAATCCGAGTTTACGGTAAAGAATATCGTATTCTTCTTCGACGCGCGTGCGATGCAGCAGGTTGTATTCCGGCTGCTCCATGGTCGGTCCGATCAGGTGATGTTTCTTGGCAATCTTGGCAGCCTTGAGAATCGATTCAGCCGGCCACTCAGACGTGCCCCAGTAGAAAGCTTTGCCCTGGTTGATCACGTGGTTAAAAGCCCGCACAGTTTCCTCAATCGGGGTTTCCGGGTCTGGGCGATGCGCAAATACCAGGTCAACATGGTCGAGCCCGAAATTGCATAAAGAGCGATCCACGCCTTCAACAATGTGTTTGAAGCTCAAACCGGTTTCATTGGGGGTCTTGCCGCCCCAGAATATTTTGGTAGAGACCAGGTATTGCTCGCGCTTCCAACCCAGCTCGCGCAGGGCTTGCCCCATAATTTTTTCTGATTGACCGTTGGCGTAGCCCTCAGCGTTGTCGAAAAAGTTTACGCCGCGATCCCATGCGGCAGACATTAATTGTTTGGCATGCTCGATGTCAACCTGGTTGTGATAGGTCACCCAGGAACCAAAAGATAGTTCCGAGACCTTGAGACCAGATTTTCCTAAATGACGATAATTCATTTGTTCCTCCTCGTTTTAAATCTAATTGTATATAAATCGGGATAAAATACACGGATTTGTAGAGGGGTGACCGCCCGTCTGTCACCTTAGCCAAGCGACACGAATCCGTTGACGCTCGATTCAACCCGTGATATTATTCCTTCCTTGACGCCCCCATCGTCTAGCGGCCTAGGACGTGGCCCTCTCAAGGCCGAAACCGGGATTCGAATTCCCGTGGGGGCATCTTTTTTTTTAACTGAAACCATTCCCTGGTCAGGGGGTTAACATTTTTGAAAAACAATGAAAACTACTGAAGAATTTGAAATCACTTACCCCCGATACGTGTTCCGCAGAAAGGTGCTCAACCTGGTCGGGAGAGGTCTGTTGCGGCTGCTCACACACCCCCAGGTCTGTGGGTTGGAAAACATTCCTGCTGAAGGTCCTGTAATTTTAGCTGGAAATCACGTTTCAACACTCGAACCTTTACTCATGGCTGTTTACCCCCGCCGACAGGTTGAATTGATTGGTGCTGGAGATCTGCCTTTCGAGGGTCTGATTGATCAGATTGTTGCTTTCTACGGCTTTATCCCCATTAACCGGGGTAACCTGGACCGAAAGGCTATGACCAAGGCATTGGGCGTGCTCAAACAAGACGGCGTTCTTGGCATCTACCCTGAAGGCGGCACTTGGAACCCTGGCAACATGAAAGCCCAGGTGGGCGTTTCGTGGTTGAGCCACCGGGCACAGGCACCGGTGGTGCCAATTGGGTTTAGCGGTTTCCGCAATAGTTTAACCAGGGCGCTTCGGTTTGAGCGACCTGTCGTCCAGATGAATGTCGGTAACCCGATCCCCGCGCTCAAGCTCGAGGATGAAACCCGGACGATTAAAGACACTTACCAGGATTATGCAGACATGGTCCTGCAGCAAATTAATGCACTGGTTGACCCCCAGGACTTCCTGCTTGTACCGCAACACAGCGAATATCAACTCCATGTGCAGGTTGAAGGCGGCGATAACGCAAGAGAGAACCTTGAGATTGCTGGTGCGGATGCGCTGGCGGAATTCCTTTATACACCGGTCATGTTAAACTCCCTGGCAAAAAATTTGAAAAAACCGGTGCAACCACTCTATCCAACTGACCAACCCCGGCAAAACCACCAATTTTCCGAAGCGTTAAAGGCGGTTCTCGATGTTTTAGCTGAAAACCCGGCGTTCTTCACCTATCGGCTGGGCGTCGGGAAAGGGCATGAGGCGGAATCGGCTCTGCGCCAGGTCCTGCAGTTGTTGGAAAGTGCTCAAAAATCAGCCAAAACCGTCATCCTGGATGCCAGTTCGCGCTTACGGTTTTCAGATGGACGGGTTGAAGAAAAGTCTCACCAATACCGTATCACGCCCAACTAAACAACCCGGTTACGAGCAATCAGAAGCTTTGATATCCCTGACATTCAACTGCAAAGACTGCCTGCCTTGGTAGGTGTTGATCTCAAAAGCATAAGCAACATCTACATACGCCGGCATATCCTGCAGCCAGTGACCCTGGTTGAAGGCAATGGCGTCAAACTGGTGCATACCCGTGCCCAGTGTCAGCTTAAGGTGCCGCCCATCCCCAACGCAGTATGTCCGCGCCACCCGACAGTTGCGGCTGCAAAACAGCGCGTCTGGGTTGCTGGTGCCGGTGGGTTCCAGCGTGGCAATATCGGAGAGGATGCCCGGAATGTGCTCAGGTTTGAGCTTATCGAGACTGATTTCATAATCGATCGACAATTCCGGTGCCAGTTCCATCCCTGCCAACTTCTCGCGCGCGATCTGTGTGATCCGTTCGGTAAATGTTTCCAACTGCTCAATTTTTAGGCTGAGACCAGCAGCCATGGCATGACCGCCATAATGCTCCAGCAGATCAGCGCATTGGTCAAGGGCTTCCACAATATTGAACTCAGGAATTGTTCGGCAGGAGCCTTTGACCATGCCATTCTCGAGCCGACCGACAATTGCAGGTTTGTAAAAACCTTCAGTAACGCGCCCGGCTGCCAGACCAACTACGCCTTCCTCGTAATCTTCAGCGACCGAAATGATGATGGGTGTGTCTGGGTCGGCAGCATTGGCTTCCGCCACAACGCGATCCTGGATGGCGTGCATGATCTCTTTGCGCTGGCTGTTGTAGTTGTCAAGCTGTTGGGCAAGCGAGCCGGCGCGAAAAAGGTCTTTGGTGGTGAGCAATTCGAAAGCAGCCAGCGCGGAGTCCATGCGTCCGGCAGCATTCAGGCGGGGACCGATGCCAAAACCCAGGTGCCCAGCATTGAGCTGATCAATCTTGATCCCAGAGGTCTGAATCAGCGAATAGAGACCCTGCCTTTGGGTTTGACGCATCTGTTGTAATCCCGCCTTCACCAGTGCACGGTTTTCCCCGTCCAGCGGAGCAATATCCACCACTGTACCGATGCTGACCAGCTCCAGCCATTGGCGGTAGTCAATTGCAGGGTCTGGATATGCCAGCAGGTAAGCTTTGGCAATTTTGTACGCCATGCCCACCCCTGCCAGCATTTTGAAGGGGTAAGGGTCGCCCGCTTGATGCGGGTCGATCACGGCATCGGCATCAGGCAGCTCTTTGCCTGGCAGATGGTGATCGGTGATGATGATTTTCATACCCAGTTGTTTGGCGAGCGCGACCTCCTCGAGAGAGCGGATGCCGCAATCGACAGTGATGACCAGGTTGATGCCTTCTGATGCAAGCTGCTGGATGGCTTCCAGGTTGAGTCCGTAGCCCTCATCGAAACGATTGGGAATGTACACCCGCGGAGTATGCCCGAGCTGATCGAAGAATTCGTAAAGTAAAGCGCTCGAAGTGACCCCATCGGTGTCATAATCGCCATAAATTGCTACGTTCTGGTTGTTTTCGAGGGCATTGTGGATGAGCGCGACCGCTTTATCCATGTCTTTTAGGGCAAAGGGGTTGGTGTCGGTCGGGGAATCCGCGCCCAGGTAGGCACGCGCGCTTTCTGCGGTGGTGATACCGCGGTTAAAGAGCAGCTGACGCAAAAACGGCGAATGCTCCGAAAGCTCACGGCTGATGTGTGGGGGGACAAGGGGGGATATTTTCCAGCGTTTAGGTGTTGAGTGGTGATTAGTCTCTGTCATGGTCTCTTTTTGATTTATTGTACCCAAGAAATCAAAGAAAAGAAAAGACAGTCTCCACCTTCTACGTCACAAAGGATCAAAAGGGAGGAAACTGGTTATCAAATCTGTTTCATCTTTCTACGCCGACCCGACAAGACCCACACCCCAGCCCTCAGCCTACGGCACGCAAGCAGTCCCAGGAGAGGGGGAGCCGAATTGTCCGACTTATATGAAACTAAGTTGACTCTCCGAATACAATCTCAAGTTGCTGAAGTAGAATTCTTATATGGCAGGTTCTCCATTATCACAACTGGCACGAAACCTTCGAAACTATGCAACACCACAGGAGAAAAAACTGTGGGCTTACTATCTGCGATACTTTCCACTTCCAATTCATCGACAATATGTAATCCAAAACTTCATTGCTGACTTTTATTGTCATCAAGCAAAATTGGTTATCGAAATAGATGGAAGCCAGCATCTTAATCCAGAAGCTAATTTCTAGATGAGAAAAGAACCAATGAATTGCGGAAATTAGGAATAGAAGTCATTCGGTTTTTCAATTCAGATGTTGACAACACATTCGATTCTGTGTGCGTTCTTATTGCTGAAAAAGTTGAGGAAAGAATAGGTAAACCACTGACCTGGTAATGTCCTCCTCTCCGAGACTGCTTGCGTAGCCTTGGCTGAAGGTCGGGGTTTGGGACTTGAAATGTGCTAGTAAGTAGACTCAACCTCCCCCTCTCCTGGGACTGCTTGCGTGCCGTAGGCTGAGGGCTGGGGTGTGGGTCTTTTTTTGAGTGAGGCTCGACTAAAATTTATTGTTCTTTTAATTTCCTCTCCTTATCTGCAGTAAAATTAACCTATGACACCATTCGAACCCACCCCAAAGTCTCCCTACCAACTCACCCCTGAAGTCGCCCAGGCGAAACGCTATGGGCAGCCGATTGTTGCCCTTGAATCGACGGTAATCACCCACGGCTTGCCCCAACCCCAAAATCTGGAACTTGCCAGGTCGATGGAAATCATCGTTCGTGAGGGTGGGGCTACTCCTGCCACAATCGCCCTTATGCATGGCAACGTGAAAGTGGGGTTAAGTGAGACAGACCTCGAACACCTTTCCAGGGCTGAGAACCCGCGCAAGGTCAGCCTGCGCGATTTTGGGGTAGCGCTGGCAAAAAAGGAAACCGGCGGCACAACTGTCGCTGCGACCATGTTCGTGGCTGAAAAGCAAAATATCCAGGTTTTTGCCACCGGGGGGATTGGCGGTGTGCACCGCGGTAACCTGATGGATGTTTCAACAGATCTTATGCAGCTGGGGCGCTGCCCGGTTATGGTAGTTTGTGCAGGGGCAAAGGCAATTCTGGATCTGCCCGCTACGATGGAATATTTGGAAACCCAGGGCGTGCCGGTTATCGGCTATCGTACAGACCAACTGCCTGGCTTTTATTCCACCTCAAGCGGCATCAGGCTCAAGGCGCGGGTCGATTCAGCAGAAGAGGCTGCCCAAATTGCCAAAACCCAGTGGGAGCTTGGCATTAAGAGCGGTGTGCTGCTGGTTGTGCCTCCCCCTGATGAGGTTGCGATCGAGCGTGAAGTAGTAGAAAACTGGATCGAGCTGGCACTGGCACAGGCTGAGCAAGCCGGCATCCGCGGCAACGCGATCACCCCATATCTGCTTGAAAAAGTGAGCAGGCTCAGCCAGGGTCGCAGCATGCAAACCAATATCGCCTTGCTGCAGAATAACGCCCGCGTTGCTGCTGAAGTAGCCAGATTCCTCGCACCTGGATTTCCAGGAAAACAATTCGTTTAAGGCGTGCTGGTTGGCAGGGGGGTCGCGCTCGGCACGGGTGTGTTTGTGCGCGTTGGCGTATAGCTGGGAGTTAGCGAAGGTGTTGGTGTAATCGTTGGGGTAGCGGTTGGCGGGTTGCCCAATACCCTGAAATGACCGCTCATGATCCAGTCGGTACCGATAAAGAACTGCAGTTGATATTGACCAGGCAGCCATTCTTCGGCAGGTAATTCCAGCCGGCTGACACCATAACCCCCGCTCTGTCCCTGCCAGGTGCCCACATTGTATTGGATCATTTCCCCATCCCGCACCCAAACCTCGGTCCATTGGATGCCGTTGGTCATCATGTTGTAACTATAAGTGCCAAAGATCACCTCCAGCGGGTTCTCGAATTCATTGGCTGTTTCGATCGGTTGGAGGTCTTCGTCAATTTCAGTGGAAAATTTGATCGTGCTAAATAGATAATCGTTTTGTGGGGTGCCGATCGCTTCGAACTGGTCGACGATCTCGCCTGGAAGCGAAGGTGTGTTGGTTACTGAAGGGGTGTTCGTGATCGTAGGCGTCAGTGTTATTGTGGGCGTCAGCGTGATCGTGGGTGTCAGTGTGATTGTGGGGGTGAGCGAGGGGGTCAGGGTGGGCGGAAAATAGCGGTAGGCTACTCCTTCGCCCCAGCGCAAGGAGGCGTAGGCAAAGAGGGCGAGGGCGAGTGCGGCTACGATCAGGCGGACTGACAGATCATATTGCTGGCGCTTCTTATAGAAGAAGGGCAGCTTCTTGCCAGTTTGAATGGCTTTGCGGGCGCGAAGAATCATAATGACTGCAGCAACCGCAGCCATGATCGCAATCACAAACACGGTGGATCGAATATCGATGTTCACTTTTTTGGATTATAGCAGTATATCCCGGGCATGAAGGTGCGCACCTTTCAAATGGAAGAGCAAAACAATCACCTCCCAGCCAGATATGCTACAGCAGGTTCAAGAGTTACTCCTTTGTGTGCAGTCTGCGACGAACTATTTTCGTTTTCGCAGATCCTTGATAACCTGGTCTGCGGCAATTTTCCCAGTCAGCAGTGAAATGGGCAACCCCGATGGGCTGTAGGTCCATTGTCCAGCCTGGTAGATGCCGGGAATGGGTGTTTTTACGGCATTCATGATCTTCGGAATACGACTTTCTGCCGGAATGGGGTCATTATCTAACGCCCAACCAGTGATCGCTCCCTGGAAGTTGCCCGAATAGCTTTCTATCGTGAGCGGGGTGGAAGAAAACTGGTGAATAACAGCCTCAGATAACCCGGGGTAGATGGAGTTACTCAAGGTCGCGATCATTTGAGTTTCACAATACGACTTGAACTCTTCGTACCATCCGGCAAGTTCGATCGCCTTTGTCAATTGGTAATCAAACAGCACGCTGACAATTAAGCCGGTTTTATTGGCGGGTGCCAGAGCCGGATCTCTCAGTACCGGGCAGGAGATTTCGTAAGTGGTCAGGGCAAAGTACTTGTCGAGCCAATTCTTCACGGTTTCACGCTCCGCGGTCGCTGGAATTTCACCTGCCTGGGTTTGACCAGCCTTGCTGGGGGTATAAAAGAAGTGTTCAGTTGCGATGTTGGAGAAATATTCCTTTGGCAGGTTAACTCCCAGGAACAACGATAAAATCGAATCGTTGCCGGTCATTCCCCGCAGCTCTTCCTTACGCGCAGTAAAAGCCTGACTGAATTTATTGTCCGGGATCTCAGCCGGGTTGATGATCTTATAGAGGGTTTTAAGGTCTGCTGCCCAGATCAGTCTCTCATATTCCCATCGGTTCCCCTTCTCATCGGTTAAAACTTTGTTTGTTGGATCCAGGCTGCTGATTTTGGTATTTGTCCTGATTTCACCATGGTGTTCTTCAATAAATGATACAAGCTTTGCGGGGAAAACACCGGTTCCACCCAGGGGATAATAGTAGTCGATGTAGAGTTTTAAATAACTGAGGGCAAAGAATGCCGGTGTGGCATGGAAAAAATGCTGGGAGATAATATCCAGCAGGGATTGGTTTTGGGAAAACTTTTTCAAGAAATCTACCACCGGTTCGTTCAAAGCCGCAATTTTTGGAGCGGTAATGGCATATTTGACCATCCAGGGAAGGATAACCTTGCCAAAATATGCCGCGTCTTCTTTAAAATCAAGAAAAATCGGATTGTCGATGCCGTATTGAACATCCATGTAGTGCATGATTTTTCGGATTTGCCGTACGATTTCTGTTATCTCTTCCCGACTTTCCGGGTAAAGATTGGTTAACAACGCCTGATAGTTATCAACATCCTCTTCCGAATTGACCCGGATGACATGGTTCTCAACCCCAAGAGAAATGTGGTTTTTTTCAAAATCCAGCTCAATTCCCAGGGATCGCAGCATGGGGAAAAGCACACCCGAATCTTCCAGTGCGCGAATACCACCATCGTAAACAAATCCATCACGTTCAAAGGAGTTCACCAAACCGCCGCAGCGGCTTTCTTTTTCACATAGCAGCACTTTTTGCCCTGCTTTGGCTAGGAACGCGGCTGCGGTTAACCCCGAGATCCCGCCACCCACAACAATTGCGTCATATTTCATAAAATCCTCTATGCTGACCTTTCTTCAGATAATTCCTGGTCAATTACAGTCTCCGGGTTTGAAAGTCCGGTCATTTCTTCGCTGATTTTCCAAACCCTTGGTATAAGCGAACGATCCAAAGCATATGCGGCTGGTTTTTCTTCAATGGTGAGATTAAAAAACTTTCCGCTCACATCCGCCATTTCAGGGGCAGCCGCATGGTAATAAATTGCTTCCGCTGAGATCGAGGGATCTTTGAGTATCCACCAAAGCAAATAACGTTTGTATAACCTGTACGAGCGTTCGTTGTTCATACCAATGTTGCTTCTCACCTCTCCCGGGTGTACCGCATTAATCGTTACACCGGAGCCTGTTAATCTATCAGATAATTCCCAAACTGTCAGCATCTGCGCGACTTTCGACGCGCCGTAGCTTTGCAGCCCGCGATAGCGGCGTCGATCCCAATTGAGATCATCCAGATCCAACCCACCAAACCGGTGACCCTGGGAATTCACCTGGATGATTCGTGCAGGCGCGCTGGCAATTAGCTTTTCAAGCAGCAAACGGGTAAACAGAAATGACGCCAGGTGGTTCACGGCAAACACCATTTCGAAGCCATCCTCACTTAACGTGCGGTGAGTGTGATGAACGCCGGCATTGTTGATCAGAACATCCAGCCTGGAATAGTTGTTATTAATGGTTTCTGCCGCTTTGCGCACATCGGACAACCTGGAAAAGTCTGCCAAAACCACATCGATTTGGACCGGGAACTGCTGCTGCAGTTCTTCTTTTACCGCAAGTGCCTTTTGCTCGTTCCGGCAGACCATCACGATGTTTGCGCCGGCTTGCGCCAGGCGTTTGGCTGTCTGATAACCCACGCCAGAAGTTGCGCCTGTGATGACGCAGACCTTGCCATCCATGCCTGCAGTCGTAGTTTTTTGCGGCAATCGTGCGTTTTGAATGAATTGCAGTTCGTCAGGTAGTTTCAAGAAGCGCCTTCCTTTTGTTAAGGGTATATTTATCCAAACTTATTATGTAAGAACTTCCGGTACCTGCGATGAAACCAGGGGATACCGTTAAAAATATCGCCCCAGAGATCAAAATAGTCCCTTTGTTCAATAATTCGGTTATCTTCTCCAATGGTTAGCTTTGTGCAGCCAAACATGGGAGTCATCGGAAACTTCTTAAAACTCATCTCCATTTTCCATTGAAAGAAGACGATATTCGCTTCCATCACAATCGATTGAATCTCCATGTTCAGTTGTTCACAGCGATCGGTCAGGCGATTGCACATCTTGGTAAATTCGTCGATGCCCTCTATTCTTTGAATGCTGTCTTGAAAAACAATATCCTCATGATAGTATGGAAAGATATGGGACCAGTCTGGTTTGCCGTTGGGATTGTAGGTTTTTGACCAAAGGGAGCGAATGCTTTCAACCGAAAGTGGTTCAAGCGTCGCACCGTTGGTTTCATCGAAAGATTGTGTCATTACTAATCACCCTTGCTATTGAAAATTTAGATTCTAATGATCAATTATAACTTTGTGTTCAGTTTGCGGAGCTAAATAATCGATAGTAATCGCAGCATTATTCCTGGAACAGGACAGTTCTAACTTGCCACGTCGGGACATTTCTATTTAGCCTTGACAGTGCGCACCTTAAAGGTATCAGGTTTTCTTGCAGTCAGATGGAGGTTGTCATATTATCAATTAATAAAGAAGGAGAAATGATGGAAAACGAGATAGATGCCTATTTAAAAACTTTGCCAAAAGATCACCGCGTTCTCTTAGAAAAGGTTCGGGAGATCGCCTTGGGCGTGGAACCCGACCTAGAGCAAACGATCAGTTATGGCATTCCCACTCTGAAGAAAAACGGGAAGAATGTTTTGCATTTTGCGGCACAAAAGGCTCACCTGGGTCTTTACCCTGGTTCAGACGCCATTGCGCATTTTGAAGACAGGTTGAAAGACTACGAAACCAGTAAAGGCACAATTAAGGTTCCCTATGTTCAACCATTGGATTTCAAGCTGATCGAAGACCTGGTGCTCTATAACCTGGAGCGCGTTGCGAAAAAGTAGTCATTTTTCTGGGAGATGGGTTTTCATGGTCAGGAGACCATGAAAGAACAGTAGAGTAGCTTTTAAAGGTAATTCCCGTAAAATAATTTGCACCTAATATGAAAATCAAGGATTGTATCCTGTATTTTCTGGGATCACATCCTGTTATTCATGGGATTGAATCCTTGAAAATACAGGATTTGCATTGTATAATTGACCTCGTAGACAAAAATTGGTTCGAGGAGTGATAGATGTACATAAAAAGACATCTCGAAAAAGAGATTTTATCTGCCAGCGAAGGGTATCCGGTTGTCATGGTTACTGGCTCAAGGCAGGTCGGAAAGACAACTCTTCTAAAACAATTGGCTGGTGACAACCGCGCTTTTGTTTCACTGGATGATATGAGTCAACGTCTTTTAGCCCAAAACCAACCACAACTTTTTCTTCAAAACCACACACCACCGCTCATTATTGATGAAATTCAGTATGCTCCCGAGTTGTTTACCTATATAAAGATTGCGGTCGATGAAAACAACAAGAACGGTCAGTTCTGGTTGACGGGTTCTCAAATATTCCCGCTTATGCAGGGCGTGCAAGAAACGCTTGCCGGAAGGGTCCGGTTATTACAGTTGAGTGGGCTCTCTCAAAGTGAACTTAATGGAACGGAAAATCTCATTTTCCCCCCAACCATTGAAGATTTATTCAAAAGATCCAAAGAAATCAAAGATGACGAAAAAATTTTAACAAAAATCATCCGAGGGGGCTATCCCAGGCTATTAACCCAACCAGCAATTACTGTTGAGGGTTTTTACAACTCTTACTTGCAGACATATATAGCGAGAGATGTTCGCGAAATTACCAATGTCATGGATACGAGCAAATTCCTCCAGTTTGTTGCATTGCTGGCTACCAGAACAGCCCAGGAGCTAAATCTGGCAGGTTTGAGTCGCGATTTAATGATTGACAGCACCACAGTCAGGCGTTGGTTGAATGTATTAGAAATATCTGGGATCGTAGTAAGTTTGCCTTCCTTTTCAAAAAATCCAAGTAGGCGCGTCGTAAAACGACCAAAAATTTATTTCATCGATACTGGCCTGGTTTGTCAGTTATTGGGGATCGAGGACGAAGAAGGACTAAGTAATACTCCCTTGAGAGGTTCGATATTTGAAACATGGGTGGTTTCTGAGGTCTACAAGAGCTGGTGGAATGATGGTCGCCTACCCCGATTATCCTATTATCGCGACTCTAGTCAAAAAGAAATTGACTTGATGATTGATCGTAATGGCAAGTTGTACCCTTTTGGGATTAAGATCAATTTCAACGCGGCGCATGCCTTCAAGAATTTTAGCGTGCTCGATTCAATTGGAGTACCGTTGGGTTACGGAGGATTACTCCATTCAGGCGATGAAATCGTTCCAACTAGAGAAAATTGTTGGCTGATTCCGTCCCGATTGATTTAACAAAAGATCATCATTAACCTTTGTCGGCGAGATCTTTGTTGGCGAAGGTCTCCCGACCGAGCCACTACAGTATTGGAACGCACCATAATCTCATGCCATTTGCAAATCCTGGTTTTTCAAGGATCTGATCCCTGAAAATACAAGACCAATATTAATTTCTCCAGATTAAAGCCTCAGCAATATACAGAAGTAAATCGTGTGAGCACACATTTTTTCGGTCGGGATTGTGTTTAATCTGTTACAATTCGCGATTGCGACCAGTAAATAAATTTTTCAGATCGGATCAAACTATGACCTCTACCCCCAAGGACCTCCTCGAAAACACCAAACCTGCCCGTCAAGCCCGGCACGCCTGGTATCTGTATGACTTCGGCAACTCTGCGTACGCTGCGGTAATCCTCCTGGCGGTTTTTTCCGCATATTTCAAAAACGTCGTCGTTGGCGGCGCGGAAGGCACCCGTTTGTGGGGTTGGTCAGTAGGCATTGCTGCTATCGCCGTAGCGCTCATCTCGCCAATCTTGGGCGCCATTGCCGACTCATCGCGTTCGAAGAAGCTTTTTCTGTTCATCTTCACGGTTATTTCCGTAGCTTTCACAGCACTGCTTTTCTTTGTGGGTCCAGGAGACGTGGTGATGGCGATGGTTTTCTTCATCCTGGCAGAAATTGGCTATCGCGGAGCGCAAGTCTTTTACGATGCACTTCTGGTGGATGTCTCCACCCCTGAAACCATCGGCTATATTTCAGGTAAAGGCTGGGCTATTGGCATGCTGGGTGGTATCGCCACGCTGTTGATCGCAGTCATCCCCATGCAATTAATTGGTAACGATTTTATTCCTTACACTTTCCTGCTCACAGCAGCAATTTTTGCGCTCTCTTCCATACCCACTTTTGTCAAAGTCGAAGAACGCAGCGCGGTGGTTCCTATTCCTGACGGCGAAACGCTTCTTTCAGTCTCCTTCAAGCAGCTGGCAAAGACCTTCAAAGATATCCGCAATTACAAAGAGTTCCTGCGCTATATGGTCGCATTTTTGATCTACAACGACGGGATCATGATGCTGATGGATTTTGCTGCCATCATCGGTGGCACACTTTTTGGGCTCAACCAGGTGCAGCTGATCATCTTTGTCATCATCATTCACATCACCGGTGCCCTGGGTGCCCTCTTTTTCGGCAAAATTTCGGATGCCCGTAGCAGCAAACGCGCTATCATCTATTCGCTGTTGATCCTGATCGCCTCACTGGCTACCCTTTACCTGGTCAAGGATATGGTCGGTTTCTTCATCGTTGGCGCTTTTGCCGGGTTCTCCCTTTCAGGTGCCCAGGCAGTCAGCCGTACTATGGTGAGCCAGCTGGCACCAGAAAGCAAAACCACCGAGTTTTACGGTTTCCTTTCGGTCGCCGGACGAACATCCACGTTTGTGGGTCCCTTCGTTTTCGGAGCGATCTCGTATAACGCTTACAATTTCTATGTCAACCAGGGAATGGAAGATCTGGCAGCTGAGCAAGCTGGTCAATATTGGGGTATCGGCTCAATTCTTGCCTTCCTGGTCGTCGGTCTTCTCATCCTGCTGTCGGTGCGGGAAGTTACTGCCAGCAACCCGATGGAGTACAATCAGAAAAAAGCATAGAGGTCACATGAAAGTATTAATCACAGGCGGGGCAGGCTATATTGGCAGTACAATCGCATCAGTTTTGCTCGATAACGGGCATACACCGGTCATTCTCGATTCCTTTGTGACCGGCAGGCGCGAATTTGTTAAAGATCGAATTTTTTACGAAGCAGATATCGCAGACCGCGCCATGGTCAGGCGGGTTTTTTCAGACCATCCTGACATCCAGGGTACGATCCACTGCGCAGCCCTGATCGTGGTGCCCGAGTCGGTTTCGCGCCCATACGATTATTACCGTGAAAACGTGGTCAAATCGATGGAATTTTTCAAAGCCCTGGCTGACCTTGGCTACCCGAAGGTGGTTTTCAGCTCCTCTGCAGCAATTTATGATGTGGTTCCTGGCTTCATGGTCACCGAAGACTCTCCATTGCTACCGCTGAGCCCCTACTCACGCACGAAATTTATGATGGAAATGATCCTGAAAGATTTTTGTGCCGCTTATGGTATGCAAGGCATCGCCTTGCGCTATTTCAACCCGATCGGGTCTGACCCACAGATGCGCACTGGTCTGCACATCCAACACCCCAGTCACCTCATTGGTAAACTTGTCGAGGTTTCACAAGGGCGCGAATCGGTGTTCAATCTGACCGGTGTCGAATGGCCCACCCGCGACGGCTCTGGCATTCGGGATTATCTGCATGTTTGGGACCTGGCACTGGCACACTTGAAGGCGATCGAGAACTTTGACAAGGCGATTTCCGAAGGCTCAGAAGACGAAGTCGATTTCACCGTCATCAACCTGGGAACAGGCAAAGGTGTCACAGTCAAAGAGTTTTTGGTCGCGTTTGAGAACGTAGTCGGCAAACAATTACCCGTTTCTAACCAACCGCCGCGACCCGGCGATGTTGCCGGCGCGTACGCCAACGCCGACAAAGCAAAGCGTCTGTTGGGTTGGAAAGCCGAAAAGAGCATTGAAGAAGGCATCGCGGACGCCCTGAAGTGGGGCGAGGTCCGCAATACCATCATTCATTATTAATTCCAGAAAATCGTTCATTACTCAAGTATTGCGATAGAATTAATTTGAATTAACTATCGATTTTTTTATCATTCCAAATTAAGTTGTAGAGGGAAGCAAGCATGACAAGAGTAATGAACGAACAGCAAGCCCAAAAGATGCTAGAAGATGGTTTACCAGCCGCAGAAAAGTTGCTGGGTGATAAAGACGCATTGGAGCGTTTACTTCAGCGCCTCGAGAGAAAATTGAGACCAATCCCAGTTGTTGGTAATGCACTTTCGAGCATTCCTGTTTTGGTGTCATTAATCAGAAGTTATGTTAAGAAGGAATATACCGACATTCCTATCGGCTCCATACTCGCAATTATCAGCGCTCTTATCTACTTCGTTTCTCCTATAGATATAGTCCCCGACTTTATCCCCGGTGTAGGATATGTTGATGATGCCTTGGTGATTGCAGCTTGTTTGAAATTAGTAGAGTCAGACGTTCAAGAATATATTAAATGGCGCAAAGCCAACGGAAAAGAAATTGAGTTCGTATAATCAATTTCCTCAACTGGTCACTAATGTTGTCACAAATCAAAATAAGCCAACTGATAAAAATCGGTTGGTTTATTAAATTTGAAACGAATTCGTTTTTCACACTGGAAAATAATATATCTGGTTTTTATTCCCCGGCGTAAATACCTTTCAGATTTTCCATTTCAACCGGAATGGAATAATGTTCGTGCCATATTTTCCAGACCTCATTCTCATAGATCAGGACAAAGGTAAACCGATTCTTGATCGATTCAATCGCTTCTCCCCGGGGATTCATTTTCGTAAAAATGGTATATCCGTTTAGCACTACCAGCTTTTCCTCCTGCAGCATGCGGACATCCTTAAAAACCGGGTGATTGTGATCTTCGCCCGTCCACTCGAACCAACCCTCAAAGTCTCTACGTAACTGAGCCTTGTCGGCTTCCCATTTATCCCAGGTATCGAATTGGCGCACATCTTCATCGTAGAGTGACATTAATTTATCGATATCTTTGTTGACGATAGCATCAATGTAGATTTGCAAGATTTCCTGTGGTTCCATTTCTACCTCTTCTCGTTTGAAGTATCGTCAAACAGAAACAACCAGGAGACACCAAAGGGGTCCACCAGTCTGCCGTAGAGTTGCGCAAAAAACGATTGCGCTGGTTCTTCGTGCACCGTCGATCCGCCTTCTACAAAAGCCCTCCAAATTTTGTGGTAAGTTTCTTCATCATCTGTCCAAAATGACAAAGAATAATTATTGCCTGGCGTGAGTTCCATACCAGGACCGTCAGAGAACATAAAGTTCATGTTATCAAACGCAATCTCAGCGTGACCAACCTTCTCCAGGTTTATGCCTTGCATTTGGTCCGCGTCAGGGAATTCTGAGAACTTCATAATCTGGGCGTTCTTGCCAAAAGCATCGCTGTAAAACCGGGCTGCCTCAGCAGCGTTGCCATTGTAGTTCAAGTAAATATCGATTCGCTCTGTCATCGTAAACTCCTTCTACTAAGACAATTGTCCCTATACTATACCTGCCAGGGGGCTATGGTTTCAAATGGGAGTCTATACAGCCAGGGTAGTTTTTATTCTGGTTGTTTGTAAAACTATCTACTATAATAAGGCGAAGAAGAAGGAGTGACCATGAGCATCATCAACAGAATTTTAGGCGAACCAGAGATTAGAGCGTTAGACCCGCAAAATAAGGCTGAGGTCAAAACGATGATCGATCAGCTCATAAAAATTGGCAAGGCGGACGACTTTATCTCCCTTGCTCCTGGCGGTCCTTTTGATGGTCAGCTTCATCATCGCGAGGCGAAAGCCATCGGTCGGCGCATTCATGAAATTGGTGGGGTTGAATTGATGATGGCGGTGCGCCAAACGATCAAGAACAAATTGAAGGACGTTCTTGCAGAACACCTGGATCATGCCTGGAAGGGCATCGGCACCTGGCGACCGTAATTCTTAGATTTTTGGTCTTCCCAACATCCCCGCCGTGCACGCGTTTTGTTCTTGCGGTCAAAGTGAACTCTCACCCCCCTTGGCGGATCATCTCCAGGGGATGCTGCCCCAACAAAAAGGCGGGTTCCAAGACCCGCCCAAACATAGTTATTTATTTGATTCCTCAGTCGATTTACTTCAACTCAAGCACGTAAGTAAACTCGCCGTTCTTCTCAGACACTTTTTCAAAACCTAACGCTTCGAACATGTTTGGTACGCCGTGATACTGACGCTCGGGATGCGCGCTCCACAGAAACGGGCGCCCGGCGACACGATCAAAACCCTGCTTGCGAAAGTCTTCAACGACGGTTTCGAGCAACCTTTGCCCAAGCCCTTGTTTGCGATACTCTGGATGAATCAGGAAACAAACGATCGCGCCAGTTTTGCCGTCATACTGAAGCAGCTCCGGGTCGTCGTCCAGCAAGGCGTAATTGTGCCAGTCATTGGCATTCACCCACCCAACCGGTTTGTCTCCATCAAACGCCATGAAGCCTTTCATTACACCGTTGCGGATATTTTCGTGAGCCAACTGCATGTTTTGTGCGGCTGAGCGAGCGCGCCATTCTTCGCTCGTGCATTTCAAATGATAGTATTGGCAATTACAAAATTGCCAGTGGGGAGCATGGTTAAAATCCATGTCACTGACATAAGAGGTAAATGTTTCAGCCATTTCCGGGGATAAAGGCTTGATCTCGATTGTCATTTGCGCCACTCCTTATTTTTAGTGTCCTTAGATAGTAACAAAAAAATGCGCGAGTGTCTATACTCGCGCATCGATTTGGTGATGAAATTGGTTTAATTAATTAGATTCTCTTGACAAACCGGTCAATTCGTTCCAGGGCTTCCTCAAGTTGTTCGTAGGAAGTAGCATAAGAGACGCGGGCAAAACCGATGCCTGAATCGCCAAAAGCGTTCCCCGGCACAATCGCCACTTTTTCTTCCTGGAGCAAACGGTTACAGAATTCATCATCACTTAAACCAGTTGAGCGCAGATCAGGGAAGGCATAAAAGGCGCCCTTGGGCTCAAAAGTTTTCAGACCAATTGAGTTCAGCCCTTTCACAATCAGTTTTCTGCGTCGGTCATACTCTTTATGCATTTCGAGAACATATGGCTCACCAACCATAAGCGCCGTCAGAGCAGCGTATTGTGAAACTGTTGGCGCAGACATGACCGAATATTGATGCACACGGACCATCCCACTCAAGATATCTTTCGGACCAGCAGCAAATCCAATTCTCCAGCCTGTCATCGCATAGGCTTTCGAGAATCCGCCCAAAAGAATGGTGCGTTCCTGCATACGAGGCAAGCTGGCGAAGCAGACGTGTTCGGTGCCATAGACCAGGCGGTCGTAGATTTCATCAGAAACCACGATCAGGTCGTGTTTCTCAGCCAGATCTGCCACTTTCAGCAGGAACTCGCGGTCATACACGGCGCCGGTCGGGTTACTGGGGCTTCCTATCAGAATTGCCCTGGTCTTAGGGGTGATGGCTGCCTCGATATCCTCGATTCTTGGAACAAAATTATTCTCGACAAAGGTTGCAACCTCCACTGGCACGCCATCTGTCAGGGCTACCTCAGCCTGGTACGACACAAAGCAAGGTGTCGGAATGATCACCTCGTCTCCAGGATTAAGAATTGCCGTGAATGCCAGGTAGAGGGCTTCAGAAACCCCGACAGTCATGACAATTTCGTGTTGAGGAAAGTATTCAACGCGATACAACCGTTTGAGGTGGTCTGCCACAGCCTGCCTGAGCACCAGCAGCCCATGGTTTGAGGTGTAGTGAGTTTCACCCCGCCTAAGTGCCTCGATACCAGCCTGGATGATGGGTTCGGGCGTGTCAAAATCTGGTTCGCCTATGCCAAGTGAGATGACATCTTTCATAGTTGCGGCAATTTCAAAAAACACACGAATCCCGGATGGTTTTAGCCCAGCTACCCTTTCAGATAATACCCTTTTCATTAACTCTCCTTTTATGTTTTCTTATTTTTTACCAATTCGCCCAGGAGTTGTCTCCGAGGTTAAATTTACCTTTCAAACCATTAATGACCACATCGTAGCCCAGCAGCGAACCTTCAATGTTACAGCCGGTGATGTGCGCTCCCTGGCTCAAAATCGAATCCTTGATGGTGCTGTTGTGGATGATGCTTCCGGCGGCAATGGATACAAACGGACCAATAATCGAGGCGTTAACCCGAGCCTCGGGGTGGATGAAGACCGGAGGGATGATGATGTTGTCATCATAAGTGCCTGCTTCTTCCATATTGGCGCGCCCGTTTTCAAGCAGGTAGCGATTCGTATCCAGCAAAGCTTCAGAAGTGCCGGCATCCAACCAGATTTTCACCTGCTCAACCCGCATGGTAGCCCGGTTTTCGAGCATCAGGTTGATGGCGTCCACCAGGTAATACTCACCTCGCAGTGCAATTTTGCGTTCGATCTGCTCCTCTATGGCACGGAGCAGCTTTTTTCCGTCGTTGAAAAAATAGCAGCCAACCACAGCCAGGTTGTTGTTCATGTCATTGGGTTTCTCGATCAGGCGGGTTACCAGACCACGTGAATCAACCTCAACCACACCAAAACGGCGCGGGTCCGGCACTGCTTTTACCCAGGCAATCGCGTCGAGCTCTTCATCCGCAATGCAACTGAAGTCATTCTCAATCAAAGTATCCGAAAAAACAATCAGCGTCGGACCGTCCAGGTAATCCCGGGCATTCCAGAGGGCATCAGACTGACCCTTTTTATCGGGTTGTTCAACGTAATGAACTTTGATTTTGGGATAGAACTTTTGCATGTGAGCCTGGATGAGCGTTTGCTGACCGGGCGACATGATGAAAACGTATTCTACTTTTCCGATCTTTGGGACCGTCTTGAAAGTTGCCAAAAGGTGGTCTATCACCGTGGCTCCTGCAAGGCTTACCAGCGGCTTTGGTCGGCTCCAGGTGAGGGGGCGCAACCGACTTCCAAGACCAGCCATGGGGATGATGATTTTGAGTTTTTGATCCATTCTCTCCTCTTCTTGTCATCAAGACATGGAAATCTCGATATGTCCCCCCATTATATCCTTGATTAACGAATAAAACTCTTACGGGTTCGAAATTATTAGATCAGACACCCGGATGGTCATGGCATGCTCGCCTCCACTCTGGGCGATCACACCCAAAGCGCCGTTCAATTTATTCAAAGGCGAATAAGTGAACTGGTGCGTGTCGTTCACATAGACTTCGACACTGTTGTTCTGGGAACGGATTCCGACCCGGTTTGTGGCAGGTGAATTAATTTGAAATTTACGGGCAGCCTGCCATTTTTGCAGAACCGTAGTACCGGAGGGCAATACGCGGTCAAGCATCACCTCACCCGCACAGCTGAACCAGACGCGGAAGGTGCCTGAGGAGCTGTCGTTCCACAAAATCAGCCCAAACTGGTCCTCAGAGGAACACATCTGGGCATCCAGGTTGATTTCCAGGTAGAAATCCGAGGGCAATTCATGGGTGCTCAGGCTGGTGAGCGTGTTTCTTCCGCCTGCCACCGCCAGCGAAAGCGCGTTGGTTTCGTAAGCAACCGTGCCGGCATCACCAGTGTTGGTCTGCCACAACTCATTATCGCTAAAATCGTCCGCGGCGATCAGGTTTGCAGCCAACGGGGTTGCCTGGACTGGTTGCGTCGGCTGTGCTGTCAGCGGAATCTGTGGGGTGGGTGTTGGCGTGCGCGGAAACCAGTCTATCGTCGCGCTGGGCTCAGTTGTAGGAAGGGCAGCCGTGATCGAAGGCTCGGGCAGGACTGTTTCTTCAGCACCACAAGCACCCACAAAAAGCACTAACGCCAGGCTTATCAGCAATTGGAATAATAAACGTCGTTGCATATCTCTATTTTACCTAAAGTAAAAATATCCGCTGTAACGGAATTCGATCCTGCCTGTGTCGGAATGGGTACACGCCGCTCGGGGCTTTTGAAATCGAAAATTCTCATTCTGAGTCCCCTCTTGATTTTTTCAAAATCTCTCTGATGATATAATCCACCCAGGAGAACGCTATGAACAAGAGAACGAAGTTTTTATCATCTGCTGTCATGTTTTTATTGATGACCGTAATGACAATTGCCGCCTTTAGCACCAGCAATCGAGCCAATGCCCAAACACCCTACAACACTCCAACTGCTGATGCTGCTGGCAGAATTATGTATACTGTACAGCCGGGTGAGTTTTGTTCTCAGATCCAGGAGCGCACCGGTGTGCCCATTTCAGAAATCATCCGCCTGAATGGGCTGACCGAAGCCTGTGAGGTCTTTGGCGGAGACGAAATCGTGATCGGCATGGTCGAAGTAACACCTCTGCCTCCCACCCCAACCGCCACGACCCCACCTGGTCAGATCACCCCCACCCTGACACCCATGCCCGGTCTGGCTGAAATCTGCGTGGTTCTCTTCCATGACATGGATGGCAACGGCATGCGCACCGAAGGCGAAGACTACCTCTATGGCGGTGAAGTAAGCATCAACGACCGCCTCGGCGTGATTTCACGCACTGGCACAACGGTTGCTGGCAGCCCCGATATCGTCGATCCGTATTGCTTCACCGATTTGCCAGTGGGTACCTACAATATCTCAATCGCCGTCCCCGACGATTTCAACCCAACCACTGTGACCAACTACCCCCTCGAAGTTCGCGCTGGCGAATCTGCCACCATCGACTTTGGCGCTCAACTGGCAACCCAGCCAGGTGCTGAAGTGGTCAGCGATACGGTCAGGCGCGTCCCGATACTGGGGATTGTGGGTCTGATCATTTTGCTGGCAGGGGTTGGATTAGGCGTGTATATGTGGCGCTCCAACAAAACTGAATAGCAGATGTTCCGTTTATTTTTGTAAGGGATGGCGCTACCCTCGTGAGGGTCCATGCCATCCCGCATCCTGCCAGTTCGCGAAGGTCTTCCGATCGAGCGGACAGTTGGCGAAGGTCTCCTGACCAAGCTTGCCAGTTCGCGAAGGTCTCCTCCAGTTAAACCCGGCGACCTCTGACCCTCTGCTCAAGCCAGATATCAGCTTCATTGTGGTAGCCGGCTTGCTCCCAGAAACCAGGTATGTCCACCGTGCTAAACTCCAGCCCGCGCAGCCATTTGGCACCTTTCCAGAAATAAACATCTTTCAGGTCATCCCGTCCGGGTATTGCCCCGCAAATTCCACGCAGGGGTGCCCCGTGCTCCGGGGTAATCGGGTTGCCTTCATAGTGGGTAGCCAGCAGGAAGTTCTCGCCCTCCATAACGTCCATGGGCAGGTTTGCTGTGTAGCCGAATTCTGCATGCTGAATTACAAAGCGCGCTTTATCTGTCGGCACAACCAACCCTAACTCGCGCAGCGTCTCCAGGCTCACACCCTCCCACGAGGTGTCCAATTTGCTCCATTTGGTCACACAGTGGATGTCCATGGTCAGCTTGGTGCGGGGCAAAGCGCTGAATACTTCCCAGGTAAGCGTGAGTGGTTTCTCCACCTCACCCCAAACACGGAATTTCCAGGTTTGCGGGTCAAAAGCCGGCACCGGACCCATGTGCAGCACAGGGAAACGGGCAGTCAGGTACTGTCCTGGTGGGATCCTGCCTTTTGTTTCATCGTCAAGTTTGCCAAACATATTGCCTCCTACAGGCTCAGGGTCTCCCCTGGTTTAAGCACAATTACTTCGGTTTCGGTTTCCGCTTCCACGCGCTTCTTCCAGGCTTCAGGATCCTGGCTGATCAGCTCCCAGGTACTGTAATGCGTGGGAACCACCTGTTTTGGTCGCAGTAGTTTGACTGCACGCAGGGCATCGTCAGGACCCATGGTGTAGTTATCGCCAATCGGGATCACTGCCAGGTCCAGCCCTACATTGCCGATCAGTTCCATGTCGCCAAACAACCCGGTATCGCCGGCAAAATAGATTTTCTTGTCGCCAGGCGTAGTTATCAAGAAACCAGCCGGGTTTCCCCCATAGCTGCCATCAGGCAGCGCTGAGCCATGAATTGCCTTGGTAAGCTTCAGGTAGCCGAAGGGATGCTCAAAACCGCCCCCGATGTGCTGGGCGTGGGTTTTGAGCCCTTTCTTTTCCAACCAGGCGCTAATCTCGAAATTGCTGATGCAGAGCGCTCCCGTTCGTTTGGCGATGGCTTCGGTGTCGCCGATGTGGTCGTGGTGACCGTGGGTGATCAAGATAAAATCGGCATCAACCTCCTCTGCCTTGGTTGAAGCAACCGGATTTCCAGTGAAGTAAGGGTCGATCAGCAGCTTGTGCTCACCAATTTGCAATCCGTGCGTGGCATGTCCGTACCAGGTATAAATTGTTTCCATTGCATTCTCCTGGGCTTATTATAACGAGGATGGGCAGTAGAAAGTGTGGTTGTATTGGTTGTGAAAACGGCTTTCATCTTGATCGTTTATTGTCATCCTGAGACTATATTGCTACACAAATTGTGCTTCGCAAGGATCTTTGCGTTCGAATCGTTATGATCTTCACTTTGTTCAGAATGACAAAACAAAAACCACGTTCAAAAGGACAGATAACGTATAGGTCGGAATGATACCGCCAAGATTTATTCGAGATCCTGGAGTCTTGCGTGGGCTCACTACGCAACGACATTATCGAATAGCATCGATGGCGGAGTGAGGTGGGCAACAGCTCTATTCAGAGAACATTTCCAACCCACCTCATTCCGCCCTACAGTATCCCGATTTTCTCTATCTGAAAATTGGAATAATTACATCTCAAATTCCAATTCCCAATCCACCCAATATTCCAAGGTGACTTGATTCAAGAAAAATTCCACAGGACCAGTCAAATACTCCGGAAAACTAACGGTGTTGTAAATAAGGTCATCAGGGTCAGGTGGGATCATCCCGTTTCTCGACGGTCCTTGGCATCCGGCGCCTTTAACAAATCGGTTTATGCAAATAGAAATCGCTGTGACTGGGTCTGGGCTTTGCATTACCAACCGAAACTTGACCTGATCTTCGTTCGCCTGCAAAACTTCAACACCCAGTAGATGGAAACTGTAGGGTTCGAAGTTAAACCATCGATCCACTTCGATGTAATCGCCCTTAGAGTATGCATCCGGAAAGTCAATCGTCAAAAACGTATCAACCTTTGTTTCGCCACTTACTTCATAGAAATTGAGATCGACAATACTTTGAAGAATTATCTGGTCAATCTGCAAAGTGTATGTTCTGCCTACAGGCAAAACGGGATGAATAGTGAACTCCACCTCGTCGGTCGGGCAGTCTTTATTCCGCGGGTCGTTCGCGCAGTGGTAGACATCTTCGATCGGATACCAGCCCCCCTGGTCGTCGCGCAGACTCCAGAAAATCAAAAAGTTGAGAAGTTCAAATGTTTCGGGTATGTTTACCTTAACCTTTATTGTCGTCCCTCTGGCTGGTATGTTCTTAATATCGACAATTTCCGCCTTCAATTCACTGGGTTCGAATTCACTTAGCATGTTTTGGTCGACAGAAGGTAGTTTGTCGTCATTTGTTATTATGGCAACGGTCATGGTAACTTCCCATGCTTCATCCAATGGATTGGACTTAAAGGGCAGGTCCGGAACCACAAGGCTAATTTCCTCGCCAGGATCTTGTTCTAGTGCTGGGAAATGGATATCAAGTATAAAATCCGTTGAACCATCTCCATATCCATAACTTGCTCCATTGGATTTGAATACCTTCCCACCAGGGAGAAGTAAATAAGGTTGCTCAAAAAAGCGTTCGTTATCCATAGCCAGTTCTGAGGGATCAAACCCGCTCACCCCAACACTGATATACAGCTCCTTTTCTGTGCTGACGACCGTGAGCAAATTAAGGTTTAGCCGTTCGTAGTTGGATCCTGACTCAACAGGAACTAGGACCAGGTTCTCTGGCTGCCCAACCGGGCGATAGTTTGGGATCAGCCAGGAACGAACCTGAGCCAGAACTTCGCCCGGTCCGAGAGCAATAACCACCAATGCCAGAAGCGCCAATACCCCTATCGCAAACTTGCGTACACGTTTTCTTTTGAGACGAGACCTGTCAATTTTGTTTTCGACTGTTTTCCATATAAGATCTTGGCGGCTCTCACTCAAACTTCTACGTTTGAAACTCAAGGAAAGGTTTTGTTCCAGATTCTCATATTTTTGATTCATCTTATACCTCCATGTGCGAACGAAGCTTATCCAGCACCGAATTATGTGCTTTACGGACGGCATCTTCTTTTTTACCCACAACTTGCCCCATTTCACTGAAAGTCAGCCCGGCAGTATACCGCAGGATAAGCAATTCCAATTCTCCCGGGCTAAGCTTTTCAAGTTGAGACTTTAGAAAGATTTGGCTGTCGAGATCGATCCCCTCGCTTTGTTCGGGCAAGGAGATTTCTTCAAGATTCAGCCATTGATGATCATGGTTTCGATAATGATCGAAAGTCAGATTTCTGGCAATGGTAAGTAGCCAGGCAAGAAAACTCCCCTTTTCACGGTAATGGTTTAGATGTTGGATGGCTCTGACAAAAACTTCGGAGGTTAAATCTTCCGCGTCAGGATGAGAGCTGACTCTTGCTAAGATATAAGCGTAGACCCTGTCGACAAATTGGATATAAATTGGATAAAAAGCAGCTCGGTCTTTTCTTGCTGCCGCAACCATTTCGGTCAAGTTCAAGGTTTGGTTCGTGCCCGCCTCCATGTTGGAAGCTGAGCCTGAAATATCGACCTCACCAAAGGACATGTTCCCTCCTTTCGATCCCCACAAAACCCGCGTGGGTTAGAAACATTATCGCTCTCTGTTAAGTTAAACGGAGAATTAGCCACAAACCGGAATTATTCAAGTAATTTTGTTCTTTACAAAATCTCCAGCTTTGCCAATGAGGCAATCAGTGCTTTCAAACCATGCCCCTCAAAATAGACTTCCACAGTTTCATCACCATGTTCCAGCTTGCTGCTCTTTACAACCCCACGACCATAAGTTGGGTGGCGCACCTGCATGCCGCTCTTGTAACGTGTCTTGGCAGGCTTATCCAGCGGCACCTGGGTGTTGCGCTGCCATGCCGGCGTCTCCCAGCGGGATTGCTGATCCCATTCACGCGCAAAGGTGCTCCGGCGTGGCTGGGCATAGATATCCTGCTTCACCAGGCTGTTTGGTAAATCCTTCAAGAAACGCGAAGCGATCGTATCCTCGTAAGTGCCATAAGGGCTGCGACGCCTGAGCGCGCGGGTAAGGGTCAGTTTTTTGCGGGCGCGGGTGATGCCGACATAAAGCAGGCGGCGTTCTTCTGCCAGGTCTTCCTCTTCATCGCGCGAACGGCTGTGAGGCAGTAGCATCTCATCCAGCCCAACAATGTAAACCCGATCAAACTCGAGCCCCTTGGCAGCGTGTAGCGTCAGCATGGTGGGGGTATCCAGTTCGTCTGGAAGCGTATCCTGGTCTGCCACCAAAGCCATCGCCTCCAAAAAATCCTGCAAGCCGCGGGTTTCGTATTCCATCACCACCGCGCGCAACTCGAGCAGGTTTTCCCAGCGGTCCGCTCCCTCATCGCTCTTATCCTGGATGTAGCTTTCGAACTCAGTATCAGCCACAATGCGGTCAAAAAGGATGCTCAGGGTATTATCCTGGGCGACCTGCCGCCAACTCACCAGCAGGTTGGCAAAGCGCAACAGCTTTTCACCCGCTCTGCCCAGCGCTGCCAGATCGGGGTTTTCCGGTCGGGTCAGCTCGAGCAAGGTTTCGCCCATGCTCAAGCCCTTGCTTTGCGCCAATTCCGCCAGGCTCTCGATGGTTTTACCGCCGATCCCGCGAGGAGGAAGGTTGATCACCCGTCTCAGGCTGACTTCATCCATCGGGTTGTAGACCAGGCGCATAAAGGCGATTACATCGCGCACTTCCTTGCGACCGTAAAAGCGCTGCGCCCCAACCAGACGGTAACTGATGCCCTCGCGCCGGAAAGCTTCTTCCAATACACGGCTCTGGGCGTTTGTGCGGTACATGATGGCAAATTCACTGGGGTTGCACCCCTCACGGATGCCATCTTGAATGTCGTTGACCACCAAATAGGCTTCTTCGCGGTCATCCTCTGCCACAACCAGCCGAATTTTTTCGCCGGTTTGCGCCTGCGTGAAAAGGTGCTTACGGGTACGATTGAGGTTTTGGTCAATTACAGCCATGGCGCAATCGAGGATGGTCTGCGTGGATCGGTAGTTTTGCTCCAGCAAAATCACCTCGGCGTTCTTGAAATCATTCTTGAAACGGTCAAGATTGCGATAGTCGGCTCCGCGCCAGCGGTAGATGGACTGGTCTTCATCGCCAACCACGTAAAGGTTCTTATGAATCCGGGCGAGGTTACGCAGGATGGCATATTGCGAATAGTTGGTATCCTGGAATTCATCCACCAGGATATGCTCAAATTTATGAGCGTAGGTATCGCGAACAACCGGATAGTTCTCAAAAAGCTGGTTGGTGTAGACCAGCATGTCGTCAAAATCCATGGCGTTATTTTGCACCAGCCGTTGCTGGTAGAGCGCGTACAGGCGTTTGACCTGCTCTTCACGAAAGTCCCTTACCGGATAGTTCTCAGGACCCACCAAGTCGTTCTTGGCGTTGGAAATTGCCGCCAAAACCGAGGCGGGTCGGTAGAGCTTTTCGTCCAGGTTGTTGTCCTTCAGAATTTGCTTCATCAGGGCTTCCTGGTCATCGGCGTCAAATATCACGAAATTTTTATTTACAGGTAAAAGGTCGGCTTCGCGCCGCAAAATGCGCCCGCAAATGGCGTGGAAAGTGCCCAGCCAGATACCTTCGGCATGCGGACCAATCAATTGCGTGACACGCTCGCCCATCTGACGGGCAGCCTTGTTGGTGAAGGTCACCGCCAGGATGTTATAGGCGGGTATGTTCAGGACGCTGATCAGGTAGGCGATGCGATAGGTGAGCACGCGTGTTTTGCCAGAGCCGGGTCCAGCCAATACGATCGTGGGTCCGGGAGGGGCAGCAACAGCGAGTTGTTGTTGGGGGTTAAGCCGTTTGAGTAAATCTTCCATAGCAGACGAATTGTACCAAAGGGAACAGGGAAAAACAGAAAGTCAAAATGTACGGAACGCACACCCGGGCGTTCCAAGCAGTGATTACTCAGAATTTGCATTATCCGCCTGCCTTGGAAGCGAAACGGGGGGTTCCGTAAAGGTGGCAGGGGTAAAGAGAAGGTTCGATGTCTGTGTACGGAACGCACACCCGGGCGTTCCAAGCAGTGGCTACTAAGAATGGGCATGGGAACAGCGCCATTATCGCCCGCCCTGGAAGCGAAGCAGAGGGTTCCGTAAAGGTGGCAGGGGTAAAGAGGAGGATCGATGTCCGTGAATCAGGTTATGATCAATATCCTCAAAATGCCTAAAACAAAACCTGCCCCCACAAGCACATAAGGTTGGGCTTGGGTGAAGAGCAGCACTGCCAAACCACCCACCAGTGCCAAAACCGTCCATACATCGACTAAGGCGTTTTGAGCCAGGCTATAGCTCACGAAGAGAATCAAAGCCACCACTGCCGGGTTGATGCCCTTTAAAAAACTGCTTGTCAGGTGGTTTTCACGCATTTTTTTAACCAGGGGTGCAGTCGCCGCCACAATCAGGAACGAAGGCAGGAAAACACCCAGGGTCGCCGCTGTGGCTCCCCCGAAACCGCCGGCAATATAGCCAACAAATGTACTCGCAGACAGCACTGGTCCGGGTGTAATCTGACCCATCGAGATTGCGTCAGTCAACTGCTGAATCGTGAGCCAGCCGAATCGGTTGACTACATCTTCTTCGATCAGGGCAAATAAGACCAGCGATGAGCCAAATAAAATCGATCCGGTTCGGAAAAAATAGATGAAAATGTTCCAAAACGTAGCCTTGGTTTGTTCCAGCACCCTGCCCGCAAACTCGGTAACCGCCGGCAGCGGCAAGAACGCCAGCAGCATTTGACCCGGCGGGATGCCCTTATCCCATTTGACCAAAACATGATGCAGCAGGACCCCCACCACTCCCCCACCAATTAATATCAGGGCTTCGTTCACCCCTAAAAGTTTCGCGCCAATTGCCAGGGCAAAGATGAGCAATTGTTTCCAGCCGACCAGGCTGGATTTACCGATGCTCCAGGTGGTTTCCAGCACGATCGCCAAAACCAGGGGGTTGAGCATGTAGAAGATGCCTTCAACTTGCGGTAAACTGCCGTAGGTCATGTAAGCCCAGGCAACAACCAGGGCGATCAAAAATGACGGGCTAATAAACCCCAGCCCTGCCACGACTAAACCGGGATATCCAGCCCGAACATAACCAACATGGTAGCAAGTTTCACTGGCATTCGGACCAGGAATCAGGTTGGCAGCTGCCAGGAGGTCCAAAAAATGATCCTCGGTAATCCACTTCTTACGTCGAACAAATTCCCTCTCCATCATGGCGACATGGGCGGTGGGTGCCCCGAAACTGGTCAGCCCGATTTTCAAGGTGGTCAGAAATAGTTCGAGCAGCCTTTTTTTTAATGGCTCTTTAGTCACTTCTTCAGAGACATGCTGCACAGCAGCTGGCACAGATTCATCCTGCAGGTCGGGTTCGGGAATGTGCTCGTCATCGTCCATTATGCCACCTGCAATAAAGGTAGGGTCAGAATCAGGTTCTCAATCACCAGGCGGGGGTTGAGGTTGGCATCCAGGTTTACGAGTGCTTTTTCATGATCCTTGAGCATTTTTTTAATTTGCCTGGATGGTATCAATTGGGCAGTTTCGTTGACGCGTCCTTCGTGTTCAATATTTACCAGCGGTATGTCCGCCCCTTCTCGGCGGATCATCACATCCCGCCAGAAGGTCAGCCAGGTGGCGATCAGAAATGCAATTTGCTCACGGGATGACCCTTTGCCTTTTTGCAGTTTCTCGACAAATTGAAGGCGTTCCCGGAGGCGGCTATTAAGCAGGTCGCCCAGGTCGGTCAGCGCATCGTCATAGGCATCCAGTAAATCCTGGGTTTGATCATAGCTCAAAGCTGTGCCAACGCGACCACCGGTAAGATGCGCCAGGCGTTTCGCTCTGTTAGCGGCAATCCCTTTTTCATCGACCAGATAACGCTCGAGAGTTTCAACAGAAGAGGGGCGTAAACGCAGCACCTCGCAACGTGAAGCAATCGTTTCCAGCAGGCACTCCCTGGCATCGGCTGTCAGAATCAGAAGCGCCTTTGAGGGAGGCTCTTCCAGCGATTTCAGCAGCGCGTTCGATGCACCAATTGTGGCACGCTGAAAATCAGGGATAAGCACCATTCGGTAGGGCGACTGATACGGGGCGAGTGCCAGCTTTTGCTGCATTTCACGAATCTGGTCAATCTTCAGGTCTTTGCTGCCTTCATTGACCCGTAATATCAGCAGGTCTGGGTAGCGTTGCTCATCAATTTGCCGGCAAGCCAGGCAAACACCACAAAATTCGCCTTTTTCAGGAGGGTTCTGGCAGTTGAGTGCTTTTGCGAATGCCAGTGCCAGCGTTTCTCTGCCCACTCCTTCAGGACCGGTAATCAGGTAGGCATGGCGTGTTTTGCCTGGAATCGCATGATTTTTGAGAAACCTGATAGCTGTTTCGTGACCGAGGATGTTCCATTGCATGTTCGGATTTTAACACGTAACGGCCAGTTGGTTGGAGTTTGTTAGAGAAACAGGTATCTTTCTGTCAATTAGCGGTTAAAGAAAAGAGTAAAATGAATTTACGCTGGCAGCAGTTTTGTTTATTCTTAAAAACCAAAAATCTGCATGCAAATGCCGTATAATGGAACGGTCTTAATTTACAGGAGTTGATAAATCTATGAGTGAAAAACCAAAAGCAGTAATCGATGACCCAGAAGGTGTTTTGAACATCTCCTGGCATGCTCTTGAGCCTGAAGAAGTGCTCGAAAGCCTGGAAGTGCCTGTCGAGACCGGGTTGAGCGATGCAGAAGTTAAAGAAAGACTCGAAAAGTTTGGGTACAACGAGCTCCAGGAGCAAGCTGGCAGGACTTTCTGGGAAAAACTTTGGGAGCAGATCAACAGTTTTGTGATCTGGCTGCTCATTGGCGCGGCAGTTATCTCTGCCGTATTGGGAGACTGGGTGGAAGCGGGAGCGATTTTATTGATCGTCGTTCTGAACGCCATTATGGGTATCATCCAGGAATCCCGCGCCGAAGCTTCCCTGGCAGCACTGAAGAAGATGGCTGCCCCCGAAGCACAGGTCTTGCGAGACGGACACCGTATCATGGTGCCCTCGCGCGAGCTGGTGCCGGGTGATATCGTTTTCATCGAAGCCGGTAATTTTATTCCTGCCGACATTCGTCTCCTCGATGCGGTCAACCTGAGCATTGACGAAGCTTCACTCACTGGCGAATCGGTGCCTGTCACCAAAGATGCCGGTGGTAACCTCCAGGCAGACATCCCTCTTGGCGACCGCAAAAACTCGGCATTTTCGGGCACCACCGTCACCTACGGTCGTGGCAAAGGCATCGTCACAAGCACAGGTATGCACACGCAACTGGGTCTGATTGCCACCATGCTCCAGTCGGTGGAACAAGAACAAACTCCCCTGCAAAAGCGCCTCGAAGAGTTGGGCAAAACGCTGGGTATTGCAGCCCTGATCGTTTGTGCGCTGGTTTTTGTGATCGGTGTCGCTCGTCTCCTGACCCCGCCAGACGTGGTTCCATTTGGCACGGAAGCCTTCTGGGATGAAGCCCTGGCGCTGTTCATGGTGGCAGTCTCACTGGCGATCGCCGCCGTACCCGAAGGTTTGCCTGCTGTGGTTACCATCAGCCTGGCAGGCGGTATGCGCGAAATGGTCAGCCGTCACGCCCTCATTCGCCGGCTTTCCTCTGTTGAGACCCTCGGTTCTGTTACCACAATCTGTACTGATAAGACCGGTACGCTGACCCAAAACCAGATGACCGTCACCAAGCTCTGGGTGGATGGGCAGTTTGTAGACATCACCGGGATCGGTTACGAGCCTGCAGGTGAGTTCAAAGTTGACGATGCGGTGGTTGATCTCAAAGAATACCCGGCAGCCCGAACCGCCCTCTGGGTCGGCACACTCAATAACGACGCCCAGCTCGAGCCTGCTGGCGAGAGCGAAGGCAAAACCACTTACCGCATGGTCGGTGACCCCACCGAAGGGTCCATTTTGGTGGCTGCGCTCAAAGCAGGCGCTGCTGCCCATGTGATTAATCAAAACTATCCGCGCAAGCAGGAAATCCCCTTCGATTCCACCCGCAAGCGCATGGTTACCATTCACAACATTCTTAACCCCGGTCACGGCGATATTTCGCCGTATGTGACCGGTGAAAAGACCAACTGGTTCACAATTGCAGTTAAAGGTGCCCCGGATGTAGTCTTGGGTCTGTGCAAGTATAAATCCGACATGCACAACAATCCGGTCGAGCTCACGCCCGAGATGCGCCAGGAAATTTTGGCTGCGAACGACGAAATGACCAGCCGCGCACTGCGCGTTTTGGGTGTGGCATATCGCCCTGTTCCTGAAATGCCTTCCGATTTGAGCCCCGAAAATCTTGAGAAAGACTTGATCTTCGTCGGTTTGATCGGCATGATCGACCCCTCTCGCCCCGAAGTAAAACCAGCGCTCAAAGAAGCTCAAGATGCCGGCATTCGTTCCGTGATGATCACCGGCGACTACCCCAACACCGCCAAAGCCATTGCTGAAGATATTGGGCTCTTGCAGCCCGGTCACCAGGTTTTGACTGGCGCTGACATCGAGCATGCAACCCCTGAGGAAATGCGCGAGATCGTCAGGATTACCGATGTCTACGCCCGCGTCAGCCCGGAACATAAGATGAAAATCGTTGATGGCTTGCGCGACAATGGCGAAGTGGTTGCCATGACCGGTGATGGCGTCAACGATGCTCCTGCTATCAAACGCGCCGACATCGGCATTGCCATGGGCATCACCGGTACCGACGTTGCCAAAGAAACCGCCGATATGGTGCTCACAGATGATAACTACGCTTCCATCGTTTCCGCGGTTGAGCAGGGTCGTATCATTTACAGCAACATCCGCAAATTCGTTTATTACCTGGTTTCCTGTAACATTGCCGAGATCATGATCATCTTCCTGGCAATTCTTTTCAACTGGAACACACCATTAGCACCAATCCAGCTGCTGTGGCTCAACCTGGTTACGGATGGCGCGCCGGCATTGGCTCTGGGAACAGAAAAAGGTGACCCCGATATCATGGAGCACCCGCCACGCCCTGCAGATGAACCGATCATCAATAGCTTTATGATCAGGGGCATCATCGTTCAAACCATTGCCATTACTGCGACAACCCTGCTGGCGTTCTGGCTGGGAGGTGGAGCGTTGAAATCTGCCACTACCGAAGCCCGGATTCTCTCCGAGACCTTCGCTTTTGTGACCCTCTCCCTTTCGGAGCTTTTCAGGGCTTTCACTGCCCGTTCTGAATACTTCCCGCTCACAAAAATCGGGGTTTTCACCAGCAGGAACATGAACCTTGCGGTTTTGATTTCCGTCTTGTTGGTTTTGATAGTGGTCTATGTGCCCTTCCTTCAGAGTGTCTTTGATACCGTCGCCCTCCGTTGGATCGACTGGGCAGAAATTCTACCGCTGGTTTTGATCCCTTCGCTTGCAGCGGAGATCATGAAAGCGATCAGCTACAAGAAGCACCAAAGAGACCGCGCCGCCGCCAAAGCCTAAGCAAAGATAGGATTACCAAAGAGCCCCTAACAAAGGGGCTCTTTTTTATTCACTGTCACTGAGAGAGAGCAAAGCGACCGTGGCAGTTTACCTTCGACTTTGATTTTGTCCCTGCAAGACCATTCGCTTTTTCTCAGTCACTGCGAGGGAGCGAAGCGACCGCGGCAGTCTGCCTTT
>DHCY01000038.1 GCA_002399085.1 Anaerolineaceae bacterium UBA4890
ATTGTTTATTCTCGCCAGTAAACCAATTTACAAATTCTTCTACAAAAGCTTGATCGGGGTAATTGTCTGTTTTTGACAGGGTGCCATAATTGATAAAAGGATAAATGATGGGTTGTTTAATCCTGGTGTTAGGATCAAGCATAAAATATGGAAAAAAATCTGTCTCACCAGTTTTTTGAAACCCCAACTGTTGTTCTTGGCTAAATGGTGGCTCTTCTAGTGTCCCAGCTCCTCCAGCAGTCGTGGCTGGATAATCACTATCAAAACTAATAAAAGCACCTGGACCGACCCAATAATCTTGTTTAGCAAGATTACCGATAAATCCAGCAAAATAATCAAAATCAGGATTTGTATTAGGTGAAGAGTAATCATTAATTATTTTATTAAATTTATGTTCATTGTAAACTCCAGTATAGTATTGAGGCTCACCAAAAATTGCCTGTTTACTCCACATGATTTCACTTTTAATATCCCAGATATTAGTGGGTAATAAGACCAGTTGGTATTGGCCATCAGCTTTTTTATAGATCGCCTCAATCCAGCCCATAATTTTTTTACCATCGGCAGTGGTGGGAGCGCGGTTATAGCGAGTTTGACTGTTGAGAGAATCCGCGCCGACAACAATCATGGTTTTAAAAATGCGATCGTCAGTAAAACTAGTATTAAAAGCTTCTTCTAAATTTTCTAGTCCCTGATGTTCAGTCAGCCAGAGATTATTAGAATTTTGCAAGTTTTCTAAATCGATGCCCACTTCTTTAGCTCTTTTGATGCAATATTCATGCATCTTTTCTGCTTCAGTTTTTTCGGGACTGGCAGTCGCTTCTAGCGTGGCAGTCGCTTCAGATGTAGCAGTGGCACTGGGAACTAGTGTATATTCTGGAGTAGGACTGGCTATGACAGTTGAGTTGGCTTCAGGATCAACAACGACAGTTTCTATTCCTGCCTCAACGGCATTTTCTTCGGCTTGTGTTATTGCCTGGTTGTTTTCAACAATAACACCACCGGGAACGCACCCGGTTAACAGGAAAGCTGACACAATGATGGATGCAAAAAGCTTGTAAACAGCTGCGCTTATTGATCGAATTTTCATAGTTTGTTTACTCCCTGGTTTACTTATGATTTCGTAATTGTACCCCACACAATCTGATGCAGGTTGAGTACAGCAACGCTGACCAAAAGATTCTTCACTGCATTCAGAATGACAGATAACCAGGTTCACGAATAAGATTCTTGACTGCGTTCAGAACGACAACAGAATGAAAACGAAATGGCAACAGAATGAAAAAACCCACTTGAGATTCACTGTGCAATCTTAAAACTGGTGTAAAATAATCAGACGGAATAGTATGTTTGCAGGTACTGGCAGAGAAGGGCAGTTGCTGAGAAGCCCGCGGTAACCACAAACCGAAGTCGCCGAAGCAAGTTGGAAGAAGAAATCGAAAGAGAGTAGACCTTCCCGGGAGAGCCCGTTAGCGCTCAATCAAGCGCGCTCCTGACCGAGCGAATTGAGGTGGTACCACGGAATGAACTTTCGCCCTCTTTATGAGCGAGAGTTTTTTTTATAAAATTGAGAGGTTAACATGACTGAACTACCAAAGGCATATGATTTCAAAGAATATGAGGAGAAAATCTACCAGGTCTGGGAAGAAAAAGGCTATTTCAAACCAACCAATGACCCCAACCTGCCCGGGCATGACCCCAGCCTCGAACCTTTTGTGATTGTCATTCCCCCTCCCAATGTGACCGGCGTGTTGCACCTGGGTCATCCGCTGTTTGTTACCACCGAAGATATCATGATCCGCTATCACCGCATGAAGGGTGAGCCAACCCTCTGGGTTCCGGGAACCGATCATGCCGGTATCGCCACCCAATTGCAGGTCGAAAACCAGCTGCGCAAAGAAGGCACAACCCGCGAGGAGATCGGGCGGGAAGTGTTTGAAGCGCGTGTTTGGGAATGGAAAGAGAAATATGGGGGCGAGATCATCCACCAACTGAGGAGGCTTGGAGCATCTTGCGACTGGGACCGCGAACGGTTCACACTGGACGAGGGTTTATCGCGTGCTGTGCGTGAAGCGTTTGTGCAATTGTACGAAAAAGGGCTGGTCTACCAGGGACCGCGCATGATCAACTGGTCGCCTGGCTTGCAAACTGCGGTCTCGGACCTGGAAGTGGAATATACGGAAGAGCAAGGCACACTGTATTACTTCAAATACATGCTGGCGGATGGCTCTGGCGATTACCTGCCGGTAGCGACAACCCGCCCCGAAACCATCCCAGGTGACAGCGGCGTGGCAGTTCACCCGGAAGATGACCGTTATCAACGGTTCGTTGGTAAAGAAGTGCTCGTGCCAATTTTGGGCAGGAAAATTCCAGTGGTTGCTGATGATTATGTGACCAAAGAGTTTGGTACAGGCGCTTTGAAGATCACACCCGGGCACGACCCGCATGATAACGAAATCGGTCAGCGGCATCACCTGGAACTGATCAACATCATGAATAAAGATGCCACGCTAAATGAAAATGCCGGTCCTTATGCAGGGATGGACCGCTTCATAGCCAGAAAAGCGATTTGGGCGGATATGAAAACGGCAGGTCTGGTGATTAAAGAAGAGCCATACCTGATGAATGTTCCACGCACACAACGCGGTGGAGAGATTGTGGAGCCACTTGTTTCCACCCAATGGTTCGTTAAAATGGACAGTATGGCTGAAGCGGCGGCTGAGTCGGTGCGCAGCGGTGAAGTCACCTTTGTGCCAGAGCGCTTCACGAAGGTTTTTTTGAACTGGATGGATAATATTGAAGATTGGTGCATCAGCCGGCAGCTGTGGTGGGGACACCGCATCCCGGTTTGGTATTGCCAGGATTGTCACGAAGTGATCGTTGCCAGGGAAGAGCCGAGCCGATGCCCCAAATGCGGCTCAAGCGCACTGAATCAAGACCCTGATGTGCTGGACACCTGGTTTTCTTCCGGTCTGTGGCCTTTCTCTGTGTTTGGCTGGCCAGAAGAGACTCCCGATTTCAAATATTTCTATCCGACAAGCGTGATGGAAACCGGCTATGACATTATCTTCTTCTGGGTAGCGCGCATGATCATGGGCGGACTATTCTTTACCGGAAAAGTGCCCTTCCGTACGGTCTATTTGCACGGCATGGTGCGGGATGATAAGGGGCAGAAGATGAGCAAGACCAAGAATAATGTCATCGACCCCCGGGTTTTGATGGACGAATTTGGCACTGACGCGCTCAGGTTCTCGCTGATTGTCGGCTCGAGCCCTGGTAATGACCAGAATGTGGGTGTGAAAAAGGTGGAGGCGAACCGGAATTTTGCCAACAAAGTTTGGAACATTGGCAGATTTGTGATCAACGCGATCAACAATGTTGACGAACCGATTAAGGCAGCCCCAAAATGGACTTTAGCTGATCAATGGATCTGGGCACGCACCAGGCAAACCATTAATAGCGTCAACAACCTGTTCGAAACCTACCAATTTGGCGAGGCTGGAAGACAAGTGTATGAATTTTTGTGGAGCGATTTTGCCGACTGGTACCTGGAAGCATCCAAGCGCCAACTGGCTGAAGGCGGAGATAGGGCAGCCCACACCGCGATCATTTTGACGGATGTGCTGGGATTGATGCTGCGGTTGCTGCATCCCTTTACGCCTTTTGTCACTGAAGCGCTTTACGGATACTTGAAAGATGCCTATGAGGATAACAAAATCATCTTTAAGCCCGATCAAAAATGGGAAGAGCAGCTCGTCATCGCACGCTGGCCAGAGCGAATGTCTGATGAGGGTTGGGAAAGCGGTACGATCAAGGATTTTGAACTGGTGCAGGGGATTGTCAGGGCTATCCGCAACCTGAGGTCAGAATACAAAGTTGATCAAAACAAACCGCTCGAGGCAGTGTTCATCAGCCAAAACCACAAGGCTGATTTCCTGCGGAAGCAAAAGAATCTACTGATCGACCTGGCTGGTCTGAAAGAGGACGGGGTTTTGGTGATTGATAACTGGCTCGACAAGGGTAAGTTTACAGCCCTGGTGGTGGAAGATATTGAGATTTACCTCAACCTTGAAGGTGATAGCAGCGTTGACCGTGAACGCATGGAAAGAGAGCTGAATGAAGCAGAAAGCCATGTGGCACGCCTTGAGAAATTATTATCGTCGCCTTTCGCCCAAAAAGCTCCGGCGAACGTGGTCGCGGCTGAGCGGGAGAAGCTGGCGGGGTATAAAAGCAGCGTGGAAAAGTTAAAAGAGAGATTGAAATAATAGTTTTTCGAGACAGGGAATGGTTAAACGCCATTCCCTTTTTCTTATCACTTTTCATCAGGGTGGGGAGGAACTGACGGTTTTCGCCTGCCATGAAAGCGAGGTGGGTAAGCTTCGATACAGAGAATTGCTATCGCTGGCTTACCCGTTGCTTTTCCAAGGCGATAATGCGCTTGAGGATAGTTAAAGACACGGCATAGGTGGAGTCCATACCAAAGTATGAAAGCGCGCCGGCTCCGAGGTTCTTGCCCTTGGTGTAGGGGGTGTCAGAAACATAGTGCATGATGCCCAAATCGAAGGAAAGCTTATTCAAATTGACGATCTGGTCGACAGGATAGCGCTGTGGTCGCGAGAGCTCATAAATTGCCGAGAGGTACGGTCCGGCTTCCATCTCGATATCGGTGTAGCCTTCCCGATAAATGACATCCATAATGTTTTTATTCTGTAAAAACGTGCCCATGACAGTGACTGCTTTCTGATTGTCCAGCACTGTTCCGAATGTGAGGTGGGGCGCGACGTCTTTTGCTGTGATGTTGTTGGCAAAAATGTAGGTGTTTTGTGAGTGCTCGTCGTAGACCACTTCAGGGATGATCACATCACCGCGCACGCCGTTGAGGCTGGCAGCCTTGCCCATAATGTAAATGCCGAGGATCTCGGAGACACTTTCAGCGGTTTTTGTGAGCAGGTTATAAGCAGCATAACCGAGAGGATAATCAATATTAAGGATGACAGCGTTGCTTTCGGCGAGGAAGTCGAGGGCAGTGGCACAGCCATTTGGGATGAGGCGTGGGTCGATGGTGCAGGGGTCGAGCTTGTTGAGCTCGATAATATTGGCTTCCACGTCGAAGGAATGCTTGCTGGGGATGCGGTTGATGCCGCGCTGCTTTTCAAACTGAAGCTGATCGTCAATAAGGGGAATGCCGGCTTCGGTGCTTAAATACTTTTTCATCGTGTAATAGTAGAAATTCTCAGGGTTCGAAGGGGTTGCCTGGCTATTAATTTCGACCCACTCTGCCTGCAAAGCTGGTTCATGTTCATGAATGTAATTCAGCAGCTCGTCTTGTTTGCCAAGGGCATAGCCGGAGAGGATGTTGGTGAGGCTGTGGGTATTGGAGGAAACGAAATAGATCGGTCGGTCTGTGAGGTGGAGGGTGTGCTTTTCGATATTGTTCCACCAGTTTACCGTAGCACGTCGATAGTCATTCAGCGAGCCGTTGAGCAGCTGGATGGTGAAATCGGCTCGTCGCGCCCTAAAGATGTTGAGGGTATCGGTGAAATCATCACCCAAAACGGTATAGAGGCGAGCGAGGTCGTCTTCGGAAAGACGCAGTTGGTTCCCAAGGCGTTTAAAGGCTTCCGGGTTTGAAGGCAGGGCTTGGTCCAGAAGCTGCAAGTCGAGGGTGTTCAGTAAAAAGTTGAGCTTGTTCCATTCGATTTGCAGAGCAGTCAGGCAGGGGACGACGTCATCGATATCTGAGCGGGAGGCAATATAGCAGGCTAAGGTATTGTTTCCATCGTAAAAACATTTTCTGCGCCTTGCCCGGGCTGATACTTCTTGCCAGGATTCGATGTTTCCATAACCATACTCAGAAAAGCTGCTGGTCGATTGCCCTAAAATCACTTTTGTGACCCTGGTGATTACTGAAGGAAGTCGCAATAATGTGTAGATAAGTGCAGAGGTGTCTGGTCGGTCGCCAAGCGCGTTCATGTGCAGAGAGGAATCCGTGCTGGCATGGACACCTTCGAGTGTGCGGATGTTGACTTCGTTGGTTGACCGCAGCAGCGAGTAGATCGTGCGTAGATAGAGGTCGATTTCTTCAGATGAGCGGATGGGGACTGTTCTTTCCATTTTTTTACCTTCGTTGTAGTTTGAGAAATTCTATCACGTTGCGCAGGGGGGCATTGGGTGAGTGTATGGGGGTGTGCAGGGATTGAGGAAAAGATTATAGACAAAAGATCGAGGGCAGACTGCCACGCCCCCTTCAGGGGTTCGCAGTGTCCGAGGGACTAACGTTAACTTTCCTGTAGGTCAGGTTACGCAGTACTCTTCGAGTGCGTTTTTCAACCGTTTGCCAGCGCCCGTGATGTCAGGTTGAAAAACGTACTCGAAGAGTACTACGTAACCTGACCTA
>DHCY01000037.1 GCA_002399085.1 Anaerolineaceae bacterium UBA4890
CCCAGCAGCCAGTTTGTATTTCTTGTACTGCCTTACAGCAAAGTGGTCAGGGGCCTTTTCTTCCAGCTCATCAAAGAGCTCATCCACAGGATTTTTGAAGCTCTCATCATCCTCACGGGCTTCAGAAGCATCGATCATCTCCAGCAAAGTTGTGAAGTTTTGTTCACGTTCTCGAGCTTCATACCAGATATACCCAATCAGAGCAGAGTAATAGAGACGTTCCGCTTTGATCCAGAAGTCTTCACCCGCTTTTTCACCTTCCCCCTTGGTATTGATGATGATCGCGTTGACTAATTTGAGAATGTCTTTCTCTGAATGGATATAAGCGAAAGGATTGTAGTGCATGCTGCGTTTGAAGTTGATCGTATTAAGCACCCGGATTTGGTATCCGTTGCGTTTGAGCATCGTGCCACATTCGGTGAGAATGGTACCCTTTGGATCGGTGACGACATAACTTGAGTGCATTTGCATCAGATTGGGCTTGACGAAGAAGCGGGTCTTTCCTGATCCTGAGCCACCGATCACCAGCACATTTTTGTTACGGGCTCTTTTCGGATCTTTTGGACGGCTCTCCATGGTGAGAGACTCCCTTTTGGTCAGGATGATATTATTTCTGGGGTTCTTGTCAATATATGGAGCGATATCTCTGGCAGTTCCCCAACGAGCCGATCCGTATTCAACGCCCTTACGATATTTCTTGCGGTTTTGACTTCTGATAACCACAATCAGCTTCAACAACCCTGCTGCTATGAGCCCAATCAGCAGGTCCTGAAGCTTGAAGGATAACCAAGGATGCTGGGCGATGAAGGACAAATTGGCAAAGCTGGTAATGACCTTGTCGATGAAGTCACCACCTTGGAGCAGGCGAAAGATTTGAGCTAATTTGTTTCCCAGGTAGAAAGGGATCAGATAGGTCAGGTTGAAAGCTAATTCTTTATTGAATCGGTTTTTCATCGAACTATTTCTTTTCTCTGAACTTTTTCTGGGATTTTGGTAGCTCTGTCTTTATGTTGCTGTCTTAACTGCTGAAGCTTATCCCGAAGGGAAGGGCGTTCCTGCACTTTCAATCGCTTTTTGACAAACTCACTGAAGGCAGTTTGGAGGACATCTGTATCTCTACCTCTGAAAAAAACCAGGTAGTGCGGGGGAGTCTTGTCTCGCTCTTTCTTGATGGCATATTCAATTCCATAGCGTCTGGCGATTCTTTCGAAATCATGGATGTGCTCATCGTGAATCTCAATGTTGGCAAGCCCTGATCTTTCCTTCATCATCTCCCTGATCGTCATGCGACCTTTGTATGCTGGATGAAGTGCTTTATCTCTGGCATTCAGTTGCCTTCTTTGGCGTTCTTGGGCAAGGTACTTTTCGATGGCTTGTAAGAAAACCTTCCCGGTCATCTTGCCAGTTTGAATGATGAAAGCCATGCTTTTTTGGGATACTTCTTCCTGCATGATCACCATCCTTGTTTGGGGTTACCGTACAGGTCATGATTTACTTTGGCCTGGTAATAGCTGTTGATCGTTTTGCTGGCGTTATAGAGTGCAGACAACAGAAAAGCCCTGATATTCTTCACATCACTTGAGTTATCCCTCATCGCGTCCAAAACGTACTCGACATGCATTGAGTTCAGACTTAGGAGCCGCTCCCTGACTCTTTCGGCAGGTATCTGCGAGCTGTTGATACGAAAATACTTTGAACCTGAACATGCTGTCTCGACTAAGATCTCAAGGATTTCAGGAATCGAGTCAGGGTATCTTTGCATCATGATTTCATAGTCAATATTTTTCTTGAAAACATCCCGATATTCCATCCATCGATCCATCTCTTTTTCTTTTTCAATCGCGTGCGAATTCTTTGATGGATAGATTGATCGATTAGATTCATTCTTCTCAGTCTCATTAACCTCAGTCTTATTAAGATCAGTATTAATTAACTCCTTTTTTGGGAAGTCTTGACTTCCTTTTTCGGGAACTCTTGACTTCCCTTTTTCGGAAGTCATAACTTCCTCTTTTGGGAAGTCTTTGATCTCTTCACTGACCAAAAAGTTCATAACATAGATTCTGTTTGGTCTTCCCATCCCTTGCTTTACTCGCTCAATTAGCCCAATTCCTTTAATGCTATCCAGTTCCGCCAGCAACCTGACTGCCTTGTTGTGTCCACAATTCATCAGTTCCTGGATTTCGGTAAGTGTGAAGTAGATAAAGACACGGTCCTGATCATCTTTCCATTCATTTGAGACAGACAAACTCATTCGATCCAACATCAGACCATATAGCACCTTTGCGGCACTGGACAGGTCAGCAAAGGTGGAATCAGTGAACAGTCTTTTAGGGATACGATAGAAGGTGAACTGTTCGGCCTGCTTGCCATAGTAATAATCAAATTGATGTGATTTCAACAACTCATCCTCCAGATCGCAGGAAACATAAAAAGAACATTAAACAGCTTTTTACACTGTAATGATCTCCGAAAATTGGCTGTTTTGGGTGGGTTCTGCTTCGGTCAAAGAATCATCAAAAAACGTATTCCCACAACCGAGATCAACAACCACTCTCACAAGAAGATGGTTCTTAATGACCTTGTTTCTGTAGTTTTCCCCTTCAGGGACGAAATAAATCTTATGAATAAAGTGCTTAAAACGAAGGATTTCTACGAAGTTACTCGTTGAGTTCTTCGTAGTACTGTCATAGTCTCGACATGGGCGGTTTGGGGGAACATGTCGAAAGCCTGTAGGTTTTGCAAGCTGTAGCCGGCTTCTGCCAGGTGCTTGAGGTCGCGGGCGAGGGTGCTGGGGTCGCAGGAAATGTAGATGATTTGCTGTGGGGCGAGCTCGATCAGTGCCTGGCGGGCTTTGGGGTTTAACCCGGCGCGGGGTGGGTCGAGCACCACCAAATCTATCGGTTTGACCTGGTCGACAATGCCCGGCAGGATCTCTTCGACCGCGCCTTCATAAAGGCTGATATTGTCATACTCCTCCAGGTTGGTCACAAAATCGAAGTTGGCTGAGGCAGAGCTTTCAATGGCGGTCAGCTGGCTGGCATGAGGGGCGAGGAAGCGGGTGAAGAGCCCAACACCGCTGTAGAGTTCGAGGATATTCAGATCATGTTGGCTCTCAATCAGCGCCAGAACGTGATGAAGCATTTCTTCAGCCACCGGCAGGTTAACCTGGAAGAACGATTCCGGTGAGACCAAAAATTCCTTGCCCATAATGGAATAAACCAGGGCGTCATTGCCGCTCAAGTGTTGGTTGCGACCATCTGGGCTCAGATAGGCTGAAGAGACTGGCAGTTCAATGCTCAGTTCGGGCGGGTTGTCATTCTTCCCTTCGAAAACCAACATCAATTCGCCGTCGCTGTCGATGCGCATAGCCAATCTATTGATGCCGGAGTCGGATTCCAGTTCCAGTTGGGGGAGTAGTTGGTATAAATCATCCGGGATCAACAGGCAGCGGGCGATCGGCAGCACCTCGTTCGAAGAGGCTTTTTTGAACCCCAGGCTCACGATACTGTCAGTCTCAACCGGGTGGAATTGCGCCTGGTTGCGGTAATGAAAAGGCAGTGGAGATGGCGTAATCTCGAGTTTTGGTAGGTCAGTAAATTTGCCAATGCGCTGGAGCTGGTCGATCACCAGATCTTTTTTTAAATTGAGCTGCTTAGAATAGGCAAGGTGCTGATAGTGACAACCACCGCAAATCCCAAAGTAAGGGCAAGGCGCTTCGATGCGGTCAGGAGACTCTTCCAGCAACTTTATAAGCAGTCCACGGGCGAAGCGTTCTTTGGATTCGATGATCTCAATTTCAGCAGTTTCGCCTGGGAGCACGAAGGGCACAAAAACCGCCCGACCATCTGCGAGTCTGCCCAGGCAATCGCCTCCGAAGACGAGTTTTTCAAAACTGACCACGTGTGTTTCTTTTTCCATCTTGCTCTCCGTGTCAATTTTACCGTAGAGTAGTTCTGTCATCCTGAACTCTAAAGTATGTAAATGTTTGTCACCCTGAGCTTTTTCCGCAGGACTCTTCGAGTGCGAAGGATCTTGATGGTACTGGGTCGGAGTTGTATTGGCAATACTGTTAAGATTCTTCACTTCGTTCAGAATGACAAGCGGTCAGAATGACAAGCGGTCAGAATGACAAGCGGTCAGAATGACAAGTGTTTAGGGTGACAAAGAATGGACGACTACGGCGAGATCGCGTGCTCGGCGAGGACGCCGGCACAATCAGAATAACGCCGGCACGATACGATCATGCGTCTGTCATCCTGAGCCTTCGTTGCGAAGGATCTTGATGGGAATGGGTCGGAGTTGTATTGGCAATACTGTTAAGATTCTTCACTTCGTTCAGAACGACAAGCATGCTGTCATCCTGAGCCTCAATTGCGAAGGATCTTGACCGTACTGGGGCGGAATCGTTGTTCATTACTGTTAAGATTCTTCACTTCGTTCAGAGTGACAAGCCCTTCGTCATCAGGATGATGAAATAGAATAAAGAGCATGCAGATACAGCCCGTTTAGATTGGGCCTATTTAAAGCGAAAGAGCGGCAAAACGCCGCTCTCAAGATCAATTTTAGAAGACCGTTACCCGATTACGCAGCTGCCGAAAGCTCGGGCTCCTTCAGACTGACTGTGCTCGTAATCTTATTCGGTTGGGAAAGAATCTTTTGAACCGGGCATTGTTCATTGAGGAATTTTGTCATTCCTTCCATTTGCTTTTCTGTAAGGTCACCATCGATAACAATATCTGCGTTCATGGCAAGATCGATACCGCTCTCAGTTTGCTCGAAATCCATTTCAATCTCTACCTCAACTTTGCGCAGCGGGATTCTGCATTTATCAGCATATACTCGTGCGACCATGGCTTTGCACCCAGCCAGGGCAACGCCCAACATAGCGCCAGGCACAGTTCCAGTGTCATCCCCGCCGGCATCGATCGGCTCGTCCATGACATATTCATGCCCCGCTACTTTCGTGCCCACACGGTATTTATCGTTCAATTCTGCAGTTACATTCAATTTTGTTCCCATATCAAATCTCCTTATGTTTTAAATATATTGTAATCCATGATAAGTATTTCACAATTGGATTTCTAGATTATTTACAAAACATTAATAGAGGGTTGAAGTTAGCCAGGGAATGAAAATAAAAAAAAACACCCCGCACTCGCGGGGTGTCTGCTTTTCTGAATCAGATTACTTCTTCTTCAGAACGGGGAGACCTGAGTCCAGTTCAATCACTTTTTTGCCCTCAGGCACTTTTTCTACTTCCTGACCTTTGCGAATGTCAGGTGAGAAGAAATACAATTCCGTCTCTTTGCCAGATGCACGTTTCACTTTCGTGACATGCAAAAAGTACTCTTTACCTTTTGAATTTTTGAAGCTATATGCCATTTTAATCTCCTTCGTTTGGACACTTGTCTAACAAGTCTTACGAGAAAAAGTGTACTAATGAACGAGGAGAATGTCAATCACGCTGTAGAGGAGACCCTCTACAAAAAGGGGGTTACAGATCCAGCCATTTTGCCGCCTGATCAGGCAAGTTTAAGATACTCCCACGAATTGTGTTACAGCGTGGCAGTGATTCGATGAACAGCCTGCCATACTGTTTGCTGAGTATGCGTTTGTCTAAAATGACGACGACACCACGGTCAGTCTGGGTGCGAATAAGCCGCCCAAAACCTTGCCTGAAGCGCAGTATCGCTTCGGGCAGCATATATTGGTGGAAGGCATCATCAAAACTCTCCGACCGGGCAGCCACGATCGGGTCACTGGGCACATCAAAGGGCAATTTGGCAATCACCAGCACCTGCAGAGCCTCTCCGGGTACGTCCACACCTTCCCAAAACGAGCGCGTTCCCAAAAGAACTGCCCTGGGGCTTTCTTTGAAGGTCTCAAGCAGCGAGGTTGCCGATGCTCCCTCACCTTGCTCGAAAACCTGGATATCTTCCTTCTGCAATGCATTCGAGATGTTTTGCGAGGTGCGCTGCAGCTGGGCATACGAGGTAAATAACACCAACATGCGCCCGCCAGTCACCCGCGCCAGGCGGATAATGGTATCCTCGATGGTTTTTTGATGCCCGTAGTTATCGGTCGGTTCAGGGATATCCTGGGGAATGTAAACCATCGCGGAGGTTTCGTAATCAAATGGCGAACCCACCATCAGCTCATGCGCGTCTTCACCGTTCAGTCTGAGTTTCAGGTAATCAAACTCACCATGTGTGGTCAGGGTTGCCGAGGTGAGGATCACACTGGATTTTTCGTGCCAGAGGTACTTTTCCATCAGGCTGCCGATGTGTAAGGGAGCAATCTGGAGGGTCATACGCAGCTGCAAGGGGTCAATTTCAACCCAATAAATCTGGTCATCAGCCGGGTTCATGGTCAGGCTTTCCAGATTACTGTCGATTTCATTGAGCGTTTGCGTCGAGCGCGCCAACGCTCCAAAAACGTCTTCGGCATCTTCCTGCGAGATCCCATCCACTCCCTGCACGGATGTGCGAATGCTCCTGAGAAGGCGCAATAGGTCTTCCAGGTCGCCTTTGGCTTGCTCCCAGGCAATTTCCACGTCCAGCCAGGCAGGAATCATGCGTGTAGATGGCAATATGCGGGTTTTCTGCGGGTAGGTACCCAAAGGTTTCCCTTCCCGCACTTCTTCCATCAGGAAATCCAAGGCTTTGAAATAGGCGGTCATACCAGTGTCAAAACGGAACGCGCGCTCAGCAGCAGCGTTCACCGATTGCAGCAGAATTGCCAGGTCGCCCGGCATCAACGCCGGAGCAGCCACACTCACCAGCCGACCCAGAATCCCTTGTTCAGTTGAACCCAACTCACGCACAGTTCGGTTTACGTCCACCGCTCGTAAACTAAAACTCATCGCATCGGTGGTGGCAGCCTCAAGGTGATGAGCCTCATCAACGATCAGGTAATTAAAATCGGGTAGAACCTGGTTTTCAGCTGCCGCGTCTGCCAGAAGTAAGGCATGGTTGATTACCAAAATATGTGAGCTTTCTGCTGCCATGCGAGCTTTGTAAAACGGGCAGGTGCCGCCCATGCGCTTGAGGCAGATCTCCAACTTGCAGCCTTCATCCTCGGCAGAAAGACGCGACCAGACGATCCGTTCCATCGGTCCATTCAGGTTGATCTCGCGCCGGTCGCCAGTTTGACTGCTCTGCAGCCATACCAACACTTTGCCGAGCACACGTAGTTCGTCCACGCTTTCAGGTCCGCGCCGCCGCATCAGTTTTAGCCTGCGTGGGCACAAATAATTGTTCCGTCCCTTCAAAACGGAGGCTCTCAGGTCAATATCCAGTGCCTGGATCAGGTCTGGGATGTCTTTTTCTATCAGTTGGTCCTGCAGGGCTATGGTATTGGTTGAAATAACCACCCGTTCGCCATTTTGCATTGCCCAATAGGCAGCTGGGATCAGGTATGCCAGCGACTTGCCTGTTCCTGTACCGGCTTCCACCATCAGGTGATCACCGCGATTGAGGGCATTGCTGACGGAGCGCAGCACTTCCACCTGTTGGGCACGATGCTCAAAATTGGGGTCGTACTTCGCAAAGGCACCGCCTGGCTGCAGCATGCTCGCGAGTTCTTCGCTATCCAGCAGCACCAGGGTTTCGTTGGGCTGCAAACCTTTCGTGCGCGGGGCACGCTCGAGGTTAAATGCCAGGTCTTCGCCATCCGGACTAAGCCGGCGCGGTTGGATGCCCTGCTCCGCCATGGCGCGCAGGGTCCAGCGGAAGGGTAACTCACCCTGCCAGTTCAAACCCTTGCTCAAGCGAAGGATCTCTGCCACCAGTTCGACAGGCAAGTCGGAGATCTTTTTAAACAGTTGCTGGTAGACCTGCATGGTTGCCCTGGCATCATCCAGGGCACGATGAGCGTTGGTGAGCACCACGCCCAATTGCCTTGCCAGCGACCCAAGACCGTAGCGGTGAGCGGTAGGCATGATCACGGCTGCCAGTTCATAAGTATCCATGGTCAGGTTGTCTTGGAATTGCTTGTAGCGATGGAAAAAACTGAGATCGAAATCGATGTTTTGCCCAAGAATGATCGCGTCACCTACAAAGTCACGGATTTCTGGCAGCACATCAATAATGAAGGGTGCGTTCATGACCATGCTGTTGGTGATGCCGGTCAGGTTGGTGATGAACTGATTAATTGGCTTACGCGGGTTAACCAGCTTGGAATACTCAGCAATTACACGGTTTTCGTTAAACTTCACCGCACCGATTTCGATGATCGAGTCGTTTTTGGGGTCAAGACCCGTTGTTTCAATGTCAAGGGCTACAATTTCAGGCATGTGCTAAATTATACCCTTTGCCTGTTATCCTGAGGATTATGCCATCTGAGCAAGACGGGCAGAGACTTTTCTCGCTGCAGCTTATACTCTTTCTAAATTAAGCTCTTTTTGACCACAAAAACAGCATCCTCCCGTAAAATATAGCCATGCATCCGACTCATCTCACACAAACAAGTTCCCAAAAAATCGCACCACGCACTTGGGTTGTCATGGCAGCCCTCGCCATAACCGGGCAGATCGCTTGGGCGGTGGAAAACACCTGGTTCAACAACTTCGTCTATGACACTATCACACCCGACCCTCGCCCGGTCGCCTGGATGGTGGCAGCCAGCGCGCTTGTCGCCACCATCACTACCATCCTCATGGGCACACTCAGCGATCGCACACGCTCGCGCTGGGGTCGGCGCAAGCCCTATATCCTGGTTGGCTATATATTTTGGGGGTTGATGACTGCAGTCTTCCCAATGACAGCCTGGGTGAAGAATTTGTCGCTGGCTTTAGTGTTGGTTGTGCTTGTGGACTGCCTGATGACTTTTTTTGGTTCCACAGCCAACGATGCCGCCTTCAACGCCTGGACTGCCGATGTCACTCCCAGCCACCAGCGCGGCAAGGTGGAGGGTGTGCTTAATGTCTGCCTTTTCGTCGCTCAACTGATATCCATCGCAGCAGCCGGGGCATTTATCGACAATCTGGGCTATTTCACTTTCTTTTATTTGCTGGGAGGGATTGTGATGCTGGTCGGTCTGATTGCCGGCAGTGCGATCAGGGAAGAGCCTTTTCCTGAAACCGCAGCCCCTCAATTGCCCTTCTGGCAGGAAATTCGCTCGACCTTTGGTATCCACACCATCCTTGCCAACAAGACCCTTTTTCTGATTTTGTTAAGTGCGATGCTGCTTGGGGTGGGTTTTCAGGTTGCTTTCCCTTATATGCTGATTTACGTGAATCACACAATCGGTTTCAGTAAGTCGCAATTCTCCATCATCGGCGGGGCGGTGATTTTCGGCAGCGGTCTGATGGCTGTTCCGCTGGGTAACCTGGCAGACCGCGTAAACCGGAAAGCCATGCTTGCCATCTCGATCGCCCTCACCAGTCTGGGCTGCTTTTTGTTTTCACTGGATGACTCGATGGTGCTGCTTGCGCTGACCGCGCTGCTCTGGCAGGCTGCCAACATGTCGGCAGGGATCGCGGCTAACTCTTGGATCAAAGAACTTCTTCCCGAAGACAGCCGCGGGCGCTTCCTGGGCGTGCGCATGATCTTTTACGTTTTGCTGCCCATGCTAATCGGACCACGAATCGGTTCGACCCTGATTACCACTTTTGGGTTGCCCACAATCCTGGAAGGCAAGCCGGGCTACCTGCCGGTCGCCCTTATTTTCCAGGTTGGAGCATTGCTCGGTCTGCTTGCTCTGATACCACTTCTATTCTTAAAGAGTGAACGATCTGAAGTAGAATAGAGCCCTATGACTGACCTAAAGTTCAACAAACTGACGACTCCATGGCAGCCTGCGCAACCGATTCCTTTGCCCGAATACCCGCGCCCTCAGATGGTGCGCCTGCAGTGGCAAAACTTGAACGGTTGGTGGGACTATAGCATCCAACCCCAGGCTTTACCTCAACCGAACCAGTTCGATGGGAAAATTCTGGTGCCTTTCGCGCCCGAATCGGCACTCTCGGGAGTTGAACGCGTGCTGCAGCCGGATGAAAAACTCTGGTATCGCCGCCAATTCGAAATCGACCATTCTCCGGAAGAGGTGGCTATGCTGCACTTTGGCGCGGTCGATCACTCTTGCCAGGTGTGGGTCAATCGGAAACTGGTCGGCAACCACTGGGGTGGTTTTTTGCCCTTCAGTTTCGACATCACGGCAGCGCTACAACTGGGCAGTAACGAATTGGTGGTCATGGTTCAGGATGAAACCGAAGCCGCTCTGCACCAAAGAGGAAAACAGCGCCTGAAACCTGCAGGTATCTGGTATACCTCTGTCTCTGGTATCTGGCAGACAGTCTGGCTGGAAGTTTTGCCAAAAAAGCACATTCGCTCGCTTAAGATCACGCCCTCCATTGAAACCAACTTATTGGAATTGAAGGTGAATGTTGGCGAGGAGACCCTGAATAGCCTTTGCCAGCTTGAAGCAATTGCCAGTTACGAAGGCGTGGAAGTTGGGCGAGCCTGCGGAGGTCTCAATAGCACGCTGGTCTTCCACCTGCCAGATGCCAAACTTTGGCACCCTGACCACCCCCATCTCTACGACCTGGAAGTGCGCCTGGTGGAAAATGAAAAACCAGTTGACGAGGTCCAGAGCTATTTCGCCATGCGCGAATTTGGCAAAACCAAGGACGATAAGGGTCTATGGCGCTTCACCCTCAACAACGAGCCTATTTTTCAATTCGGACCGCTCGACCAGGGCTACTTCCCTGAAGGGCTCTATACCCCGCCCTCGGAAGAAGCCATGCTCTCCGACATCGAATATGCCAAGAAGATTGGCTGCAATATGATCCGCAAGCACGTCAAGGTTGAACCCCTGCGCTGGTATCATGCCTGTGACAGGCTGGGGCTGATCGTCTGGCAGGATATGCCCAACGGCGGGCGCACCACCAAGGATGCTGTCGTTTATTTCACCTTCACCTCTGGCATTCACCGTTTTGATCAGCACCGGTTCAAACGTTTTGGTCGCGAAGACCCGCAGAATCGCGAAGAATTCCGCGCAGAACTGCAAGATATGATCGAGACGCTCTACAACTCGCCGTGCATTGGGGTCTGGGTGCCTTTCAACGAAAGTTGGGGACAGTTCCATGCCATTCGCATAGCCGAATGGGTAAAGTCGCTTGACCCGACCCGGCTTGTTGACCACGCCTCGGGCTGGTTTGACCAGGGCGGAGGCGATTTTCAGAGCCGGCATGTTTATGTAAAACCACTCAGCGCACGCATTTCTGATAACCGCATCCTGGCTGTCACAGAATTCGGCGGTTACACCATGCAGGTACCTGATCATGTATATACAGATCGTGAACGCTTTGGTTACGGTCACTACCAGGATGCCGAGTCATTGACAGCAGCTTACCTGAGTTTGTTGGAACAACAAGTCAAACCACTTATCTCCCAGGGTCTCTGCGCCGCCATTTACACCCAGCTAACTGACATCGAGACCGAGATCAATGGTTACCTGACCTACGACCGCAGAGTCGAGAAGATGGACGCGCACACTTTGCGGGAAGCCCACCAGGGCTTGATCAAATTGTTGTGACGTTGGCACGCCAGTATATCAAATCGACAAGTTGAACCTGAAAAATCCATCAATCTTTTTTCGTTAATAAGGTAATCACAATAGAATAAGATAGTCACCAAAGCACATTATGATTGGCTAAGTTTTGTGATTCTACCTTGCAGGTTTTCTTGATTTGTATATAATTACTTCCAGTTTCGTTTTGTGTTTGCTTTCTAAAAATTTACACTTATCTTTTTGTTGTGAAAGGAGGTTCTCACCGCAGTCATTAATTCCCTTAGCAGTTTGTTTTATCATTTCGCGTTCGCAAAAATTTACAAGGAGAAATCATGAAAGAAAAGATTCAAAAGTACGGCGGTTTTATGGCGTCCATGGTTGTGCCCAACCTCGGCGCATTCATCGCCTGGGGGCTGATCACTGCCATGTTTATCGCGACTGGCTGGATCCCGAACGAAAAGTTCGCGGCTCTTGTTGGTCCAATTCTTAATTACCTCTTGCCCATCCTGATCGGCTACACAGCTGGACACATGATTCATGGTCAGCGCGGTGGTGTTATGGGCGCTCTGGCAACCATGGGTACTATCGTCGGTTCTTCCATCCCCATGCTGCTCGGTGCCATGATCATGGGCCCGCTCTCTGCCTGGATCCTGAAGAAATTTGACGAATGGATGGAACCCCGCATGCCTGTTGGTTTTGAGCTGCTCATCAACAACTTCTCGATGGGCATCATCGGCACCATCCTGGTGCTGATCGGCATGCTGCTGATTGGTCCATTCGTTACCATCCTCAGCAATGCCTTTGGATCCGTTGTTCAATGGCTGGTAGACGTTAAACTGCTCCCGCTGGTTGCCCTGATCATCGAACCTGCCAAGGTACTCTTCCTGAACAATGCCCTCAATATCGGTGTTCTGGCTCCTCTTGGTGCTGTTGCTTCCCAGGAGACTGGTCGCGCTATCCATTTCATGCTCGAAAGCAATCCTGGTCCCGGTTTGGGTCTGCTGTTAGCCTACACCGTTGCCGGCAAGGGCATGCTCAAGCAATCCGCTCCCGGCGCCATCATCATTCACTTCCTCGGTGGCATCCACGAGATCTATTTCCCCTACGTGCTGGCACACCCGATCATGATTCTTGCCATGTACGCCGGCGCAATCCTCGCCAACTTCTGGTGGGTTATCACCGATGCTGGTCTTGTCGCTACCCCGTCACCAGGCTCAATCTTCGCCTATATCGCCATGACCCCCAAAGGCTGGCATTTCCAGGTGCTGATGGGTGTTCTCATCGGCGCGGTTGCTTCCTTCCTGGTTGGCTGGGTTATCCTGAAGCGCTTCCCGGTCAAGGAAGAAGATGAAACTACTGAAGAAGTAATTGAAGCATAATTAGAATTGAAAGAAAATTAGTCAGTTAGCAATATCGTGTTCAGGCATCTCTTTTGCCTGAACACGATCGGGAGAGAAAAAATGAATAGCAAAATTGACGCAAAAGATATTGAAGAAATCGTTGTCGCATGCGAAGCCGGAATCGGATCAAGCCTGATGACCGTGAATGCCATGAAGAAAAAGCTTCAAAAAGCAAATCTTGGGCATATCAATATCTACCACAAAGCGGTCACAAACCTGGACCCCGACACAAAATTTATCATTTGCCATGAGGGAATTAAGAAATCGGTTAAGTCCAAAGCTCCTGAAGCGGTTGTGGTGAGTTTTAAGTTTTTCTTTAATGACCCAATTTTTGACAAGTTGGTAGAAGACATCAAAAACGGGAAGGAAATCGCTGCCAGTTAGCGCTTCCTAAAGACTAAGATGAGGACCTTTATTGCCATTGGCATACCCATAGGAGGGTTATTTTGTCACGTATATTAACAGAAGAACTCATTTACCTGAACTCGAAAGTCAAAACCAAGCAAGAAGCTATTCAAGCCGCTGGTGAGTTATTGGTGCAGGCTGGTCGCGTGGAAGCACCCTATGTTTTAGGAATGCTGGCGCGTGAGACCACCATGTCGACCATGATTGGGAATGGCGTCGCGATTCCGCACGGGCAATTCCCCGATCTTAAATACATTAACCAGACCAGCATCTCCGTGCTCCAGATCCCAGCGGGTGTGCCCTGGGAGGATGACGAGCTCGTTTACCTGGTCATTGGTATTGCGGCGACCATGGACGAACATATCGGAATTTTACAGAACCTTGCCAACGTTGTTGACGACATTGACAGTGTTCGTTTTCTGTCTAATACGACCAAAAAATCAGACATCATCAATTCGCTCGATGCATAACTGCGTCATTTAGAAAGGATTTGACATGGACGACAAATTCCGTAAATACATCGAATTAGATTATTCCCTTCCAGAAAAGGTGATGGGCTGGAACATGTATGGCGCCGGTTTGGAAAACGTCGGTCGCGGCGGAAAACCCGAACTTTTCGCAATGCCCAAGCCAGGTCCGGACCAAATATTGGTCAGGGTCGATGCGGTAGGCTTGTGCTTTTCTGATGTCAAACTGGTCAAGCAGGGCGGGCAGCACCCCAAACTCTATAATCGCGACCTCTCAGTTGAGCCTACCAGGCTCGGTCACGAAGCTGCTTTCACTGTCATCAAGGTTGGCGAAAACCTGCAAGGTCGCTTCACACCCGGGCAAAAACTAGCTATTCAGCCTGACATTTATGTCAACAAAGTTGCCACAGCCTATGGCTACACCATCCCTGGTGGCTTGATCCAGTATCACCTGGTTGGCAAAGAGATTTTTGATGCGGATGACCCCAATTATCTCATCCCGGTCCAGAGCAACCTGGGCTACTCAGAGTCCGCGCTCACCGAACCCTGGGCTTGTGTTGAAGCAGCCTACACCCAGAGACGCCGCCTGACCCCTTTGGATGGCGGCTTGATGTGGATTAACGGTCCCCAGGATTCTGGAAAGACCTTCACATTCGAAATAGGGCTCGAGAAACCCGGCAAGATTTTCCTGAGCAATACCAACCCTCAAATACTTGAGCTTGTTCGCTCCCAATCACAAGCTGAAGTGATTGAGGTGGGTGCTCTCGCGGAAGAACAAATCGCTGTTTTTGCCCAGGAAAATACGCACGAAAAAGGATTTGACGACATCATCCTGCTCGAGCCCAAGAATTCTGAACTGGTTTCGGAAGCTGCCAAACAAATCGCATTCCGGGGAACGCTCAACATCGTCAGCGATGAACCGCTGGATGGTCTGGTCGTGATCGATGCCGGGCGCATTCACTATCACTACACCACCTACATTGGTACCACCGGCACTGAAATTTCCGCTGCTTACGGCGAAGAACGCAACCGCTCAGAGCTGATGGATGGCGGGCTGCTCGTGGTGGTCGGCGGTGCTGGTCCGATGGGGCAGATGCACGTGCAGCGCTCGCTCGAGCTTGTCCCCGGTCCCAAAACGGTAGTGGTGACTGATATAAATGATGAACGTCTGCAGGCACTGCGCCAGACCGGCGACCCGATTGCTGAAAAGAATGGCAAACAGCTCATCCTGGTGAACACTGGAAACGAAAATGTTGATCTTGTCGGGATTATTCGCGAACTTTCTGGCGGCAAAATGGCAGAAGATGTGGTCGTGTGCGTACCAAACGCGAAACTGATGGAGAATGCCGCCCTGTTGTTAGGCAAAGATGGTATGCTCAATTTCTTTGCAGGCGTTCCCAACGGTACCACCATCCAAATCGATCTCAACAACATCTTCCTCAATAATATTCAGCTCACCGGCACATCCGGCTCGTCTGTCTTTGATCAGAAAACTGTTATGTCGAAAGCCACATCTGGCGCGCTCTCGCCCAATCTCAGTGTTGCCGCAATTGGCGGGCTAAAACAGGCTGTGGCTGGGATGGATGCGATGATGGCGGGTACTTTTACCGGTAAGATCATCATCTACCCTCAGCTGGAAGATCTGCCGCTGCTTTCATTGGCAGGTATCGCCGAGAATTACCCCAAAGTAGCTGAAAAAATGGGTCCCAATCACACCTGGACCCGGGAAGCAGAAAAAGTTCTGATAGAAGAGTTTTGGAAAAATGAGTGAATCGTCAAATAAAACCAACGCGCCAACAAAAAAGCAAGCTTATCGGCTGTATGCCCAGTTTGTTCTGGTAGGCGCAGCATTAGGCGCATATTACGGAATCTTTTATCGACCTAGCGATACTCCGGTGCTTTTCGTCTCAGTGGTTTTGCTGAGCATTCTCTCAGCCCTGTTGGTAACCGTGATCCAAATTTGGAAAAAAGGCTACGCTTTCAAAGAAATCCTGGTGATCTACCTCAAGTCCTTCGCCATGTTTTTTCTATTCCTGGTAATGCTGTGGGCAAGACCCACGGTTATGGAATGGGGCGGCAAAGGTTGGCTGATCGCCTTTACGACGCTCGTGGGAGGCGTTATTGGCTTCATTATGGGTCTCAAAAAGAAACCGGTGGCAGAAAATCCGAAGGGGACTAAGAAATGATCTACACCATCACCCTCAACCCTGCCCTGGACAAACAACTGACAGTGGCTGATATTCGTTTCAATGACGTTTTGATTGCCGAAAAAGTGCAGCTCGATTTTGGCGGCAAGGGTTTCAACGTCTCAAGAATGTTAAAAGAACTCAATCAGACCTCCAAAGCGGTTGGGTTGCTGGGTGGGCATACAGGCAAGACCATTGCAGAGGGTCTGATTGCGCAAGGCATTGAGGTGGTTTCCATACCGGTTTCAGGTGAGACACGTACCAATGTCAGTATCGTCACGCCTGGCGGCAGCAAGCATATCAAGGTCAACGAAAAGGGACCAACCGTCAGAGAAGATGAACTGCAGCAAATTTATCAATACATCGCTGAGCATGCCGCTGTTGGAACGCTGTGGGTATTAGCGGGAAGCATCCCCCCTGGTGTGGATTGCTCGGCATATCGGCAAATGAGCCAAAAAATTCAGGAACTTGGTGGGGATGTTGTGCTGGATACGAGCGGCGAAGCCCTTCGCGAAGGAATTAAGGTAAAACCAAAACTGGTCAAACCGAACTTGTTCGAACTTTCCCAGCTTACCGGCAGAGAAATTACCGATCTGCAAGAGGTTCTTGACAACCCTGCCATCGCCAGTTCCGTTGGCGCTGAATTTGTGGCAATCTCAGCCGGAGATAAGGGTGCTCTTTTGACTGACGGCGAAAAAATCGCCTTGTGCCTGCCTCCGGAAATCCAGGAAGCCAATCCGGTGGGAGCAGGCGATGCCATGGTAGCAGGGCTCAGTTTCGCGCTCTATCACGGTTATGACCTCGAGCAAGCCCTGATGCTGGGCGTTGCCTGCGGTACAGCTTCGGCTCTGCAGTCTGGAACAAAAATGCCAGCGTGGGATCTTGTTGAAGAGATTCGCCAACAAGTGAGAATTCTATAGGAGAAAACATGGGGTACGATGTCAGATATACCAAAACTTACGAAGCCAAACCCGAGCAAGTCGTTGCTGCGTGCAAGAAAACAGCCGTTGCTTTGGGTGGTAAAGTCCTCTCGCATGACGAAACCGGCAAGCTTCTGAAAATTCAAATGGATAAAAAGCTTCAAGGTAAAGTTTTGGGCGATCGCAGCAAGCTTGAGATCAGCTATTCCTCACCAACCGAAGAGACCACGAGAGTAGAAGTTTTAGCCTATCCGCTTGATGCGATCGGTCAGAAACTGATGTTTGGTGCCAGACCTGGTGTGGTTCAGACTGTGTTGAAAGTATTTTTCGAGCAAGTTGAGGAGAAACTCAAAGAATAATATGATCCCACAGAACCCTTTTAAAAGTGCTCCTGCAGACGGTGTCACAAGGCTGATTTTTGTGCGCCATGCCCAAACAGATGCGAACGCAAAACATTATTTGCAGGGTCAGTCGGATGGTGTCTTGAACGAGACCGGGTTGGCACAGGCTGCGTATATAGCCGCGCAATTGCGCCCATTCTTTGTCGATAAGATTTACTCAAGCAACCAGAAACGCGCCCTGGCAACGGCGGCTGCCATCGCCAACGAGCACGATCTCCCGGTTGAAACAGACCCGCGCTTGCAGGAATGGAACTGCGGCGAATGGGATGCAATGCCGGCAGTAGATTTTCAACGAATGATTGCCGAACAGGGTCTCACAGCGTCAACGCTTGAACCGCCAGGCGGCGAGACTTTTCAACAAGTGCGCAGCCGTGCCGAAGCTGCCCTGGCAGACATTATCGCTCAATCCGAGGGCAAAAGCGTGCTGATCACCTCACATGGTGACTTCATACGCTCCATGATCGGCGTCCTGATGGGTATCGAGGCTGATGTTGTTACTAATTTTTTACTTGATAATGCGTCTTACAGTATCCTTGAAAGACAACAAGGCACCTGGAAGATTCTTACTTTAAATTGTATTTCTTAAAATGGAGGCAGTACAATGAAATCGTTAGGAATTGGAGTTATTGGACTGGGGGCTATCGGAGCAAAGCATGTGAACGTGCTGAAGGATCTCCGAGAAGCAAATATTGTAGGTGTATCGGATCTGAACCAGGACCTGGTCGACAAAACCATCGCTGGAACCACTATCCAGGGTTATACCGATTATCGCCAGTTGTTGGCTCACCCGGACCTTGAAGCCGTGATCGTGGCGACCCCTGATCATCTGCACAAGGATATCACCATCGCGGCAGCCCAGGCTGGGAAGCACATCCTGGTCGAAAAACCAATCGCGACCACTGTCGAAGACGGTGAAGCCATGATAGCTGCTGCCAAAGCGGCGAATGTTAAACTGATGGTCGGCTTTACCCTGCGTTTTGTCCCTCATTATGTCCAGGCTCGCCAGATCATTCAGAGTGGGAAACTTGGCAACATCGTCAGTGTCTACTCGCGGCGCATGAATGTGATCACCCAGGCAGACCGGCTTGGTGGTCGTATCGGTGTGCTCCACTTCCTCGGTATTCATGACTTCGACCTGCTGCACTGGTTGCTGGGTGTTGAACCCGACCAGGTTTACAGCGCCGAGTCTACCAGCGTTGCCAAGCGCTATCCGCAGGAAAATGAGACCTTCAACACCTTCAAATTCAAGGATGGCACATTGGTTTGTGCGCATATCGGCTGGAATCTGACCACAGCCCATCCTGGTGGTCGCGATTTCAAGCTGACTGTCATTGGCGACAAGGGATCTCTCGATATCGACCTTGCCAGCCAGGGCTTGATGATGTATTCGGAATTTGGCTCAAAATTCCCCTCCACCGCGCCCGGCTTGGATGTGGAAGACAAGGCTTTCATCGACTGTGTTCTCGATGATAACCCCGTCCCGGTTACAGGCGAAGATGGCGTGCTGGCACTGAAAATGGTACTCGCTGCTATTGAATCAATTGAAAAAGACGCTCCGGTAAAAATCGACTAATATCACTATTGAAAGCGAAGGACTTTCTATGAGCAGAGCAGAAAAGTTAGCAGAGTTCATTTCTAAAATTAGAGGAGAATTGATTGTCTCTTGCCAGGCAACCCCTCAGGAAGCTTTGTATGGTTCGGACATCATGGCAAAAATGGCTATCTCAGCAGTGAGGGGTGGTGCCAAAGGTATCCGCGCCAACACACCTGCCGATGTGCGGGCAATCCGCGAGGCAGTTGATGTCCCTCTGATCGGGTTGTACAAAGTGGTTTTCCCTGGAACCCCTGTAATCATCACCGCAACCATCGGGCATGCCCTGGCAATCGCTGAAGCGGGTGCGGATGTGATCGCGATCGATGCCACCTTTCGCCTTCACCCGGAAGACGAAGTTCCTGAGCTTATCCGCAAGATCCATGAACAAACCGACTGCCTGGTGATGGCTGATATCTCGACCTTTGAAGAAGCTGAAGCAGCGATGATCTCGGGTGCCGATATGGTTTCAACAACCCTCTCGGGCTATACTGATTACTCCCCCAAACTGGATGGACCTGATCTCGAACTCGTCCGCGAGATAGCCTCGCGTTTGCCAGTTCCGCTCTTCGCCGAAGGTCGCTACCACTACCCCAACGAAGTCGCCAAGGCAATGGAATATGGCGCGAAAGCTGTAATCGTGGGTGGGGCGGTCACCCGACCCAAAGAGATAACGGAGCGGTTCGTCAGAGCCATCCGTAAGTAATTACGTGAAGGAAACAGATTGTTAGGGTACCAACAATCTGTTTTTTCAAAGGAGGACAACATGACAAACTACCTGATCGGAGTCGATATTGGCACGGGCTCTTCCAAAGGGGTTTTGATTGAAGCAGAAAAAGGGTCGGTGCTTGCCCAGTCCACGATTCCCCATGGTGTTTCTCTGCCTCACCCAGGTTGGGTGGAGCAGGATGCCGAGATCATCTGGTGGGGTGAATTTTTGCAGATCGTGCACGATTTGTTACAGGAATCTGGCATCGCTGCGCGGGATATCGCCGGCGTAGGCGTATCCGGGATCGGTCCATGCGTATTACCGGTTGATGAACATTTTAATCCCCTCAGACCGGCAATTTTGTATGGAATCGATACGCGCGCGACAGCGGAGATCGATCAGTACCTGCAGGATTTGGGCGAAGAAGAAGTCTTCAGGCTCGCAGGCTGCGAACTGTCTTCTTCTGCTGTTGCTCCAAAGATTCTGTGGCTGTACAACAACGAGCCCGAAGTATTTCATGCTGCCCGCTGGTTCCTGACCTGCCAAAACTTCATCGTAGCCAGGCTGACTGGCATTGCCTCCATCGATAACTATACTGCCTCCACTTACTCACCAATTATTGATGTTGAAAAACGCGCCTGGATCGATGAGGATATCGCTGGAATCAATCCCACGGCAAAATTACCCGAAAAATACTGGACCACCGAAATTGTTGGTGGAATTACCCCCGAAGCTGCCCGCGTCACCGGTTTGCACCCAGGTACGCCTGTCATTGCCGGGACGATCGATGCCGCGGCTGAAGCTGTGAGCATCGGCAACTACGCAGTTGGTGATACCATGAGCATGTTTGGCAGCAGCAATTCCATCATCGCCCTTACCAGCGCATACACTCGTTCCCGCACTTTTTGGGGTCTCAACTGGCTCTTCCCCGATCAGTATGCCGTGGTTGGCGGCATGGCAACCGTTGGCAGCCTGACCAGGTGGTTCCTCGAGAATATTTACACACCCGCTTCCGACGCATCCGACAAAAACCCGTACGCCCAGATGATGGAACTGTTAGATATGTCCCGACCTGGGGCAAACAACCTGGTCGCCTTACCCTACTTTGAGGGTGAGCGTACACCGATCAATAACCCGCTTGCCAGGGGCGCTTTCTTTGGACTCACATTGCGGCACACCCAGGCAGACTTGTATCGCGCTCTGCTGGAAGCGGTTGGTTACGGTATTCGCCACAATCTGGAGAGCCTGGCAGAACAGGGCATCCCGGTCAAATTCATTAACGCAGTTGGCGGTGGGTCGAAGAATCAGGGCTGGATGCAGATCATTGCCAACATCGCCCGGGTAGACGTGCGCATTCCACAGGGAATCTCTGGAGCTTCTTATGGTGATGCGATTCTGGCAGGGATTGGCGTTGGTATTTATAAGGACGCTTCCCAGGCACGCATTTGGGATGAAGCCGCCCAGATCTTGAAGCCCGACCCGACTGACTCCCATACGTATGAGAGGCTCTACCAGGTCTATCGCGGTCTTTACGGGCAAACCAGAAACCTGCTGCCACTCCTTGGAGCTGGATAATTCTTTTTGAGGCTGGTAAAACCCGCACCGATGGCTAACCAAGTAGCTTGATTTTTCATTACAATGTGTTACAATGTAACACAGAATGGAGATAATCATGGATACTACTGTAACAATTAGACTCGACGATGATGATAAAGAATTGATCGCCAGGTATGCGCGCTCAAAGGGACGTTCCATCTCCGATATAGTTCGCGAAGCCATCCTCGGTCAAATCGAAGACGAATATGACCTCGAACTCTATCGCGAGGCAATTGAAGAATATCGTAAAAACCCGTTGAGTTATTCTCTCGAAGAAGTTGCCAAGCTGCTCGAGAATGAAGAATGAGCTGCCAGGTCAGGTTTGCCGAAAAAGCCTTAAGACAATTTTCAAAGTTGGATAAACCAATCCAAAAATTGATTTTGCATTGGCTCAACAAAAATCTGGAAGGCGCCAATGAACCCCGCTTGAAAGGAAAAGCACTTGTCAGCAACCATTCCGGTGAATGGCGCTATCGGGTTGGTGATTATCGCTTGATCGCCGATATCCAGGACGAAATCGTGACAATTCTCATCATTGCTGTCGGACACCGCAAAGATATCTATTGATCCTAACCGTGGAAGATTGATCTGCCAGGCGCCGTTGTTTGACCTGGGTGAACATGCCCAGACCAATCAGAGTAAAATTAAGTCATGAAAACACCCATAGAAATTAAAACAATCATCAAAAAATCATATGGTGAGATTGCCAGAGTCTCTGGTACTTGCTGCAATGCCGGTAACTGCTGCGATTCTACTCAACAATCCAGATGGGCAGGTTATTCTCACGAAGAAATGGGTGAAGCCCCCGATGATTCAAATCTGGGCTTGGGTTGTGGAAGTCCAACAGCAATTGCCTCGATAAATGAAGGTGAGATTGTCTTGGATCTGGGTTCTGGAGCGGGTTTTGATGCCTTTTTAGCAGCCCAAAGAGTTGGTCAAACGGGAAAAGTAATTGGTGTTGATTTAACAGAAGAAATGATCAGCAAAGCACGGGAAAATGCAGTATTTGGCGGCTTTACCAATGTTGAATTTAGACAAGGAGATATTGAAAACCTGCCGGTTGAAGACGAATCGATAGACGTGATTATTTCAAACTGTGTGATTAACCTGGCTTCTGATAAACAAAAGGTGTTTTGTGAGGCAATGCGTGTACTAAAACCGAAAGGCAGGTTGACGGTCTCTGATGTCGTATTGCTAAAACCCTTCCCGCAAGAATTGTTGAACGATGAAGCCTTATTGGTAGGTTGTGTCGGCAATGCCATTCTCAAGCAAGAGTACCTTGCCTTAATCAAAAATGCTGGCTTTTCAAATATCCAGATCAGTAAAGAGGTTCCGGCATTTCTCCCTGAATATGCCGTGAGCATTACCTATTCTGCCCAAAAAGAAATCCCCTGATTAAGGCTCTCGTTATGGGTGACTGAAAGTGCCTTTTTCTTAGTCCGTCCCGGAATATTCCGGATTCACAGTGTATAATGGAGAAAACTGGCAACACGCCAGATGCTAACAGATGATGCCTGGCTGCAGTTTGACCAAGCATTATTAAGTTATGCCCTCGTAAAGATTGATCCCTGTCTGGATTGACCGCAGGTGAACCAACTAATAACCATATAAAAGGAGAGTATTGTATGAATCAACCAATTCGTGTGCTTCAATGGGGTTTAGGAGCGATGGGCAGCGGTATGGCTAAGCTCATGCTGCAGAAATCGGGCTTGCAGATCGTTGCAGCCGTCGATGGACGACCGGACTACGTTGGCAAAGACCTGGGTGAGGTGCTCAAAATCGACCAGGTGCTGAATGTAACCGTGACCGACCAGCCTGAGACCGTGCTCAACAAGGAACAAGTTGACCTGGTCGTCATCGCCACCACATCCTGGACCGAAAAACAAATGCCCGATCTTCGCAAAATCCTCACCGCGGGCATCAACGTGATTTCAATCGCCGAAGAAATGGCAGCCCCTGAAGCCCAAAACCCGGAACTCGCCAGAGAGCTGGATGAACTTGCCAAACAGAACGGCGTCTCCATTCTTGGCACCGGTGTGAACCCCGGTTACGTGCTGGACCTGCTTGTTGTCATGCTGTCCGGCGGCTGCCACCGCGTGGACCGCATTGAAGCCTCCCGGGTCAATGATCTGAGCCCCTACGGACCGACTGTAATGGATACGCAGGGTGTCGGAACGACACCAGAAGCCTTCCGTGCCGGCATCGAAGATGGCACAATTGTGGGTCATGTTGGCTTCCCGGAATCCATCCAGATGATCAGCGACGCGCTCGGTTTGGGTGTGGATCGCATCGAACAGATTCGAGAACCGATCATCAGCAAGGTCTTTCGTGAGACTGCGCATGTCAAAGTTGAACCTGGCATGGTGGCTGGTTGTGCTCATACTGGCATCGGCTATGCCGGAGACAAAGAAGTGATCCGCTTGATTCACCCTCAGCAGGTCCTTCCTGAATTGGAGGGTCAGGGCACAGGCGATTACATCAACATTTATGGTCTGCCTGAAGTGCACATGGCAATCACCCCGGAATATGCCGGCGGCATCGCCACGCAGGGCATCGCGGTCAACATGATCCCGCACGTCTTCGCCGCAACCCCCGGGTTAAAGCGCATGATCGACCTGCCCACCCCTGCGGCTCTGATGGGTGAAAGCGCATACACGCGGAGAGTGTGAGGTTCGCATGACAAGCATTCCTGCAGGAACCTGGGTTGAAATCGAAAAAGTGGTGCTCAACCCGGAAGAACGGGCGCCAAGCGTACCAGACGATACCAAACTCACCCCTTATAAGATGTGGGTATCGGGCTTTCTCGCTGAAGAGGGCGAAATTGGTGAGGAAGTGCGCATTAAGAGCATCATCGGTCGTGAACTGAGCGGAAAACTGGTAAGGGTCAACCCGAGCTATTCCCACAGTTTTGGCAAAGTTGTCCCAGAACTGCTTAAAATCGGAACGGAGTGGGAACGATGAGCAGCAGTGACAACTCATACGCCGCCGTCATGGCGCGCAAGAACGAAATCATGAAGATGTCCACCGGGCTGGATTACGACACCTACGCACACAGCCCGATCGCTTTCGATTACGAACGCATGATGAACGACACTGGTTATACGATGGAAGACATCGTACGTATCCAACACGAAACCAAGGTGGGCAATACTCCCCTTTACGAACTGCACAACTTGACCAAAGCTGTACGGAAAATTTCTGAGCCGGGCAAAGGCGCGCGCATCCTGCTGAAGGATGAAGCCGCCAATGCTTCCGGCAGTTTTAAAGCCCGACGGGCAGCTGTAAGCGTTTTTGAAGCTGCGAACAAGGGCTACAAAGGTGTGATCGCCGCAACCAGTGGCAATTACGGCGCGGCAGTCGCTTCGCAGGCGGTACAGCGAGGTTTGAAGTGCATCGTCATCCAGGAAGTTTATGACTCGCACGGTGTTGGTCAGCCAGAAATCGTTGAGAAGGGTCGCAAGTGTGAAGCTTATGGCGCGGAAGTGATCAAACTGACTGTCGGACCTGAGCTTTTCTACATCCACCTGCTCACCCTGGAAGAGACTGGCTTTTTTAATTCCAGTCTTTATACTCCCTTCGCGGTTAAAGGTGTTGAGTCGCTGGGCTGGGAGATCGCCAATGAAGTTAAGGCGCGTTACGGCAAGGTGCCGGAAGCGGTGATCATCACCCACGCGGGTGGCGGTAACCTGACCGGAACCGCGCGCGGCTTACTGGCGGCTGGATGTGAAGACACGCGCGTGGTGGCTTGCTCGGTGGATTTAAGCGGACTGCACATGGCATCCGACCACGACTTCAACCGAAAATCTTTCACCACCGGTCATACCGGCTTTGGCATACCCTTCGCCACCTGGCCCGACAGGGCAGACGTGCCGCGCAATGCGGCGCGCTCGCTGCGTTACATGGATGAGTACCACCTGGTAACCCAGGGAGAAGTTTTTTACATCACCGAACTGCTGACCAAGCTGGAGGGTATCGAACGCGGACCGGCAGGAAACACCAGCCTGACCGCCGCAGTCGCGCTCGCCCGCCAGATGGATGAGGACGAGATTGTTGTCGTCCAGGAAACCGAATATACCGGTGCTGGCAAACATCACAACAGCCAACTGAGTTTTGCCCGTGAAAACGGCATTGAAGTTCGCCGCGGCGACCCTAAAGACAACATCCCTGGCAAAACCATCGTTATCCCCGAGCATCTGGACCAGGTTTGGGGCAAGTTGCAGGATATTGAACACCTGCGCAAGTCTTACCTCAAAAATGCCGCCAGGCAGCACCCCCTTTCTGATTGGGACGAGGAAGATGTGAGATTCCTGGCTGAAGATCTGAAAACAGAGCAGGGCTGGATCAGGCAGCAAATGCAAGAAATGAATGGAGAATAAACCTATGACCGATGAACGAATCATTCAATTTGAGAAGCGTCATGAAGTTCTCAAGGAACTGAGCGACGCGGAACTTAAAGCCAGGTTCTGGGAACTCTGCAACCAGGTTGTAGAGCCGATTGTTGACCTGGCAAGGACACACACTTCGCCTTCGATCGAGCGCTCAATTCTGCTGCGCATGGGCATTGACAGCCAGAGCGCGCTGGGCGTGGTCGATCGCATCCACCAGGCGGGCTTGCTGGGCAAAGGCGCCGGGCACGTGCTGCTCCGTCTTTCTGAGAAGGGCGGCATCAATGTTCGCGAAGCCGCTGCTGCCATTTTGGAAGACAAGGAAGTATTGAACGGATTATTTGACGAGGTGCAGGCATGAGCAATCCGAAACCCCTGGACAAGAACCAAAAACTTGACATCGAGGATATCCTTGAGAATCTCGAAGACTACCGACCACCACGCAAAGGCTGGACCTGGCGGGTGATCCCCGAAGACGGCGTGGATATGGGTCCCTTCCATTACCGCGACATGTCTGAACCGCTCAAACAGAGCATCGGTTTGCCTGCTTCAAAATATTTCGACAATATCGACCCGCAACCGGCACCGGTTGTGACCAGCGAAATCGCCTCCGGACGATTTGAAGATGACATCCGCCGAATGCGCATGGCAGCCTGGCACGGCGCTGACCATCTGATGGTCATCCGGCACACCGGGCAGAGTCATATTGACGGTCTGATGGAAGGCACCCCCGAGGGTGTGGGCGGCGTACCGATCACGCGCAAACAGATCCGCGCTTCCCGCAAAGCCATCGATATGATCGAGGAAGAAGTCGGGCGACCGATCAACTTCCACAGTTACGTGTCGGGTGTTGCCGGTCCGGAAGTGGCTGTGCTCTTTGCCGAAGAAGGCATCAACGGTGCCCACCAGGACCCGCAATACAACATCCTTTACCGCAATATCAACATGTACCGCTCTTTTGTGGACGCGGCAGAAGCCAAACATGTCATGACCGCGGGCGGCATTTTCCAGATTGATGGCGCTCATAATGCCAACGCAACCGCAAAAGCCGGCTGGCTGGTGATGCCCGAGCTGCTCGTGCAACACGGCATCAACTGTGCCTATTCGCTGGCTTCGGGCATGCCCAAGGAGCTGATCGGGCTGTCAACAGTACCGCCCAACTCTCCCCCGGCACCAAAGCTGTGGTACGACCTGCCCTACGCGGTGGCATTGCGCGATTTCTTCTCAGATTTCAAGATGCGCGCACAGCAGAACACGCGCTACATCGAGTCGGACATCGAAGAAGCCACACGCACGCACGTGATTGACACACTGATCTCAATGCTCACCAGTGCCGACATTCAAAGCACGATCACGCCGGATGAAGGTCGCAATGTGCCCTGGCACTATAACAATATCCGCGGCATCCAGACAGTCAAACAGACCTGGGCGGGGCTGGACGGGATTAATGAACTGGTCAGTCTGAAGATGGACGGACCGCTTGGTGAAATGTCCCGCGATATCCGTGAACGGGCAGTCGCTTTCCTTGAGGAAATTATCGAGGTGGGCGGCTACTTCGCTGCAGTTGAAAAAGGCTTCTTCGTCGATTCAGCCAAATACCCCGAACGCGCCGGCGATGGCATCGCTCGTGACGGCGACGGCGGTGTGGCTGCCAACAGCATCGTTAAACGCGACGCTGATTACATGGCACCGGTTTGCGGTCACTTCGGTGACAACCACCTTCCCGAAGGCATCGAAAGCCCATGTGACCCGGTTGGCGGCTGCACGCTTTGCCATCCCGAACTGATCGCTTATATTGATGAACTTGACACCGAAGACTCTGTTGCCAAACGCCTGGAAGCCAGCTACCCCTACCGCAAGGGCAACCTGATCCGACCGGAAGCGGAATGGGCAGGCGATGGCGTGGTCTTGCTGCAAATGATGATCCCCGATAACGAAGATTACGCCCGCGAAGCCGGCTTGGAAGTTGCCCGGCGCATGGGCTTGAAGGACCCGCAGGTGATCAACCTGATGGTGCTTCACCCAGCCGAAGGCTGCTTCCTGGAAGTGAAAGGCAAGGTCGATTTTGATATCGACCGTACCACCCTGAAGATCCCGGAGAAGGTTGAACTTCTGCCCGAAGAAGAACTGCGCGAGGCAGTGAAGAAAACCACGCTTACAGTCGTTGCTGGAACGGTCGGCGAAGACGAACACAGCGTCGGACTGCGCGAGATCCTGGATATCAAGCATGGCGGCATCGAGAAATATGGCGTCAAATACCATTACCTGGGCACTTCCGTACCGGTTAGCAAGATGATTGATGCGGCAATTGAAACCGGGGCGGATGCCATTTTGATCTCGACTATCATCAGCCACAATAACATCCACCGTCAGCAGATGACCAAGCTTGCCGAACTGGCTACCGAGAAGGGTATCCGCGACAAAGTGGTTTTGATTGCCGGCGGCACCCAGGTCACTCCCGAAATGGCGTCTGAAACTGGCATGGATGCAACCTTTGGACGGGGCACCAAGGGCAACCAGGTGGTGGACGCGATTGTAAAAGCAATGCGAGCCAAAAACTTGCTTTAGGATTTTTGTGGATATCCTGACGATCGAGGTCGGTTCGACCATTACCAAAGCTAACGCCTTCCGGCTCCTGCCGGAAGGTCGTTTCGATCCTTTCGCGCAGGGTGTTGCTGCCACCACCGTGGAAGCTGGCGATGTTTATATTGGCGCGAATGCTGCAATGGCAGATCTCATGGCGAGCCTGCAGGCACCCCTTGATTACCCTGAAATCCACCTGAACAGCTCGGCAGCGGGCGGCTTGCGCATGACCGTGCATGGGCTGACTTACAACATGACTGCCCGGGCGGCGCGCGAAGCCGCCCTGGGCGCTGGCGCGATCATCAAAATGGTCACTGCCGGCTTGCTCGAAGACCATGACCTGGCACAAATCCGGGAAATTAACCCAAATATCATCCTGTTGGCTGGCGGCGTGGATTACGGCGAGAAGAATATCGTGCTTCGCAATGCCGAAAAGCTGGCATCATTGGGGCTCGAAGCGCCGCTGCTTTACGCCGGCAATATCGCTATTCGCGCCCAGGTTTGCCAGATCTTCAACAACTGCGGGCAGGAAGTTTTGGTGACAGACAATGTCTTCCCGGATGTCGACGTGCTCAATGTGGAGCCGGTCAGAGAACTGATCCAGGATGTGTTCAACCGCCATATCATCCATGCCCCAGGCATGCAGCGTCTGCGCGAACTCACCGACCAACCGATTTTGCCCACTCCCGGAGCCGTTTTGAAGGGAGCGGAATTGTTTGCTGAAGAAATGGGCGACGTCTTGGTTGTGGATGTGGGCGGCGCGACCACGGATGTGCACAGCGTCACCGACGGCAGCCTGGAATGGGCAGCGCGCATGACCGAGCCAGAGCCGCGTGCCAAGCGCACCGTGGAAGGCGACCTGGGTGTGTTTGTAAACGCGCGCAACGTTGTTAACCTCTCCAAAGAGCCTGAGTGGGAAGACCGTCTCGATGACCTGGAAGCCATGCCGACCACTGACCGGCAGATTGAACTGACCCGCTGGCTCACCAAGCGTGCAGTCCAGACCGCCATCCGCAGGCATGCCGGCGTTGTGAGCGACCTCTATACCCCCACCGGCAAAAAACAAGTCGTAAAAGGCAAAGATCTGACCGCCATCCGCTTTTTGGTCGGCACAGGCGGAGCGCTCACCAGAATTCCAGGCGGCAAGCAAATCCTTGAAGAAATCTGCACAGGCGCAGGCAAATACCTGCTGCCCACTTCTGATGCCGAGGTGCTAATCGATCGGGAATACCGATTTTCAGCTCTCGGTACCCTGGCGCACCAATACCCAGAGGAAGTAAGAGCGACTTTCCGCCATTGGGCTGACCGGGAACGAAAGAAAAATTAACCAGGAGGACGTAGATGTACACCCGTACCCCCAGACTTGAGATTTACCCCGCACGCATAGAAGAGAATGCGCGCGCGGTTATTGGCATGGTACACGCCCATGGCGCCCAGGTGGCTTGCGTATCGAAAGTATTACGCGCACATCCGGCTGTTTTGCAGGCGTTTGTCAATGCTGGCGCGGATATGATCGGCGATTCGCGCATTCAAAACCTGGCACGTGTAAAAGAAAACCAGCCAGGCATACCCACGCTGTTGCTGCGCCTTCCGGCACTCGGACAGGCAGCAGATACTGTTGCTTATGCAGATTATTCACTTAACTCCTCACTGGAAGCCCTGAAACAATTATCAGATGCCGCCATAGCGGCAGGGAGCGTGCATAAAGCAATTCTGATGGTGGATGTTGGTGACCTGCGTGAAGGCGTCTGGCCAGACCGGGTCGTCCCGCTGGTGAAGGAAGCGGCTCGGCTGACCGGAATTGAACTGGTTGGGCTGGGTGCAAACCTGGCGTGTTATGGTGGTGTCATCCCCAGCGTGGAAAATATGCAGACCCTGATCAGTGCGCGTGACGCCTGCCGTAAAGAGACCGGGCTGGCACTTGAACTGCTTTCGGGAGGAAATAGCAGCGCGTTACCTCTGCTGGCAAGCGGAGAAATGCCGAAGGAGATCAATCACTTCCGTATTGGCGAAGCCATCATCCTTGGTCGGAATGTGCTCGACCGCAGCCCCTGGTCTGGAACACGGCAGGATACTGTGCGCGTAGTCGCCGAGATCATCGAACTGGAAGTCAAACCCTCCATCCCTATAGGTGAAACCGGTCAGGATGCTTTTGGCAACGAACCAGAGTTTGAAGACCGCGGACTGCGTAAGCGTGCCCTCCTGAATCTTGGTCGCCAGGATGTCGTCATCGAAGGATTGGAGCCGGTCGATCCAGGCATTATCATTTTGGGAGGCAGCAGTGATCACCTGGTGCTGGACGTCAGCGACGCGCACACGACCCTGCGCCTCGGAGACGAGGTTGCCTTTTACCCCGGCTACGGGGCAACATTGGCAGCCGCCACGTCTGATTATGTTGAAAAAGTGGTAATAACCGAATAGAAACCTGGTGCTGATGCTTTATCCAACTTATATTCAAGTCCATTTAGACAATATTCGCCTCAACCTGGAAGGGATTCGCAGAAGGGTCGGACCAGATCGGAAGATCCTGGTGGCGGTCAAAGCAAATGCCTACGGTCACGGCGCGGTGCAGGTTTCACGCGTGGCGCAGGAAGTTGGCTGTGAATGGGTGGGGGTTGCCACCGTTCCGGAAGGCGTACGCCTTCGCCGGGCTGGGATTTCGTTGGAGATCCTGAAATTCAGCCCTGCATTCGTTGACGCAATATTGCCGGCTGTGAAGCACAATATCACCCTGACTGTGTGTGACAAAGAGGGCATCCAGCAGTTGCAGGAAGTCTGTGCAAAAAACGACCTGCGCGCCAAGGTACACCTGAAGGTCGATACCGGCATGGGGCGCATCGGCGTAACGCCCGAAGAAGCCCCTGGCATGGCGGCTTTTATTGAGAGAGAAAATCCAAACTTACACCTGGAGGGTGTGTTTACCCATTTCCCGGTGAGCGATGTTGACCCTGGCTACACTCGTGAAGAAGTTGGCAGATTTAATGGCGTCATTGCCGCGATTGAAGATGCCATCGGTCGTAAGATTGAGATAGTGCATTGCGCCAATTCAGCAGCGGTGCTGGGGGAGGAGTATGGCTGGATGGACATGGTCCGCCCAGGCATCATGGTATACGGTTTTTACCCGGACAAGAAAACACCCCAAACCATCCCACTGAAACCCGGCATGAGCTTTTTTACACGGGTTAGCTTTGTTAAGAAAGTGACGGCGGGAACCGGTATCAGCTATGGACACACCTGGCACGCGCCGCACGATACCTGGATTGCAACCTTGCGGGTGGGGTATGGTGACGGTTTTAACCGGCTATTTTCCAACACGGGGCGCGTTTTGATCAATGGTCGCTCCTACCCGGTGGTTGGGAGAGTCTGCATGGACCAGACGATGATCGACCTGGGTCCGGAAACGGATGTAAAGGTCGGCGATAAAGTTGTTCTAATCGGCAAGAGCGGTGATGAAGAAATCACCGTGGATGAATGGGCGGAGAAGCTGGGCACAATCACATACGAGGTGACCTGCCAGATCAGCCCGCGTGTGAAACGCTATTATGGCAAGAAGCCCAGGTAGCATTACCACCCCTTCCAGGGGGGGTAGGGGGGTGGGTTATTAATTATTGCTAGACGCGCTTTGACCGCAGGTCTCCGCGGAGATGTTCGATCGTGCCGGCTGCCTTGCCGAGCAAGCCACGGAGATGCTTGATCGTGCCAGCATCCTTGCCGGGCACGCGCTTTGACCGTAGGTCTCCACCAAACAACGAACTGGCGACAAATGTATCACTCAACATAAAGATCACATCAATTATTGGAGTTGTAAATTCCGGCTCTTCTATTACCACTCTCTCTAGGTAGGGGGGCAGCTCTCCTATTACCACCCCCTCCAGGGAGGGAGGCAGGGGGGTGGGTTATTGATTTTAGCTAGAAATTAGCAACTCGATCATGCCGGCATCCTTGCCGGGCACGCGCTTCGACCGTAGGTCTCCACCAAACAACGAACTGGCGACGTGTGTGTCACTCAACATTAAGATCACATCAATTATTGGAGTAATAAACTCCGGCTCTTCTATTAGAGAGGGCAGGGGGTGGGTTATTGAACTTACTAATGAAATAAAAAACTCCGGTATTTGATCCGGAGTTTTACGTTTTAGATTGTTGCCTATTCAGGCATCACAAACTTCAGTAAAGTATTACTAAACGCGTCCGAAACCCATACACTGCCATCTGCGCCGATGGTAACACCACTAATCACGTTCATCGTGTAAGTATTGTCAAAGCCGCCCCAGATTCGCATAAACTGACCCTCCCCATCAAACACGATCACCCTGCCGCGGTCAGGGTCTGTCACATAAACATTGCCACGCTCATCCAATTCCAGGAAAGGTTTGTTGTCCAGGGTATCGCTGCTCCAGGCATCCACATCCCACATATTTACACTCTGATATTGCAGTCCGCCCGCATCGGGTGCAAACACCTGCACGCGGTAGTTCCAGGTGTCAGCGATGTAAACCCGTCCGTCAGCGGCGATGTCGATACCAACCGGTTCATCCAGCTTGCCAGCCTCCAGCCCAAGGCTGCCGAATTGGGTCAGGTAGTTGCCCTGGCTGTCAAATATCACGACGCGCTGCTTGCCGGTATCGGTCACAAAAACGCGGTTGTCTGCGTCCACGGCAATACCGCGCGGACCCCAAAAACCATCCACGACTCCGAGAACATCAAAGCTGTTCCACATCCGCAAAAACGCACCATCAGACGAAAAAACCTGGATGCGGTGGTTCCAGGTATCGGCAACATAGACCAACCCGTCCGGTCCAACTGCCACGCCCCAGGGCTCGTTAAACAATCCGCCTGGCACCTCGCCGTCCAGTACATTGCCATAACCACCCCAGGCGTCAAGGAACATGCCTGTGGCGTCAAGATGCACGATGCGATGATTGCGCGAGTCAGCCACAAACAGGCTGCCGTCTGGGGCAGTGGCAATATCCCTGGGTGCGCTGAAAGGCACTTCGCCTCCGACTGCGATCGCCAAAGCAGGCTCAAGGTCAATCATCCCGCCCTCATAGGGGTCGACTCGCGGTACTTCCGGTTCGGGGCTGATCCCGAATTCCCAAATCTTCGCCGCCACATCTTTGCGCATAAACATGCGGGCGTTGTCTGCCGGCGACCAGGTCGCCAGGGTGAGCGAGGGGTTGTTGAAAGCCAGCGCATACTCAGTGTAATCACGGTTGAACCATAATTCCCACAACGCTGAGCGTTTGGCGGGGGTGGTTAGGTCGTCTATGATGCGGCTCAGGCTCCAGTTACGATACAAATCCTCGTTGGGCCACCACATGCGCTTGTATTCATATTGGTAATAGTCATCCCGCACCACCGGCTCGATCCGGGCAAAGTTGGAGGTACCAACCACGATGATCGGATAATCCTGCAGTGATTTGGTTACATCAGCGCCGAAATCAAGCTTGTTTGGGTAATCACGCATATACCACCAATAGGGGTAACGGACATCATTGTCGTAGGCGATCTTGATCGATTTGTCGCCATACTGGCGTTTGGAAATCGCCTCGATCTGTTCGACCGTGTTTTTCATGTCTTCCGTGGAATGCGCATAGACAAGCAATTCACGGGCATTGTCGTAATCGATAAAAGCTGCCCGCCAGGCTGTTCGCGCGGTCTGTATGCCCAAAAGGGCTGCAAAAACTAGCAGTAGTAGTTTGCCAAAAGTGCTCCCGTTCCAGCCCTTGAGCAGCCAGAACAAGCCGATTCCAGTGCCAAGCGTGCCAACCAAAGCCAGCAGAAAATCGCTGGTGCCCTGCAACTGAAACAGGTCTTTGCCCTGGAAGGGTGGATTGTTGCCCAATAGTGAGCCTAGGAGGCTGCCGAACGCAACCAGAAAAACCCCTGCCAACAAAACAACCAGCCAGCCTTTGCGCTGCCTCACCTCTTCCCAGTTTATTTTCTCGACTAAATAGCCAAACGCCCAACCGCTGGTGAGGATCATAGGCATGGTGATATGCGTGGTCAGCCAGGGCATGCGCTCGCCGGCTACAGTGAACGCCAGCAGGCTCATCACAGACCAGAAAATCAGCAGCAAAAGGGTGGGCAGTTCGGTCGCCTGCCCTCCGGTCTCTTCCACTACCGGGAAAATGCGTTGATACCAGGGTTGCAGCTCTGGCTCATGTTCTTCTTCCAGGTCCAACAAGTCAAGCTCGGTGGTTTCTTCCAGAATTTCTTCCTCAACTACCTCTTCGAGAAATTCTTCAGCCGCATCCATCTCGACTGTCTCAGAAGAAACCTCTTCGATAGGTAATGGCGTGAAGGGGTCTTCTGTCGAAGCAAAAAACAGGCGTTTGCGCAGTCCGATAAAGAACGCCAGCAGCACACCGAATGCCGGTAAATATTCATACATCGGAATTTGCACAAAAGCGTAGTAGTAAAGTGGCTGCGTGCCGCGTTCCACTGCCTGCTGTGACATCCAGTAGCCCAGCGCTCCGACGATTCCTTTGAAAAAGCCTTCGCCGTGAGTGAAGAAGGATGTGTAAAAAACGATAAAAATTCCCCAGAAAATCGCCATGCTGCGCAGGAAAACCTTGCGATTCCAAAGCAAACCTAAAAATAGAGAAAGCAGCATGAGCAACACAAACACGATCCCTGAACGGATAATTCCGGTTTGCGTATAATCGGTCGCCTCAAAACCCAGCAGCCTGAGCGGAATGGCGGTGAGCAGTGGCAGGATCAGGATCAACTGCAGCCAGATCAGGTCAAAACTGCGCAGATGGCTCAACTTCTTCCAGCCATAACCACTGAAAAGGGTCACCAGGGCGAAAACGATCGCAATTGCCGTCAGTCCGGCGCTTAGCAGTAGCGGAATATTATGGCTGGCTTCTGCAGCCGGGTCAACGATTTCGTTCTTACCCAGCACATAAAAGCTCATGGTGACCACAAGCAGGATAAGAGTGACCACAACCGCTATCCTAAAGAGTGATTTCGCCTGGACGTTCCCCCATTCTTTGCGCAAAACCTCGCCAATAAAGAGCAGTGCCAAAAAAATCAGGGCTTCGGCTGAGAAAATGAACGAAGTGGCTTTGTCGGCATAGTGCATGGCATTGATAAGAACCAGCCAATAGAGCCATTTGTGCTTGCCGTCTTCCAGGTAGCGTAGCATCAGCCACAGCATCACTATCCCCCAGAAAACGATAAACACTTCATTGCGCGTGTAGCGGCTGTAGTAAAGAATATAAGGCGAGATCATGAACATCACGCCGGCAATCAAACCGCCGGTTCTGCCCAGGTAGCGCCGCCAAGCGAATATGGCAAAGACGACAATGGCGATGCCGAAAGTCGCGGCGGGGATGCGGGCAGAGAAATCGGAATCGCCAAACATGAAGTAAGAAAATGCCAGGGCGTGAAATTGGAACGGTCCGTGCGTGACGGGATCGTAGACATAATTGCTGAAACTGTAAGCGGGCACAACGTGGTTGATCTCATCGTGCGACATCGTGCGCGCGCCCAGGTCATAAAAGCGGGTGAAAATCGTGAGCACCAGGATAATGACGATCAGCAGTTTTTCGATCGTCAGCCCGGGCCACCAGGCGAAAACCGGCTTGTCCAGCCAGCTATCCCGGCGGGTGTTATTTTTAGCAGAGAGAATGGCAAAATCCATAAAAGCGCTCCGTGTGAAATTTCAATTCGAATAATCAATTAAGGATACCTTGCCGGGGGTAAAACGGCAAGGTGAAACCATATCTGCTCGCTCCTTAACTTCAATAAATCAAATGTTAACCTATTTGTAGAAGCCTAATTGAGTAAAATCGCTTCGGTTTATATAGAATTTAAGAAAACTAAGGAACCGCTCAAATGAACAAAATAGCTGTTTTCAGTGATATTCATGGGAACCTGCCAGCCCTCCAGGCTGTTATGCGTGACCTTGACGAACGTGGAATCGAACATCGTTATTCCTTGGGAGACCTTGTGGGTTACGGTACTTTTCCTAATGAGGTCATCCAATTGATCCGTGAACATAAAATCCCTACGGTAATGGGTAATTATGACGAGGGAATTGGCAACTCCAGCGACGAATGCGGTTGTGCTTATAAAACTGACGAAGAAAAAGCGTTGGGCAAGCGATCCATTGCCTGGACCAATATGCATACCACCGAGGAGAATAAAGCTTACCTGCGTAGTTTACTCCCCCAAATCCCGTTACAACTGGGTGATCTGAAGGTTCTACTGGCGCACGGCAGCCCGCGGAAAATTAACGAATACCTTTACATCGACCGTCCCGATGCAACCCTGGAGCGAATACTCGACTTTGCTGAAGCGGATGTTTTGGTGGTTGGGCACACCCACAAACCCTATCACCGCATCCTACCCAGCGGTCGCCATGTGATCAACGAGGGCAGTGTGGGCAAACCAAAAGATGGTGACCCGCGCGCTGCTTACGTCATTCTGCAGGCAGAAGGTCGCGATCTTTCAGTGGAATTTGTTCGCGTGCCATACGATGTCGAAGCAATTGCCACGGCAATCGAGGCAAGCGAAATGCCAAGCGAATATGCAGCGATGTTACGTACGGCAACTGGCTGAACCTGGTAAGGTTTTGATTGTAGGGAAGGACCCCTGCATCCAAGTTAAAATAAAAAATGAGCGCGGGGAGGATCGAACTCCCAACAAATGGCTTAAAAGGCCACTGCTCTGCCATTGAGCTACGCGCCCGTGAAGGGACTGATATTTTAGCACGCACTTCGAGCCGCGTCAAATAGTTTTGGTCAGGAAACAGGAAACAGCAAAAACCTCACCCCCCGCTTACCGGCTTCTCAGAATAGAACATATGTGCTATTATTACGTCACGCACTTGCACTTTAACAAGCAGCCACTTTTTACATCCGAACCAGGGTTCTGCACTATTAAAAAACAGTGTAAATAGAGTAAAAAGTGTAAAAAGATCGGAGATCAGGTATCAGGCAAGAGAGCGGCACAATCAACCAAACCCGCGGTTATAATGAACAAAACCTACTAACGAGGTGTAGCATGAGCAAACAGAAACTCCCCTATGGGCTCTGGAAAAGCCCGATCTCCGCGAGCCTGATCGCCGGCGGCATCCGCCTGAACGATGTCCAGTTCTCACCAGACGGTCAAACCCTGGTCTGGTCGCAATCACAGGATGGTAAAACCAGCCTCTTCGCCTGGCGTAAAGGGGAAGCAGCCTGGAATCTGAGTGGCGAGTTCAACCCCTCCGGCGCGGTCGGCTATGGCGGCGGTGACTTCTTTGCCGGCAACGACGTGGTGATTTTCTGCGACCGAAATGGCAGACTTTATTCCAAACCTTACAATACCGGTCTTCCTAAGGCCTTGACACCCGAATTTGGCGGTTGTGCATCCCCGGTTTTGAGCCCGGATGAGAAAACTGTCTACTTCGTGCACACTTATGAAGGTCGCGACGTATTGGCGAGCGTTCCCGCCGATGGATCAACCTGGTCAACGATTTTGCGCCACGGGGCAGACTTTTATATGCAGCCCACGCTTAGCTCTGACGGCTCCCTTTTTTCCTGGGTGGAATGGGAACATCCCAACATGCCCTGGGATGGTGCCCGCCTTATGCTGGGAGTATTGAGTAAAGATAAAAAAGGTCTGAAAGCAGTCAAACACATCGCTGGAGATGAGAACGTAGCGGTCTTCCAGCCCGCATTTTCCCCGGATGGCAGCAAACTTGCCTGGCTGCAAAATAGCGCGGAATTTGACGACCTGGTGGTGATCGATTTGGAAAACGATACCCGCCAAGTGCTGCTCGAAAATCAAAACCTGCTGCCGCCTGCCTGGGTGCAGGGGCAGCGTACCCTCAATTGGACGGCTGATGGCAAGTCGATCTATTACTTGCTTAATCAGCAAGGCAGCATAAGTTTGAACAAGATCGACCTAATGAATGACCAGGGCGAGTGGAACAGGCAGGCCAGTTCCCTACGAGGGGAACGAATTGAAACCGAAGGCTTTACCCTGCTCGAGCAGCCCACACTTTCGCCTGATGGCAGCCTGGCGTTCATTGCCCAGTCCGCCAGCCAGCCTCCCCGGATTGCCCTGCTAAAAGACAGCCAGATCCTCACCATCGCCAGGAGCGCCAGCGATGTGCTCAGTAATGACGATTTCGCCACCCCGCAGTCCTTCAGCTGGATCTCTTCCGATGGGATAGAGGTGCATGGGCTCTACTATCCGCCCACAAACGCCAACTACACCGCTGAAGGAGTTCCACCACTGATCGTATATATTCACGGCGGTCCCACCTCGCAGGTGTTCAATGCCTACAACATGGAAGCCGCCTGGTTCAACAATCGGGGCTACGCCTATTTCGCGGTCAATTATCGCGGTAGTACCGGCTACGGCAGAAGCTATCGCGATGCCCTCAAGGGCAATTGGGGTAGCCTCGATCTGCAAGACAGCATCGAAGGTACACAGGCGCTGGTCGAGGCCGGCTTGGCAGACCCGAAAAAACTGGTGATCAAAGGCGGCAGTTCCGGCGGTATGGTTGTCTTGAATGCGTTGGTGCACCACCCTGGGTTTTTCAAAGCCGGTTTATGTTCTTACGGCGTGTCCAACCTCTTTTCGTGGGATATGGACACCCACAAGTTTGAAGCCCACTACAACGAGTCGCTTGTCGGTAAGCTCCCCGAAGCAGCAGAAAAGTATTTTGCCTGGTCGCCTATCTTCCACGCCGATAAGATCCGCGATGCAGTGGCAATTTTCCAGGGCAGCGAAGACAAAGTCGTGTCGGTGGAGCAGTCGGAATCGATCGTAAACATACTAATGGCAAACAAAGTGCCGCACATCTATAAACTCTACGAGGGCGAGGGGCATGGCTTCCGCAAAAAGGCAACCCTGGTCAATTTTTACGAAACTATCGACCGGTTTCTCAAACAATACGTAATTTTCAGTCTTTAGGAGCAACTTTGGAACGCGAATTGACACTTAACTCAGTTAATGGACAGCAGCTTTGGGGCAAGATCAAGCAAGACCCAGCCTCGTCGCGCGCGGTTGTGGTTCTGGTGCATGGAATTGGCGAGCACATCCAGCGTTACGAGCACGTTGCAGAAGCCTTTGCCCGACGGGGTTTTACATTGATGGGTTTCGACCAGCAAGGGCATGGGAAAACCACGGGAAAGCGGGGCGTGATTGCCCCTGACGATTCACTTTTACGGGATATTGAGGCTGCGGTTCGCCTCGCCAAAGCGCTGGCACCGGGCAAACCAGTCTTTCTTTACGGTCACAGCCTGGGAGCGCTGGAAGTGCTCTGCTATGGACTCAAAGGACGAGAAAAAGTAGTTGGCATCATGGCAACGAGCCCTTCTCTGGACCCAGGTACGGTCTCAAAATCACAAAGATTATTGACGAAATTGCTGAAACCCATCCTCCCAAACCTGGCTGTTGATACAGCATTGGACGCGAATACTCTCTCAAGAGACCCAGAAGTTGTCGAACGTTACCAGAAGGATCCGCTGGTCCACAGCAAAGCCAGCCCTGTCCTGGCAGCTTTTATTATGGATGGCGGCGATTATGTGAGGAGCCACACTGATGACTGGCAACTACCGCTCTACCTCGCTCATGGCAGCGCCGATGCCATCTGTCCGGTGGAAGCCACGCGCCAGTTTGCCAGTAAGTTGGGAGACAAGGTCACTTACCAGGAATGGGAAGGTCTGTTCCACGAGACGCACAATGAGCCGGAACAAGAAAAGGTTCTGGCCACAATGCTGGACTGGCTGGAATCAAGGCTTTAGCAAAACCACTTGACTTTGGCAGGATTTGGCTCGTTCTCAACCGCGACAGCCTGCAGTGCAGCAAACATTTTTTCACACTCTTGGAGGGCAAAAGCCTCGAGCTCCGACCAGGGTTTATCCAACCCCAGCTGGTCATAAGCAATTGCCAGACCGCCATAAAGCGCGATACCGAGCGAATGAGATGCGCTGTGAATGCTGGAGGCTGCCTGCCCAATCGCCCTGGCTGCTGCCTGGGCGGCAGGATTTCCCTCGGCTTCTTTAGCAGCTTCATGGCACGCCAAAATATAAATTTTAGCCTCCGGCAGTTTCACTTCTTTGTTCAGCCACTTATGCGCGTATGCCAATGCCAGCTTCGGTCTGCTATCCTGCGCGTAGTCCTTCCCGTAAATGGGTAAAAAATGTTCTTCAGCATAATTGACCGCCCAATTCACCAACGTGGTTTTGCTCTGGGTTTCAATAAACCGCATCAAGCCCTGAATAGGAATAGCCTGCCAACAACTCAACATCTTGCGGTATTTTTTCATACGAATATTATATTAGTTAAAAATGAAAACCACCGGAAAAGGTGGTTGAGGCGGAGAGGGCGGGATTCGAACCCGCGATACCTCGCGGTATACTCGCTTTCCAAGCGAGCGCACTAGGCCAACTATGCGACCTCTCCGCGTGAGCGCATATTATATCAGAGAACTGCTGGAAATTGGCAAGGATTATGGACTTTTACACTCGGATTATGGTCATTCTGATTGTTGTCATTCTGATTGTCTGTCGTTCTGAACGAAGTGAAGCATCTTGATTTTGTCTGTCATTCTGAACGAAGTGAAGAATCTTAACAGTATTGCCACAACGATTCCGACCCAGTACCATCAAGATCCTTCGCGACTGAAGCTCAGGATGACAAAGAACCTGTCATTCTGAAGGAAGTGAAGAATCTTAACAGTATTGCCACAACGATTCCAACCCAGTACCATCAAGATCCTTCGCAACTGAGGCTCAGGATGACAAAGAACCTGTCATTCTGAACGAAGTGAAGAATCTTAAACAGTATTGCCACAACGATTCCGACCCAGTACCATCAAGATCCTTCGCACTCGAAGAGTCCTGCGGAAAAAAGCTCAGGATGACAACAGGCTTGTCATTCTGAATGCTATGACTT
>DHCY01000031.1:0-8309 GCA_002399085.1 Anaerolineaceae bacterium UBA4890
GTTTCGTATACAGTGGCAATAATCTCGCTCATGGTGTATTCAGAAACATCATATTCCACGCCGCCAAAGTTCTTGCGGATGATGAAAGGAAGACCAAGTGCGCGCTGTCGCGTGTGGTGAGTCATAGAATAAGAAACTAACGCAACACCCAATTCTTGGGCGACTTGTTCCATGATGGCTGTCTTGCCGATGCCTGGCGCACCCATCAGGAAAACAGGTCTCTGCCGCTCGATCGGGATCACGTAATTCGAAAATTCATCCTGGGTGAAATAGGCAGCAATCGCATGCTTGATCTGTTCTTTGGCTTCTTTGATATTCATTAATTGTCTCCTCTTTCCATCACATCATCCGTGCTCAATACCAGTTTGATCGCCCACGGTGGTACATCGGGTGTTTCCACATAGTCTTCATCCAAAAAAACAAAGGCTGTGTCGTAATTCGGTTTCTTGGTCGGGTAGGTTCCATAGCCATCTGTAAAGTAGATCAGCCCCTTGAGGTTTTCAAACTCCCTGTTTTCGATCAGCTGGTCTACATAAGTAAAGACCGGGCGAAAATCAGTGCCGCCAAACCCAAATAGCTGCATTGACTGGAGCAACCGGTCAAACTCTTCGGCATTGGTGATCTTGGTATCCTGCTGGATTTGCGCATCACACTGGACGATGTGAAGGTTAATCTTGCTGAAAAAACTCTCTGTCTGTTTCAGGATATTGTAGGTCTTCTGCATGAACGCTTGCACCGTCTTGCCTGCCACCGAACCGGAGGTGTCGATGGCAATCACAAATTCCTTGATGCGTTTGACCTCTTTGTATTCAAGCGGCTCGATCAGGGGCATATTTTGGTACAACTTGAGACCGTAAGTGTAGAAGATCAGGTCAAACTCGTCGTCATTGATTTGCATAGCCTCACCCAGCACTGAGAAGCGCTTCAGGAAGGTGGCGTAATTGTATTTTTCGCGGTTGAGCTGGTTGAGCCCCTGGTGCAGCCCCCCGCTCACGTTGCCCCACTTCCTGGAGGCAGTTTCAATGTCGACCTGAGCCCGTTCGCCAATCTGCTTCCAGAGTTCGATCAGCTCTTGGGTGGACAGAGGGCGTCCACTGCCTCTACCTGCTCGTAATTTCTGATCGGGATCGCCATCTCCATTGGTTGATCCCTCACCGTCAACGCCCGGTGATGGCTGTTTTTCGGGAGGTTGATACCATAAAGTATGGTTATCAGCATAGAAATCTCTTCGAATTACTGCCAGATCGTTGTCACTAAAGTTTTTATCAAGGTAATAGCGATAGATTTTTTCTGCAGTCATCAGGTGGAGAGTATCTTTCAGTTTCGTGATGACGTGAGTTTGTTTGCCCTGTCTTGGGGTTGTGAGGGATTGAATTTCCAGGCTATTAATGGCATTTTCCACGGCAATGTCGCAAGCCAAATCCCAGCAGCCTTGATGCACTAACTTATTTACGAAAAGATGTTGAAAGAGCCCATGGAATATCACATGCAGGTAATCGCGGCTGATAGTTTCCTTTTGCTGCTTGTAGGTGTTAAGGACGTACCATGAATTGTAAAAAAGGTGCTGCCCATCGATGGCTATTGTGTCCAGCTCCTCATCTTCGGATTGTTCAAGCTTTAATTGGTGGATGGCCGCGTCGAGGAAACGCAGATTCACCAAAAGTGAATCACGGGAAAAGGTTAAAATCTTTCTGGCAAGCTGGTTTGCCCGGTCTGTCCCACTGGATTCTTCAACCATAGTCACAATATTAACTGTAGTTGGCAATAATTGCTAATGGTTGACATGGTTTGTTGCTTTCTACCACTCATTGTCGTCATTATCATCGCTGTCCGAATCCTCCTCCTCGCCCTCATCATCTTCGTCGAATTGAGGATTGCTGGAGTTGGCTTGGTTAACGTGGAAGAAGAACATGAGGATCGGTAGAAAGTCATCGCCAAAGGGAAAGAGGCAGCCAGAGTTGTTGTTATCTCCTGAGGTCATTAGCGTTTATCTCCCAAATTTAACGTTACTGGATGTTGAAAGTCCTACGCAGCGTGTTCCTATTCTTAAAGGATTTCACAAAGTTTTGGAGAGAACGATTGCAGTCCTCCCCTTCCTGTACCAAGGCCTGTAAAGTCTCCTCCTGGTTCTCAACTTTTTTATTCAACAACGCATGGACGAGCTCGTTTCTGCAGGCGCACCACTCCTCGATTCTAGTCAGGATATCGGTCATCTCTTCCTTACCTTTGGTCCTGTTGATCTGCTTGCAGAGGGCATCCAGGTAAGTAAGCGCGGGTTCGTTTATGGAATATTCAGTTGACCATGTCAGCAGCTCTTTAATCAATTTGATCTTAGCACTCACGTTGCGAATACCTGGTTGCTTGGCATTCACTACTTTGAGTATGCTGTTAAAGTGAGGACGAACTTTGCCATTCTTTGTAATTTTCTCGCGCGATGCATTGGAGATACCGGCATGAAATAGGAATGCGGAAAGACGATCTTCGATCAACGCATAGAGGATGAAAATGGCTTCAAGGTGAAAACCGCCCGACTTCGCTCGCTTGTAACGCTCCATTTGCTTTTGGTAGGCAGTCATCTTTTCCGTGTTGGAATTTATTGGTGCAATCTTAGGGGTCATACTTATCTCAATTTATATTCCTGTCGTGTCATTGTTTACTTTTCAGCAAATGCTCTGTAGAGCATCTCACACCTTCACCACACTTACCTCGCCCTGATCATCCAGGAAGCACAACTGCCCGCTAACTTCCTGCCTTAACTTGGACTCCACCACGGCTTGGTAGCGCCGAACTTGGGGAGCATACGTCTGAATGAGCTGTTCTTTGTGCGCAAGAGTCGATATTGGATCCGTCTTGAAGTCGATGATGTGCCAACCACCCTCATCCCGGTAGAGCAGGTCGATGATCCTGTTCTCTACTTTGTCATTTAAGACATAGCTATATGGCAATTCCGAATAGCGTTCCTGGGCTAGCTGAATCTCCATCCACACAGAATGTGCGTGAAATCTTTCTAAGAGATGTGTCGCGCGTGCGATTAATTCCTGCCGCGTAGCATCGGTTGCAAGTCCTAAACGAAATGCTTCAGATTCCAATAGCGCTCTCAGCGCAGGATCCCCCGGAAACAGCCAGCGTTGAATGGCTTTGTGTACGATGAGCCCCAACACTTTGCCTGAGACTCGCTCATCTGTTTGGGTAGCCCGCCAGGATTGGATTTGCTGGATACTTTCCAGATCATCAGGGGATTCCACCTGGCCAAAGCCTTCAACTTGCATATAGATTGGTGGAAGCTCAGACTGAGGGAATTCCCTCGAATCCCCATCTTCTTTAGCGAACGGACTAAGCAGAGAAGGCTGCATCGAGCAGGTCATGCGAATTGGATGGTTACCGGTTGTGCGGGCGATGAAAGGTTCACTGCCATGCGTCGCAATATCTACTGAGGGCCACCCTAATGCCTGGTCAAATTCCTTCGCCCAGCCGGGCAGTTTTACCAAGCCGTCTTTATCAGAGGTGGCATGGCTGCTGATGATTAGTTTGGACTGGGCACGGGTGAGCGCGACATACAGGATTCTAAAGTCTTCACATTTGTCCTGATCTTCGTCCATAAATTTAGCCAACCTGAAAAGCATCGGCGTTGGGTCCAATTTGAAGGTGACCCCAAGTTTCTGAGACAGAAACGCGTTGGCCTTGCTTGGACGCATGCCGCGACCAGCATCAGCCAGCACAACAATCGGATACTCCAGCCCTTTGGACGTGTGGATCGTCATCAGGCGAACAGAGCCTTCAGCCTCGGCGGAAGCCTCGCCTTCGCGGGCTCCAGCGTCGTTCAACGTCTCCAGCATGTCCAGGAAGTCCCGCACGTTGACCGCCTGGCTGAGTTGGGTATCCGCCATCAGTTTGTCCAGGTTGCGCCAAAGGCGACCGCCGGCTTTGCTTGATTTTCCATCCGCAATCCCGATATCCGCGCTGGCAAGGATCGAACGGTAATCAAGTTCGTCGATCACCCGCTTCAGCAGCTCGGAGACTGGAACACGATCGACCATGGGCAGCAACAGGTTGAGCACCTGCAAAACGCGCCTGGCACTGGCTTGATCCGGCTCGCTCAATTGGCTGAGGTCACCCTGTAGGGCTTGCCAATAAGGCAAGTCAGCATGGCACAATTGGAAAAGCGCTGCGTCGCTTAGCCTAAAAGCCGGAGAACGCAACAACCCGGCAAACGAAAGATCATCCAGTGGGTCCGCGATGGCACGCAGGATGTTCAGCAGGTCACGAATTTCGGGACGATCATAAAAGCCTCTGCCCGCAACGGTGACAAAAGGGATGCCCGCGTCTTCTAGCGCTTCTTCGTAATAAGGGTAGCCAGTTGAGGCTCGAAACAATAGGGCGACCTCATCCCAATTTTTGATTTGCCCCTCTTGTTTGAGCTGCTGCAAGCGGATTGCCAGGGCTTGACCCGCGCGTGGCTTAGCGGTGGCAGCGTCTTCCCCCGCGCCGACAATGAACTCCACGTGTGGAGCTTGCACAGGATGTTTGGGCTCTTTCCAATGCGCCACAAGCGGGGTATACGGCACGTAATACTTACGAACAGGGTCATCTTCTGTGCCGATTACAGCGGAAAGTAGATCGCCGGTGGCGTTTAACAACTGCTCATGGGCTCGATAAGTGCGATCCAGGTCTACCAGCAAGCCATTCTGCCGCGTGATGCGCTCTTGTTCCTCCCTAAAAACTGTAACGTCTGCCCGGCGGAAGCGATAAATGGACTGGCGCATGTCCCCAACCATAAAGAGGCAACCGCGATCGCCAGCCAGAGCATTGACGATGTTGCGCTGGCGGGGATTGGTGTCCTGGTACTCATCGACCATGATCGCGTCAAGTTCCTTTTGCCAACGTTCGCGCACTTCAGGAATTTTCAGCAGCCGGTGGGCATAATCCTCCAGATCGTCAAAATCGAGGGCTTGCCTTTTTTCCAACTGAGACCGATAAGCCTGGTGGACGCGATCGAATGCCTCCCGCAAGAGCGGAAGCAGCTGTTCAAATGATGCCTCCGCCTCAATAGTAGCTGGTTTGTCGGTGGAATTCGCCCCACCTGTGAGCGGATCGATGATGTCATCAAAAAGCTGCTGGAGTTCCGCTATGACGGGCTTTACCATTCCATCCCTTTTACCGATATTTCTTCTAATATGCTTACGCCTCGCTGCAAAAAGGTTCGCCGCACAATTAACAGGGTCATTCTCTGCAAGTGCTTTTTCAGCAGCCGACCAATAAGCTAACAGAATCTGCACCATCTCTGCCATGGCACTGCTTTCATCTTTCAACAAGTCTTTGGGATTTAGCTCTCGCAGCTCATTGATCAATTCCATGATCTCAGGCGAAGCCATGCGCTGTTTGAATTCCTTGATCAGGCGAGATCTATTATCCACCGCGATCTCGAAGGCTTCCTGGGTTTCGAGGCGGGCTTTCAGGAATTTGCACAAGCATCTTTGAGAGATTACGGACCGGGATTTTGAATAATAAAGGCAAAAAACGGTCTTCCTCGACCAGCTTTGCCAGCGTATCTTCCACGACCTGCACTCTGAGAGCTGCAGAAAGACCTTCATCAATCAGAACAAAACGTGGATCCACACCGGCTTCCGCGGGATGGTTGCGCAGGATCTCAGCACACAGGCTGTGAATGGTGCCAATTCTTGCCAAATCAATCTGTGTGGAGAGTTCTGACCAATAGCGCCGTTCCGCCTCCTCGATGTCTTGCTCCTGCAATTTCATCAAGGTCGATCGCACACGGGAGCGCATTTCCTGGGCGGCTTTGATGGAAAAAGTGATGGCAGCGATTCGGCGGGGCTTTGTGCCTTGCGCCAGCAAGCAGGCATAACGCGCGACCAGCGTCGAGGTTTTGCCGCTGCCTGCGCCTGCCGTTACCACCACATCCCGCCCACTCTCGGTCGCGGCGGTACGTTGTCTTTCATTCAGGGTGAAAAGTTTCAGTACCTGTTCGGTCAAATGATCAGCCATTTTTATACCCCGCCTCATAGCGCCAACACCAACTGGTCGCCGGGCAATAATCCGGGCAGCCGCCTTTGGGAGCTTTTGGCGCGAAGTTGCCCGCACGAGCGCCTTCCAGAACCTCCTGGATATGTTCGCGTGCTACCTGGTAAGCAGCATCAGGACCTTCCATGCCTTCGTACTTGAAACTGGAAAGCTTGATCGAACTGGCTTTCGCATCGTTGATGCTCCAGTAAAAACCGTCCTCAACTCCGCCAAGCTCCAAAGCTTCCTGCGCTGCCAGGGCGTAAATAGGTAGTTGCAAGCGTGAACCATTGAGCAAATCTGGTTTACCAAAGTGGCTGCTGCTGGTTTTGTAATCGATTACGCGCAGGTTGCCATGGGGGGCTGTGTCTATCCGATAAATCAGACCACGGATCTTGACTTTGTCGCCGTTAAGCTCAAGCACAAGCGGAGGCGCGCTGCCGATGCCAAATTTCTGTTCAAGGCTGAATGGTTTCCACTGGCCTTGTTCCAGTTCGAGCGCTTCCAGGGTCGCGCGCAGCTTGTCAAGCAATTCCGCTTTTTCTACTTCCCACAAGGCGGAGGGACGGAACGCATCAACCATCGGCGCCTTCGCAAATACCTCGGCAGCAACCTCATCCAGGATATCCATGGGGGGAACGCCCTGTTCGCCCGCGCGTCTGTAAACATGTTCCAATACTCGATGGAGAATACTGCCTCGCTGGGCGACATCCAACCCCAATTCTGGCGTCTCTTTGGGCTCCAGTTTCAGCGCGGCATTGACAAAGAACCGGAATGGGCAGGCTTTATAAGCCTCAAGGCGAGAAGCGCTCCACACATACTCCGCCGAGAATTTGCTGGTTAATTGATCGATAAACTGAGCCAGGTTGCCTTCAAACGCACCTTGCGCAAGTTTGGCGCGGCGTTGGTCGAGCACGCCATGTGCTTTTTGCAACCCCTGCCAGCGCTCGACCAGGTTTTTATCACTGGAATAGTGCAGTTTTTGCTGCTGCACCGCCCAGAAAAGCAGTTCCTGGGGCGAGGCAGCATCAGCTTGCGGAAGAGGTTTGGAAGCATTCACTTTACGGAGTGCGCCTTTTGTAAAGAGCTTGAATGTGGACACCCAATAAGGTGAAGGTTCCCATATCTCGCCTTCTTCAGTCAAGTACGGATGGGTGAGCAGCAGGTGCTTATTGGCACGGGTGAAAGCCTGGTAATAGGTGCTGGCCTGGTGGCGACCTAGTCTCGGCTCCAAGCCCAGATCTTCGCGCAACTCTTCATCCAGGAAGGGATCCGGATTTTCAACAACAGGATACAGCCCTTCTGACAGTCCTAATAGTGCCACCGCTTCATAGCGTGTGCCGAGTGCGTTTGCAAACTTGCCAATGAAGACCGCATTGCGGCGGGCTTCCCTGGGCTCCTCCACCCTGGCCCCCAGCAGGGAGCCCTGCAGGTCAGCCAGGAATAGGGTGTAATTAACCACCTTCGTACCAACTACGCTCTCACTGAGCAGCAGGGCTCTCAGCGCGTCACCAAGAGCGTCACAGGCTTCTCGGTCGCGGTCGCTGTTGATCTGGTCGTAAAAACCCAGATTGGTAAGCGTGGTTTCAAGCCATTCTACCCACGTGGTTTGTGAACGGCTTATATCAATCTCAGAATACAACTGCCAGAATCTCTCCAACCGGCCGCGCAGCGCTGGCAAGTCGATCCCCTTGGTGCGGCTTTTGCGCCGGCGTTCTTCGTCCAGGTGATCCTCGGAAGCATTCGAGCGCTGCAGCATCGGCCACGCGTCTTCCCATTGCTCTTTACCGCTGACGATGATTGCCTGTTGGCTGACGCACTCCAGGTCGTCAAGATCTTTGGCATCAAGCCCAAAATCGAAATAGGGTGAACGCAGTGTGTTTAGTAAAAGGCGGGTCGGGAAGTCATCCAGAGGAAGCTGCAGCAGGGCAAGCACTGCCATCACAGCTGGAGATTCGGAGAGAGGATTGGGTTGTGAAAAGTGAACCCGGATGCCAAATTCCTCAGCGGCTGAACGCAGCAGCGGTTGGTACATCCCAAGATTGGCAGTAAAGATCGCGCAGGCATCCAGCGGGACGTGCTGACGCACATGCAGTTGCTTGATCCAGCGCAAGGCTTCACGCGCCTCATCGGATTGGGAGCGGGCTTCGAGCAGGAACGGCTCAGGCGGTTCAACCTGCTCGACCGCACCTCTTTCGAAGATATGTTGTGCCAAATGTCGAATCACCTTGTCGCCACTTACCATCCCCTCGTTACTGCCTGCGTCCCGCTGTAAGGTCGGAGAGGGGGGC
>DHCY01000031.1:8523-11362 GCA_002399085.1 Anaerolineaceae bacterium UBA4890
GCTGTAAGGTCGGAGAGGGGGGCGGGGGGGTGAGTGAGTAAGGAATAAATTCGATTTTCGGCGAAAGTTCTTTCACCAGCTCTCTCATCGCATCCTTGGACCGGCGGTCCACTTCGCGTTCGCATTCACCTTCACCGGTCAAGGTTATGATCACCTCACCTGCTTGCTGGCTGAGCAGTTTGAGGAACCGCCTTCGTGCTGTAGTGAAAGAGGCGAAGCCATCAACGATCACCAGACTCGGGCACGAAGCGAGGGTTGGATTGTTTTGCAGTGCATCGATCGCCAGCCAGGCTTGACCCTCGCCGTCCACCCAACCCAGGGCTTCCAGACGGACCAAATAGCGATTATAGAGAGTTGCTAGCTCACGCCGAGCGGGGGTGGAAGCGCTGGTGTATTCCAGGAAGGCTGAGGGCTGCACCATGGCGCTGCGCAATTCGGCGAAGGCATCCCGCAAAACTGAGAGGAAGCCGGGTTTGTCTTTGATCGCGGCGTAGTGGACCAGTTCACCAGAGTCAAACGCTTCGCGTACGGTTTCCTGGATCAGGCGGTGCGAAAGCGCTGATGATATGATTGGCGGGAACACGCCGTTTTCCTCAAAGAGCTCCTTATAGAAATAGCGAAACTCTCCCACTCTGACGCCCATTCCGCCGCCAGCTGCTGCCAGGCGCGATCTGAAGTATGCTGCTTTTTGCGGATTCGGCACCAGCACCCACACCTGGGCGAGGGGTTGGTCTTTATGGACTGCCAAGATGCGGTCGATGCAAGCTGCGGTCTTACCAGCAGCAGGTGGAGCAAGGATGAGATTAATGGTCATAGTATATCCACTATTTTTCCTTATCCAACAACGATAGTTTGTAACTAGATGATTCAGTTTGAAATGTTAAGGCAAGCACTAGAAACATATCTTTTAGGATGGAAATGGATTTCTAGAAATTTATTAAATATAATCTTCTCCCATTTTAGAAGAGGTTTTCTGTAACGTTAAGCCGACGCCGGAAATTAATTATTTGATATCAAGATCCTCACAGTAGCAATTGATCAACCTAGTATAATTACAAATACTAGCATAGAATGATCCTAAAAAAATACAGAATTCGCCAAAACGCCGTGCAAGAAACAATTGTCTGCTTGTTTTAATGAATTACAATTCGATTTTTTCAATTTCATGCAACAAAGCTTGGGGGTCAGACTCCAGTAATTTCATGGTGTCAAACACCTTTTCTGAAAAACCAGCCAAAGCAAAGACACTTTTCTCCGGAAACTGGAGGCTACCATAACCCTGAAGGTCGATGGAATAGACGAAGGGATCAGAGCCAGTTCTCTTCTTGTATTTATTGAAACTTTCAGAAGGGGTGCTGTAGCCAACCCAACCCTGCATGTCAGAAAATATGATGATCCTGTCATAAGGCAGATTAGCAGTCTCAAATATTGAATGAAAATTGGTGCCGCCAGCTTCGGCCATAGCAATGATTCTTTGGGCAATGGTCATCGTGCTGTCCAATGGGTTCAATGTTATATACCTGGCATCAGAATCAAACGTCATGAAATCCGCATCGTTCGTCTTAAGCACAGCCGCTGCAAAAACAGATCCGATTTGTATGGGTTGACCCATCATTGAGCCTGAAGTGTCCAGAACGACGAGGTTTTTGCCTCCAAGCCTAGGCACATTTGATAAGGAAATATCAATAGCCTTGGAAAGAGCCACCAGAGTTTCCTTCACTCCCTCTCCATTTAACTTTTCAATCTGCTCTATGGCAGCCAGAAACCTGAACGGCAAAACCAGGGACTTTTTTATTGATTTTTCGTCCACTAAAAGCTGCAAAGCCTCAGGCAACGATTCTGGTGATTGTTCGATGATGTTTCTCAGATTCCTGAGTAAGGCAAAGTAACCAATCTTTCTTTCTATGATGAGCTGCTTCCAAGCCTTATCTTTTAGAGCATCTGTTTCTTCGACAGATTCTGAATTTTGGCCAGCTTTAGTCAATAGGGCTTCCCAAGTGTCTATGGATTTAAGTGTGCCATTCATCAGCTTATTCAATGCTTCGGTGCTCTTGGGATGACAAATATTTACAACATCTACGAGTTTTATGCCTTTGCCCTCACCCCGATACTTCGCAAGAGAATATTCATCAAAGCGGCGCAATGCCCGGGCAAAACCATCCCGTAATGGATTAGTGACTTTCTTTTCGGTCTGGAAGTAGTACCCCAAAATTTCCATCATATCATCTGGGCGGTAAACTATCTTGTCAAAAAAGTTTCTGGTCCATCTCTCTCCTTTGACCTTCTTGGCAATCTCGCCAGCCACAACATGGGTTATGGACCGCATGCCGTATTGGGTACGAGAATAGATGGCTGCTTTGGCGACAAATTCTGGATCGTCGATCGCATCAATTAACTCGGAAATTCGCGAAACCGTGGTTGCCTCAGACCTATAAAATTGGTCTTTTACAAAGGACGTCAACAATATTGCGACGAGCTCCAGCTTGGGAGATTCAGAATAAGCCAATCCACCTGCCAGATTCTCGGTTTCAAGGTTTTGTTTTTTATTAAATTTCATTTTTCCATCCAAGTAAAAAAACTATGAGATTCTTAATGTTTCTGATTAATTAAAAAGCCCATAACAGGGCTAAATTAATCGTCAAACGATGGCCACATCATCCCTAATACCCTTTGTGGTTTCGCGTTTGTTAATGAGGAGAAAATTGAAGGCGGTATGAGGTAACCTAGGGTCACCATATATAGCTGATTCAGCGAAGTAACCGTCTTCTCGCTACCTCACTTATAGTTTAACATATTGTGAGTCGGTGTCAAGGAAAAGGAATGTAAGAGCAACATGATA
>DHCY01000032.1:0-163 GCA_002399085.1 Anaerolineaceae bacterium UBA4890
TTAAAAGACAAAGGTAGACTGCCACGCCCCCTACGGGGCTCGCAGTGACTGAGGAAAAGAATAAATACAAAAGATCAAAGGCAGACTGCCACGCCCCTTACGGGGCTCGCAGTGACTGAGGAAAAGATTAAAGACAAAAGATCAAAGGCAGACTGCCACGCCC
>DHCY01000032.1:390-28077 GCA_002399085.1 Anaerolineaceae bacterium UBA4890
AAGGCAGACTGCCACGCCCCCTACGGGGCTCGCAGTGACAAGAGTAAAGATCAAAGGCAGACTGCCACGCCCCCTGCGGGGGCTCGCAGTGACCGTTTGTGGGGTGCCCTCACTCGGTCTCGTCACAGTGACCGAGGGTGGTCAGGAGACCTTCGCCAACAAGATAGAATGGTGAAACCGGGCGCCTACGAAAGGATATAATCCTTCTATCAGCTATCAGCTATCAGCTATCAGCTATCAGCTATCAGCTATGAGCCACTCTTTGACTTTTTCTTTGGTCACGGGCAGGCTGTCAATTCGCAAGCCAATCGCATGGTAGATGGCGTTGGTGATGGCTGGCGGGGTGGGGACGCACACCAGCTCTCCCACGCCTTTCGCGCCAAATGGACCTTCAGAGGTCTTGGATTCCACGATCAGCGAGGTAATTTCGGGCAAATCCTGCATGCGCGGCACGTCATAGCGGGCGATGCGATCACTTTTGATCACGCCTTCCTCGACCTTGAAATCTTCCAAGAGGGCGTGCCCGACCCCCATGATCACGCCGCCTTCGACTTGCGATTGAAAACCAAGCGGGTTGATCACGCGCCCGGCATCGTTTGCTGCCACCACCTGCAAAACCTTGACCTCACCGGTCTGTGGGTTGATGCCCACTTTGACCGCGTTGGCAGCAAAACCGTAGGCGAAATGGATGCGCCCGCCGACTTCAAGCGGGAAGGTCTCGGGCGCGCGGTAGCGGCACTGCACCTCCAGCCCATCCGGGGTTTGCTTGAGCAAATCGTGGATCTCCTGCCAGGGAACCAACCTGGCACCGCAGCGCGCGCCTTCAACTGAGAGGTGAATCTCTTCGAATACACATGCAAACCGATTGCTAATCAAATCCAGGATGCGCTGTTTTAATTCGGTGGCTGCCTGGCAGACGGCGTTGCCGGTCACAAAGGTTTGGCGGCTGGCAGTGGTGGCACCGCCATCGGGTGTGAGCAGGGTGTCCATCAGGTAGACATTGATGTTGTCGGGTGGGATTGCCAACACTTCGGCGGCGATAAGCTGCAGGGTGGTTACCAAACCCTGACCCACTTCGGAAGCGCCGCTCTTAATCTGCAGGCGACCGGCAGGCAAAAGCTTGAGGATAGCACCGCTGCTGTCATCGGCGCCGGTGCCCAGCCCGGTGTTCTTAAAGCCGCAAGCCAGCCCCCAGCAGGTGAGCAGGGGCTGCCCATCAATTTCTTCAGTTTGCGGCTCAAAGGGCGTAGTGATGCCATGCTGCGCCCACCAGTCACTGATCGCCTCCAGGCAATCTGGGAGCCCCACGCTCTCGGTCAGATAATGACCCGTGTTTGTGGTCGAGCCGATGCGTAGGCAATTCTTTTTGCGCATAGCCATAGGATCAATCTGGAGTTTTTCGGCGAGCAGATCCATGGCAGATTCGATGCCGAAAGCCGCCTGTACCACACCAAAACCTCTGAAAGCGCCGGCAGGCGGGTTGTTGGTGTACATGGCGAAGCAGTCAGCATGCGTGTGGGGGATGATGTAGGGTCCGCAGGAATGGGTGGTGGCACGGGTGAGCACGGGCACGCCCAGCGAGGCATAGGCGCCGGTGTCCCCATAGAGTTCGGTCTGGATGGCGGTGAGGGTGCCATCCTGCTTTGCGCCCAACCAGATTTTGATGGTGGTGGCGTGGCGTTTGGGGTGCACCAGCATGCTTTCTCGTCGGGTGAAGAGCAGTTTGACTGGTTTGCGCGTAGCCACCGCCAGCAGGGCGACGTGGATCTGACCGGCAACATCTTCCTTGCCGCCAAAAGCACCGCCGGTCTTCTGCCCGCGCACACGCACTTTTTCGAGGAGCAAGCCCGTGGCTTCAGCGACCTGGCGGCGATCTTCGAAGGGGATCTGGGAGCCGACATAGAGGTCCAGCCCACCGTCCTCCCGGGGTACCGCAATGGAGCACTCCGGTTCCATGAAGAGGTGCTCCATGAAGGGGGTGGAAAAAGTGTGTTCCACGACCACATCGCTTTCGGCAAAGCCGACTCCGATGTCGCCCTTGTTGAAATGGATGTGCTTGAGCAGGTTGCCGTCGTCGTGCAGTTTTTCAGCATCTTCCTGGTGGGCTTGCTGGGGGCTGCTGACCACCGGGCGCAATTCGAACTCGGGTTGGATCAGTTTGACTGCCTCATCAGCGATTGCCTGGGATTGAGCGGCAAGGATGGCGATAGCATCGCCCTGGTAGCGTACACGCTCACCGATTGCGACCATTATCGGCCAATCTTTTTTGTAAACACCGTGAAAACGCTCATGCTGCAGGTCTTTGGCGGTCAGAATTTTGACCACACCTGGGAGTGCTTCGGCTTTGGAAGTTTCCAGCCCGCGCAGGATGGCGGAGGGCACGCCGGCGCGCAGCACGCGGGCGTAGAGCATACCTTCAAATTGAAGGTCGTCGGTGTATTTCGCTGTACCAATTGCTTTGGCAACGGCATCCGGACGAGCAACAGCTTTGCCGACGTGGGTGAGATCTTGCCCGCCAAGCGGAACCGATCGGGGCTGGACGTGAGCGCCATAGCGCATAGCCACCGCAGCTGCCTGGATGGCGGAGAGTATCGCTTCGTAACTGCCGCAGCGGCAGATGACGTCGTTCATCGCTTCGCGGATGTCAGCAAGGCTCGGGTCGGGGTTGTTTTGCAGGAGCGCGTAGGCGGTCAGCAGTTGACCGGGAGTGCAAAAGCCGCACTGGATGGCGCCGTGGGTGATGAAGGCTTCCTGGAGCGGATGCAGGGCTTTGAGGTCCTCGCGCTGGTCTTGCTGGCGGTGGGGGCGCAGGGCGCGCAGACCTTCGATGGTGACGATCGATTTACCGCTCACTTTCGAAGCGCGGGTGATGCAGGAGCGGGTGGGGACGCCATCGACCAGCACAGTGCAGATGCTGCAGCGTCCTTCGCCGCAGCCAATTTTTGTGCCCGTGAGGCGCAGACGCCCGCGCAGGAGGTCGCTCAGCTTTTCACCAGGGATTTCTTGGAGACTATAGGGGATACCGTTTACAGTAAATTCCAGCATACGCTCTCATTCTATGTGATGGCACCGTGATTGATGCCTAATTATACAGTCATTGGCAGAGTATTGGCGATGTTGGGCGTTACTCAGCTAAACATACCTCAGCACCACTTCGTGGTCCCCCATCCCCAGGGGGGAAGGCAAAGGAAAACTGCAGAGTCGAACACTTTTGCTATCAGCTTTCAGCTATGAGCTATAAGCTAAACACAAGGCGCACAATGCTTGTACAATCCTGAGGAAATGAACCTGCTGTATGCAATAATTCATCCAACAAAACCGAGGTGTACATGGCGAGAAGAAAACTTCCGAGTAATGTGAAAAAGCAAAACCTGACCCCAATCTGGATCATCATGGCGGTGGTTGTCATTGTTGTTGGTATTTTTGTTTACAGAGCGATCCGGGATTTGAGTGGGAACCCAATCTATTTATCCCAGGATGAGGTTCCGCGCATGACTGTTGAGCAAGTGAGGCAGGCAATGCAGAACGAGGGCGCGATCTTGCTGGATGTTCGTACGGCGGGACAATTTGAGGCGTCTCATGTGCAGGGTGCGCTCAGCGTGCCGCTGACGGAAATCGAGTCCTTCTATTCGCAGTTGGATAAGGACACCTGGTACATCACCTACTGTACCTGACCGGCTGAAAATTCGAGCGCCCGTGCGGCGTTCCTAATGTCAAAAGAAGGATTTGATCGTGTCAACCCGGTTTTGGGAGGTTTTGAAGCGTTGATAGCAGCTGGTTTCCTGCTGGAACCCTAAGAAGGACGGAATCAGGATGAAGGAAATAAAAAGTCAGCTCGCCTAAGCGTAAACTTTATTTCGAAAAAGCTACACCTTTGTATCATCCAAAAGACCGCGGGCTTCAGTTTTTAGGCGGTTCCAACCGTATTGGGCGCGGTCGCAAATGCTATCCCAGGCTTCATTCGAGCCGGTGCGATAACCTTCAATGAAGTCACTGCCGCGCTCGAGCCAGTTTTCCATGTCGCGCTTTTTGGCAGGCCAATCAAACTTCACGGGATTATCCAAATTGAGCATCTGGACCCGTCGGGCTTCGATTTCAGCCTTGATTTCTCTGTATTCAGCTTCGGTTCTTTCACACCAAAGATATCTTTTTTGGTTTTCCATTCCATTCCTTTCAAAACATACCATTTAGAGGATTCAGAGCGAACATAGCTTAACACACGAAGCAGCCATCAACAAATAAACGTAGAATGTGAAAATAAGAAAAGCCGGGTCTTTTAAGGGACCCGGCTTGGTAGAACGATAGAACAAGCTTACGCCATTGTGTAGTTCTCTTCGTGCACCTGATTTTCAGAAACACCCATAGCAGCAAAATGCTTTTCGATTGCTCGGAGCATGGGGGCTGGACCACAGACAAAGTAGAAAAGCTCCTGGTAGTTCTGGGGCAGATGCTCGAGCATGATTTCCTTGGTAATATAACCGCGGTGGGGATAATCTTCTGCCAACGGCTTCTCCAACACCTGCACGAACGCCATGTTGACTTTGGATTTCAACGTTTCGAACTCATCTTCATAGAGGGCGGTGTCTTCGTTCAGGTCACCATAGAAGACGTAACAAGGTCGTTGGTCGCCGCGGTCTGCCAGCGTGTTGAGGATGCTCATCACCGGAGCGAGACCGATGCCGCCTGCAATCAGGACCAATCCTTTTTGCATGCGGGGATCGTCCAGGTTGAAGGTACCGTAAGGACCGTCCACGTAGACGCGCTGACCCTTCTTCATGTGCGGGATCGTGGAGGTGAAGTCGCCCAGGTTTTTGATCGAGAAGCGGATATTGCCATCGGCTTCAGCGCTGCCCGAATAAGAGAATGGGTTGCGGCTGAGTACAAATGGTGATGGTCCGGTGCTGATCCAGGCAACCTGACCGGCTTCGAAGGGCACGCCTTCGTGTCCATCGGGTTCCAGGGTCAGGCTGTAGGTATCAGCCGATTCCCCAACCACAGATTTGACCATATAAGGTTTCTGCCCGATACGGTAAGGTCGGACGATGCGGATATAAGCAAACGCGACCACCCAAACAGCGATTTCGAAGTACCAGATCGCTTTCATGAAAGGATGGCTGGTGTAATAACCGACCTTGAAGAGGTGGGTCATGCCAAACACCAGGATGACGATCGTGAGAACGTCGTGGATCAGCAGCCAGTAACGGTAGTCCATTTTGAACGATTTGCGCAAAACAGAGGTGATACCGATCAGCAGCAGACCAAACAGACCGATCGAGCCGGCGGCGATCATCCAGGGGGCTTCGAAAACATTCAAATAGGTTGCGATCAGTGGGTTATAGAAGCTGAGCAGCATAAAGTGGATAACGATCAGCAGGATCGAAAGGAGCGAGACCCAGTGGTGATTGTTGTAGACCTTATCCATATCCAGCGCGTCTGCCAACCAATGGATACGCCCAATGGAGATCAGCTGAATGCCAGCTAAAGACATGCCGATAAAGCCGATGAAGACGGCGATATCACGAAGTTGATTTTCTCCTCCACGCAGGTAACCTGAAACCAGCATTGCAACTGCAGGAAGCAGAACCAGCGTAAAGTAGATTACGTAGAATAATTTTCTTTTATTTGATGGGCTCATGAGGTTCGCCTTCTTGTGTCCAAATTATGAGACCAGACCCTAAGGTCGGGTCAAACCTGCAGTGGTCACACCGCTGAGTTCAGAAAGATCTTCAATTGCGTCATACATCAACTGCAGAACGTAATCAGCATTGTGAACATAGGCAGCGGGCTCTTTGACAGCGAACATGAGGTTGAATGCGGCTCTCTGCATACGAGGAGTAAACGTATTGTATTGATTAGGGAAAATACCTTCGCTCTCGTCGATTGTGCCATCCTGGTTGGTATCGATGAATGCGTAAGGATAAGCGTCGAAATTCACGCCAAAACCGGTGCCGGTAACAGCGATCGAGTACTTGCCCAAAGCTTCAATAAGGATAGCCTTCATGCCTTCGATTTCATCAAAAACGGGTTCAACTGTGCCGTCGCCGTCATAATCAACCTTGGACATGCTCACACTGCGATAATCTGCCCAACCAGAAACGTTGGAATGGCAGGTGGAGCACAGACTGGCATCCGATTCGGGGATGTCCTGGGTGTGCAGAGAGTGCGGGTCGTGGCAGCTGACGCAGGAATCAACTGTGTTGGCGTGTTTGAAGGCGCCCACGTAGGTTTTACCTTCGTATTCATAGCCAACACCAGCGTCCGTGCCCTGGTGCACAGCGGCAGCGTGGAAATAATGGGGACCCTGCATGCTGGATCCTTCCATCGGAACGTCCAAGTCTTTGCCTTCGTTGGCTTTGGCGACCCCAGTACCAGCTGAAAGACCACCATGACAGGACATACACACCGAGTTTTTACCGGTGCCGCTGACTTCGTTGCCAGAGGGGAAGGAGACGGAATCGAGCGCGTGGGCGGCATCGCTATGGCAGGCAGTGCAGCTGATCGGGTCGTTGATTTTGCCAGGTGCGTCCACTTTGCCGGCTTCAGAGCCATCGGCGCCGATGAAATCGGTGAAACCGGATGTGCTGTGGCAGCGGGCACAGAAAACAGGAATTTCAGCTGGATCGTCTTCGTTCCAGTGAATGAAGGCTTCCGATTCGGCGTCAGCGTGGCTGGAATTCCAGTATTTGGTGCTGATTTCCTGGATTGGTTCTGCCTGAACGGCTTGTTGGGAGGTATAGAACATCCATCCCGCGAGCGCAGCGGCGATTAAAACAAGTACTACGATAAAATTTCTTTGGTTCATTTAACTTTTCTCCAGAATTGAGATAAAAATGGTTTAAGTTATTATAAAGCCTTGGATATAGGTGTCAATGCTTCTTTTCATTTCGTGATGTTTGATTTGAGCAGAAAAATGGACTGAAGTTGGAGAAATGTCTGCTCAAAAAATGAGCAAATCTTGTGATGTTCAGGTAATTATGTTTTGTAAGCCAGGTTGCGTTTCAATTGCCCTGATTAGAGTTCACCTTAAGGGCTCGCAGTGACCGAGAGAACGCAAACGGGAGGTTCAAGACCTCCCGTTTTTAATCTCCAAACAAACTAAATAATTATCCAGTGACTGTTGTCAGGAAATTCTGGATGCCCATCTGATCGATTTGGTCCAGCACTTCTTCGATATAGTCGATGTGATCTTCCTCGTCGTGCAGGATACCTTCGAGAAACTGCTTGGTCCCGTTGTCACCCAATTCGGCTGCCAGGTGCACGGCTTTATTGTATTCGTTGATGGCGTTTTGTTCGGCAGCATGGTCGTTCTTGAACATTCCCTCAACATTGTCGGCGATATGGAGCGGGTTGAGCTCGCTCACGATCGGTTTGCCTTCAAGGAACAAGATCCGACCAATCAGGGCTTCGGCGTGTTTCATTTCGGTGATGGAGCGCTTTTCGATCACTTCGTGAAGGGGACCGTAACCCCAGTCTTCACACATTTCTGCGTGAATAAAATATTGATTGATGGCTGTCAATTCGTCTTTCAACAGGAAGTTGAGACTGTCGATGATTTCTGGTTTGCTTTTCATAGTTTCTCCTTTTGAGTATGCGCGGATATTTATATCAATTGTACACGCTTTAGGTGATTACGATTGACATCATTCTACGGATTGAGTCAGCCACAGCATTCGTTAAGAAGCAGATTTCGCAACTTATGGCTTGAAAAATTGTTAACTATCCTGTACCATCAGCCAATATCTAACCAATAAATTTCGAAAAGGTATTATTATGGGCATTTTTAGCAACAATGTCATGGGTTTTTATAACCCTGACCTCCAAAACACCAGAATCGCGGATTTTCCGCGTTACGATTTTGCCAAACCGGTCAAACCCCAGGCGCGCTACCTGACCCCCGTCGCCTGGGCGCTCAGTTTTCCTGATGTCTGGAAACACAAAGCCAAAATCACGCGCGACCTGCAGGGAGTGAAACCGCCATATATCTTGCTCTGCAATCACAACAGTTTTTTGGACTTCAAAGTAATGACCGCTGCCATCTTCCCCCGACGCGCCAACTATGTGGTTGCGCTGGATGGTTTTATTGGGCGCGAAGGGATCATGCGCCAGGTTGGCTGCATCGCCAAGCGTAAGTTTGTCAGCGACATCCACCTCATCCGCCAAACCACCCGCTTGCTCGACCAGAGTCAGATCGTGGTCTACTACCCCGAGGCACGTTATTCGCACGTTGGCACCAACTCCGTGCTGCCCGATTCGCTGGGCAAAATGCTCAAGTATCTGCAGGTGCCGGTGGTGAGCCTGCTTTTCCACGGGCATCACATCAGTAAACCAGCTTGGAACCAGGTTTCACGCGGCGTTCCGGTTGAGGCAGAATTGAAACTGCAGCTAACCGAGGAACAAATTGACCAACTGAGCCCGTCTGAGATCCAAAAAATTGTTACCGATGCGCTTACCTACGACGATTACGCCTGGCAATACGAAAACCAGGTGCGCGTCGATCATCCCCAACGTGCTGAGGGGCTGCACCGCGTCTTGTACCAGTGCCCGAATTGCAGGGCAGAGTATCGTATGCGCTCGCAGGGAGTCCAGCTCAGCTGCGCGGCGTGTGGCAAGGTGTGGGAATTAAGCGAGTATGGTCAGCTGCAGGCGCTGCAGGGCGAGACTGAGTTCAGCGCTCCGCCTGCCTGGTATGAATGGCAGCGCGCCAACGTGCGTGCTGAAGTGCGCGCTGGAACGTATGGGATGGAATCTGAGGTGCTGATCGACTCACTGCCCAACTCCAAGGGCTTCGTCCAGCTTGGCAAAGGCTGGTTGCGGCACGACATGAACGGGATGGTGCTGAAGGGCAGCCATCTGGGTGAGGATTTTGAGGTGGTCAAGGCGAACCAGTCGCTCTATTCGATCCACGTGGAATACAACTACATCGACAAAAAGCGTGATTGTGTCGATATCAGCACGCTGCAGGATACTTATTTTGCCTATCCGTTGTCGGAAGATGCTTCTGTTACAAAAATTGCATTGGCAGTCGAGGAGCTTTACAAGCTCGAAACCGAAAAGTAGCTTTATTGGTTTTCCACACTCTTTTAAGAGGGGGACGGCGCAGTAGGGAACAGGCCTGCCTGTTCCAAACATCAAAGGTCGAGGCAGGCCATGGACCCTACAAAATACTTCCTACACAACTTCATCCAGCCAGCGCTTGATGTGTTCGCCCCAGAACCACCAATCGTGACCACCTGGTGATTCTTCATACTGCAAATCGATACCCATCGACCCAGCTGCCTGGTTAAACAACCGGTTCAGCGGCAGCAGGTCGTCTTCCAACCCGCAAAACGCTGTCAGCGCTGGCAATTTCACACCGCTTCCTGCAGCCTGCCTCAGCCAAACCATCGGGTCGTGCATACTGCCCGGTAATTTCTCTAATCCGCCGAAAATCATATCGAACTCATGCATCAGCTTCTTATCCTCGATCTTGTCAGAAGGCGATGCCAGGGCGTTGATCGCCAGGACACCCGAAAGACTGCAAGCCGCATAGTAAAGGTCAGGTCGCAAAAAGGCTGCCTTGAAGGCACCATAGCCGCCCATCGAGAGACCGGCGATCAGGGTATTCTCGCGTAATTGAGAAATGCGGAAAGTCGCTGCCAGCCAAGCCGGCAGCTCCTCGGTTAGGTAAGTGAAATACTTCTGTCCGTTAGCCATATCTGCATAAAAGCTGCGTCCGGCAGTGGGCATGACCACCACCAGTCGCTTTTCGCGGGCGATAATTTCGATGTTGCTGTAGCGCTGCCAGGCAGAGGCGTCATCTGAAAGTCCGTGCAGCAGGTAGAGCACTTTGCATTGTTCCAGCGGCTGGGCTTCGTAGTCGTCGGGCAAGATCAGGTTGAGTGGAAGATTCACCCCTACATTTTGCGAAACGTGATTGATTTGTAATAGCGTCATTTATTCTTCCTTCTTTTAATATATGTTTTTTGCCCTCTCCTGAAAGAGTGGTAGTTTTCGCCCTCTCCTGGGAGAGTGTATGTTCGGAGCAGGGGAACGGCGGATTGAGGGGGATCGGTTTTAGCATTGCAACAACTTGATAACCTCTTCAATCTCGACCTACAATAGGTGCCCTTATATTACCTATTTCCTATTCCCTACTCCCTGTTCCCTCTCCCCTCTTCCCTGCCAAAACCGGTTCAAAATCAGACAAAAACGACACCCCAAAGCTCAGCACCATCATCACAAACGGAAACACCGTCAGCAAAAAGCGTGCCGCCATGTCGGGCTGCGGACCGGGCACCTCGCCCGAGACGTAGCCAAACATCACGCCTAAAAGCGCGTACGCCACGCTGGTGAAAAGCCCGTTCAACCGGTTCATGAAGCCCAGCGCATTGCTGATGATGCCCTCGCGGCGCACGTTGTGCTTCGCCTGGTCCTCATCCATAATGCGGGAATGGATCAAATCCATCGTCGTGATCACGCCGGCAAAGCCAAAGCCAACCAGCATTGCGCACACCAGCGCCGTCACGAAACTATTGGCAAAAAAGAGCGGAATATACGAAAGCGCCAAAATGCCAATCGCCGCGCGCCAGACCTTCACCAGGTCATATTTCTTCACCCAGTTCGCCCAAAGCGCCACCGCCGCGATTGCCACAAGCAGCACCGCGCCAAACAACAGCGACTGCTGCCCACTGCCGATGCCCAGCGAATATTTAGCGTAAATCGGCAGTCCTGCCAAAACCAGCGACATCCCGGCACTGTAAAACGCGTTGGTGATGCCCGCCACCCAGAATTTCCGGTTGGTCAAAAGCGTTTTCACACTGTCCCACAACTGCGGTTTCTTTTCATCCTCGGTCACAGGCTTCTCATGGCTGGTGAGCGCCATGTACAAAATCACCGCCTGGCCCAAAAAGCCATAAATGATCGCGGTAGCCGACCAGCCGATCGCGTCCACCACCATCGGGGTGAGCGCGATGCTGATGATCATAGCCACCAACTGGAACGCCTGCCGCAAAGCGTTGGCTTTGGCGCGGCTGGCATCCGTCGTGAAAAGTTCCGGGAAGAGCGCGCCGTAATTGGCGTTGATCACCGAATCGAGCGTGCCCGTGAAGATGTAGAGCAGCATGGCGTAAATGTAAAGCTGGTTGCCCTCCAACCCGGCGGGTGTGCTGTAAAACAAAATCAGCCCCAAAACCAACAGCGGTGTGCCGATTACCAGCCAAGGCCGCCGGCGACCCCAGCGCGTGCGCGTGCGGTCTGAAAGATAGCCGTAAACCAGGTTATCGGCGGCATCAATGAAGGTATAGATCAGCATGATGCTCGCCCATTGCGCCGTGGTGACACCGAGCGTGTCGACGTAATAGGCAAAGGCAAAGGTTTTGAGCAGGTTAATGGGGATGGACGTGCCAAACATGCCGATGGAATAATTGAAGGTCTTTAGTTTTTCGGATTTCACAGAAAAGCCTCCTGCAAGGATGTAATGGAGGTAATTATAGTGTAGGGGGCAAGGAATGAAGTGGAATTAAGCGTTTGGGGTGAAAACCAGGGGAAATTAATGCGCGTAGCCACAATAGAATGTTGGAAGAATGGAAAAGCCTTGTTCGGTCCCACAGGGAGGCTTCGCACTCAGGAGACCTTCGCGAACTCGTTGTGGGGCTGGGGCTGACTCCAGCCGCTGGTATTGATTGGGTGAGTGGTTGCGGAGGGAGACAAGCCCCCTCCGTATGGCTGGGGCTCGACTCCAGCCGTTGCCTTGGCAGGGCTCTCGAGCCTCCGCCCCCCGGTCACTGCGAGACCCTTTGCCATCTGCCCTCGGGAGGTCATCTTGAAATTTGCCTGGCAAAGGGTCGTGGCAGTCTGCATTAATCTCGGGCTTGAAGGATGAATAATTAATGCAGAGAACAGGTGTTCCTAGCGGCTCCAGATAGTACAAAAAGTTAAACCGCATAAGTCAAAGGCAGACTGCCACGCCCCCTACGGGGTCTCGCAGTGACCAGGAGGACGAAAGAACAGGTTTGTTCGTGTAGGTCAGGTTCCGCTTTTGAACCTGACATCACAAGCATTGTCAAGCTGCAGGCAATTTTCAAAAGTCAAAGGCAGACTGCCACGCCCCCTGCTACGAACACCAATGTGTTCTGTACAGACCGATGTGGGTTGAGCCCACTCGGTCTAGTCGCAGTGACCAGGAGGAAGAGAGAACAAAGCCTCTTTATGTCCAGCCGCTGGGATGGCTTATACGAGCGCTTTCGGAGGGAGACAAGCCCCCTCCGTACGAATTGCCAACCCGCTCGGTCCCACAGGGAGGCTTCGCACTCGGGAGCCCTTTGCGAATGCGTTGATTTACACTGTTTTCTCCCGCTTCACAACTTTTCCGGTATACTATCGGGACGAATCGATGAGCCTATGATCCTTAAGCACAGCTTTAACAGCATCGTCCGCACACCGGGCAAAACCTTGCTCTTCCTCATCCTGTTAACCGCTTCGATCGTCTTCGTCAACCTGGGCAGCAGTATGAATTATTCTGCCAATCGCATGCTTGACCAGGCTAACGAGCATTTCGATACGGTCATCGCTCTCAAATACGGCGATTTGCACAATCCGGACGGTGCCTGGGCGGATCAGAATTTCCAAAACAACTACGCCCAGATCGACTTTGACGCTCTTTTCGATCATCCCGCTGTGATCGCAGTCGATCACGAGCGTACCATTTCAGCTTACCCCGGAGATGACAGCACGGTCTGGCAAAGTAATTCTCCGGTTAAAGATTATGTGATTCTCACGCTGCGCTTGCAAGCGCTGCAGGATGATGGCAGCTGGACCGCCCTCACGTACGACACAATCTTCGGTCGCAAGGTGAGCGGCACGGTCTTTTTGCGTGTGAACCCCTATAACACCCTGGGTGGTGATATCAGTTCACTCCTTCAACCAGGGCGCACCTTTCTGCTGGCTGCCCTTGCCAAAACCTCTTCCAGCGGAGGATTGGCACTGACTCCGCTCAAGCCTGCCCAAATGGTGCAAAACCCCGACGAAATGCTGGCGAGTTTTGATGAATTGACCGAAATCACCGATCAGGCTGACTATTTCAATACCGACAAAGGCAAAGCCTGGCTCGAGCTGGCAGACACACTGGAGATCATCGATAAATCTTTCCAGGTGATCGCCTCCTCAGATATTGAGAGCATGATTCCCTTCCATATGAAGCAAACCTGGCTGACCGCAGGCAGTTTTACGCATAGGGAAGGTGCCTGCTACATCAGCGAACGCCTGGCAGGCGTGCTTGGGCTGCAGGTGGGCGATAGCTGGCAGCTTGCCTACCATTATGACCCGGCAGGCAACACCGCTTTCACATATTCCCCTGCCAGCGGCTTTACCCATGAAGAGGATTGCCAGATCGCTGGGATTTTTCACATCAACAACGAACTTGACTATACGGTCTTGATCCCGAACCCGACATGGCTGCAAAAAGCGCCGGACAATTATGACTTTTTACGCGTGCATGTGCACAATGAGCAGACTGAAGATTACCTGGCGTACATCCAGCAGCGCCTGCCCCAGATGGTGGAGATTCAGGTTGAAGACCAGGGCTACAGCAACGCGGTGGTGCCTATCCTGAAATTGCGCGAGCGCTCCCTTTATATGACTATCGCCAGCTCAGCCGCCGGCGTGGCTGTGATCAGCCTGTTTGCTTACCTTTTCATTGTACGCCAGCGTGAAACCGCCGACGTGATGATGAAACTGGGCACCGGGCGCGGCAGGACGATCGCCTACCTGATCTTTGGCATCATGATCATCGCCATCCTCTCTGGTCTGGCGGGCACCTTCATCGCCGGGCAGGTCGATTCCCGCCTCACTTCAGCGGTTTGGGAAAGCCTGCAGGGCGGCATCATGCAGGATCTCCGTTACAGCGAGCGCGCTTTGGGTATGCAGCTCGAATTCGCCCCGGAATTGGTAACTGCTGACTGGGTGCGTTACGCGACCACCGGCTCGGTAGTCATGCTGGTGTTTTTGATCACCCTGATTGCGTCATTGATTACCCTCAAGAAGCCCAAACGCCAAAAAGCGAAGCAGATCATCGCGCCCAAAAAAGAGAGTGGGCGGGCAATGAGTTTTGCCTGGATGCCGGGCTTGAGTTTACGCTTCGCCAGCCGCTCCATCAAAAACAACTTCTTCCGCAGCCTGATTGTGCCAATTGCTGTGACATTGCTGGGCGCATTCATTCTGGTGATTGCCATTTCGGTCGCCGAACAAGAGCAAGCCTTACAAACGATTTACGATGAAGTACCCACCACAGCCTATCTGACCACTGCTCTGGGCAGGCACCGCCAATTCCCAACCCGCCTGCAGAGTGATGTATTTCGCATGCTGGATCGTGAATGGGAGGGCAGGCAAACCTGGCGCATGTTTGAATACCCCGCTACCGGAGCTTTGGTGCGCGAAGCCAGGGAAAAGCTGGAGTCTGAAAATCCGGTTATTGCAGAGTTTTTGCTTACGCGCTATATGCATTATGAATACAAGGGGCTGGTGGCGGGCGCCGATGGCAGAGCCGGCACGCCCGGTCTACCGGGAGAACCAGTGCTCGACCGGCAGCAGTCATCGATCGCTGCCCAAATTGGTTTCGACTGGGCTGCCCAACAGGTGAAACGCATGCCGGTATTGGCACTGACCGACAGTGTCACCCGCACCAGCGAAGCCGTCAAATTCCGTGAGAGCAATGTCGAATGGCTGGAAGGCTACTCAGACGACAACTTTTTGCAACCCGAATTCATCGCGGTGCTGCCCGATCGCTTCCTGGGCGAAAATGATCTGATGCTGGGTGATGTCATCCGCCTGGGTGTTTACGAGCCTGATGAGAATTTCGGCGTGCTGGCAGAACCCTTTGACTTCAAAATTGTTGGCAGTTACTTCCAGGGCAGCCGCTCACCGGTCATCTATACCCCCTGGAACCTGTTATTGAACATCAAAATGGGCACCGATTTGGGCTACATGCTGCCCGAAGACCTGAACAATCCCGAAACCTCACTGGTCGCGGGGCTGCCCAATGAATATCTGTCCGACGCGATCGATTCTGCTACCATCATCCCAAAAGACCCGCGAGACCTGAACGGGCTGCGCGACTACCTTGAGGAGAACGGTTACAGCCAGGTCGGCATCATCCGCAGCAACCGCCTGGCGGTGGTGATTGAAGACAAAGCCCTGGCAGACGGCTTGCTCTCGATCCAGCAGCACCTCTCGTTCCTCAACTTCATTATCCCGATCATGCTGCTGCTTTCCGGGGTGATCGCCTTCATTTTGTCTTACCTGCTCACGCGAAACCGCCTGCCGGAGTTTGCCATCATGCGCAGCCTGGGGGCGAAGAAGATCCAGGTCTACCTTGCGTTCTTTTTGGAGCAAATTTTCTTGCTGCTGATCGGCATTTTGCCAATCGTGATTGTGCTTATTTTTCACCCGGAATGGCTGCCATCAGTGCACCGCTACCTGTCATTATTTTTAGCAATTTACACTTTGGGTATCATCATCGCCATTGGCTTGATGGGGCGCTCAAAAGTGCTCGACATTTTGTTTACGAAAGAATAGGAGTGCTGTGGAACAGAAAACACTCACCAAACCGATTTTAAGACTCGACAGGGTTTGTTACCAATATCGTAACAAGTACCAGTCGGTTGACGCTGTGAAGACTGCCAGCGCTGAATTTTTTGAAGGCAAAACCTACGCAATTATCGGCAAATCTGGCTCCGGGAAGTCGACCTTGCTGTCCCTGATCGCCGGGCTGGCACTGCCGACTGACGGGCAGGTGCTCTACCGAGGTGTGCCGACGGATGATTTTGATCTTGATAAGTATCGCCGCAACAATGTGGCGGTGGTTTACCAGAGTTTCAACTTGTTCCCGCTGATGACCTGCCTGGAGAATGTCTGTTTCCCGCTGGAACTGCTGGGAAAAACGCCCAAAGAAGCGGCGGTGATCGCCAGAGAATACATCGCCCATGTGAACCTGCCAGAAACGGTGTGGAGACGCTTTCCGAATATGATCTCGGGAGGTGAGAAACAGCGCGTTGCCATAGCACGGGCGCTGGCATCTGGCGCCAAGATCATTCTGGCAGATGAGCCTACCGGCAACCTGGATGTCGCCAATGGTGAAAAAATTGTGCAGCTGCTCAGTGACCTGGCGCACGAGGACAACTACACCGTCATCATCGTCACCCACGACATGAGCATCACCCAGGTAGTGGATGAGGTGATGCAAATGAGCGATGGCTATCTGCTGCCCCTGGTTGGGGAGAGTTGTGAGTAGTTGGGAAACAGGGAGCAGGGAGCTGGAAGCAGGGAACAGGGATGAGGAACTGATAGTTGCCCAAGCTCCTAACAATATCTGTTTTCTGCAATCCGCGCATGTGAAAAATCTCTAATATTTTATCAGTACCGCCAGCTTCAACCATTTTTTTTCTATGAGCTATCAGCTATGAGCTATCAACTTATACCTGATAAACTTTATTCACCATGAACAAAATCATCATCGCATCTGACTCTTTCAAAGGTTCGCTTAGTGCCCAACAAGCCTGCAGCATTATCGCCAGGCAAGCCAGACTAGCTTTTCCCGAGGCTACGGTAATGGGATTGCCCATCGCCGATGGTGGTGAGGGGCTGGTTGAGGTCGTGCTAAGACATAAGCGAGGCACACTTCGTCAAATTGAGGCTAGCGATCCCCTCGGCAGAATGATATTGGCAGGTTACGCCTTCCTTGATAACCATGAGGCAGTGATCGAGATGGCAGCCGCAGCTGGATTGCCCCTCTTACATAAAGGCGAACTCGACCCAACCAAAACCAGTACATTTGGGGTGGGGGAACTGATGCTCGCTGCCATTAGTGGCGGTGCTGACCCGATTTATGTTGGACTGGGCGGGAGCGCTACAGTCGATGGTGGCGTTGGGGCTGCGTGCGCGCTGGAAATTCGTTTTCTTGACGAGCGGGGTGGGGTGGTTTACAGAGGAGAAGATTTACAACAGATTACGCAAGTCGATTTGCGAGGTTTACACGAGCTGGATTATTCCGGCAAAATTATTTTCCTGACCGATGTCAACAATCCGCTGTGCGGTCCCAACGGTGCCGCGGAAGTATTCGGACCGCAAAAAGGCGCCACTCCCGAACAGGTGAGGCACCTGGATGGAGGTTTGGACCACCTGGCTTCCGTGGTTGCCCAGGAAAGCGGGTTGAATCTGAAAGATGTGCCCGGGATGGGCGCGGCTGGCGGGTTTGCGCTGCCGTTTGTGGCATTCATGGGCGCTGAAATGCGCAGCGGTATCGATTTTGTGCTCGATTTGATGGATTTTGACCAAAAATTGGTCGGAACTGACCTTGTAATTACAGGAGAAGGGCGTACAGACGCTCAAAGTGCCATGGGCAAGGCGATTTCGGCGGTTGCCAGGCGCTCACAGGCAACTGGAGTTCGCGTAGCCGTAATTTCAGGCACGTTAGGGGAGGGCGCTCGGCAGATGATTGAGCTTGGGGTGACGGATATGGTACAGGCGACCCCGGTTGGGCAAACGTTGGAAGAGGCAATGTTGCACGCCGAAGAGAATTTGGCGAATGCGGCGAGAGATTATTTTGTAAATTATAAGTAGAGACAAAACTGCCTTTCAATTCCGATCTGCTTTGCCAGCCGCGCTCAACCCTTACCACCCCTCCTGGGAGGAAGAGAGAACAGGTTTGTTTTTGTAGGTCAGGTTCCGCTTTTGAACCTGACATCAGAAGCATTGGCAAACCGTATGGATTTATCAAAAGTCAAAGGCAGACTGCCACGCCCCCTGCGGGGTCTCGCAGTGACTGAGGAAAAGAAAAGGCAGACTGCCACGCCCCTTGCGGGGTCTCGCAGTGACCGCGCGATGGAGATGAATACCGCTCGTTTCGCTCTAAGCATGCAACTTCACTCAAAAACAGTTAAAACCCCTCTCATAACTATCGAGAAGTGATATTCTCATAAGTAAATATTTTTGCAAATTGTGTACGTCTATCACTCCCTCCCCTGCCAGGAGGTGCTGTGCAAGCCGGGTCGAAGAACGCAACCCTGCCTACGAAAAGAGACATTTGTGACGTCTGGTTCAAAAGCGGAACCAGACCTACAACCCCTATCTGTGATCCAGAAAAAAATCGGAATGCGAAAAGGGAAAGTCATTGGCTTGTCATCCTCGTGACGTCTGGTTCAAAAGCGGAACCAGACCTACAACTGGTTCAAAAGCGGAACCAGACCTACACCCCCTATCTTTGATTCAGAAGACATTCGGAATGCAAAAAGAAAAAGTCATTGGCTTGTCATCCTCGTGACGTCTGGTTCAAAAGAGGAACCAGACCTACACCCCCTATCTGTGATCCAGAAAAAAATTGGAATGCGAATAGGGAAAGTCATTGGCTTGTCGTCCTCGTGATGTCTGGTTCAAAAGAGGAACCAGACCTACACCCCCTATCTTTGATTCAGAAAAAAATCGGAATGCAAAAAGAAAAAGTCATTGGCTTGTGGTCCTCGTGATGTCTGGTTCAAAAGAGTAACCAGATCTACGCCTACTGGTTTTCAAACGCTGCTCGGGCTGACAGACGACAGAATAATAAAAATGGCTGGTGCGAGCCAGCCATTTTTATATCAACCAAATAGAACCTTAAGCGCCAGACATCATGGAAGCGACGTCGGTTTCCACCGTATCAATCGGCTTGAGGTCATAAGCTTCCACCAGCACCTTAACCACATTCGGTGAAAGGAATGCCGGCAGTGTGGGACCCAAGCGAATCTTCTTCACGCCCAAAGAAAGCAGCCCCAGCAGCACGATCACAGCTTTCTGCTCATACCAGGCAATGTCATAAGAAAGCGGCAAATCATTGATACCGCATTCAAACGCCTCTGCCAGCGCCATTGCGATCAGCACCAGCGAATAGCTGTCGTTGCACTGCCCCGCATCCAGAACACGCGGAAAGCCGCCGATCTCACCCAGCCCAAGCTTGTTGTAGCGATACTTGGCACAACCAGCCGTGAGGATTATCGTGTCTTCCGGTAGCGTTTCGGCGACGTCGGTGTAGTATTGGCGGGTTTTTTGGCGACCGTCACAGCCAGCCATGACCACGAAGCGCGAGATCGCCCCAGCCTTAACCGCATCGATCACCTGGTCTGCCACGCTCAAGACAGTGTGGTGCGCAAAACCAATCGGGATCGTGCCGCTTTCCAGTTCCTCGGGCTCAGGCAAAGTTTTGGCAAGCGCGATGATCTCAGAAAAGTCCTTGTGCCCACCAGAAACACGGTCGGCGATGTGTGGCACATCCGGGTAGCCGGTCATGCCTGTGGTGAAAATGCGATTCTTGTAGGAGTAGTTCTCTCGGATCGGCACAATGCAGTTGGTAGTCATCAGGATGGGACCGTTGAATGAGGCAAATTCCTTGTCCTGCATCCACCACGAGCCGCCGTAGTTGCCGACCAGGTGCTTATATTTCTTCAGCCCGGGATAGGCGTTGGTGGGCAGCATCTCGCCATGAGTGTAGATGTTGATGCCAGTGCCTTCGGTTTGCTGAAGCAGCTCTTCCAGGTCCACCAGGTCGTGACCGCTGACCAAAATGCCGGGTCCGGGCACGACACCGATATTGACCTGGGTTGGTTCGGGGTTGCCATAGCGCGAAGTGTTGCTCTGGTCCAACAGTGCCATGGATTTTACGCCAAACTCTCCGGTTTTTTGCACCATGGCGAGCAGCTCGTCGACGCCCAATTTGTTGTTGGTGGTGGCTTCCAGCGCTTCCTGCATGAAAGCCAGGATGCTTGCGTCGCGCCCACCCACCAGGTAGGCGTGGTCGGTGTAGGCAGCCATACCCTTGAGCCCGTAGATGATCAATTCGCGCAGTGAACGCACATCTTCATCCAGGGTCAGATCGTCCATGATGCCGATCGTGTGCGCTTTGGCGAGCAGGGTTTCGATTTCGTAATTGTCGGGGTGCCAGCCAGCCCAATCGGTACCGCTGCCGAAGCAATTGGAATTGTGCAATTCATTGCACCGATTCTGGGCAAGAGTGCGCAGGTTGTCGCGCAATTCAACCGCTTTTTTGATCAATTCGACGAAACGTTCGGCATCGAAATTAGCATTGGTGATCGTGGCGAAGAGCGCCTGGGCGACGAACAGATCAGTCTCATCGTCTTGCACACCCATGCCGCGACCGCGGGTGCCCCAAAAAGAGATGCCTTTCAGCAGATAAATCAGCAGATCTTGCAGGTTGGCAACATCGGCGGTTTTTCCGCATATGCCTTTGGGGGTATTGCAGCCCCGGTTACGCATCGTTTCCTGGCATTGGTAACAGAACATTTCGTTCATAAAAATACTCCTTAATTTGGTTGTTGTATTGGTTGCATTTTAACCGAGAACGGGAAATTGTGAGCGAACAGAGGCAGGGGGTGGACGAAAGAACAGGTTTCTTCGTGTAGGTCAGGTTCCGCTTTTGAACCTGACATCACAAGCATTGTCAAGCTGCAGGCAATTTTCAAAAGTCAAAGGCAGACTGCCACGCCCCCTGCGGGGTCTCGCAGTGACCGGGAGGAAGAGAGAACAGGTTTGTTTGTGTAGGTCAGGTTCCGCTTTTGAACCTGACATCAGAAGCATTGTCAAACCGCAGGCAATTTTCAAAAGTCAAAGGCAGACTGCCACGACCCCTACGGGGTCTCGCAGTGACTGAGGAAATGAAAAGGCAGACTGCCACGCCCCCTAAGGGGTCTCGCAGTGACTGAGGGCGGGGTGTCCTTTCGGGGTCTTGCAGACCGGGTGAGATTAGACCAGCGCAAGCCTGGCTGCGGAACCAGGTGTTCGTGCCGTTAACAGTCCTATCCCCCACCCACCCTGACAATAATTGTGATCAAAATGCACTTTTTCTTGACTTTTGTATTAACAATTGTTATACTAGCAGTTAACAATTAACGCGCGTTAATCAAGAGGGAAGGAATGAGCAAACGGATTACAAGTCAGGATGTTGCCGACCTGGCTGGGGTTTCACGAACCACGGTCTCCTTTGTGTTGAATAACGAAAAACGCTTCGCAATTCGTCCCGAAACCGCCGAAAAAGTCCGTGCCGCTGCCAAACAACTTGGCTATTACCCCAACGCCTCTGCCCGCGCCCTCGCTTCCAATCAAACCAAAACCATCGGTCTGATCCTCAGCCGCGCCCCCCAATATATTGCTTCTGACCCTTTCCTGCCCCAGATTTTGGGCGGTCTGCTGGACGTGCTCAAGCAAAACCGGCAGGGTTTGTTGCTGGAATGGGTGGAACCCGGTCAGCAGCTGGAAACCTATCTCGAACTCACCCGCGCCCATCACATCGACGGCATGATCCTGATGACTCCCCGCCTGGATGACAGCGGCATCCGCGCGCTGGAAGAAGCCGAGATCCCCGTAGTCCTGATGGGTTCCATCCCGGATTCAACCCTCCATTCGGTGGACGTTGACAACCTGGGTGCAGCCGAGACTGCCGTGAACCACCTTATCGGACTGGGGCACACCAAAATTGCCTGCATCACCAACGCTGCCCTGCCCTACACCTCATCCTCCCAACGGTTGGAAGGCTACAAGCAAGCGTTAAGAAACGCCAACCTGGATTTCGATGAAAACCTGGTTTGGCAAGCCGATTTTGACATGCAAAGCGGCTACGAAGTTACCAAAGCGCTTATCTCAGCAGGGCATGAGTTTACGGCAATATTCGTTGCCAGTGATAATGTTGCCCTGGGTGCTTACGCAGCCCTGCGCGAAGCCGGGCTAGCCATTCCCGCTGATGTATCAGTGGTCGGTTTTGATGATATCCCCTCATCATCCTATATCCAGCCAGCTCTGACTACCATCCGCATGCCCGCCCACGAAATCGCTGGGCAGTCTTACAACCTGCTGATGAGGTTGATGAAACGCGATTTCCCGCAGGAGAGAGCAATCTCACTGCCGACCGACCTGGTTTTGCGCCAGTCAACGCGGTCACTAAAAGGTTAGAAAAGGCAAAAACTGTCGCCTTTTGAAGTATATAATCTAATCAACTGTTTCTATTGTACTGAAAGGAGTAAAAGATGAAACAAAAACGTTCTATCTGGACCCTACTGGCTATTTTGCTGGTGGCATCCCTTGCCCTTGCTGCTTGTGCTAGTCCCGCAGCGACAACCCAACCCCCGGTGGAAGAAGAAGCCCCCGTGGAAGAAGCGCCCGTTGTTGGCGATTTCGATTGCACCGGCGTAACCGCTGGTGACACCGTTTCAATGCTCTACCAATGGTCGGGCGAAGAAGAAGCCAAGCTGACCGCCATCCTGCAACCCTGGATGGATGCTTGCGGTGTCGTTGTTAACCCGGAATCAACCCGCGACCAGGCTCTGCTGGACACCCGAGTCCAGGCTGGCACTCCCCCGGATGTGACTTTCTGGAACATTCCCCAACTGACCCAATACAAAGACCTGCTGGTTGACATGAACACTCTTGGTGCAAATGCTGCCAATTATGCTGGTTACTGGGGCGATATTGGCACCATCGACGGACGCTGGCTCGGTCTGCCCGTCAAGGCTGATGTCAAAACCCTGATCTGGTACAGCCCTGCCAATTTTGAAGCGGCTGGCTATACCGTCCCCACCACCTGGGCAGAACTTGACGCGCTCGTCGAAAAGATGGTCGCCGATGGTAATGTGCCGTGGTCACTGGGTATGGAATCCGGCGACGCTACTGGCTGGACTGGTACCGACTTCATCCAGGACATCCTGCTCGTAACGCAAGGACCGGACTATGTCAGCAAAATCATCTCTGGCGAGATCCCCTACAACGATGCCGGCGTGAAAGAAGCCTACGAGATCTATGGCAAATGGGCTATGGATCCCAAATACACCGTTGCTGGTGCTGAAGGCACCCTTTCCACTGGTTTCAACGATGCCATACTGAAAGTCTTCTCAGACACCCCCGAAGCCTACATGGTCAAACAATCTGGCTTTGCCAGCGGCACCCTGCTGGGCACCTACCCGGATAAAGTTTACGGCGTGGATTATGACTTCTTCGGCGTCCCCGGCGCACAGGGTCTGCAAGGCGGTTCTGACTGGCTGATGGTCTTCAATGACACACCAGCAGTGCGCTCACTGATCAAGTACCTGTCTTCTGACAAGGGCGGTGAGATGTGGGCACAGATTGGTTTCGACCTGAGCCCGAACGCTAAAGGCAACCAATCTTACACTTCAGAAGAAACAGCTAAGAAAGCTGCCCTGCTCGCCAACGCGACAGGCTTTACCCCCGATATCGGCGATTCCATCCCCGGCGGATTTGGCAGCGCTGAATTCAGCGGAATTACCGACTTTGTCAATGGCGGCGATCTGGACGCCATCCTCCAAACCATTGCAGACGCGCAAGCCGACGCATTGGCTCAATAAGTAAACTGAAAATTGGAGGCGCCAACCGGCGCCTCCTCTCATAATTTAAAGGGAGGTAGCATGGCAAAAGCAATCACTGCTTCCGTCATGAAACAAAAGAGACAAGTTCCCTGGCTTTACTTGCTTCCTGCAATCATCGTGATGACCATCTTCATTCTCTATCCTATGCTCAACACCGTCAGCCTGAGTTTCGGAAACGCGAACGGCACCGCTTCTGCCGCAACCACTTGTAGAGAAGGTCAGCCATGCTGGGGAGTCTTTGAAAATTATCGTTATGCGCTTACCAACGAATTGAACACCACCAACGTAAAAACCACCTGGGATAGTTTTTGGGTTTCATCTTATGGAAACATGATCAAGTGGCTTCTGGTCATGGTGACCGGCACGGTTGGCATCGGCTTGGTTTTTGCGGTTTTGGTGGACCGCATCAAACAAGAAGCACTCGCCAAATCGATCATCTTCATGCCAATGGCAATTTCTTTCGTCGGTGCGGGTGTGATTTGGAAATTTGTTTACAACTACGGCACATCGCAGGTGCAAACGGGCATTTTGAACGCCATCATCACCGGGTTGGGTTTTAAACCTGTGTCCTGGCTCACCGAATCACCGCTGAATACCTACATGCTGGTTGTTGTCGGTGTCTGGATGTGGACCGGCTTCTGTATGACGCTGCTTTCATCGGCGATCAAATCCATTCCCGAAGAAATCATCGAAGCGTCCAGAATTGACGGCGCCAAAAACTTCGAGATCTTCACAAAAATCCAGGTTCCAATCATCGCGCCCACCATTGTGGTCGTTATTACCACCATGGTAATCAATGTGCTCAAACTTTTCGATATTGTCTACGTGATGACCGGCGGTAATTATGGCACCAACGTGATCGCCACCCGCATGTACACAGAAATGTATACCAACGCCCACTACGGTCGTGGTACGGCGATTGCGGTGATTTTAATTTTGTTCATAATTCCCTTCATTGTTATGAACATCCGCCGCTTTACAAAACAGGAGGCGATGCGATGACCACGGCAACACTTTCAAAACCATTGCCAAAACAACGCCTCAAGCGTAAACCAAACAACATTGGCACCGGCATCGGAATCGTGATCATCCTGATCCTCTGGCTGGTTCCCACGATCGGTTTGCTGGTAACCTCCTTCCGACCAGTCGCGTTGATCAACACCACCGGTTGGTGGACTGCCCTGGACGTGAACAACGGTCCGATCAGTGCCCAACACCCCGATCCAAACGCAAGCTATGCCGAAAAACTGGGCACGCGCTTCACGATCAACAACTATGTCGACGCGCTTACAGGTTATCGCGGAACCAGTACCTACCTGGATGCCTGTGCCAGCACCACCAAACCGCTGGGCATGAATTGTGACATTTCTGACTTGCTCAACCCGCGCGGAATGGGACGGGCGTTTGTTAATAGCATTATCGTGACCGTGCCATCGACGATTTTCCCGATCCTGATTGCCTTGTTCGCCGCCTACGCCTTCGCCTGGATGGACTTCAAAGGTCGCTACGCGATCTTTGCCATTTTGGTGGGGCTGCAGGTTGTGCCGATCCAGATGACCCTGGTGCCGGTCTTGCGTATGTTTGCCGGCATGGGGATGAACGGCACTTTCCCGGCGGTCTGGTTGTTCCATACCGGCTTTGGGCTGCCATATGCCATTTATATGCTGCGAAATTCGATGAGCACGCTTCCCAAGGATTTGTTTGAGTCGGCTTACCTGGATGGCGCCAATCACTGGCAGGTCTTCACGAAGATTGTCTTACCGCTGACCATGCCTGCCATTGCTTCGCTGGCGATCTTCCAGTTCCTGTGGGTTTGGAATGACCTGCTGGTTTCGCTGGTGTTCCTGGGCGGCAGCAAACCGGTTATGACCTACCAGATCAGCAATATGGTTTCGTCGTTGGGTGCCGGCTGGCACCTGCTGACTGCCGCAGCGTTCCTGTCGATGCTGCTGCCGATGATCGTCTTCTTCGCACTGCAGAAGTACTTCGTCCGCGGCATGATGGCTGGAGCTGTGAAGGGATAATAGCTGATAGTTGATAGCTGATAGCTGATGGCTAATAGCTGATATTGATGTTCCTGTTCTTCCATGCTCTACTGACCCTAGCTCGGTCAGGAGAGCTACGCGAACAGAAGAGTACGGAAGGGGCTTGTCCCCTTCCGCGAATTTAGGAGAAAAGAATGACACAAAACATACCCTGGTACAAAGATGCCATTTTTATCGAACTCAACACCCGCGCCTACAAGGACTCCAACAGCGATGGCTGGGGCGACCTGCCCGGGCTCACCACCAAGCTGGACTATCTCAAAGACCTCGGTGTTGACGCAATCTGGCTGCTACCGATCATGCCCTCCCCGCTGCGCGACGACGGCTATGACGTCAGTGACTTTTGTGACATTTTTCCAGCCTATGGCAGTATGGATGACTTCAAAACCCTGGTCAGCGAAGCCCACAACCGCGATCTGCGCATCATCGTCGAAATCATCCCCAACCATACCTCCGACCAACACTATTGGTTCCAGGCATCGCGCGACCCCTTTCACCCTGAACATGACAAATACCGCGACTGGTACGTTTGGTCCGACACAGACCAAAAATACCTGGGCACGCGCATCATCTTCACCGACACCGAAACCTCCAACTGGACTTTTGACGAACTGCGCGGGCAATATTTTTGGCACCGCTTTTACTCCACCCAACCCGACCTCAATTACGATAACGAAGAAGTTCAGCAAGCCATGCTCGATGTGGTCAAATTTTGGATCGATGCCGGTGCAGACGGGCTTCGCATTGATGCCCCACCCTATCTGTTCGAACGGGAGGGTACCAGCAGTGAAAATTTGCCCGAAACCCACGCCTATTTGAAACGCATGCGCAAATTCGTCGACGACTACAAGCCCGATACGCTTCTGCTCAGCGAAGCCAATATGTGGCCTGAGGATGTGATCGAATACTTTGGCGATGGCGACGAAATGCACATGAATTTCCACTTTCCGCTCATGCCGCGCCTGTTTATGGCGCTGGCAAAAGGCGATCGTACCCCAATCGAGGAAATTTTGGCACGCACCCCAGAACTGCCCGAAGGCTGTCAGTGGGGTACCTTCTTGCGCAACCACGACGAACTGACCCTCGAGATGGTCACACCCGAGGAACGCCAGTGGATGTGGGAGACCTATTCGCCCAACCCCAAACAGCGCATCAACTTGGGCATCCGCCGCCGGCTGGCACCACTTTTGGATAACGACCAACGCAAGATTCTATTGATGCATTCCATGCTGCTCACGATGGTAGGCTCACCCTTCCTCTATTATGGCGATGAGATCGGCATGGGTGACAACATCGACCTGTTCGATCGCAATGGCGTGCGCACCCCCATGCAGTGGGATGCCAGCCCAAACGCTGGTTTCTCGGACGCCCCAGCAGATAAACTGTACTCACCGGTCATTGCTGACCCCGTTTATGGCTACCAGAAAGTGAACGTGGCAGCCCAGGAAGCTGACCCGAACTCGCTCCTGAACAAGGTGCGCCACCTGATCGCCGTGCGCAAACAGCATCCCGTGTTTGGCAGGGGTGATTTTAACTGGAAGGCGTTTAGTTTCGAGACCAAGGCGGTGGTTGCCTATCAGCGTAAATGGGAAGACGCGCGCATCGTGGTCCTGAACAACCTGCGCGACACACCGGTCAAGGGCTGGATCCCTGAGACAGCTGAATATTTCATTGACCTGTTGACGGGTGAAGCGATTTTGCCTGGTGACTATACCCTGCCCGCTTTCGGTTTCATGTGGCTGCAACCGGTTGGTGAGCAACCCAACATCCCTTCTGGTCCTAATGCAGCGGTTAAAGGAGACCTTGGTTCGGACAGGTATTAGGATTTAGGTATTAGCTGATAGTTGATAGTTGATAGCTAGTAGCACCCCCGGTCACTGCGAGGGAGCGAAGGGACACCCCACCCTCAGTCACTGCAAGACCCCGAAGGGGTCACGGCAGTCTGCCTTTGACTTTGATCTTGTCACTGCGAGACCCCGAAGAGATCGTGGCAGTCTGCCTTTGACTTTTATAAAGGCCTACCATTTGCCCCTGCTTCTGATGTCAGGTTCAACACCCCACCCACGGTCACTGCGAGGGAGCGAAGCGACCGTGGCAGTCTGCCTTTGACTTTTAATGAAACCCTACGATTTGCCATTGCTCCTGATGTCAGGTTCAACAGCGGAACCTGACCTACACTCCCCACCGAGCGGAAAACCCAACCATTTTTCGTTGCGCCTGATGTCAGGGTCAACACCCCACCCACGGTCACT
>DHCY01000041.1 GCA_002399085.1 Anaerolineaceae bacterium UBA4890
GCGCTCGTGATGTCAGGTTGAAAAACGCACTCGAAGAGTACTACGTAACCTGACCTACAGGAAAGTTAACGATAGTCCCTCAGTCACTGCGAGCTCTTAAAGAGGGCGTGGCAGTCTGCCTTTGACTTTAATCTTGTCACTGCGCTCCACACTACGTGCGCATGCAGTCGCAGTGACTGAATAAAAGAGCACAAACCACAAACAAAAAGCCTGCAAAAAGCAGGCTTTATTGTCAATAATAGATATGTTCCGGGTTAAAGTTCTTCGTCGACGATGATTTCGGTCAACTTGAGGAACTCTTGCCATTCTTCCCTGAAGAAATGCAGGGTAACGTTGTTGAGTTCCAGGTGATAGGTGGTTTCGCCATCCGGTTCTTCTGCTTTCCAAGCCAGAAAGTTCTCGGTTTCTGCGATTGTAGTGGTAGTAGGTTCGTTTTCAGTCATTTTTGCCTCCGTTTTATTGCACGATTATCTCACGTCCCCGCCTACAACGCAAGCAAGCGTACGCGAAATGTTAGTGGTCATTCTTATTCGCTTTCTTCTCGACACTCCGGAAAAGTCTGCCAAACCGATCTTTGATTTTGCGCCAGGGCTTTTCCAGGAAAGAGGATATCTTCTCCCAAATTTTACGTAACCCCTTTATCAACACTGATTCATTTGGCTTTTGATAATATTGCATGCCTTCCCACGGATCGCGATCGAAGAGTTTACGGCTGCTGTAACGCAAAATAAGCTTCACCGTAGCAAAAGCCGGCGCCGCCAAAATGACGCCCAGCACACCCATCAGTTGAGCCCCAACCAGGGCTGAGATCATAATGGCAGCCGGGTGTACTTCCAATGAGTTGCCCATCACCTTTGGCATCAGCACCTGGTCAAAAATGGTGTCGATCACCACTGCAATACCGACAATAAGCAAGGCGTAAACGACCTTGGTTAGCCCAAAGGGGGTTGGGTCTTGCAATAGCGCGCCAATAAAGAAAGAGATCCATCCAAGCGCAGCGCCCAGGTAGGGAATAAAACGTCCAAGACCGGCAATCAATGCCAGAACAAAGAAGTATGGCAAGCCCATAACGCCCAGGAAGATCGAATAAACGATAATGGCGATGCTCACAACCGTAAATTCACCACGGATGAAAGAGTTGAAGATTTTCCCTATTTCCATCCCCAGCCGGCGGGAATCTTTCTCGTATCCTGGGATCGTGATGTTCAGCATCCTTCGTTTGGCGCCTTCTGATTCCGATGTGATGAAAAAGGAGACTATGTAGGTGATGCCTGCGTTAACCAAAAACCCACCCACCCTGCCAACCACGGTGGTGGCAATCGTGCCTGCCTGGCTGGCGATCGGCTCCAGTTGATTGGATATCCACTGACCGATTAGTTCAAAATCAAGCTGTGGGGTGGTGAAATCAAACGGACCTATGTTGATCGTCTGACTGGACCAGCGGTCCAAAAGCTCCGTAATATTGTCAACGTTATCAATTACCGTTTGAAACAGGTTCTGTACTTGTGTCGCCAACCCCACGCCGCCTCTGGCAAGCAGCCAGATAAGCAAACTCGCCACCAAAATATAGACGATAGCAACCGCAACGCGCCATTTAATCCGAAATGTCTTCAGCAAAAACTTACTAATGGGGTAAAGCAGGAATGAAAGAACGAAGGCAGTCAGAACCAGCTTAAAGTAATCGTTAAAGCGAAAGACCAAAGCCAGAAAACCAGCCACCAACAGCGTGCCGACGATCAGTTTTGTTCCCCAACCCCAGGGCGGCGAATCGCTGTTTTTACTGTCGGAAGATTCCGAGTCAACTCGCTTTTCGAAAACAGGGTCCAGGTCTTCGGTTGGATCTGTGCTTGCGTTCTTTTCAGTCGTTTCCATGCTTGTATTTTAGTCGTTTTTTAGCATTTTAAAAGACATTTATCACTGTATCTGTCTTTCTTTTGGATCGGATGGACCAACTTCGAATCTGCGTTGTAACCAAAGTCCAACCAGACAGAACAAAAGGAAGACCAGCGTCTGAATAAGCCATCCATAGTGTGGATAATGTGGCGGCAGATTCTGTTGAAAACCGCCAAACAATTCTCCGGTTAACATGCCAACAAGATAGCCTGCCAGGGCAGTTGCTGAGAATATTGGTTTGCCAAAAATGGAGGGAAACACGACGATCAAAGACGCAATCCAAAACAAGCGCCTGGCAGACCATTCGGGTGTGTAGTATTGGGGCAGACCATGTCGGCTCACCCAATAGCTCAACAATAGTATCATTACAAGAATGATGGCATTTCTCCAATTTGCGCTTTTCATCAGGTTTCTCCTCCTTTAGCAATTGAAGGGGTCTTTGCTTTTTTGCATTCGGCCAAGATAATCAACCCCCAACATCTTTCCTAATCAACCAGGGTTTTAAAAGAACATTACCGGACGATACGCTATAAAGAGGCATCAGTTTGCCTGCAATTAACTCCCGATTGATCAGCAATAAAATAAAGAAAACGGCTTGGTCACTTCAGCACCCCGGGATTTAAGAAGCTGGACCAAAATGGTTCCAATGCTGCCACCAGCGCCATTGACCAACACCTTATCTCCACTTTTCAAGCCCTTAAAACATATCAACATTTTGTTAGGCAACTATTGCAGCGGTTGGCAGGCAGGCAGCATCTGGAAGAGGGATGCCAGCAGGGAGTTTTTGAATGATAGCAGGCTTAACTTTCACATATTCGGCGAAGGTACCATATGCTGCTGGATTGGAGGTATCCGCCCAGACAAGTTCGCCCACCTCAAACCCGGTTACATCCCGCCAATTTTCATCGATGATTCCGACCAGATCAGAGCCCAGAATCGGGAACCCGGGTTTGCGTAATCCTGTAAATCTGATCAGTGGATGTCCATGTACAAAATCGAGGTCTGCCGCGTTCAGGCTGGTATAAAGCAAACGGATCAGGACCTCGTCATCGCCGATGACCGGCTTGGGAATTTCAGTTAGCTCCAGATCGTTTGTCGAACCATATTTCTTAAGTACGATTGCTTTCATGTTAAATTTTTCTGGTGTTTAAGTTATTAATCTCAGGCTTGGGCTTTGATGGCGTGGATGATTCTTTGTTTTTACCTAAAAACCGTGGTTTGCCAGCCACCCGGCTAAAGTTTTCTCCCTGCCAGCAACTATCTCATGGTCATCCTGGTACTTTCCAAGCTGGAGTTCGTCTTTGATATTACCATCGATGAGATAGATAATTCGGCTTGCTCTTGCTGCAACTTTTAGATCATGCGTGACAATGATCACGGTTGTTCCGCCATTGAACAAGACGGTGATAAGCAAAGCTAGCAATGAACCGATGATGACGATCGCAATAACCGCCGTCCTCAGCTGTCTTGATACTCCGCCCAGCGTCTGGTCAATGAAATCTTCCATCGGATCTACAGATATCCCCGCACCAAGGCTTTTTGCCCATTCATCCGCTTTTACATTTACATCCCCATTTTCTTCGAGATTTACTGAAAACGAATACTTGTTGGATGGAATACCGGGGAACCCGTAGGTAGATTTGGCTGTTTTACCGCCGCTGGTAACATCCTGGTAGATGCCTGAGACTTCAAAAACACGCGGCTGGTCATCAGCCGTCACCTCAATTTTGCTGCCAACCTCAGCACCAATTTCATCAGCATTCATGAAGGAAAGCGCGATTTCGATCTCACCTTGTGGAGCACTTCCGGTAAGGTACTGCAATTCACTGCCGGCAGTCGCCCCCACCTCAACATTGAGGTTTTTTTGCGTTCCAGTAGAATCCGTCGTTTGCACTCTCACAGTTCTGTATTCATGATAGTTTGAGATGGAAGGGTCAGTATCCAGTAATTGCTTTACCTTGTCATAATTTGATTCCAGGTTTTCCCCGTTTTCAGCTTCTATGAGAACATCTTCAAGAGAACTGCCCATGTAGGTGATAAATTCAGGAGATTCAAAGGTATTCAACAAGTTCAACGGAATTAAAATCATCACGACGGTGATCAGCAAAACCCCAAACACAATTGCCCAGTTTGAAAACTTATAAAAAACTTCACGTAAACTAAACAGCCAGTTTACCGGCAACAGCCTGGATTTGTGCATTCCATCTTTAATTGCCCCTGTATTTTTTTCGAACCCTTTACCAGTTACCAGCGCGTCAACCACTGTGAGTGTATCGATTTTCTTTAAAATTCTTCTGGAGTAAAAGGTGATGAGCAAATATACCGAAACGGCAACAACCACAGACAAGATGATAGCCAGGGGCGATAAACTCACGTTCCCAAAAGTCGTGCTGATGTGGCTGGTGATGAGTTTGCTGCTGATCAATGCAACCAGATAGCCGAAAACCACGGCAACCAGGGCAAGAAACTTGTACTTATCCAGATATAAATTTCTTATCTCTGAAGAGGGCAACCCGATAGCTTTCATCGTACCAATCTCGCGCACATCTTCTTCCAGAGCCGCCATGATAGTGAACCGTACACAAATAAACGACACCATGATCAGGAGGACACTCACGAGAAGCATAACAAATACTGTAATCAGGTCTGTGAGCGCACTGAGTAAAAACATCATCGTATAGGTCACAGCCTGACCGTTAACCGGCATCCCGCCGTTTTCATAAACAGTTTGAAAAGCAGAAGCATCGCCGCTGTCATTGAAATAGGCTTCAATCAGATATTCAAATTCACCGATTTCTCCGTGCAACTCTTCAAAATCGTCGTCACTCAAGAGCACTCTGGTTGAGGATGCCATCGAATTCATCTGCGCGTCCAAGACAAATTCCTTGATCACAAATTCTTTGCGCACGCCGTTACTGTTCAGAATAACTTTGTCGCCGATTTCCATATCGTACATTCCCTTTAAGATCACAGGGATGCCGATTTCCCCCTTTTTAAGAATTACTTTTTCGTGGTCTGAATTGAGGAGTAGATCCCGCTCCTCGTTTTGCTTGACCAATCCAACGTCCAGGCGCAGATCGGATAGTTGATAAGAATCTTCTCCATGGACGATCGAGCGGCGCAACATGCGGAAGCGGCTCCAATAAATAGACTATCCAAATCACAGCAACCGCAATTCCGTAGGTCAAGCCCTGCCACACCTTTTTTCCCGTCAATTGCTTCCTGATGAGCAAAAACAATGAGGCTATCAGCGAATACGCGATATGCCATAGATGGTGAATGCCAGGGGCATCGTGCCGCTTATAGCGAATGCGCTTGGCTCCAGAATGCTTTGCTCACCGGCAGGTATCAAAAATTGCCCGATGATCCTGCTGATTGTCGTTATGATTCCGATTAGAATAATTTTTAAAGTGTTCTTCAAAAGCTCACCCTTTGCAATAGAAAGCTTCATGTTTTTGTCTCCGCTGATCTTTAGTCCAGGTCGCTAGCCGCGCTCCCTGATGACACTGACTGAACATTCTCGATGATTGCATTAATATTTTCTTTTTTTGTAAAGTCAGCCACTCAGTCGTAGAGAGCCAGCATCCCTGCTTCGTCCGAAGTCAAATCGATGCCCTTCTTTTTTTTCATTTGAATTTTCTTTTTTAACAATTACATCAAAATTAGATCGAAAAGAGGTAGTGCCGAGTAGTTAAAGCCGCCTCTGAAATAATAAAAGTCAACAAAAGTTTGCTGCTGTGAACTAAAGTTTTTTCTGAACACCTCTTCAGTTACCCTCGCATTGGATGGAGAAGCACCGGTCGCAAAAACAATCAGCTTTTTGCCCTTAAGGGCATCAAAGTTCTTAGTGATAAACGAAATGCCATCAATGCCGACAGCAGACAACCGACCGCCAAATACAATGCAGTCATACTGCATCACTTTTTTAAGAGTAATATCGGCGACAGCATAAAGATCAGCAGATACCGCCTCTGCGATCCACTGGGCGTATTTTTTTGTAAATCCTGTAGCGGACTTATAGATTACGATTGTTTTCATATCGATGCACATCCAAAATAAAGGGACACAAACACAAGATTATTGTACCTTACATTAATATGTCATGAGTTAAGGTCTTGTAAAATCTGCGTAAAAATGCGACATCACCCGTATGGAAAAATCCACTGTGGAATTAATGTCCGGATTGACAGCGGGTCCTGATAAAAACGATTGAAGACAAAAGGCGCTATACAAATTTCCAACGCAGAGTGCCTTGCGTGTCATTTTATATTTCTTACAGTACTGAAACCCACAACCTAATCAAAAAGTCATAAACACCATGAGCAATGATCAGCGAAAGCAGGGTGCATCCTTTGATTTTTTCTCTGAATATGCAGTAGAGTACCCCAATTAACGCCGTCTCAAAAATCTGAATGATATTCCCGTTGAATATATGAAACAAGCCGAACAGCAACGATGATATTATGATTGCAAACCACCTGGAGTTCTTGATTTCCAATAACTTATGAAATATGTAGCCTCGAAAGATTAATTCTTCTGCGAGAGCAACACCAAATAGCAGATAGATAAATTCAAAAGCAAATTGCCAAATTTCCGTATAGGATTCGTCTACAACCAAATCTTTGAAGCCAAGCAAAATGGGCAGGACGGTCAGTACCAGCGACATGGAAACTGCTATCAACAACCCGATGCCGATTTGCCGTCCAAGGTTTTCTTTTGTAAAGCCCAGACTGCTTATTTTTTGTCTGTTCACAAGCATCAACAGCCCCGGAACGAGGAAAAGCAACCATTGCGTGACTATCATTAAGATCATGCGTGAGGGTAATGAAAACGTCCTCAATAAATGCTGATTAAACAGAAAAACACCATACGCTACGGCAAATGTGCCCGCGATCGCTATTAAAAGCTGTGTTACTGAAGATTTATTTTTCAATTTCAATGCCTTTGAATTGTCCATACACAAACTCATTTCCTGGATAAAGAATAATTTACTAATAGCCAACCCGACCAACCGACAATATTGTCAACATATTTTTCCATCTGCTTGAAAAGATGATAATTTTGGACATTTTCAGATTTCGAGCAGCGTCCCTATCGATTAATGAGCAATCGTGCCTATCAGTCCATGAATCACTGCGAGCCTTTTTTGCGTTATTTGACGGATCTCGTCAATAACCTTTTCGTCCCTCGTAAAACGGGCTGTTTCCTGGGGTACCTCACGGATGTACTTTTCCAGCTTTTGAAGCATCTCGGTGGAATTCTTGCCCGCAATAAGGTTTCCAATCTTTCCTTGACAAGCTGCCTGCGAAATTGCCCGTTGCCAGTCGAGAATACTGGCACCTGCCTTACCCGCAAATCCCTTCCTCGCCAGTGGACGAACAAAAATGGGCATTTTATTGAATTCCTGGTCCATCTCCTCTAGTATGGCAGTGAGTTATCTCAACTTATCAGATAAATTCGCGTTTGTACTGATTTCAACATCATTATCCTTCTCCTCAGAACCATCGGTATATTGCGCTTCTTTTAAATAGCCGGCTCTTTCAAGCACTGTATATCCGGAAACAACCTCACCGTGATAATCTGGAGCCATCCTGACTGCCAAATAAGCGGTTGCTGCCCCGGCATCCTCAGCGGGTATTGCTCCTGCGTATGCTGGGTGCAGTGAAAGGTTGAGGAATTCTTCGCTGCTCATTCCAAGGTGAGGCGCAAGACCCTCGGAAATACTTTGCATTCCAGGTGTGCGCACAAAACCCGGCGCAAGCGCAATCACAGAAACTCCCTTTCCACTCACTTCAGCCGCCAGGGATTGGGTAAAAGAAGCAACCCCACCCTTGAAAGCCATATAAGCTGAAAGATATGGCATTGCATCCGTTGAAACCATATTGATAATTGTTCCGGTTCCACGCCGTTGCATTCCCGGCAGGGTGTATTTGCAGGTCAAAAATGTTCCGCGGAGATTCACCGAAATTACCTGGTCCCAGACTTCAGTTTCTATCTCCTCAACCGGTGCCGTTGTGATGTAAATGGCATTATTGATCAGATAATCGATCGATCCGTACTTTCTCTCACACTCATCGATCAGTTTTTTTACCGAATCCTCGTTGGACACATCCGTTAGGATCCATTTTCCCAATCCACCAGCCTCGGAAATTTCCTTTTCGACCTTATATCCGCTTTCAGATATATCAGCAATTACCACGTTTGCGCCCAGCCAGCCAAAAGCATGCGCGATTTCCCGTCCTATTCCGCTCCCTGCGCCTGTAATCACGGCGGTCTTTCCAGATAACATACCGGGTGTAAGATCTATTGCCTGCAAAATTTTTGCTATTGTCATGGTCATGAAGCTCAACTCCGTTGCTATCATCAGAGACTGTTGTCAGGAGAGTATTCCAAATGTTTGATGCCCAGGTTTTCCAACAGAGAAAACTCTTCATCAATTTTATCTCAAATTGTCTTTTAAAACTTTTCGTTGCCGCAAGATTTTTGTCAATTTTTGGTTGGTTTTATTAGTGTATGCTCATTCGATTTTCAAGTTCCTTTTAATTGGTTGGGATGCGGATAGCAACACAGTAGCGTGTCCAGATACTTCACACCACAGAAATATGGGCAAATGGAAGTATTCTTCACCGCGCAACGATGTTCGTGAGTGTGTTCATCTGCATTCCACGGACATTGATCCTGCTTCCAGGCAATTTTCTCCTGGGGGTGGACATATTGACATCCATGTTGGCACCGCGTAACTTTCTTATTGTGATTTTCACTGAATATCCTCGCACACATCTGACTTATACTTTCACTGTTATCTGAAAATGGTATTCCGCTATATCCGTAATTGATACCCCAATTATGTGATGTTTGGTAATAGCAGGTCCATTTGAAACTTAAAATCGATTTGTTCTAAATTGAAAGTTATCTTTATGTGTATCGAGGTTAAGAATGATATCAGTAAACCTTATGTTGCTAATTCTTTTTCCCTTTATGGTTAGTTCATTTACCATTCTTTCTCTAAATTGCTGAACCATAAAAAAAGTGGCGAGTCAGAAGTGTCCTTTAGGTCACGACAACCAGAAAAGGAGTACGACATGACTCACCACTCTTATTACCTACATACCCTCGCCACGCAGCGATCTACCTGAAAGTCTACTTTTGCGCAGTCCAGGAATAAGTGGCGGCTGCTATGCCCATCAAAGTACAAACCATAGTTCCACTAATTACCACACTGCTGCCGCTTCTGCTCGCGGTCCCTTCGAACGCACAGGTCAAGCCGGTCATTGGCACTGAAAACGAAACTGAGCTGCCTGCATATACTGCATCGCCGCTAAAGCCATAAACGGTAGCTGTGCCTGTCCCTCCTTCGTTGAGCTGCAAGGTAACTGGCAAACTACCGTCAGCTTCCACGCCTTCAGCAGTAGATTGCAGAACAGCACTATTGCTGTAAGTACCAGCGATACTATTTCCTAAGTCAGAGCCAATTGCTGGTTGCGTTTGCTCTCCGGTAAGTGTTCCATCTTCCGGATCAGGGGCTGGCGTTTCTTGTACCTCTGGGCTTTGTTCCACATCCTCACCAGCCAGCTTTGCCATTTGAGCTCTAAGCTCTTGCATTTTTTCCTGAGCTTCCTCAGAGCTGACAGTATTTGCCAGAATCAGCTTAGCGAGAGTTGTACCTTCTTCTTTTGGGAGAGATAAATTCAAGCCTTCCAGGGATTTTCTGACATCCGGTAGATTTCCTTCCATCATACCAATAAGCTTTGCCAAAACATGTGAGGTCGCGTTTTTGGTCATTTCAACAGCAATGCCTGTAACCTTACCTGGATTACTCCACTCCATCATCGCTTCGCCCAAAAAGGCAATTTCATCAATTGCCGAGGTTGGGTCCATCGTAACCAGACTCATAACCATGGAGATTGGTTGGATTACATCCGCGGCTTCTTTGAAGTCAACCGTTACCTGATGATCTTCACCGAGAATGATGGAACTGGTGGTCTGACCAACATCGACAATACAATCTACACCACCTACGATAATGGCTCCGGCAACTGGCACTGACATGCTGCTACCGGCTAAGGCGGTTAGAGTTCCTCCCCCGGTAGCAATGGTTGCTCCTACAAATAAGCCTACCTTGCTGGCTGTTTTGTAGCCCTCAACAATCTTGATGCTGTCGGTATAAGCATCCACCTCTGCCTGGGCTTCCTCAAGGTCTGCCGCGTTGTGGATGATTTTTTGCGCCAGTGCCATCTGTTCCACAGCCGTCCTGGTGTCCGTTCCAAGCTGCTCAGCAAGTTGCTTGTATCTCTGGGCACCCCTCAGGGCATCATATTGCTTTGTCAGGTTTTCAGCCCAGGTCTGGCGATCGATAACCTGCGCGGTATAACTGGCAAGCGCGATGGACGGCTGGCTGAAGGTGTCTGTTTGAGAAGTGTCTAACAACAAGACTGCCTGATCAGTGATCACTTCAGCCGCTGAGGTTAGTGTGTCGGCTGTTTCCCAAATCTTGACGAGCTCATCCATTTGATTTTGAAGGGCTCCTTCAGACAGGGCATTTATGTCCAAAGCTACAAGATCTTCCGTTATAAGCCTGGCAAAAATATAATATCTCAGCGCAAGTGCGGTTGCTTGATTTGCAACCCGCAAAGGTTCTGGTCCTAAATCTCGTTCAATCGTGATCAGCTCTGACTCAAATGGTTCAGTTGACGTAGGTAAAGCCTGAGTTTCTGCCTCCTGCACCACTGGTGTTGATTCAGTTTGAGCAGGTTTTTGTTCGGTACAAGCGCCAAGCCCAAAAAGCATGGTAATGACCAAAAGTAGTGCCAGTGTATGTTTGAGTGTTTGTTTCAAAGCCTGTTTCTGATGAAGAAAATTACTCATTTCCGGTTCCTCCTGATTGAAAAACTCTTCTTTTGGTTTGGGTAGTGTACTGTTGATAAATTAATAAAATCACCTTGATTAAAAATGATTTATCCTCAGAGCATACATCCAATGATTAGCATGATTAATCGGTCATCCTCTGGTTGATAACTTTCTTATGTTGTTAATAAAATCAAGATTGATGGAAAAATTGTTATGTCCAGAATTACCTAATTGCGCAATTTTCAGGGTCTACGAGAATTTTACTATAAACCTGCATTGTCTATGGTTTCAAAAAAAAATGTTTGCGTTTCAATAATGCGTAGTCAAGGAACACCTAGATCCGTGACGATCTCACAGAAAATCTGACACGCAATCCGGGGGGCGAAAGAGTCTTTTCTTTATGATTATAGGGTTTTATTGTTTTTCTTGTATAATAAGAAGTGTTCTAACGCGCAAGGAGTAAGAACGTGTCAGATAACTTGCTGGCAACCAAAGTCCATGTTCCTCCCCTGCATGGCAATCTGGTCAACCGCACCAGGTTAATTGCCAGGCTAAATGAAGGCATTGCCCAAGGCTGCCGCCTGACTCTCATCACTGCCCCAGCCGGTTATGGCAAGACCACCTTACTGAGCGAATGGCAGGCACAGGCAGATCCTCCTGTTGCCTGGTTGTCGCTCGAGAAAAGTGAAAACACTCCTGCCCGCTTCTGGAAGTATTTTGTCGCCGCTCTAAACACGCTCGCTCCGCTTCAACAAGCCGACCTTGGCATGGCGCTCCTCCAGGCTTCCCAATCTCCTCAACCCGATTCAATGGAAGCCCAAATCACGGAGCTTATCAATCAGTTGTCTGCCCTCGAAGAGCCGGTATGCCTCGTACTCGATGATCTGCACGCCATTTCGGAAAGCCAGATCCACCAGGATCTGACCTACCTGCTTGAACATCTGCCACAAGCTGCCCATAACTTGCATCTGGTGGCAACCAGCAGGATGGATCCGCCCTGGCCCCTGTCGCGGTGGCGGGCACGTGGCGAACTTAGCGAACTGCGGGCGATAGATTTGCGCTTCGCATACGCTGAAACCGAAAAGTTTCTGCAAAGGGCTCTACAATTCAACTTGTCGCCGCTTGAAATTGCCGCGCTTCAAGACCGTACAGAAGGTTGGGTTGCCGGTTTACAGTTGGCTTCCATCTCGATGCAAGCCAGGTTGAAGGCGCAAGGACCAGAAAGTGTTTCATCGTTTATCAAAACCTTTTCGGGCTCAAACCGTTTTATCCTGGATTACCTGCTGGACGAAGTGCTCAGCCAGCAATCCGAAGATGTTCGCTCGTTTTTGCACGATACTTCCATCCTGGATCAGTTATGTGCACCGCTGTGCGATGCGGTGACAGAAAAGTCAGGCAGTCAGGAGTTTCTGGACCAGCTGGAGCGTGCCAGTCTTTTTTTGATCCCACTCGATGAAGACCAGCAGTGGTATCGCTATCACCATCTTTTTGCCGGATTTTTGCGCAAGCAACTGAAGCAATTCTGGTCCGAACGCACCCCCCAGCTGCACCAGCGTGCCAGCGCCTGGTATGCCGAAAATCATATGTATTCTGAGGCGATCCGCCACGCCCTGGCTGCCGGAGATATTGATCGGGTCCATCAAGCCGTTGCTGGGAACGCCCTGATAATGGTCGAAAACACGGAACTGGCTGATATGCTCAGGCAGCTCGAAGAACTTCCCGGTCATCAAATTTCCCCCGATCCCTGGTTTTGCATCGCTTACGCCTGGGCTAAAGCCTATGCCGATCCTTCGACTGGCATGGACGATCTTATGCTGCAGGCTGAAGATATTCTGCAGACTATGCCGGACGATTCCGAAAGACGACAGCTAACCTGTCACCTGGCTGCAATTAAGGCTTACCTGGCTTGGACGAAAGGGAACCCACAGCTGGCTTTGGAAAATGTACGGCGCGGTATGGAGAATTTATCGGAGGAAAACTGGGCAGCCCGTGCCCATTTGCTGAATATCAAGGGTCTGGCTTTACAATACCAGGGCACCTTTCTTGAAGCCACCCATTCCTTTGAAGAGGCTCTTATTGCCGGGCAAATGATCAAAAGAGTGCATGAAATCCTGTACACAAGTGCCAACCTGGCATATGTACACCTCCTTCAGGGTCACCTCCATGAAGCCTTTTCCGTCTGCCAGGCTGCAATCTGCCAGGTGGAAGAAAACGGTCAGTCGCCGCAGCAGTATCCTGTTTTGGCACACGCTTATGCCACCATGAGCATCATTCTTCTCGAGTGGAATGAACTGGAATCTGCTGTGGCATCTGCCCGGCAAGCGGTCGCCCTGGCAGAACACTGGGGGCAAACCGATGCGCTGCATTTTGCCTTGACCTGCCTCGCACATGTTGTTGGCGCTGCCGGTGAATTTGAGGAGGCTTTTGTACACAATAAGCGCGCGATGCAAGTAGGAAGAACAATTTCCTCCTGGTATATTCGAATTTCTGCTGAAAATGAGATCATGCTTCTATTATCAAAGGGGGACGTTTCTGGTGCCGCGAACAAGTTTACTGGCTATTGGCTCACCTCTGAGGATGATGAGAACCAGGTACCATTGCTTATCATAGTTTCGCTGCTCTTTCAACAAAAGCTTTATTCGGATGTGGTCTACACACTTGAGAAAGCGCTTGACGGCATAAAGCAAAAGGGCTGGAACAGACTTTGGATGAAGTTAATGCCGTTTTATGCGCTATCCTTACAGGCTCTTGGTCGCACAGAGGAAGCGCTGCAGGCTTTGGAATTATGCCTGGCGGCGGCTGAACCGGAAGGATATTTGCGCACATTTGTGGAGAGAGGCACTCCAATGGCAGCGCTGCTGAAGAACGCCAGAAGCCGCGGCATTAACATCGAATACACTACGAAACTTTTGGCTGCTTTCGGGCTTCCTGGAGAAGACCTTCAAATCGAAAGCACCGCTGCAAATACCGTCCGGTCGGCATGCGCTAACCTGGTCGAGCCTTTAAGTGATCGTGAATTGGAAGTGTTACGGCTGCTGAACTCGCACCTTGCCGTTCCAGAAATTGCCAACGAAATGCTGATCGCACCCTCTACACTGCGTACTCATATCCGCAGCATTTTTCTCAAACTGAATGTGCATGGTCGGCTTGAGGCGCTGCAAAAAGCCCGTGATCTGGGCATACTCTAAATACAGATCCTCGAAGTGACTGATTCCTCGCCAATCGGCGGGGGTTTTTTGTTAATTCCCACCGGAAATCATCAACCTGAAGACAACAAATCATCAAACTTGATGATGACAAATCATCATATTACCTAAGATACTGAGCATGAAACAAGATGAGAACAGGAGACAAGCCATGACAAACAAGGAAGCATGTGAATCGCCATCGTTTTACCAAATTCAGGTCAGAGGGATTTTTGATGAGAGTTGGTCTGACTGGCTCGACGGTTTTAGGGTCACCCAACAAGGTGATCAAACCCTACTGGAAGGGCAAACGATGGATCAGGCGGCTTTGCTCGGCGTCCTGTCAAAGATCAATGACCTGGGGCTGGCGATCCTTTCAGTCATAAGAAGAGAGCAATAATGGCTGCCAACCTGGACTGTGCAAGATTTTGAGAAGAAATTGAGTGCCTGTACCGCAAAAATGTTGTCAGGTAAAAAAAGGAGTTTGAAATGTTAGTAACCAATAAAATCAACCTGTTCTCTTTCCTTTTTGGAAAGCAACATGCCTCGAGCAAGGCAAGAGTCAACAAAATGTCGAAAGCTCAGGCTGTTGAAGAAAACGAGCTCAACGATTTGGAAAATCGAATCAACAAGGCAAAGAGTGAACACTTCAATACCGCTCATTCATCGTATGTATCTGATCCTTTTGGTCCAATGAGAAGATAAATTAGCAGTAATCAAATTAGTAGAGCTGAAGGGAAAAGTAAGTCAATCGTTCTCCAGGCTCTACTAAAAACAGTTACACCCTACACGACCAACTACAGAAACATCTTAACAACAAAAACGACCTTCCGGTCGTTTTTTTATTAGTAGCGGGGAGCCGATTCGAACGACTGACCTCCGGGTTATGAGGGGGGAACCTGAATTCGTTACCTTTGACCTCCGGGTTCGTAGATTTTACGAACCTTTAGTACGATGGTTCCGGTGAGCCACGCAAACTTCAGTTGCTCTTTTCGATATTATAGACTATAAATCCCACTTTTGCCAGGAATTTTCGCTCTGGAAAATTTTTTTCGACTTCACACTCTTAATTTTAGACTGGGTAAACCCTCCTTGAAAGGATTATTAATCAGCGATCGTTAATTAAGCATATTCACCAACAACTCACTAAGCTGCAGCTCTCTATCCGAGGAGGTCTGCAGCTTTTATTTTCGATGGAATAGAAAGGATAACATGTCTGAAACAGATATTACTTTTGAATACTATTATGGCAATCAAGCCAATCAGTTTACGTTTTACCGAATCCCCAAACAACTATTTGTAAACCCAGCATTCTCAGGTCTCTCAAGCGATGCGAAAGTGCTATATGGCCTAATGTTGGATCGCATGAGTCTGTCGATCAAGAATGATTGGAAAGATTCGGGAGATAGGGTTTTTATCTATTTCACGCTTTCAGAAATCCAGGAATTAATGAATTGCGGGCACAATAAAGGAGTGCTAATCTTGGCTGAGTTAGATTCAAAAAAGGGGATTGGTTTAATTGAAAGGGTAAAGCAAGGACTGGGAAAACCTTCAAAAATCTATGTGATGAACTTTCTGGTCCCAGAATTATCAAGCATTACTGATGATGAGAATGTTGTTCATGAGGAAGTCAAGACTTCCGAAAAAGGGCACTCCGGTGTTCCGGAATTGGGAAGTCAAGACTTCCGAAAAGAGGAGTTAATTAACACTGATATTACTAAGACTGAGAAAAAAGAAATCATCAATCAATCTATCAATCCATCACACCATAAGCTTTTGGAAGACAAATCCAAAGAGATTGATCGATGGATGGAATTTAGAGAAATTTTCAAGAAAAATATCGAATACGAATACATAGTCCAACGGGACCCTGATATAATTCCGGAAATTCTCGAGATCATGATCGAGACTGCCTGCTCGAAGGTCAAATCCTTCAGCATCAATGGTGCTCAAATTCCGGCTGAGCGGGTCAGAGAACGGTTGTTGAGTCTAAACTCAATGCATATCGAATATGTGTTGGATGGTCTTAATCTAAACACGAACAAAATCCAGAATATCAGGGCATACCTACTCGCCACGCTCTACAACGCTCCCAAAACAATCAACGCTTTTTATAAAACCCGGGTTAATCACGATATGCATGGCAAGTCCAGGCAAGAAAGGTAGCCATGCAGGAAGAGATTTCACAACGTAGCATTACCCTGATTGTTCAGACTGGAAAAATGACCGGAAAGGTCTTCCTCCAGGCGATCCAGAAATATCTCGACTTTCTAAAACAGCAGCAACAACAAAAAGCAAGGGATAGACAACTTCGTCCTGCATACCAAGGCCGCATGACCATCAAAGAGCTGATGAAGGAAAGATCTGGTCTTTCTAATATTGAAATTCACGACGAGCACATTCACGATTTTGAAAGAATCGCCCGGATTGTATTCCTGATGTGTAGGTCTTGTTTTTTCCTATCATCTTTTTTGCTATCAACTTTTTTCCTATCAGCTATCAGCTTTTTTCCCTATCAGCTTTTTCCACTATTTACACTTTTTACACCGTTTTTTGATAGCACCAAAGCGTACTTCCACTGTAAAAACTGGCTGGTTGTTAATGTGCGACGCCTGGGGGTGAGGGTTAGAATCTTGTCATCCTGAGGAGTGACACGAAGTGTCCTATGGAAGGATCTTTCTTTTCGCAATCTTTCCTGTCACCCATCAGCTACCATCGATGAGCTATGAGCTATGAGCTTCTTTTTTGACTGCAATTGCTGGCTGGTTGTTAAGGTGCGGCGTTTCAGGTCAATTTTGCCACTAATAATAGCACATTTGTTCTTTTTTGGGAAGGTCACAATCTCCCCCAACCGATTGTTTTAATCCCCATCATTGACCCCCTTTTATCACCCCCTTTTATCACCCCCTTTAATTCCCCCTCTAAAGAGGGGGTCAAGAGTTTTTCGCCCCCTCCAAGGAGGGGGTCGTGTTTCTTTTTACCCCCTCTATAGTACAATAATCATCATCCATCACCAATCATAGAACAGGGAGACTATGGATTCTATCTTCATCACTAACGCACATGACCAGCCCAACCTAAAAAATCGTATCAATCAACTCGCTTCTCGAGCAGAAGAACTCAAATTCTTAGTCGGATTCTTTTATTTCTCTGGAATTCACGAACTCTACCAAGGTCTGGTTAATAACGACCACGTTATCCTTAAAATATTGGTTGGTCTAAATACAGATAAATTCAACAATCAACTGATTGAATACGCGCTCAACGAACCCAGCTTAACAGCCAACCAAATCACCGATCGCTTATTACAAAATATCCGCCTCTCCCTAAATGACGAAGACTTTGACAATCAGGATTTTTATGAAAGAATTGGACTTTTTGTAAAAATGCTCCGTGAAGATCGACTATTGATTCGCAAGACCCGTCAGCCCAACCACTCCAAGCTCTATATCTGTATTGATCTGGACAATCCTTTTCGCCAACGGACATTCATCACCGGAAGTTCCAACCTCACCCGCCCAGGTCTGGCTGGTCAAGCCGAATTCAATGTTGAAATCAGCGATTATGGCGTTCCACAAGCAGAGGCTTACTTTGACGCCCTTTGGAACGATTCTATTGAAATCACCGAGCATGACGAATCCAAAACTAAACTCATCAAACTGCTCGAAAAAGAGACTCTCACACGCGAAATTACTCCTTTTGAAGCTTATGCTCTAGCCCTTAAAACCTATATTGATGTCTACAATCCTGATCGAGCCCTTGGCGATTCTGTTGAAAAAGCTTTCAGAGATAACAACTACATCCCTTATAAATACCAACTGGATGCCATCAAGCAAGCCATCAATATTGTCGAACAAAACCATGGCGTCATCATCGCCGATGTGGTTGGGTTGGGTAAGTCTGTCATCGCCAGCGCGGTGGCTAAGGCGATCGGCAAACGGGGCATCGTTCTCTGTCCCCCAGGGCTGATTGGCGACAGCAATAACACCTCGGGTTGGAACATGTATCTCGAACAATTTGGTCTTCACGATTGGCAAGCTCGTTCCGTAGGCAAGCTTGAAGAGACTGCTGAATTTGTGCGCAATACCAACGACATCGAAGTGATCATCGTCGACGAAGTTCACCGCTTTCGCAACCAGGATACCCAGGATTACGAGCATTTAAGAAATATATGCCGGGGTAAAAAAGTGATTCTATTAACCGCTACTCCCTTCAACAACCGTCCAAATGACATTCTGGCTCTGCTTAATCTCTTCGTCGCCTCCAAGCAATCGACCATCACGCTGGACCCCAACCTCGCTGCCGCCTTCCGCAGTTACAACTACGATTTCGAACGCCTGGCTCACATCTCGCGGCACTACCAATCCCAGGATGGGGACAAACGTGCTAAAGCCGAGGACTATTATGAAAAGATTTTTAAGGAATCACCCATAGACCTCATAAAAGTCCAGCGGCGGCTTACTCAGCTTGCCAAAGAAATCCGGGATGTGATCTCACCCGTCACCATCCGGCGAAACCGACTCGACCTCAAGGAAAACCCTGATTATGCCGATGAGGTTAAAGACCTTTCGACCGTAGCCGATCCACAAGAATGGTTTTTTGAATTATCCGAAGAGCAATCTACCTTCTACGACCAAATCATTGAACATTATTTTGCGCCTCATAAAGATGGTGGTCTCTTCACCGGCGTTATCTACCAACCATTCAATTATGAAACAGGGGAAAAACTTGAAAAACTTTCTGAATCTGAAAACTTCGAGTCCATCTCCCAGTCACAACTCGCCGACTTCATGCGCCGTTTGTTGGTGAAGCGGTTCGAAAGCTCCTTTGGCTCCTTCAAGGAATCCATAGGCAGGTTCAGGAAGACCTATGAGAAAGCCAAGAGTTTTATTGAGAAAACAGGCACTTACATCCTCGACCGCCAACTCATTGATAAGATCTACGACGAGGATGACGAGGTCATCGATCAGGCGCTAGTTGACTATCAAAACATACTTGATGCCAACGACTTCCCTGAGCGCTACAAAATCTATCATGTCGACGACTTCCACCATAAAAAGCAATTCCTACGAGACATCGACGCGGATATCCAGATGTTCGACGAATTAATCCAAATTCTCGACGATATGAACCTGGTTTCCGACGATCCCAAGTCCGCTGAACTGATTAAAAAAATCACGCAAGAGTTGCGCAAGCCGCCCAATTCAGGCGAACCGAAACGCAAGATCATCGTCTTTTCCGAATACACCGACACGGTCAATCACCTGCGTTTGGCCCTCCAACCCCATTTTGGCGAGCGCTTGTTGGTCGTCTCTGGCTCCCTGCCTGCCAGCCTGATCCACACCATCAATCAAAATTTCGATGCCTCAAGCCTTGACCAACAAGACGATTACGACATCCTGCTTTCCGGCGACCGCATCTCCGAAGGCTTCAACCTCAATCGCGCCGGCATGATCATCAACTACGACATCCCTTGGAACCCCGTGCGGGTCATCCAGCGGGTGGGGCGCATCAACCGCATCAGCCGTAAGGTCTTCGACCAGCTTTACATTGTTAATTTCTTCCCCACCAAAAAAGGCGCCAACATCGTTCAATCGCGCGAGATCGCAGCAAAGAAGATGTTCCTGATCCACAATACCCTGGGGGAGGACGTGAAAATATTTGATATCAATGAAGAACCCTCCGCCTCCGCCCTCTATACCCGTATTCAACAAGCCCCAGACGAGCAGGAAGGCGCCAGCTTCTACACCCAAATGGTCAAACGCTGGCAACAACTCCTCCAGGACCATCCGCAAATCGAGCGCGATATCAAAGACTTTCCTCCCAGAGTCAAGGTTTCCAAAGCCGGCTCAGAAGACGAACTATTGGTCTTCTTCCGCAAAAACCGCCTTTTCATCCAAAGCTTGCTTGCAGGCGAAAAGGAAGCGCAGTTGCTGGCTTTTGAAGAAGCCCTGCCGCTAATCGAATGCCCCTTCGAACAAGAGCGCCTGCCGCTGTCTGCGGATTTCTGGCAAAACTACCAAATCGCCCGCGAAATTAAAACTGATACGAGCAATCGCGGGCTTACCCAACAAAGCGTGGAAGCCAGAGCGCTCAATAATCTCAAGAGCCTGCTGCGGCGTGAACCGCCAGAATTTGCAAATTACCGCAACTTCCTGGGCACCCTATTACAGGATATGCAAGAATGGGCCACCCTGCCTAAATATACACTGCGCAGCATTGCCAGCCTCAAATATGGCACGCAAAAAGATCTGAATGCCAGCATCAGCGCCATTCAAGAGCTTTACCTCAAGCTGGGTCCCGACTACCTCGAGAAGGAAATTGAGCGCGCCAGAGAAGTCAATCAAGAAATCGTCATCGCCGTGGAGAACCAAAAACAATGACCGACCTCACCCTCACCAACCTGATCCAAGACTACAATAATGAAAACCTTGCTAAGTTCTTCCAGAAGCCGAGCAGAACCCGCGATTTTTCTAAATCACTCACTGTTTACCCTGCTTACGAAGATGATCAGTTTACAGCCGTAACAAGAGTCGGTGAAATTGCGTATGATGAAATGGAGCTACTCTCTATCTGGTCAATTCAGGTAGCGAGTGATCTTTCGCAGCGTTCCGGGAAACTAGCCCAATACCAAAAAGCGATCCGCATCCTGAATGACTTTCAAGAGTTTAGTGGCATCTTTGTATTTTATGATTCTTCTGGCAACTTTCGTTTTTCATTTATTTATAAAGAAATTGAAGGTACGAGAGCCGTCGGATCCAACTATAAGCGTTTCACCTATTTCGTCAGCCCCCAATTGACCAACAAGACTTTTTACCAACGGTTTGAAGATGCAAATTTCAGCTCACTTCAATTTGTAAAAGACGCTTTCTTAGTCGAACCTGTCACCACCCAGTTTTTTACTGAGTTCAGAACCATCTTTGATAGAACCAAAATAGAATTCCTGGATGCCAACAAAAATACAGTGCTCAAGCGCTTACAAAGCAAGTATCAGCAGGATGAACTAGAAGAGCAAGTAAATAAATTTACTTTCACCTTCTTAGGGCGCATTATCTTTCTCTATTTCCTGCTGCGCAAGGGTTGGATTGAAGGTCGTTCGGACTATGTTCGCTGTTTTGTGGAATCCAAGTCTAACCACAACCTTTACCAAAGCCTATTGGAACCACTCTTTTTTGAGGTGTTTGCTAAAGAAGAAAGTAAACGCTTGCCAGAAATTCAAAAATCTTACAAAGACACCCCTTATCTCAATGGTGGTCTCTTTGAACATAGTGAACTTGAGCTCGAGATGAAAAAAGAGGGCATCATTATTCTCTTCCGGGATCCCTTTATACGCGACATTATCAGTAACTTTTTCGAGGCTTACAACTTCACAGTGGACGAAAACTCACCGGACGACCAGGAAGTTTCTATTGACCCAGAGATGCTTGGGAAAGTCTTTGAAAACACCTTAGCAGAAGAAGAACGCAACAAGAAAGGTACTTTTTATACCCCTCGGGAAATTGTACATTTCATGGTCAGGCAAAGCATTGAACGCTATTTGCTGAATGAAACCACCGTCGACTCTAAAAAAATCCATGACTTGATCTACAGTAACGACTCTGAATTGAAAGAAATCTCAATCAGAGACGCAGAAACACTGGATAATAAACTTGAGTTCGTGAAGGTGCTCGACCCGGCTGTTGGTTCAGGTGCTTTTCCAGTTGAATTTATGAACACACTCATTGAGCTTCGTAAGAAACTGGGGGTTCATGTTGGAAAACGTATCAACGAAGTAGCTTTGAAAAAATCCATCATCAAGAACAACCTCTATGGCGTAGATATTGACCCGGGGGCAATCGAAATTGCGAAGCTGCGTCTCTGGCTGTCTCTCATTGTTGATTACGATCGTTCATTAGTCGAGCCTCTGCCCAGCCTGGATTTTCAGTTCAGGGTTGGCAATTCATTGCAAGAAACCATTGACGGTATTGACGTTTTTCAATCCACACCAACCGGGACTCAAACCAGTTGGTTAGCAGAGGATAACGCAGTCAGGTCAAGAAGCGCTCAGATGATTCGCCTAAAAGACGATTTCTACGCCACCACCAACGAAGAAATCAGGCATAGTTTAAAGAAGCAGTTTGACGCTTTGGAGCAAGAGCTGGTTCAATCCAAGCTTGATGAACTACGCGACCAACATCTGCAACAAGCCATGCAGCGGACCGAGCGTGATCAGGAAAATGCCCGGAGAACCTTACAGAGAATTCAAGCCCTGGAGCAAAAGATTGAAGATGGAACCTACAAACTCTTAAAACCAGATTTTCATTTCTCAGAAGTCTATGACCGCACAGACAATAGTGGGCATGCGGTAGGTGGATTCGATATTGTGATAGGCAACCCACCTTATGGCGTCTCAGTTGATAACGAGATCAAAGACTGGCATGGATTAGGTAGTAAGGATAGTTATGGTGTTTTCATCTCCACGTCACTCAAACGATTCTTAAAACCAGGCGGAATATTAGAATTTATCACCTCAGACACCTGGCTGACCATCAAAACTCATAAGCAACTGCGCATCCAGGTTCTTGAAAAAACAATCCACCGGGTTATTCGTCTGCACCAAGATTGTTTTAATGCCGTGGTAAACGTTAACATCCTCAGTCTCACCAACAGCCCTTCAGCGGAAGACGGTCAGTTGATAACGGCTGATCTGACCAATCATTCCACGCGCACGGAAGCTGTTGAGCTGCAAGCGGTGTTGCAGACGCTTCCAGAACACGTAGGCATATCAACGGAAAAGTATGCAGTATTCTCCTGCCCTCAGCAACTAATTCAAATTAATTCCAATCTACCGATCTTTGTAGGCAGCCCAAAAATTTTCCTCCTCACCCAGGATGTTGATTGTGAGATTGAAAGCAGACCAATCAATGGTAAGAAAGTTGCTGTGCGCCAGATTAAGTTCAATGACAAAACGCTTGAAATTGTGCGTTTCGGTGATATAGCGGAAGTAAAAGTTGGTTTACAGACTGGTGATAATTGGGCATATCTTTATCAAAACCCCGAGGCACGAGGATCGTACCGCGACATTAACCAGTTTCGTCAGTTTTTGGTGACAGAAGATGAACTGAAGAGAATCGCCTCTGATGATAAGTTGCGTATGAAGATTATTGAAAAGGGTTTTCATAAAACCCAGGATGAGAAAAAATTTGATCCGGATTGTTGGTTTGGTGGGCGATACATTGTGCCTTATGACAAGGGCGGTGAGAGCGATACAAATTCGGGCTGGCTGCCTAATTATTATGTGCCCACCAATTACTTCATTGATTGGAGTACCTGGGCTGTTCACCGAATGAAAACTCTTACGATGTTCAAGCGGGATGGCAAGGGCTCAAAAACCAGGCTTTGCTCAAGGTTTCAAAACTCGGATGGCTACTTCAAAGAAGGTTTGACATTCTCAATAACTGGTATATATGCGCCTACCTTTCGTATTAAATCCATAGGTGTTTTTGACGTGAAAGGATCATCGATCGCGATTGGCATGAATTATATTGAATCATTGGGCATATTAGCTTCAAAGTTAGTAAAACTGATTTCAAAGGTATATATTTATTGTGTCGTTGACATGCAGGTCGATGCAGTCAAAGAGATACCGATGGCGATAGGGTCTGGGCAGGTCAACAAGTTTGTCGAAGCAATTATCAAAAAACAAACACAAGATCCCCGTTATCCATATCACCTTTACGAACAGAAGGAAATCGACCGTATTGTCTATGACCTCTATGGTCTCAATGAAGGCGACATTCGTGAGGTTGAAACCTGGTACGCCCGCCGCTACCCCAGGCTAGTTCGGCAAAGTTGATATAAATTATTTTAAAAGAGGTAATTATGACTAAAACTTATATGCGACAAAATTATGAATTCAAGGAATTTACTGTTGAAAATTTTAGTAAATTAATAGAAGAAAAACAAATCACCTTACCCAGGTTCCAAAGAGATGTGGTCTGGACGAAAAGTCAGGTTGAAGACTTATCAACATCATTGAAAGAAGGTTTCCCTTTTGGCACTTTTTTAATTGCCGGAGATGCTCCTTTCAGACTTCTTGATGGATTGCAGAGGGCAAACGCGATTATGTCCATCTACCGTAAGCCCCAGGAATACTTTAATAGCGATCAAATACCAACAGAGGTTCTTTTAGAGTTTCGGAAATCATTGAATGACAATTCTGAACTTCATAAGGGCATCCCGGAAAATGAGCTGGAAAACGCTATTGTATACTGGGTAAAAAACCAACCCAATACTGATCCGACCCTTGAATTTAAAGCTTTTACATTAGCTGACTATTTGTACTCCCGCTTCCTCGTTCAGGTTTCAATAGAATTGTTGAAGCGTGGTGAGAAGATACTTTCTCCGTTGATCAAACAAATTGTTGATGAAGTAGACAATATTGGAGCAATTAAAATCCCGTGTATTTTGTATAAGGGGTCAGATGAAAATCTTCCCACTATCTTTGAAAAACTAAATTCAACAGGGACAAAACTTTCACGCTTTCAAATTTTTGCAGCCAATTGGGTTGATAAACTTATTCCTAATGCTCAGGTAGAGATTAAGAAGTTAATTTTTGAAGAGTATAGCGAAAGACAAACCACCGGGAACATAATGATTGAACACTTTCAGGAGAGTGAGAGTGAATTCCTAAAACAAGACCTGAATCTATATGAATATCTCTTGGGATTAGGTAAATTGTTAGAATCGAAGTACCCCTATCTATTTGCGGGTAAAGGGGATTCCATTGGCTTTACCTTGTCATCAGCTTGCCTCCAAGGTAGTATTCGTAAGATTATTAATCTAGCGACGATCTTTACTGATACCTTCGATTATTCAGGCTTCCAGGCGGCATTGTTTGATTCGGGCAAGATCGTCTTTTCGGAACTCAATCCATACATAACCTTACGAATTAACAAACTCGATAAATTAAGCAAAGAGAAGCCTAGTCTTTATCACTCTGATTATCAAATCATTTCATTTATCGCAAAGGTTTTTAGAGATAAATATCATCTGGATACTTTTAAAGAAAAGCCAGAATGGAAATCGACCAAAAAATGGGCATTACAAATTCCTTATCATTATTTATACGATCAGTTAGAGAACAATTGGCGTGGTTCAGGAGATAAAAGAATTGAAGATATGCTTGAAGGAGATCGATATCACACAAAAATATCACAGGAATCTTGGGCGACAACTTTAGACAAATGGTTTAAAGAAAAAGGGTTAACCAAAAAACAAACCGGAAGAACCAAAATTGATGATGTTGATCTGCTGTTTCTTAATTACATCTATACCTACACTTATTCTCACCATGATGTCAAGGGAACCAATGAATTTCATTTGGAACATTTGATCGCAGTAAAGGTTCTGTCTGACTACATATCAAAGAATAAAGGCAAAGTTGAGGGTTTACCCATCTCAGCTGTTTCTAATCTTTGTTATCTTGATGGCGAATTAAACAAGGCAAAAAAACAGAAAACAATATATCAATATATAAAAGATAATCCTGGAGCGGTCAATATTGGTGATATTGAGTCAAAGTCCACCTTCACTAGTGAGTCAGAGATGGCATTCGTTGAATTCTTAAGCGATGTCGATAATGACGGTTGGGAAGAATTTTATAAAGAATTTTTAGGAAATAGATTTGAAAAGCTAAAAGCAAAGTTTTTTGAGCTGAACAAAATTTGTTGAATAAAGAGGAGCAAAGTCATGAACAGTAGAGATGTCGGTTATGCCTACGATATGCTATTAGAAGAATTGGAGCAGGTAATCCCTGCTCTGAATGCCCAGATGAGCGAGTTGACCTCCCAAAAGAAGTTTGACCAGGCACAGGGTGTGTTAGATAAGGCAAAGCAAGTCTCAGCCATGCAACAGAAAGTGAAAACGCTTCGTGAAGAATGGCAAAAATTGGACCTATTTGGTCCGGAGGGTGAGCCAATTGAGGGGCGCACCCCGACAGAGGTTTTTAGGTTTCCGCTTTTGCGTGCTCTGGTGGAATTTGGCGGAAGAGCCCATTGCCGAAAGGTGATCGCCCGCATTGAAGAAGACATGGGTCACCAATTGAGTGACGTCGATCGGCAAACGCTAAAAGACACAAAGACAATCCGCTGGGAAAATTCAGTCCACTGGATGCGCCAAATAATGGTCGAGGAAGGACTACTTCTGCCAATGGAACGCCGTGGATATTGGGAAATAAGCCCTGAGGGTCGCCGATTTTTGGACAAGAGCAAGTAATGGGGTTGTAGGGGAGACCTACCACGGTCTCCCGGAACGGGACGGCGTGGACCCTCACCAGGGCAGGGCAGTCACCCCCCTACCCCCACTCCCGCAAGCGGGACGCAAGCAGTCTAAAGAGGGGGTGGTAATCCCTATGCCTGGCAAGATCATGCCTTCTTGCAGCAGACGGGTAGGCTCGGCACGGGTGAATTTTTGTTGGTCTCGCGCCATGAAGATGCGCATCATTTCGTTGAAGGCAGCAACGATCAGCCAGGCTACCAGGCGCTGGTTGTGGAGCTGTGGTGGAAAATGGCTCAACTAGGCTTGTTCGATTAGAATTATCAAAAAGAGGTAATTCACAGGCATATGAATATCCCTTCCATTGAAAACATACCACTTGCAGCTCTCGAATTAGACGTCAGACACCATAACTCTTTGATTCGGGGAGGGTGCTCGACGTTGGGGCAGCTTCAACGCGCCATAGATTCGAATTCTCTATGGGAGATCAAGAATTTGGGTGTGAAGAGTATTGCTGAAATCCAGGAAAAAATGAAACAGTATCTACTGGAAAATGATGTTCAGCAAAATCCAGCTTTCATTACTGAGATTGATGACCAGAAGCCAATTGATTCTACTGGTCTCTCTGAGAAGCCACAAATTCTTGATGTCCGGGCTATCGCCAACCTCCAGCTGAACTTGCTGAGCTCCTATCTTCATAAGGACCAAATCAAGCTTCTTTCTGGCGCAGGAATACAGACAGTTGGGCAATTGAACGATATTCTTGCGAGTTTTGTATCCTTCCTATCTCCAAATGAGGAGTTACTGGGTAAAACTATTAATATCCTCTCCAACAGATTGCGTAAGCAAGTGCAGGCTGGGTCTCTTTCTGCGGACTTGCGAGTTGGAAAAATGAGCCTGGGTGAGGTTTTGCAATATCAGGCAATTGATGATCAGGATAGGTTGAACTATCTCCTGACGCTTAAGCAGCTGGTAATTTTTGAAAGCCTTGACCAGGAAATGGATTTCGTCTTCTCGAGCCTTACATCCCGGCAGCAAGATTTTTACCTGAAATATCATCTGGAAAACATAACCCTTGATGCTCTCGGTCAAACAGAGGGTATAACACGGGAGAGGGTTCGCCAGATTTTAAAAGATAGCCGGACGAAGATTGAGAGTAAGCTTTCGCAGATTAGGCTGGATTATTTGAATACAGCCCTGGTGATTGCAAAACAACTGGGGAGCGAACTGTCAAGGGATCGTTGGCAAACAGAGCTGGAAAACCGCCAACTCGTCGATGGGGGCGAATCGAGCAAGACCATCGATCGACTTTTTGCGATCTTATCAGACAAAAATTTAGCGCAAGATGGGATCAAAGTCCCGGATAACGTCGCATTAATTCAAAAAAGGTCGACTGACATTCCGGTTTATGTGGTTAAAGCAGCTAAAGAAATCCCGAGCAAACAATTCCGAGAAGTTGACCGAAGGGTCATGTTTACAGGTGGGATTCACGAGGATGCTGCCTTGGAAAGTCTTGGATTTAAACCGGAAGAACTTCGTGCAATCCTTGCTCATCGGGGGTTGATCGAAGTTGAGCCAGGCTGGTTCACGATACGCGATGTTCCTGTTGGAGATTCCAGGCAGCCGCTTCTTCAGGCAGGCTTAAGGATGTGGCAATACTGTGGACCGTTGCCATTTGAGACCTTTTGTGATGGTTTAGAGCGCCACATTTCCAGGCATTTCGAGGCACTATCGCCTCAAGCTGTGCTTGTTCAGTACTTGGAAAAACTCGGATTTCGCATTGAAGCGGGTGTGGTAACTTACGAAGGTAATGGGACTGTTAAATTATCTGGCTCTGAAGAAATCGCATTTCAAATCCTTGACGAACTAGGACCAGTGATCAGCTTCCAGGAAATGGTGAACGGCTTTTTGAAAAATGGTTATTCTGCTGCCTCAGCAACCTCCAAGATTATGGGTGGGTCGGCAGTTGTGGAAAGGGTTGGCTCGGGCTACTATGTTAAGCGCGGTGCGTCTTATTCAGCAGAAGATCTGGAAAGGGCGATGTCGAGGCAGGAAGCTACTGAGCGTGAACCTAGCATCTCGATCACTTCGGATGGCAAGGTGCGCTATCAGACTACTGTCAATTCCTGGGCTTTGGGGGGATCGCTGAGCGTTGGGAAGATGGTCCAATATCTACCGGACCTTACAAATGGTTGCCCAATATTCGTGGGTGATAAGGAATTTGGCAGGCTTGTGGGCTCTGAAAACATGATTTGGGGCTTAACTCCGGCATTCGCCGAGTTGGGTGTCCGGTTTGGCGACTATATCGAACTCGAATTCGATAAGCGGAAGCAATTAAAAGTCCAGGTAAACATACTTCAAAGACGAGTAGAAAATCCAACAAGTGGTCCTGAAAGTGACGCGTCTGCCGAAGAGGAAAGTAAAGGCGTGAAGCAAAGTCAATCGGAGGTTGTTCGTGAATTTTTGAAACAGCTTCATGAGAGAGCAAAAACCAAGACCCCTCTTCACGCGAAGGTGAAAGTCGGAAGCCACAACGGTTTCGGCGTTACTGCAGGTAAAAAAGGCTTGAGCTACGGCTACAGCGTCGTAATGGACCGCGGCATTGTGAACCTTTATATCGACAACGGTATCAAGGAATGGAATAAGGAAGAATTCGCCCGCTTATTCGAGCAAAAACCGGAAATTGAAGCAGCTTTTGGAGAGGAATTGGAATGGCATTTGATGCCGGATCAAAAATCCAGTTACATTCGCTTTACGGTCTCTGGTTACGATTTACGAAAAAGAGAAGTTTGGGTTGAATTTCAAGATAAATTGATTGATGCTATGATCAAGTTAGAAAAGTCTTTCCGACCATTTATCAAGGAATAGTTTGGCCATAACGAACGTTTAAAACAACATTGGAGGAAAGAAATGGGAGAAAAATTAACCATTTACGGCATCACAGGTTTGGGTTTATTGTTCGTGCCGGAAAGCAGGGCGCATGAGCTGGCTAATAGCAACAAAGCCCTCTTGACCGCCAAGACCTGGGGGGAGTTTAAATCTTTGGTTTCGAAAGAGCTGTACGAATTCTATCTAACCAACTCAAGTTATTACGAAGGTCCGTATGAGCCCGAGGATGGCGACTGCACACCCTACGACATCCCGCCTGAGACTCCCTTTACCCCCAACGATGTTGTTATGTACGATGAGTTGCCTGCCAACCCTGAGATCGAGATGTCAGAGTGGATGCCGGAGGAGATCCAGGAGAAATTTGGTCGTAAAATGCGCTACGATGCCATGGATATGAATGTACCGGATGGCGAGATCCTGGTGCTGGATGAAGAGCAGATGGATGAGATAGTGGCTGAGCTCGAGAAACTTGGCTATGAGTGCAGGCGAGACGATGATTTGCTCATGGCTGGTACCACGCTCGACTTCGACCCGGATGACTACCCATGGGTAGAAGAAGAGGATGAGGAAGAGGAAGAAGAATAGGAGAACGAAATGTCGAACGAATGTGACAACTTGATTGACGTAATTGGTAATAAAGAAGTTATCAGCAAGATGTTCGAGCTTGTTGAGTCAGACGATATGGATTGGGGATGGGGAAGGGAGGGGTTGGCATTTGATTTCAACAAGGTCATTCCTTACCCGGAAGAATTCGCGGAAATGGATGCTAGAAAAGAGGATTCTGGTTATAAAGCTGGAGGTGGTGATTGGTGTATCCAGAACTGGGGCACTAAATGGAAAGCTACGTTCGCGTCCACTTTTTTTGTTGAGCTACACGAAGTTGAAGAGACGGAAGGATTCAAGTTGTCCGATTATGAAAATCCTGCGTGTGGAAGGATAGACTATGTAACAGCCTGGAGTCCTACCTTTCCGGTGACGAAAGAACTTTCAGAGCAATTCCCTGAGTTAAGCTTCAAACATTCATACACAGAAGAAGGTATGTTGGGTACTGGTTTCCAAATTTGGAGGGCAGGTACTCTTATCAAAGATTACAAAGATGAAACCTCAGCTGAGGTTGTCATCGATAATCCTGTTTTGCTGGAAATCCTACTGAAATACAAAGCTATGGGTATGTTTGATCCCGATGATTCCGATTTCTCAATAGGTAATTATGATAATTTTGATAATAACCTTTTAACTTTATTTGATGAGATAACAAACACCCCAGCTTTGGCTGTAGGGCTTTTGAAAGATGGCGATAATTGGGTATATGTTCCATCCAGTTTGAGTTCTGTGGTTAGATCTATCTTAGACGGTCTTGACACCAGTCTTTATGAAAGTGACCAGGGATTGGTTAAACAATTTAAGGCTGAAATAGAAGATAAAAATGATGAAATTTTGGCAGGATTTAGGCGGGTGATTTGGAAATTTTCTGAAGGTAAAGTTGCTGAAGAATTTATATTTGAGAACGGACAGGAGTCCTATAACGCAGCTGATAATGAAGATGATGATGAAGACGAAGACGAGGAAGATTATGAAGACGAGGATGATGAGGATTAAATTCTTCTGAGGTGAAAACGGGTGAATCAAACGATTGTTGACCAAAAGTACCATTTCATCTCCATGTTTAATCCTAAAACGGGTGCTTACGTGCGCACGGGGATCATCAACGAACACGGACTGGACACTGGCGTGGACCCGTCCATGGCGTCCTTCCCCCATCTGATCGATGTTGGCATCATGGGGCACTGCATGCATGGCAAAATTCTCCTGTGTGCGAAGGCGGTTTTAGGCTGTTACCAAAGTAGCTTAGCCGTTGAAGAAACCAACTTGCGGCTGGACGACTTCCTCGAGATTGCCATCCATTTCAAAGTCAAAGTTAATCAATTTTCTTTGGCTAGAAAGGCACCCACTGGCTAGTTTGGAAGCAACAACCTGAGATTCTGTTCCTTTTCTGTCAAGGCTAAATAGAAATG
>DHCY01000016.1 GCA_002399085.1 Anaerolineaceae bacterium UBA4890
GCTGGCTTTAAAAATTGTTTATTTTCGCCCGTAAACCAATTTACAAATTCTTCTACAAAAGCTTGATCGGGGTAATTGTCTGTTTTTGACAGGGTGCCATAATTGATAAAAGGATAGACAAAGGCTTGTTTTAAACCAGTGGTGGAAGGAACTATGAAATATGGAAAAAAATCTGTCTCGCCTGTTTGTTGAAACTGTAGCTGTTGTTCTTGGCTAAATGGCGGCTCTTCCAGTGTCCCTGCTCCTCCAGCAGTCATGGCTGGATAATCGCTATCAAAACTAATAAAAGCGCCTGGACCGATCCAATAATCTTGTTTAGCAAGATTGCCGATAAACGCAGCAGAATAGTCAAGATCTGGATTATAATCTGGTTGAGAAAAATCATTAATTATGTTATTAAATTTAGCTTTGCTGTTAATAATGCTGGCGTATTGAGGCCCACCAAAAATTGCTTGTTTATTCCACATAATTTCACTTTTCATATCCCAGATGTTAGTGGGCAATAAGACCATTTGATATTGGCCATCAGCTTTTTTATAGATCGCCTCAATCCAGCCCATAATTTTTTTACCATCGGCAGTGGTGGGAGCGCGGTTATAGCGAGTTTGGCTGTTGAGAGAATCCATGCCGACAACAATCATGGTTTTAAAGATGCGATCGTCAGTAAAACTAGTATTAAAAGCTTCTTCTAAGCCTTCTAGTCCTTGGTGTTCAGTCAGCCAGAGGTTATTAGAATTTTCTAAATTGTCTAAATCAATGCCGACTTCTTTAGCTTTTTGGATGCAATATTCATGCATCTTTTCTGCTTCAGTTTTTTCTGGATCGACAGTTGCTTCTAGCGTGGCAGTCGCTTCTTTGGTAGCAGTGGCACTGGGAACTAGTGTATTTTCTGGAGTAGGACTGGCTATGATAGTTGGACTGGCTTCAGGATCAACAACGACAGTTTCTATTCCTGCCTCAACGGCATTTTCTTCGGCTTGTGTGATTGCCTGGTTGTTTTCAACAATAACACCACCGGAAACGCAGCCGGTTAATAGGAGAGAAGACACAATGATAAATGCTAAAAGCTTGTAAACAGCTGCGCTCATTGATCTAATTTTCATAGTTTGTTCACTCCCTGATTTTACTTATGATGCCGCAATTGTACCCCACACAGTCTGATGTAGGGGGAGAAAAAGTGTCCGTAGGGCGTGATAAAGTGCCGTAAGGTATTGAGGACGTTTTCGCGTTGGCATGTAGACCAAAAATCCAGTCCTCAATCCGCCGTTAAGCAAGCCCACAAGAGCTTTTTATGAGGAATAGGCAGGCCTATTCCCTACAGAAGAGCAATTCGGATCGGTGTCTGTGCAAAGCATCCCACCGCAGGATGTCTCACCCCTTTGATGTGAGATAGGCATAAGTTATGATATGGCGGATTGAACGCACCTTACATTTCCGCATGCCAATGTGTCCGGTGCGTTCAAGCTCGCCCTACAAATGATTTTTCGAGATTGAAAATCCCAGCGTTAATCGTCAAGAATGAGAATATCTTACTTTTTGATTGATTAAATTATGGTTCATTGAAATTTGGTTGAGGATTATTTGGTTGATTGTAACTTGCTAGTGGCGACAAATCAGCATTAAAAGTGACTATTGGCCAAAAAATTGGGTATCCGTCACGATCTTGATAACCAAAAATACTAGGATCACCAGTTCTCCTAAATTCAATCAGTTGTTCCTCGGTATAGCGAGGAGGATCACCCAAAACTCCGTCATTATTAGCCCATCGTGGATGTTCGATCCAGGCTGTGAACAATTGAATGAAGCTACCAAGACCGTAGTGATAATTAGCTTTATAACAACTTAAAAACCAAAACCTGAGAAATTGAATTAAAAGATGCCCGTTTTCATCGGGTTGAATAACTTCTTTTCCATCTATGAAATTATGACCACTGCCATTAGAAGTACTCTTATACCAGAATAAATCATCTTCAGCACGATAGGCATTTAGTGGTACTTTAATTATTTGCCAGTTGCCATCAGCGCTTTTGTAAGCTAATTTAGCAAAGCTTGTCAATTTCCAACCACCATCAGTGAGCACTGCCTGATCAAGTTCTTCTAGGTTCTCCACTCCTTCTAAACCAATGACGACGGTGGTTACAAAATTTTCGGTTTCTGTATTGAAATTAAGATTATCAATAGAATTTTGGATGGTTTCTAAAGCCACATGACTGCTAGTCCACTCGTCTTTGGAGTTGGCTAAATCGTCTAGGTTAACTCCAGCGGCCCGAATTTCGGCCCGAATTTCGGCTTGAGACATTGCTTCTGGAATGGTAGTTGCCTCAGGTGTGGCAGTAAATTTTGGAGTGGCAGTTGCTTCTTTGGTAGCCGTGGCACTGGGAACTGGTGTATTTTCTGGAGTAGGACTAGGTTCCGGACTTGCAGTAGCCGGATCAATCTCTACACCATAATCAAAAGTTTGGGTAATTGCTGGTAAGGTTTCTTGAGCTGTCGTAATCGGAACGCAGGCAGCCAAAACGGCGGATATCATGACTAAGATTGATAATTTAACCGTTGCTCTTCTAATCATATTTCTCCCTTTTATTGTTACAATCTTTGGAGTTCAACGCCTGATTTTCCCTTTAGGGTGTATGAAGTGATAACACTACTCTGCATGTGGATTATTGTACTATACCGAGCAGGCTGATTTTCACAAAGATAACAGGGCGGGCAGTAATAAACCTAAGCCATTTCCCATTTAGATCCTGATTTTTTCGGGCCTGTCATCCTGAGCATCACTTGCGAAGGATCTAAACCTTCAAGTAATAGGGGGGTTCGCTTCCGTCCGGAATCTTTCGCTTAAAAAGCAGACTGCCACGACCCTTTGTCATTGTGTTTCCAGATGTAACCTTCAGGCTTCATGGCAAAGGGTCTCGCAGTGACGTGAGCGTCAAGGTATACTCACAAATTATGATTCACTGATTATCTTGCAGAAAACAGCCCCGGAGAGACATAGTCCCCGTAGTGGGATTCGAAGGCAGCAATGTCTTTAAAACAAAAAATGCCCCCGGAGAGATTCGAACTCCCAACCATCTGATTCGAAGTCAGGTACTCTATCCATTGAGCTACGAGGGCAACGGACGATTATTATACTAGAAAACAGACTTACCAACCAAACCCCAGCCCGCGTTTGCCTAATATTGCGTCGTCGAAGATCACCTCGGCAGGTGCCTGAGCCAGACCGGCACAAACCAGCAAGGGCAATAAATGTTCTTCTCGTGGGTGGCAATAGCGCGCGTTGGAGGCATGCTCCCAATTGAGAAGTTCATTGCGCGTAGCCACATAGGTGGAATGGGTATTGGCTTCGATCAGCCAGTCCTGGAAGGCATCGTTAGCCGGGTCGGGTTTGCCGTCGGGTCTCCACGAAAATGCGCTCATGTTGTGGAAAGAAAAACCCGAACCGATGATCAGAATATTCTCATCCAACAACGGGCGTAACGCTTCTCCTAACCGCAAATGGCGTTCCGGGTTCAGCCCACGAATGAGCGAAAGCTGCAGGGTGGGGATATTTGCTTCAGGGTACATCATCAGTAACGGAATAAAGTGACCGTGATCGTAACCGCGATTGGCGTTGATTTGTGAGGGTATGCCGGAATCTTGGAGCATCCGCGAGATTAGATCTGCCTTTTCTGGAGCACCGGGTGCGGGGTAGTTAACCTGGTAAGTTTCGAGCGGAAAGCCGTAATAGTCATAAAACATGGGCGGATTGGGCGAACCGAGCAAGGTAGGCACGGTTTCTTCCCAATGGGCGCTGATTACCAAAATCAGATCTGGGCGAACGATTTTCTCTGGTAAGATGTTCATGAATTCGATCATGGCTTTGTGACCTGGGTCACCGAGAAGGGGTAAAGGTCCCCCACCGTGACTGAAGTAGACGATGCGGTTTTTATCCGAATTCATGGCTGTCTTTCTGAACAGCTTAATTATAAATCAGATATTTATTGAAAAAAAAGCATAAACTACCTCGTCATCCGGTCGGAGGAAAGGGTCTGCCAATGGCAAAGGCTTCAATCAATTTGGGGTCGAGTTCTTTGTATACATCATCTGGATCTGCCCCAAGCGTATCAATCGTTTTACTGAAGAAGGCACGCATATCTGTGACCAGCACTATATCCAGGATCTCTTCATCTGAAAGCCCAAACCCTCGCAGTTCCTGGACGTCTTCCTCGGTTACATCTCCAGCTTTTTTGATGATCTTCTTTGCAAATGCCATCAACGTAACCTCTTCCGCAGTCAGTCCGGCATTGCGAAAATCTTTCACGATAGAAAGCATTTCGTCAACAGAGAAGAAATTCTTATGTAAAATCGTGCCATGAGCAAGCATGCAATAGGAGCACCCGAGTTCTTGAGAGGTGGCAAAAGTCACCAGTTCGTAACGGCGGAGACGCATATTGGCACGAATTGCATCCTGAAGGTTCAACCAAGCTTCATAAACCTTGGGGCGCAAACTGAAAATCTTAGCGTGGTTAGGAAGATAACCAACGGTCTTCGTAATTCTCTGGTAGAGTTCCGCGAGCTGACCATCAGCTTCGATATTGGGAATCGTTTTGATATATGGCATTGTTTTCTCCTTTGAATCAGGATTTTCCGGATTCAAGTTGATAATAAACCCTGGCAATTTGTTACGTGAGCGCTGGGCTATACAATGAACATAAAAGGGATGCGCGTTGGCATTCATGACGGCGGAGTTATGCGGGTCAGATCTTTCCGTCAAAATGAATATTCCGCCTTACGCTACCGCGCGACTATTACAGTGAATAAGACGCTTCACTTCGTTCGGAATGTCAGCATTTGGGATGACAAACCTCACTGTAGATTGTAATAGTTATAAACCGACGCCGTGAGGTTGGCGAAGAGCAAATTAGCATGGTCGAAAATGACCTGCACTGGTTGGTAGACAAAAATTGACAAAATGTAATCACCACCGGGTGTGTAAACAATCGCAGAATCGCCCATTGTGTGTACGAATCCGTCCTGCACTTCGTTTGCCCATCCATGTTTGTGCGCAACCACCGTACCTCCCGGTACGCCGGCTTCAATCAGGTGACCAATTTTATTCTTGCTGAGATAATCAACCATCATCAGGCATTCTTCCTGGGTAATTGCGCCACCGAAAGCCAGCGGAATTGCGCCGCCATAATCCTGGGCGCAGTAATAAATCTCTTCCAGCAGCAAGCCCATGTCCAGCACGGTGGTCTGCCCATAGCGGTCAGGGTCGGTATCATAATCGGTGCGGCTGTTGGCAGGGGTCGAGATTTCCTGCAAAAGAGGTGAGCCAAGGCTAAAAAAGCCAGCCCAAAAAGTGTTCTCCAACCCCAGGGTGCGCATATCTTCGGTAATTCGAATTGGTGCAAGATTGGGCTCGATCACTTTCTTAGCCACAGAATCGGTCGATTCGTTGCTGGACTGCTCAACCATATCCTCAATTTCTGCCAGGATTGCGGGGTCATATGGGCTCTCGAGGTTCTTGAAAAGCGTGATGAGTGCCGGAATTTTGATGACACTCCAGGACGAAAAGGCGATGTCGGTAGGGATTTCCTCGTCGCCGATACGACTGTGGGTGAAGTGAATCACCAAACCGTTCTGCAGGTCCTTGAAATAGAATTCGACCATACCATCAAAAGTGGCTTCGTCGATAATGTCTTTCAACATGATCTCCAGGATGTCGAAGGAAGGCTTTTGCGGGCGGGTTTCTACTACCTCAATATTGACAGAACGGCGGCTGCTGGAGGCGAGGGCATCCTTTATGCGCTGCACCGTGATCGGGTACTCAATCGAGGTGCCGGTTTTGCCAGGGTAAAAGCCACTTTCACCGGGAATGGGCATAGGCGGTGTTGAGGGAATGTCGTAGCGGATACTGATCTCATTTTCCAGGTAAGCCTGGATGCGTTCCTCGTCGTAATTTGCTTGCAGAGGTATGGCAGTGCTGGTCATGGGTCGGTTCCACAAAAAATTCCAGAAACCTGTCCAAAAAGGTTCATCCGTGCGCTGTTTGTCGGCAGCAGCAAGCATGTTGTTAATCTGTAGTTCAAAGCCCAGCGTGGCAGGGCGAACCTGGATGCGCGCATCGCCATATTTCAACTCAATTGGTGCCATATAGACCTGCACCAGGCGCTGCGAAGCTTCTTCGAACTCAAGCCCGGCGATGGGGATGCCGGCAATGGTCATGCCGGTCGGGAAGGTGGCACGAATTTGGGCATAGCGCACCAGCTGCAAGATGATAAGAAAACTTGCCATAACAATCAGCCCGAGTGCAGCCCAGCGAATGAGTGCTCCATTTTTTCGCATGTGCCTATTATAAACGGGTTGAAAATACAGGTATTCCGGTCTGCGAATTGGTTTTGAGGCTAATCGTTATTGTGTTACACTTTTGCATATTCCAAGCGCCAAGGTTGGCGTCTTTTTGTGAGTATGGAGGAGATTGGCGATGAAAGTGATATTGACTGGTTCCATAGCGATCGACTACCTAATGCGGTTTCCCGGTCTCTTTAGCGACCACCTTTTACCCGAACATCTGGATAAGGTCAGTCTATCTTTCCTTGTGCCTGAGCTATCCCGCCGGGATGGCGGCGTTGGGGCGAATATCGCATACAACCTGGCAATGCTGGGTGGAGAAGCCTGCTTGTTTTCGACGGCAGGGCAAGACTTCCCCGAATATGCAAAACGGCTCGAAGCCGTGGGCGTGGATACCAGCAGCGTAAGGATCATTCCAGAAAAATTCACCGCTTCCTTTTTTGCCACAACTGACAGGAAAAACGCGCAAATTGCCAGTTTCTATACCGGCGCGATGGCAGATTCAGCAAACCTTTCACTGAAAGAAGCACCTTATCAATGCGACGATTTTGTAATGATCTCTCCAACTGACCCGGCTGCGATGGCACGTTACATCGAAGAATCGATGGAACTATGCTTGAAAACCCTGTTTGACCCTGGTCAGCAGGTGATCAGCGTAGATCCTGACTTATTGCGTAGAGGGCTCGAAACGGCGCATGGTTTGTTTGTCAATGAATATGAGTTTGAATTAATGCAGAAGCACACCGGCTACAGTCAGGAGGAATTGCTCTCAAAACCTGTTTTCAGCGTTGTCACCTTGGGTGAGAATGGTGCCAGGGTGCATTCTGCTGATGGTGAAGTGTTTGTTCCGGCATTGAAAGGCTTGACCATTGTGGATCCAACCGGCGTGGGTGATGCCTTCCGAGGTGGCTTCCTGCGTGGTTATTTGGCAGGTCTCAGCCTGAAAACCTGCGCCGAGATGGGCACGGTGCTCGCTGCAGCCTGCATCCAGGAAAACGGAACGCAAGTACACCGTTTCACGTGGGCTGGATTTGTGAATGAATACAGAAAACACTTTGATGATCAGGGTGAACTGGATACAATTGGAAAATAATAAAAATCGGAGTGACGAATGGATAATTACAATATTTTGGATTTGAACCTGGCAGAGGGCGGACGCCGGAGAATGGACTGGGCAGCGCACGAAATGCCTGTGCTGGCTACCCTTGAAGAACGTTTTCGGAGAGAACGACCTTTCGAAGGAATTCGCATGTCCTGCTGCATGCATGTAACCACTGAGACCGCCAACCTGATGCGCGCCATGCAGGCAGGCGGCGCAGACATCGTTCTGACCGCCTCCAACCCGCTTTCGACCCAGGATGACGTTGCGGCGGCTTTAGTTGCCCAATATGAAATCCCTGTGTTTGCGATCAAAGGTGAAGACGACGTAACCTATTACAAGAATCTTCACGCCGCCCTGGACCACAAACCCCACATCGTGATGGATGATGGTGCCGACTTGGTGGGCACGATTCACAAGGAACGCCGCGATTTGATCCCCAATATTATTGGTGGTACCGAAGAAACCACCACCGGCGTTGTGCGCCTGCGTGCGATGGCGATGGACAAGGTTTTGGGATTCCCGATGATGGCAGTCAACGATGCCATGACCAAGCATTTTTTTGACAATCGCTACGGCACCGGGCAGTCGACAATTGACGGCGTAATCCGGGCGACGAACACCCTCCTGGCTGGCAAGAATTTTGTTGTCGCTGGCTATGGCTGGTGTGGGCGCGGTTTGGCGATGCGAGCCCGTGGGATGGGCTCTAATGTAATCGTGACCGAAGTGGACCCGCTTGTCGCTTTGGAAGCGGTCATGGACGGTTTCAGGGTTATGCCTATGGCTGAAGCAGCCGCAATTGGCGATATTTTCATCACTGTTACCGGCGACCTGAACGTGGTCGACAGGCATCACTTTGAAGTGATGAAAGACGGAGCGCTTGTGGGCAATTCAGGGCACTTCAACGTTGAGATCAATATTCCCGCGCTGGAAGAAATGGCGGTCGCGAAGACCCGTGTGCGTCCGTTTATTGATGCTTACGAAATGGCTGATGGTCGAATGATCAATATTCTCGGTGAAGGTCGCCTGATCAACCTGGCTGCTGCTGAAGGTCACCCTGCTTCTGTAATGGATATGAGCTTCGCCAACCAGGCATTAAGTGCAGAATATTTCTTGAAACACAGAGCTAGCCTGGAAAACAAGGTTTATGATGTGCCTGAAGAAATCGATCGCGAAATTGCACGCCTGAAACTGGACTCAATGGGTATCAACATTGACGTGCTGACGGATGAACAGGTGCGATACTTGAGTTCCTGGGAAGAAGGAACGTAAATTTAATTGTTTGAAGATGCAGAAGCCCCTCATTTTTGAGGGGTTTTTTGTTTTTTCATTCATAAGGGTAATCTGGGAAAAGAAAAGATGAAAGGCTGGTTGCCACGGTTGCCTCGCTCCACACTCCGTGCGCAAGCAGTCGCAGTGACAATCCGTTGGTTTGCAACGGTTGCTTCGCTGAGATGTAGACAGGCGGTTATTCTGACCTACAAATCAACTATCGATCGTGCCGGTCTCCTTACCGAGCACGCGATTTCACCGAAGGTGTCCACGTGTTGGAAGATGTGGGTCGGGATATTCAGCACAAGGCAGACTGCCACGGTCGCTGGCGCTCCCTCGCAGTGACGGTCCGTTGGATTGCCGGGGTTGCTTCGCTTCCTTGCAATGACTGTCCGTTGGTTGCCACGGTTGCTTCGCTTCCTTGCAATGACGGTCCATTGGATTGCCACGGTTGCTTCGCTTCCTTGCAATGACTGTCCGTTGGATTGCCACGGTCCACTCGCAATGACACTTGTTGTGGACGGCTATTATCTAATCAAGACAACAGCCCACCGATCGCCATGTTTACGAAATCAGCTTTGCTCAGCTTCTGTCCGGCGATGACGCGGGGCAGAACCAGGTCGAGGATCGACTTATCGGCGTACATCACGCCGCCCGGCAAGCCCATCACGACCACGTCATCCTCAAAGTATGCCAGCATAAACATCGCGCCCGGGAATACCGGCGTGCCATAAGTGACGGCATTCGCGCCAGAGGCGCGAATGGCACCTGGCGTGTGATCGTCCGGATCGACGCTCATACCCCCTGTGCAAAAAATCAGGTCTATTCCGGCTTCATGGGCATCGATGATGGCATCTTTGATGGCAGCCATGTCGTCACCAACCAAGCGGACATTTTTTACTTCAACCGGAAAATCAGCCAACTTCTCAATCACAACCTGGGAAAAAGTGTCCTGGATTCTGCCGAGTAGGATTTCGCTGCCTGTGACAAAAATCGCCGCAGTCATTTCCTGGTAGGGGAGGATGTTGAAGACTGGTGGCTCGATTTCCCTCTGCAAATCCAAAAGGCGCGTCTCCTCGATCAGCAGAGGTACCACGCGCATGGCGGCTAATTTTTCTCCCTTTTTGACTGGAATATTATTTGCGCGTGAGGAAATCACGACATGCTCGGCGGAGTTCAACTGGAACAACTTTTGCTCATCGATAGTAAACAATCCGTCGCATTCGGCAAACAACTCAATTTTGCCTTCATGCGGGTCGCTCTCCTGCAAATTTAGACCAATGCAAATATCTCTCAGGATGGCTGCAGCCTCATCCTCGTGGAGCATGCCCGGCTCAATCTCAAATGCGAAGACAGTTTCCCTGCCCATTTCGAGCAGGATTGGGATGTCTTCCACTTGAATGATGTGCCCTTTAGGAAAACGAACCCCTTTGAACTGGTCCTTAATAATCTGGGTATGGTCATGCGCCAGCGCCATGCCCACAGCATCTTCTGTTTTCACTTGTTTCATCACTAATCCTGACTTAAAACAAAAAGCCGACTATTGCCGGCTCTTTGATGTCCAATTTTATTCTTCGTCTTCAATACTTTCGTCGTCTTCACTTGGGTCGAAGCTCTGATGCAACTGCTCAGATTCAGCCAGGCTGCGGACAGTGTCTTCGATTTCCTGGCGGAGTTCCAGGTTTTGGCTGAGATAGTTCTTGGAAGCTTCCCGTCCCTGACCCAGGCGCTGGTCTTTGTAAGAATAGAAGGAACCGCGTTTGTCGATCACTTCCAGGTTGGTAGCCAGGTCCAAAATATCGCCGGACTTGGAGATGCCTTCGTTGTACATGATGTCGAATTCAGCCGTGCGGAAGGGTGCGGACACCTTGTTTTTCACAACGCGCACTCTCACGCGGTTCCCGACAATCTCTGCGCCGACCTTGATGGATTGCACCCGGCGCACATCCAGGCGCACTGAGGCATAAAACTTGAGGGCGTTGCCGCCGGTGGTGGTCTCAGGGTTGCCAAACATCACGCCAATCTTTTGGCGCAGCTGGTTGGTGAAAACCACGGCAGTTTTCGTCTGGCTGATGGCACCTGAAAGCTTGCGCATAGCCTGCGACATCAAACGCGCCTGCACACCCATGGTGGCATCACCCATATCCCCTTCGATTTCAGAGCGGGGCACCAGGGCTGCCACAGAGTCGATCACGACCAGGTCAACCGCACCGGAACGAACCAGGGTTTCGGCAATTTCCAGGGCTTGTTCGCCGGTGTCTGGCTGGGAGATGAGCAGCTCCTGGACATTTACGCCACAACGGGCAGCATAAGTAGGGTCAAGGGCATGCTCCATATCGATGAAAGCCGCAGTGCCGCCCTGAGCCTGGCATTCAGCCACAATATGCTGACAAATGGTAGTCTTTCCGGAGGATTCCGGACCGTAGATCTCGGTAATCCGGGCTTTAGGGATGCCACCCACGCCCAGCGCCATATCCAGCGAGAGCGAGCCGGTTGGAATAGCGGCGACCTCCATATGGGTGGCTTCACCCAACCGCATAATCGAACCTTCTCCGTATTTCTTTACAATATCGTGCAGAGCACGGTCAAGAACGGCTTTTTTGGCTTCTTCCAGGTTGGGGTCAGAAGCTTTCAGCTGGGTGGTTGTTTTTTTCTTGGTTGCCATTGTCACTCCGGTTAGAATTAGCTTTGATGTAAATATAGCACAATTGTTCGATACGTCAAGGTCCCCACAGGTTACATGATGCGGCGGGCTTCAAGGTAAAAGCGTTTATCCTCAGCATGCCCCATCGAGAAGGTTTTCCTGGGCAATGAACCATCCAGGATGATTGACTTGAAGAAGTTGTCCTTAGGGATCGGTGGAAGATAGAAACCGACATTTCTCGGTTCCTGACTCAATCTCATCAAAACATCATCGCCATGAACATAGTCGATGTCTGCTTCGGGATGATCCAGAAGATACAAGTCCAGGAACTCCTGCAATGTTCCTACCGCCAGGTTATGCGCAGGATCGCGGAAATTGATCACACTGTACATCTCGGGGGTTATCATCCCAACGCGTTGTCCAGCACGGGTATCATCCAACACGGCATCCTTCATGTCCTCGAAAGTCGCGGCTGGGTTTTGCAAAATATCCGGCTCATAATACGCTAACATAGCCTGGCGGAATTCTTCGCCGACATTAAACATTACCCGATGAATCGGTTCGAATTTGAGAGAAGGATCATGCAGGTTGACCAGTTCAACCAGCGCGTAGCGGGCAGGGTGATCCATGCCGACGGTCGGTTTCAGCTCTTCCCAGATGCTTTTGGCAGTCGCCAGCGAGTGGTTGCCATCTCCCATCGCAAAAAGAAGCGGATGATCCAGGTCAACATCGCCATAGCGTTCCTGGTATTTTTCTGGCTGAAGCAAACCCGCGATGTTATCGATAACCGATTCAAGTGTTTCGGGGTCTTCAACATAGTGCCCGGAGATGTGACCGCTGCCTTCCATCAAATCAAAGTCATAGGCGAGCGGGAGGTCATCTTTTTGTTCGAGCAACGGCTTGAGCACTGAAAAATCCGGATCGTCATAAAGCACCAGGATATGCGGCAGTTCCAGTGGGGCACCACGACGTACTTGCATACGCGGTGGCAACCTGTCGAGGATGGTCCCTTCAGTGGCTCTGATCAGTGACTGCGAGCCTTTATTGAAATCATAGGTCTCCAAATCCAGGGCGACTATCAAACCGGTTTGGATGGCATTGCCAACGGTTCTTTCAACCAAAACGAAGCCTTTGTGCGGTTCAAGCAAGCCAGAATCGAGATATTCCCGCATCTTCGCCTGGGAAAATGCGATTCGCTCGGCTTTGTCTGGGCTGGTCAGCCAGGCTTCAGGCAAAATCATGTGGTAGGTAGAAGGAGCGTTTCCGACTGTTTCGGATACACGCTCCCAATACTCTGGCTCAGATGTAAATTGATCACAGGCAATTACTGCCCACTTGTGCAGGTCGACATCTTTTCCTGGAAGTAAAACTTCCGGAATCTGGATACCAATTTTTTCAGCAGTTGTCATGGGAAAATCCTTTTCTGGTGAGTTTTCCCTATTGTAACAGAGCTGAAGGCTAAATGGCGTTACCTACGCTCTGGAAGGTACACCAAACCCACGGCGCCTGGACCGGTATGGGTGCCAATGACCGGGCTGATCTCGCTGACAAATTCGTTCTTGATCTTGAAGCTTTGGCGGGCTTCACGAGCGATCTCTTCGCTCAGTTTCGGCGAGTTTGCTGATAGCACACCAAGATATTCAATGCGACCTTGCTTGCCCAGATCTTCCTCCGCGATCTCAAAAATTCTTTTGACCGCCTTTTTGAAAGTGCGCACCTTCTCAAGCGGTTGGATGGCACCGTTTTGAAGTTTGAGGATCGGTTTCAGATTCAGTGCGGTTCCCAAAAAGCGGGAGGCAGCGCCTATGCGACCACCGCGATGCAGAAACTCGAGCGTGTCGACCACAAAAAGAGTTTGAATGCGGTCAGAAATATCGGCTGCCAGGTTTTTGCACTCCAGCAACGAAGCGCCCTTGAGGGCGGCATCTGAGGTCATTAAAGCCATGATCGCCAGGGGCATCGATGCCTGCAATGAGTTCATCACGATCAGGCGTTCTTTGGGGAAGCCTTCTGCGCCTTGAATGGCTGAATCGAAGGTACCGGAAATCTTGGACGAAATCACCATGCTCAGGATGTCATAACCCTGATCCAATAATTTCTTGTAAACCTCAGCGAAGACACCTGCGGAGGGTTGTGAGGTTGTTGGCATGGTTTTCGATGTTTTCAGCCGTTTATAAAATTCTTCGGGGGTGATATCGATACCGTCCAGGTAGGTTTGACCATCCCAGTTGACGGAAAGCGGAACGATGGTAAGTTTTTGTTCTTCGGCGATGGGTGCCGGGATTGCGACAGTGCTGTCGGTGACAATCGCTACTCTGTTCATTGTTTAGAATCTCCTATCCAAATAAAACACCAACCTATGCGCAGAGTTTCAAAAAGGTTTGTGGCGGAGGGTTTTTTGCGGAAACACATCATGAATGTGCGGGGCACCTGCCTCTTTTTGCGAAAGAATCAACACTTGAGGTATGATAAGAAAAAAACAAGAGAACGAGTATGTTTGAGAGTCTATCTGAAAAACTTAACGCTGTTTTTGACAACCTGAAACGGCGGGGAAAACTGACCGAGGCAGATGTCGACCTGGCGATGCGCGAGGTTAAGCTGGCATTGCTGGAAGCAGATGTCAACTATGCCGTGGTGCGTTCCTTTACCAACCGGGTAAAAGAAAGAGCCGTTGGAGCAGAAGTTTCCAAAGCTTTGAACCCGGCTCAAATGGTTATCAAAATCGTCAACGAAGAACTGATCAGCACGCTGGGCAAACCGGTCGAACTGAACCTGAAAGGCGAACGACCACATGTTTTGATGCTGGTTGGTCTGCAAGGTTCCGGCAAAACCACAGCAGCTGCTAAGATCGCCAAAAAACTGCGTTCTTCCGGTGAACGCGTGATGCTGGTGGCAGCGGACATCTACCGTCCGGCAGCCATTAAGCAATTGCAAACACTGGGCGAACGTATCGATGTGCCCGTTTTTACGCTGCCCGGTGCCAAGCCGGTCCAGATTGCCAAAGAAGCTTGGCAAAGCGCGCGCAATGGCGGCTATTCGGTGATGATCATCGACACTGCCGGGCGCTCGCAGCTGGACAATGAATTGATGGATGAGCTGGTCGGGATCAACAAGGCAGTACCCGCTAAGGAAATTTTGCTGGTGGTCGACTCGATGATCGGTCAGGAAGCGCTCAACATTGCCAAAGGGTTCCAAAAAGAAATTCCGATCACCGGGTTGGTATTCACCAAGATTGATGGTGATGCCCGCGGTGGGGCGGCGATCTCAATCCGGGAAGTAACTGGTATACCGATCAAATTCCTGGGTACAGGAGAAGCTCTGGACGCCTTGGAGGTGTTCGACCCTATCCGCATTTCCAACCGCATTCTTGGAATGGGAGACATGCTGGGGTTGATAGAAAGGGCGGAAGCTGCCTACACCGGCGATATCGATTCCAAAGAAGCCGAGAGAATGCTCTCCGGTCAGTTCACACTTGACGATTTCGCGAAGCAGCTGCGACAGATGAAGAAGATGGGTCCGATTTCCCAGTTGTTTGGTATGCTGCCGGGTCAACTAAACGCAGTTGCTAAAACCGTTGATCCTCATGAAGCCGAAAGTCAGCTCAAAACGGTGGAAGCGATCATTGATTCCATGACCCCGGCTGAAAGGCGCGACCCTAAACTGTTGAATGCCAGCCGGCGCCGCAGGATTGCTGCCGGATCCGGCAAAGAAGTCCAGGACGTTAACCGATTAATGAAACAATTCCGTGATATACAAAAGTTAATGAAGTCTTTCCAAAAAACGGGTGGACGTGGTAATATTGGTAGGTTATTAAGATAATTACGGGTTTGGATAAGGAAAATGCCCCTTCAGCATCTCTCAACCTTACACTGAAGCCGGATTAATTTTTTAGGAAAAGAATTTAAGGAGCAATTAGTAAGATGGTACGTATTCGCTTACGCCGTGTGGGTTCAGCCCATCAACCTCATTATCGTGTCGTGGTTGCCGATAAAGAAAGCCCCCGCGATGGTCGCTTTATCGAGATCATCGGTTTTTACAACCCCAGGACTGAACCTGTTACGATCGAACTGAATGAGGAACGTGTATATCATTGGTTGAATGTTGGTGCACAGCCTTCGGAACGCGTTCAAAAGCTTTTCAAGATCGTCAAACTGGACGATCGTTTCGAACGTTTCAAGGCTGGAGAAGACCAGCAAGCGCTGATCGAAGAAGCAAGCAAGCTTTACCAGGCTCGAGCTTCCAAGATCGTCGCAAAGTAACACAAGAGTCAGTGAGGATATTAGCATGGCAGTAGACAACCTCCGCGGTCTGTTGGAATATCTGGCGAAATCCATCGTCGATAACCCAGACGACGTGACTGTTGAGGAATTCGAAAGCGGCAAAACCGTCCACCTTGACCTGCGTGTGCATCCCGAAGATATCGGAAGAGTCATCGGAAAGCACGGCAGAGTTGCCAATTCGATGCGAGCGATCCTGAGGGTCGTTGCCGCGCGTGATGGTAAAAGAGTGGAAATGGATGTCGTTGACCTTGACTGATCTGTAACATGACTGAGATCAATTCAAACGCAGCAGGCTCGTCGTCTCAAAACGAGCCTGCTTATCTATTAATCGGTAAGTTGCAGAAAACACACGGGATTAAAGGTGAGATCACGATGCGTGTGATCACGCATTACCCTGAAAGAATCCGACCAGGGAAAACCGTTTTCCTGGGAGAAGAGAACCGGGAATATAGCATAAGCTCTCTCAGGTGGAAAAACGCCCTGATGCTGATCATATTTGAAGGGATAGAAACCTCCGAAGAGGCTGCCCAGCTCACCAACCTGGAAGTTTTTTCGACCACGCGCAGATTGCCAAAGTTGCCAGAGGGTCAGTATTATCACCATCAACTGCTTGGGCTTAAGGTATGGCAGGGTGACGAATTCCTCGGTGAATTGACCGAGATCATGGAAACCGGTGCCAACGACGTTTATGTTGTGGAGGCAGAAGGTACCCCGGAATTGCTTATCCCGGCAATTTCCGATGTGATCAAAGAAATCGACCTCGAAGTCGGCACGATGCAGGTTCAACTGCTCGAAGGATTGCGTGATTGAGCAGCGAAGACGCCTTCTGGTTAGCCTTCAGTAACGTCCGCGGAATCGGCGCGGTCCGTTTTCGTAAATTATTGAACTTTTTTGGCGAACTTTCTGTTGCCTGGCGGGCTGAACGCAGCCAGTTGATCAGCGCCGGACTGACCGATAAAGCCGTAGACCTGGTTATCGAAACCCGAAAAATCGTCAACCCGGATAAGATCGAAGCAGATCTGAACAGGAAGGGGATTAAATACCTTACCTGGAACTCCCCGGAATACCCACACTATCTGATGGAAATCGCCCAACCTCCGCCGGTTCTGTATTATATCGGTGAGATTTTAGCCGATGACGACCTGGCAGTGGCGATTGTCGGAACCCGTAATGTGACCAAATATGGCAAGCAGATCACGCATGACACAGCGGCCTACCTGGCTGGCAGTGGGATTACGGTTGTGAGCGGACTGGCACGGGGCGTGGATGGGATTGCCCACCAGGCTGCCATTGATGCCGGGGGGCGCACCTTTGCCGTGTTGGGATGTGGAGTGGATGTGATTTACCCGCCTGAACACCGCAAACTGGCACGCGAGATCACCCAGCACGGTGCCTTGATCAGCGACTATCCGCCCGGAACCAAGCCGGATGGCATCAATTTTCCACCGAGGAACCGAATTATCTCCGGGCTCTCCAGGGCGACTGTTGTTGTGGAAGCCGGCGAACGCAGTGGCGCTTTGATCACAGCGAAATTTGCGCTGGAACAAGGGCGTGACATCTTTGCCGTGCCAGGGTCGGTCCTTTCACAGATGAGTAAAGGTACCAACCAGCTCATCGCCGAAGGGGCAACGCCCATGACCAACCCGGTGATCATAACCGACACGCTCAATTTAGCCCGTACCGGCAAGGAACGCAAGACGGAACAGATCGAAATAAGCGCAATCGAAAAGAATATCCTGCGGGTATTGGGTGATGGCAATCTGCACATCGATGAAATTTGCGCGCGCACGTCACTTACCATTGAAAAACTGACGGCTGAACTGACCATGATGGAGCTGAAAGGTCTTGTTCAGCGCGAGAATGGTATGGAATACCAGCGTGTAAAAAAGTGGGATATCGGTTGAAACCTTCCGCAAGCTGCCCTTGACAATAAATTGAATATGGTATTATAGTGCCCGGCTAGTGTGGGAAACGCAGCCAGGAGAAATTATTATGGAAGCTTATTGTTTGAAGTGCAAAGAGAAGCGGGAGATCGCCGAACCTCAAGCGGGGTTCAACGCCCGCGGTGCGGCAGTGACTACAGGTACCTGCCAGGTTTGCGGTACCAAAATGTACCGCATTGGCGCGACACCAGCCCATGAAGGCATGGAAAAGCCGGTGATTACCAAGTCGCCTGCCAAAGCGAAAACCAAAAAAACTTCCACCTCCAGCAAAACCACAAGTAAGAAGAGCACCAAAAGCTCAACCAAAAAGGCTGTCAGCAAAACCACCCGCGCGACAGGCAAACCCCTGGTGATCGTAGAATCGCCAGCAAAAGCTCGCACGATCGGGCGCTTCTTGGGCAAAGGGTACGATGTCGTTGCATCGGTGGGGCATGTTCGTGACCTTTTGAAATCCCAGTTAAGTGTTGATGTGGAAAACGGTTTTGAACCCAAGTATCGTGTTCCAAACGAGAAAAAAGAAGTGGTCAAGAAAATTAAGAGCCTGGCAGATGGCAGTAAAAAGGTATTCCTGGCAACTGACCCTGACCGAGAAGGTGAGGCAATTGCCTGGCACCTGGTGGAGTCCGCCGAGATTGACCCGGGAAAGACCGAACGGGTTGTCTTCCATGAGATCACCAAGAACGCCATCGCAGAAGCGTTTGAAAACACGCGAGACCTGGATATGGACCTGGTGGATGCCCAGCAAGCCCGCCGAATACTTGACAGGCTGGTTGGTTACAGCGTTTCGCCGATATTGTGGGCGAAAGTAAAAGGTCGGCTTTCGGCTGGTCGTGTGCAATCTGTGGCGCTCAGGTTGGTTGTGGAAAGAGAACGTGAGATTGATGCATTTATACCGGTTGAATACTGGTCAATCCACGGTATTTTCAATCCTGATGGAAGCGACAAACAATATCGGGCAAAATTGGCGAAGGTCAATGGCAAGAACCTCGAGATGAGCCTGGAAAATGAAGAACAAACTTTGGCGATGGTTGAGCAGATGAAGAAAGCTGCTTACAACATTGCTAATATAAGCATTTCAACCAAGCAGATCCGACCTGGAGCGCCATTTATTACCAGCACCCTGCAGCAGGAAGCTTCGCGCCGGCTGGGTTTTTTGACCCGAAAAACGATGACCATCGCCCAGCAATTATACGAAGGGCTCGACATGGGCACTGGTGAAGAAACCGGTTTGATCACCTATATGCGAACTGACTCGGTGCATGTTTCGACAGAGTCTGTGAAAGAAGCCCGGTCATACATCCGTGAGCGTTATGGTGAGAACTATTTACCTGAAAAGCAGCCGCAATACCGCACCCGCGCTGTTTCAGCCCAGGAAGCACACGAAGCCATCCGACCAACCTCAGTAAACCGCACACCTGAATCGTTGAAAAAGCATCTCACGCGTGATCAGTACGCGCTTTACCGGCTCATTTGGCAGCGTTTTGTTGCCAGCCAGATGAACCCTGCCAAACTCGAGATCACCACGGTTGAAGTTGAGGGAAAGGTCGATAAAAACGTTTATCTGTTCCGAGCCACTGGAAACCGGGAAGTATTTGCTGGCTTTCGGGCAGTCTATCGCTACGAAAAAGCCGATGACGAAAATGGTGAAGAAGAACTGGTCGATCTGCCCATCGAAGTTTTGGAGGTTGGACAAAAGCAAAACCTGGTGGAGCTTGAACCTGCTCAGCACTTCACCCAACCACCGCCCCGATATTCGGAAGCAACGCTCATCCAGGCATTGGAAGAAAACCAGATCGGGCGTCCATCAACCTATTCACCAATTATTTCAACCATCCAGAGCCGTGGATACGTGAGCCGGGAGAACAAACGGCTTTTTCCAACAGAAATTGGCTACCTGGTCAACGATCTGGTGGTCGAGTATTTCCCTGGAGTGGTTGATCTGGGTTTCACTTCGCAGATGGAAGCCGAGCTGGATAAAGTTGCCGAGGGCAAACAAGCCTGGGCAGACGTGATCCGTGAGTTTTACACGCCTTTCAGCCGGGAGTTGGAAAATGCTAAAAAGCACATGCCCAAGACCAAAATTGAGCCCGAAAAAGTGGGCAGGCTGTGTCCTGAGGATGGCGGCGAGCTGGTCTTCCGAATGGGAAAGTTTGGCAAATTTATTAGCTGCAGTAACTTCCCGAAGTGCCGATACACTGAACCTTGGCTGGAAAAAATCGGTGTCACCTGCCCAACTTGCGGCATCGGCGATGTGATCGAAAAGCGCTCCAAAAAAGGACGCAAGTTTTACGGGTGTTCGCGCTACCCAGAGTGTGACTTTACCTCCTGGGATAAGCCCGTGTCGAAACCTTGCCCCAGTTGCAGTGGTGTGTTGGTTGAAAAAGGCAATGCAATCGTTTGCAGCAACTGCAAAACACGCTATCCAAAAACAGACAGAGAAGAGTAAAAAGGCAAGATCCTTCGCCAGAGAAGCTCAGGATGACGGTGGTATAAAACGTGCACCTAGTCAGTAAGAAGTATTAAGCTGAGAGGTGCAGGCTATGGAAAACATTACCGCTTTCATCAAAGAAAAACTACAGGAACCCAGGAACCTGGCGATTACATTTGCTATCGTCGGATTTCTGGTCGGATTATTGTTCGCTTACGTTCTGTTTCCGATTCAATGGACCGATGCGTCTGCCGAAAACCTTCGACCGGACTTGCGCGTCGATTATCTGCGCAATGCCATCACAACCTATACGCTAACTGGTGACAAACTCAAGGCGCAGCAGTCATATGCCGAACTTGGGGAAAAATCGCAAGAGACACTGGAAGAACTTACGCAAAACCCAGGTTTTTTGAACATTGAACAGATCCAGCGCTTCAGCAATGCGATAAATGCCTCCATGCCGGTTGCTGATGATGTATTAGCAACCCCGGGACCAACGCTGCAGGATGGGACGGAAATCTTGGTGGACGGTGTTCAACCAGAAAAGGAAACAAATTCCTTGCTCTGGGTGGGGCTAGGACTTTTGGGGGTTTTGCTTATCGGTGGGGGAGCTGCTTACTGGTTCTATTTTCGTGAACACGGCTTCAATTTCGGTACCACTTCCGGTCAGGAGATCACATCTGAACACAAGGTGAGCCCCCAGGCTGTAAGACGCCAGGTAACCCCAGCCGCTGTCCAGAGACCACCAGCTTCAGAGCTGCAAGAAGCGCGACCAGCCGCCCAGCGGACATCCATTTTTGCCAATGGCAACAACAAGAAGCCAAATGGGTATGAGAATGGTAATGGTGATAAACCGATCGCCCAGTTCATGTCAAGCTATATGTTCGCCGACGATCGATATGACGAATCCTTTACCTTCGATGCACCCAACGGAGCCTTTTTGGGTGAGTGTGGAATCAGCATTTCTGATCTGATCGGTGTGGGCGAGCCCAAGAAGATCTCCGCCTTTGATGTCTGGCTTTTCGACAAAAACGATATCCAGACAGTGACCAAGGTGATCATGAGCAAACATGCTTTCAATGACCCAGCCATCCGCCAACGCCTAGAAATTAGAGGTGAGCCGATCCTGGCAGAACCGGGCAAGCTTTTCCGGCTGGAAACTGCCACGCTTAGAATGGAAGGCAGGATTGTGGACGTTTCTTATGGCGACCTGCCCCTGCCGGCAGACAGCTACTTCCATAGAAATACCATTGAATTAGCAGTTTATCGGAAATAATGTGAACGTGAAAAACAAAAGCCGGGTTACGCGCAACCCGGCTTTTGTTGATTTTTGGTCTTTGTTCTATTAGTTACTCTATTTTGAGAATTCTAAAGTTGATTTTCGAACCATTCGGCAGGGTTGCCTCGGCAATGTCACCGACTTTTTTGTCTATCAAGGCAGAACCGATTGGTGAAAGGTAGGAAATTTTGTGGTTCTTAAGGTCGGCTTCGTTAACACCCACGATAATCCAGGTCTCTTCGCGCTCGCCTTCTTCCTGGATTGTGACCTGGTTGCCGATTTGAACGGTGTCATTACTTATCGGTGATTCTTCGATTATCTCCGCTCTATACAAGATGGCTTCGATCTCCTGGATGCGACCTTCCAGGAAACCCTGGTCTTCTTTGGCAGCCTTGTAATCAGCGTTTTCCGACAGATCGCCCATCTCAATGGCACTTTTTAGTCGGCTTGAAATTTCATCTCTTCGAGGACCCTTTAACACAGCAAGCTCTTGCTCTAATTGGGATTTTCCGGTAGGTGTCAGGTATAGTGGTTGATTCATATTCTCTCTCTACGGTAATACTGTAACGTCAAAAAGACGTTGATATTCATCGATGGCAAAGCGATCGGTCATTCCTGCAATGTAATCGCAAACAGTGCGTTCCAAACCGCGGTCAGGTATCAGCTGTTGAATAGCTGGCGGAAGTGCAGTCGGCGTATTTTGATAGGCTGTGAAAATTCGGGTGAGTATCTGTTCAGTTTTTTCAGCCATACGAACCACGCGATAATGCCGGTAGAGGTTGTTGAAAAGAAAATCCTTTAACTCCCTGTTGCGCCGGTACATATCTTCACTGAAGCCGACAACATTGTAAGGCAGCTTCTGCAGGTCAAGCGCGGTTTTCACATTGCTTTTGCGTAAGTAGCGATCGATCGATTGCACCAGATCTGTGATCTCAAAATTGATCAGCCGGCGAATGATCTGATGCCTTGAAAGTTCATCCAGGGCATCCGTTCTGCGACGCCCGATACTTTCGTTGATGATCTCCCAAATGGCGATTCCATCCAGTTGGGATGGCGTGATCATCCCGGAACGCAAGCCGTCGTCCAGATCGTGGCTGGTATAAGCCAATTCGTCGGCAACGTTGGCGATTTGGGCTTCCAGGTGACCGCGCAATTCCGGGTCGTAATCCTGGGCGTCAGACTGATCGTAATCGGTCTCGTGTTTGACCATGCCTTCCAAAACTTCCCAACTGAGGTTGAGCCCGGGAAAGTCGGGGTAGCGGTTTTCGAGCACGGTAACAATGCGCAGCGAATGATTGTTGTGGTTGAAGCCACCGTAATCGCTCATCATTTTGGCTAATGCGCTTTCACCCGAATGACCAAAAGGCGGGTGACCGAGATCGTGTGCCAGGCAGATCGTTTCGACCAGGTCTTCATTGGCACCCAGGGAACGCGCAATCGAGCGACCCACCTGGGCTACTTCCAGCGTATGGGTTAGACGCGTGCGATAGTAATCCCCCTCATGATTAATGAACACTTGGGTTTTGTATTCCAGCCGTCGAAATGCAGTAGTATGCAAAATGCGTTCGCGATCGCGCTGAAAGCGCGTGCGCAAATCGGCTTCTTCTTCGGGAAATTTCCGTCCCTTGGAGTTTTTGCTGTGAATTGCATACGAAGCCAGTTGTTGAGCTTCAAATTCCTCTAATTGTTGTCGTGTATAGATCATGTCTAACCTAATAACAGAGTATAGTCGAATAACAAATAATATCAACCAGGGGTGTCAGGAGATGATTGTACCCGAATGTGTGCCTGAGAGGGCGGAGAAAAGCTCGCCAGGCTGGCTGGCACGAAAGATTTCGACCGTTGTGCCAGGATTTGCCTGGCAGATGGCTTGCATTTGGTCGACCTTGGAGCGCATTCCGCCGGTCACATCCTGGTTTTGGGAAGACTGCAGATAGCCTTCAAGCGCTGCAGTGCGAGTAATGTGACGAATAGGCTGCTGGTTAAGCGGGTAATCGGCAAACACAGCTTCTTCCTTTCCAGCCAGCAGGATGCGGATTGGTTTCAGGATGGTTGCCAGATGCGCGAAAAGTTCTTCTGTCGAAAAAATTGTACCACCGAGGATCTCATCGAAAACCACATCGCCATAGACCATCGGCGTCAAGCCATTCTCGAGAGCGAGTTCGATCGGTTTTATGTTCCAGCTGACAACCTGCCCTTGCCTGGAGAGCAATCCGGCAGAAGGCGGGAATGCGATCAGGTTCAGACCAGCTTGCCGACCGATATCGAGAACTACCTGGTTCAGCTTACGGGCGCTTTCCCAAACCTCGCGAAATCCCTGCCACTGCGCCAAGGTTCTGACCCCTTCACGCGTGTTGTACTTTGCAGCTGCATGGTGTCCAAAAGAACCGGAACCATGTCCGAGCAGGATTTTCTGGCTGGGGTTGGATTCCCGGTAGCGCTGAAGATCTGAAAGAAGACTGAATATCACCTCAGGTAAGGCGGTTTCTGGTTGGGCTTTGTCGGTAATGAGCGAGCCGCCAAGTTTGAGAAAAAAGAGGGGGTCTGTCATTCAGGTTTCTCCACAGGCTGCAAGGTAGTAAAGAATGCTTTGCCGCCCGATTCTGCCTGCAGTGCTGCGAGCACAGCCTCCAGCGATCTTTCTTCGACTAGCGCCAGCAGATGCCCGCCTTTGCCGCCGCCTGTAAGTTTGGCAGCCAGCGCGCCGGCTTGAATTGCTTTTTCGACAAGGTTGTCCATCTCAGGGCAGGAGAGCTTCAGCGATTCGAGGATTTTCTGGTTGCAGTTGATGGCTTTTGCCAGGTAATCAGTATTCCCATCAATAAGTGCTTGCTTGCCTTCAAAGACCAGCCTCCCGATTTCCTCCAGTTTTGGCTGAACAAACGCAGGATTCTCCTGCAATGCCCAGGCAAGCTGGGTAACATTATCTTTTGTCGATTTGCGAACATTGCTGTCCGCCAGAACAAAGAGAAATGTGCTTCCTGGCTGTAAAAAATCGATTTGCTGCCCTTTTTGGAAGAGGATTGGTCTTTCATAGGTGACAACTGTGTTATCGATACCCGAAGGTTTCCCGTGAACATGGATCTCGCATTCGAATGCGATTCGGTTCACCGTTTCCAGGTCCAGAGGATGTCCGAGGAATTCGGATAACGCTCTTGTGGTGGCAACAGCCAGTGTAGCACTGGAACCCAGCCCGGAGCTAAGTGGCAAGGTTGAAGAAACGCGCAATGTGCAGCTGGGGGTTTGCTGTATCTTAAGTTCGGCAAGTGTAAGAAGCACAGCCTGAAAAATGGGATGATTCTCAGGCAGGTTTGCCAGGTCATCATCAAAGTTCATCAGAGCGGATTTAACCCGAATTTTCCCCTGTGAAGCAACAATTTGTGGCTCAACGTTGACTGTTACGCGCTTGCTCGAGAGCGGAATGGCGATGGCAGGCTGGGCATGCACGACGGCGTGTTCGCCCAAAAGAATTGCTTTTCCACAAGCAGATTGACTTATCACAGGCATGGAAACCTCAAAAAACGAGATACAAAATCGCCAGCACGGATAGCCCCCAAAGAACGATCGCGATTTGCAGCGGGCGATCTTTGAGCAAGACTTCTTCTGGTGATGAGGTGATCAGATTGCTCTGGATCAGGTAAAGATAACGAAAGATACCGTAAACTACGAACGGAATGGTCAGCATCATGGCGTGGTTGGTCTGACCAGGATGGGCAGAGAAAGTGTAGAGGGTATAGGTGATGAGTATGGCGGTCAAAATGACCATGATGTACTGATTGAGCAGGGGTTCAGTGTAACCATCCAGTGTTTTTCGATGATTAACCGCTTTGGTATCCAGCAACCTCAGCTCTGCCAGGCGCTTGCCAAAAGCCAAATACATCGCCAGGAGGGTGGTCAGTACGAATAGCCAGGGGGAGAAGTAGGCAACCGTGATAACACTCAAACCTGCCAGTACACGCAAAACAAAGCCAGCCGCGATGACCAGCACATCCAGGATCATGATTCTCTTGAGCCATAACGAATAAGCCAGAATCAAGAGCGTATATCCAACGAAAATGATTGCCAGGCCAGGGGAAAGCAGGTAACCACCAACCAGCGAGATTGCCGAAAGAACCATTATAAGGATGATGGATGCCTTTTTGCTCAATCTGCCCGAAGCGATCGGTCGGTTGCGTTTACGGGGGTGCTGCTGGTCGGCTTCAATATCCAGCAGGTCGTTGATCGTGTAAGTGACACCCGAAACCAGGCAGAACAGGAGGGCAGCCGCCAGCACGCGCAAAAACGGGATCGGCTGGAGGAACTGACCGTCGAAGATCAGTCCGGCAAAAATGACCAGGTTTTTGGTCCATTGCCTCGGTCGCAGGGTTTCGATCATCGCTTTGAACATTGAATTATCTTATCACAAAGAGTGCTGGAAATTGTTGTGTGAGCAGGGAGCAGGGAGCAGGGAACCCCAGTCGCTTCGCTCCCGGGGCAGGCAGGGAGCAGGGCAGGGAGGGGGGAATTATCAGACATCGCTCACACCCGTTGACGGTATAATAAGCTATACTGAAGCGCTTATGGAAAATATACGAAATTTCTGCATTATTGCCCACGTAGACCACGGAAAATCCACCCTGGCTGACCGTATGCTGCAACTCACTGGCACGATCTCTGACCGCGATATGACTGAGCAAGTACTCGACTCGATGGATCTGGAAAGAGAAAAAGGTGTCACGATCAAAGCTTCGGCTGTGCGCATGGTTTATACCGACCCAGCCGGGAAGGAATATGAATTTAACCTGATCGACACACCCGGGCACGTCGACTTCAGCTACGAAGTCAGCCGCGCGCTATATGCCTGTGAGGGTGCGGTACTGGTGATCGACGCCACCCAGGGCATCGAAGCACAAACATTAGCCAACCTTTACCTGGCACTGGATGCCAACCTGGTGATTATTCCAGTGCTAAACAAGGTTGATTTACAGTCTGCCATGGTCGAAGAAGTGACCCGCGACCTGGTGTCGTTGCTGGGTGTGGAGGAGAGCGAAATTATCGCGATCAGCGCAAAAACCGGGCAAAATGTGGAGGCGGTATTGCAAGCCGTCGCCAACCGTATTCCAGCACCCGTTGCTGACAAAGACCTCCCTTTGCGGGCACTCGTTTTTGATTCCCACTACGACTCGTATAAGGGCGTTATCGCTTATGTGCGTGTTTTTGACGGCAAGGTCAGCGTGACCGACAAAATATTGATGATGGCAACCGGGACGAAGGTTGAACCGGTTGAAATCGGTGTGTTTTCACCGGGCATGAAGCCAGTTCAGCTGCTTGAAGCTGGCGATGTGGGCTATATTGCCACCGGGCTGAAGACAGTGCATGACTGTCGGGTGGGCGATACAATCACCTTTGCCGCCAAGCCTGCTGAAAAACCGCTGCCGGGTTATCAGAAAGCGAAACCAATGGTTTTTGCCGGTGTGTACCCGGTTGAGGGTGAAGACTATGGTGACTTAAAAGATGCACTTGAGAAATTGCAGTTGAATGATGCTTCGCTCACATATGAACCCGAATCTTCCGAAGCACTGAATTTTGGCTTTCGCTGTGGCTTTTTGGGCTTGTTCCACATGGAGATCATCCAGGAACGGCTTGAGCGCGAATACAACCTGGATGTGGTTTTTACTGCACCGTCAGTTGAATACAAAGTGGATTTGAAAAATGGCTCGACGATTATCATCGACTCGCCCGCAGATTTGCCTGACGAAGGCGAAATAGTGGAGATCTACGAACCCTGGATGGAACTGGAAATATTCACACCAACCGATCATTACGGTGTGGTGATGGAGCTGGTGAAACGTCGGCGGGGTATTTACGTTGACCAGGATTATCCGGCGGTCAACCGGGTTCAGCTCAATTTCGAAATACCGCTTTCTGAGATTATTGTCGATTTTTTTGACCTGCTCAAGTCCAACACGCGTGGTTACGCCTCGATGGATTACAAGTTTATCGAGTATCGGGCAGGCGAACTGGTGAAGCTGCAGATTCTGCTCAACGAAGAGCCTGTGGATGCGTTGACTGCCATCGTGCACAAGCAGGATGCCTTCCATAAAGGTCAGGCACTGGTCAGTAAGCTAAAGGGGATAATCCCCAGCCAAATGTTTGTAATCCCGATCCAGGCGTATGCCCAGGGCAGAGTAATTTCACGCGCCAACGTGAAAGCCTTGCGGAAAGATGTTTTGGCAAAGTGCTACGGTGGAGATATTACCCGCAAGAAAAAGCTGCTGGAAAAGCAAAAAAAGGGTAAGAAACGCATGAAGATGGTCGGCAGCGTACAAATCCCTCAGGAAGCGTTCATGGCAATCCTGCGCCTGGAGGATTGATGCCCGCTGCTACAACAAAACCAGGCTTCAATCGTTTTTTAAAGATCGGCATTCCCTTACTGGTCAGCGCGCTGGCGATCTGGCTGGTTCTACGGCAGCTGGATTTTGGAGCAGTTGCCAACGCATTCAGGCTGCTATCGCCAGGTTCAATTGCCCTGATTGTGCTGTGTTTTTCCGCTGGCGCCTTGCTGAGGGCGGTGACATGCTGGATCCTTTTGGGTGGAAAGCTGAAGTATTCAGATGTTTTCTGGGGAATGAATCTTGGCTACTTATTGAACACCATCATTCCGCTCAGGTTGGGTGAATTTGGTCGGGCGGCTTTTTTGACGGAACGAGGGGAACACCAGGTCAGTTACATGGAGGTTTTTGCCTCGATCGTAGGTGAGCGACTTTTGGATTTACTGGTTGGCTTTTCGTACCTGCTCTTTTGCCTGCTGTTCCTGATTGAAAACGCGACGTTGAACCGCATTGCTGGGATTGGGACGCTTGTTTTGATTTTGGCAATTATTCTCATTTTTTACGCAACCAGAAACCGCAAAAAAGTTGTACTGTGGCTTGAAGGACGGTTCAGCAAATCGCGGTTTATGAAAGAAAAATTCATACCCTGGTTTGAGCAACTGCTGACTGGTTTTCAATATTTCGCCAAGCCGGGGCGTTTTTTTCTGGCATTTGCCATCCTGATTGTCAGCTGGTCGTTTTCGATGCTTGAATATTTCATTTTGCAGGAGATCATCCTGACGGACCCGGTATGGTGGTGGCCTATGCTGGTAAATACTGCCAGTGCTTTCCTGAACGCCCTGCCTTCCGCGCCTGGCGGTTTGGGTGTCTTCGAAGCAGGCACGGTGGGGGCTTATGCACTAGTCGGGGTAGAGAAAGAACCCTCCCTGGCAATTGCCCTGGTTGTTCACAGTGTGCAGATCATTATTCCGGCGATTTTGGGTGTGATAGCACTGATCATTTCGGGGCAAAACCTGGGTTCTCTGATCAATAAAGCCACAAAGATTCGGCAGAAAAAGGAGGCGCAGCAATGAAAATTCTGATATCTTCCACTTATTTTCTTCCTTACAGTTCCGGTCTATCGGTGTATGCTTTGCGGCTTGCTGAAGGGCTGTCGGACCTGGGCCATGAAATCGTTGTTTTAACCTCTCAATACAATGATGAGCTGCAAAGGCTCGAGGATCAAGGAAAATTCCAGATCGTGCGCGTGCCAGTAATGGCGAAACTTTCAAAGGGCGTGCTCATGCCGGGTCTGGGAAAGGCTGCCCGGAAATGGATTGCCTGGGCTAACGTGGTCAATTTGCACTTGCCGCAGTTTGAAAGCTTATTGCTGAGTAGGATTGCTCAGCAATTTGGCAAGCCCGTACTGGTCACTTACCATTGCGACCTGGTCGCGAGCACTGGCGGCGCGTTGGACAAGCTGGCGGTGTTGGTAACCACTGCAATCGGTAAAAAAGTGATTGCGGATTCAAGCCTGGTGGTGCAAAATTCTCTTGATTATGCAGAGAATTCTCCCGTCTTGAGCCAGTACCTTGAGAAAGTAGTGGCGGTTCCGACGCCAGTCAATGCACAAAAAGTTTCCGCCGATAGATTGGCTGCGTTTTATGAAAAGTACGACATCAAGAAAGACGAAAAGGTGATCGGTCTGGCTGGCAGAGTGGCGACTGAAAAAGGGTATGAGTACCTTGCCATGGCTTTGCCTGCCATACTGGAGGCTTACCCTGAAGCAAGAGTGGTGCATGCTGGCACCTGGAAGTCTGTGGTGGGGGAACAGGCATACCAGGCACAGGTAGAAAGCTACATCCAGCCTTTTGGTCAAAAATGGATTTCGCTGGGTTATTTGAGTGATAACGAATTTGAGGCATTCTTTGCGGCATGTGATGTACTGGTTTTCTCCAGCCTGAACGCGACAGAATCTTTTGGCATAGTTCAAATCGAAGCCATGACCCAGGGCACACCGGTAGTGGCATCTGATTTGCCTGGAGTCAGGCAGCCGGTCAGTCAGACAGGTTTGGGAATCATTGTACCAATTAGAGATCCGGGTGCCATTGCAAAGTCCGTCATTGAGATCTTTAGAGCGGGTGAAAAAGCCCGCTTCGTGCCTGCAGAATTTTTACAAAAATTCCAACAGGAATCCGTTGCCAGGCATTATGAAGAATTGACCAGGTTGTTGGTGAGCAATGAATGAATTGAACCAGACAGAGATTGAACGAATTTGCGAGCAGCAATTGTTCCACCTGCCGTATTTCAGAGGCATGCTTCGTTCGGTGGAGCAGAGTTTTTACGAACAACAGGAACTCGAAGAGCCAATCTACGACCTCGGTGCCGGCGACGGTCACTTTGCCTGGGCGCTGTTCGATAACGAAAAAGTGATCGGCGTTGACCCCTGGTGGCAGCCCTTGATGGAAGCAAAAGCCAAAAAGGTCTACCCATTATTAGTCCAGGCAGAAGGAGCCCACGTACCCCTTCAGAGCGCAAGCATTGGCTCTGCGATCAGCAACTCAGTGCTCGAACACATTGCCGATGTGCAACCCGTTCTTGAAGAAGTTGCCAGGGTGCTGAAACCTGGCGGTAAATTCTATTTTGCTGTTCCCAACCGGCGGTTTGTCACTGATTTGTGGGGGATGAAGGTACTTTCTTATCTTGGTTTAGGCGGAATGGCAGTTGCCTACTCTCGTTTCTTCAAAAAAATTTCCCGGCATATCAATCTCGACCCTCCCGAAGTATGGCTGGAGCGCTTGAGGAAAGCAGGTTTTGACCAGGTGGAATACTGGAACTATTTCCCGGTTGATGCGATGCACAAACTTGAACGAGGTCACGCCGCCGGTCTGCCCAACTTGCTCTGGAAAAGACTGTTTGGCAAATGGATCCTGTTCAAAAATCGCAAGAATCCCTTTATTCCCTTCGATGAGGTTGTTAGGCTGGTGGCAAACCCTTATGACGAACAGGGAGCCTGTACATTTTATATTGCCAGGAGGCAAGCGTGAGGTTTTTCCGCAAATATTCCTATTATCTTCAATCCATTTTCACACTTTTGGTCGGCGTGAAAAACTGGAAAGTATTGTTTGAGATTTTTCTCGGTAAACCGTTTATCGGTGTGAAATGGCTGGAACTGCGCCGTGACAATTTGAAGGTTGGCGTAGGCAGCAAGATGGAAGCCTGGTCTGTTAAGGAAACCCTGATTGACCGCTTTTATACCAAGCTCGGTACTGAAGTGCAGAGCAACTGGACAGTGGTGGATATTGGAGCTGCGATCGGAGAATTTACAATTGAAGCAGCAAATCAATTGGAAGAAGGTACGGTTTACGCATTTGAACCCAACCCGGGTTCCATCAACATCTTGCGTCAAAACATCCGCGCCAACAACCTGTCGAAGGTGGAGACTTTCAATCTGGGTGTCTGGAAAGAAGCAGGCGAGATTCCTCTCCATTTTCTCAACAACGAACCCTTGCAGGCAGTGAGCGGAAGGGGGGATTTTGAAGGTCTGCAGAAAGTTAAAGAAACGAGCATTGAGGTGATTACGCTGGAACAGGTTGTTGAGGAAAAAGTGGGCAAACGCATCGATCTGATGAAACTGGATTGTGAAGGAGCTGAGTATGAAATCTTGCTCAACCAGGACCCGAAAATCTTCAAGAAAATCAGCCGGATCATCATGGAATATCACGACATTGATCGGCGGTGTAGCCATCTTGTGCTCGAAAAATGGTTTGAAGAGCTTGGTTACCAGGTGACGCTCTATGAAAACCGCGTCCACGAACATCTCGGTTACCTGTACGCGGACAGGGTTTCACGGTCTCTGACAAAATAACAGGCTAAAATACTCCTATGTACCCTGACGAGAAGAACCTGGAAGAGGACCCAACCGTCCTGGATGCGCTTCGAAGATATTTCAACAAACCTGCTGAGGGAAATGTACCTGTTGACATCGAAAGGGCAGGAAACAAGGAATCGGCGGTCAATCGCCTGGTTTTTGTTTCCCTACTTTGTTTTTTGGTTGGGCAATTTCTGATTGAATTCTTCCGCGAAGCACTTAGCGGGGTTGGTGTGTTACTCCTTTTTCTGGGCTTTGCGTTGGCAGCCATTGCTTTTTTGCGTGAGAGAAAACGAATATTGCCGCTCAGTGAGCCTGAAATTGAGAGTAAAGGCGAAAGGGAAATTCAATTACGGCTGGTCTGGCTGCTCGCGGCGTTTCTGATGTCGATTGGCGCCAGCCTGATTTACCGGCGCGGGCAGATCGATTTCGTTTCAGCGCTGCTCTGGATCGGGAGCATTATTGCGGTAGTCGCTGCTTTCTTCCAAACAAAAATCTTTCAGAAGCCCGATTTCAAGTCAATTTTGAATGGGATCAATGCCAATCGCAGAAAACTGGTTGCGTACCTTTTGTTGATTGCCGTTGTGCTGATTTTTCAGTTTGGCAGGCTTGAGCAGGTACCACCAGAGATTATCAGCTCGCAGGTGGAAGCCTATTACACGGTGGATGGCATCACCAAAGGTGACACGTCGCTGTGGTTCCCGCGCAATGTGGTCAGTGAGCCAGGCAGTTATCATTGGGCTGGACTGGTCAATCGGCTCATCCCTGGACAACTAAGCTTCACCGGGCTGAAACTCGCCTATGCCCTGGCAGGATTGGTATCGATATTTTTCATGTACAAGCTCGGAAGGCGGTTGTTCGATGAAAAGAGCGGTTACATCAGTGCCTTGTTGCTGGGAGTGAGTTTTTGGGCGATATTGCAGCAGCGGGCTGTTCTGGGGTTTGGGCTGATACTGCCGATTATGCTGCCGGCGTTATTTTACCTGGTCAAATCGCTGCAGGAAGACAACCTCAATGCCCTGCTGATTTCTTCGGTGCTGACTGGCATGGGGCTTTTGACGAACAAAATATTTATCGTAATTATTGTTGCCAACCTGGTGATCACCATCGTGTACCTGGCAGGCAAGAGGAACGTTAAACTTCGATTAACGATTGCTCTGCGCATAGGCATAGGCATTCTGGTAGGTATTGTGGTGGTTTTACCCTTGATTTTCGTGGTTGCGGCAAACCCAAATGGTTGGCTTTCGCCAATCGTGGGCCAACTTTCCATAACTGGCAACCAGGCATCCAGCAGCCCAATACTCACATTTTTCAATAACCTGCTCTCAGCTTTGGGAATGATGAACTGGTTGAATCGTAGCAGCTGGGTGGATGGGATTGCCAACCGCGCAGCCTTGGATTGGGTGAGCGGTGCTTTTTTCTTGTTCGGAATTTGTGTGACCCTCTTTCACGATTTTTTCAGGGACAGACAACAATCCATTTCGCTCCTGGTGTTGTTGCTGCTGATGCTGCTGCCATCGGCATTCTCCATCGCCCAACCGATGGAGAATCCGTCGCTCAGCCGCGCGCTTGGTACCGCGATACCAGTTTTTTTGATTGCTGGGCGGGGTTTTGCATTGGCGATTGACTCTCTCGAGTTGCCCAATGTAGACTCTGCCTGGGTCAGGCAGGCTATCTTTGTTGGCTTTTTTACCATCCTGATCGTCAGTCGTAATTTTTCGCTGATCAACACCACTTACTTGCGTAACTACCAAAATTCCGCCTGGAACGCCACAGAAATGGCTGCAGTGATCCGCAATTATGACATCGGGCAAGCAGGGTCAAGCCAGGCATATATTGTTGGTTATCCCTATTGGGTCGATGCGCGCTCAGTCGCAATCAGCCTGGGCGAGCCATATGTCAACCTTTCCATCCTTCCGCAGGATTTGAGCGCGACCGTTGATTTGCGGATTGCCAGAATCTTTTTGTTACACCTGGCAGACACCGAGAGCCTGGGTCAGTTACAATCCCTCTATCCGGCGGGAATTGCCACCAATTACCAAAGTATTTTACCGGATAAAGGCTTTATTATCTTTATTGCGAGCCAATGAGCGTATGGAAATGACTGACAAGAAAGTAATTATACGGAAAAAGAGCTTTAACCAGGCTCTGATTACTGTCTTTTTACTTGCTCTGATTCTTATCGTAGGTGGACATTTTCGCTTTTTAAACCTCAATTGGGACGAAAGCTACCATCTGCACCCGGACGAACGTTACCTATCCATGGTGTTAAATAGTATTCGACCGGTAAGCAATGTTGGTGAGTACTTCAATACCCAAACCTCGACGCTGAATCCGAATAATCATGGTTATACCTTTTTTGTTTACGGTACTTTTCCGCTCTTCATCATCCGCTATGTAGGTGAATGGATCGGTCAGGTGGGTTATGATCCGATTACTCTGGTCGGCAGACAGCTTTCCGCGTTTTTTGACCTCCTTACGATTATCCTGGTTTTTCTGATTGGTTACAAGCTCGTTAACCGACGAGTAGGTTTGATCGCTGCAGCGCTCTATGCCTGTGCTGCACTGCCCATTCAACAAGCCCATTTCATGACCGTGGACACCTTCACGAGCACCTTTGGTATGCTGGCTGTGCTGGCAGCGGTGTTCATCTTGAAGCGACCGCTTGAGGTGGATGGCAAACGGCTGACCTGGCATAAACTCTGGCCTTATCTGCTTTTTGGTATGGGTTTGGGGATGGCAACCGCTTCGAAGATCAACGCCGTCTCTCTGGCGCTCTTGCTGCCATTAGTAGAACTGGCACGCTACCTGAAGGCTGAGAAACGGGAAGAACCGCTTGATTTACTCAAGATTTTTATCCCGGTTGCCCTGGCTGGCATGGTGAGCTTCGTCACTTTTCGGATTTTGCAGCCATATGCTTTCAGCGGACCTGGTTTTTTCAACCTGAAGATCAACCCTGATTGGTGGAATGGTCTTAAGACCCTGCAAGCTCAAAGCACCGGCGAGGTCGACTTCCCGCCGGCGCTGCAATGGACCCGCCGCGAGAGTACCTTTTCGCTCTATAACCTGCTCGTTTGGGGGGTGGGTTTACCATGGGGGATTATCGCGGTGGTCTCGTGGCTGGGCATGGCTTTCAAAATTTTCAAATGCAAAGATTACCTGAACATGCCTTTGTGGGTCTGGAGCCTGGTTTACTTTGTTTGGCAGGGGCTGGCGTGGGTATCCTCGATGCGCTACCTGCTGCTGCTCTACCCGCTCATGGCGATTTTTGCGGCATGGGGGCTGGAACAATTACTCGGCAATAAAGCCGCCTTATCGCTTAGGCGGACGGCAGCGGTCACGCCTCAGACCTATAGTACGAAACGATCCTGGACCGCTCCGTTTGGTGTCATCCTCACCATTTTTGTTTTACTTGGGACTGCCGCCTGGGCGTTTGCATTCAGCCGAATATACACCCGCCCGGTCACCAGGGTGGCTGCCACCGACTGGATTTATGCCAACCTGGAAGGTCCGATCAATCTTGTATCCGAAGTTGAGGGCACCATAAGGAACATGCCCATTGCATACCGGGCAATGCATGTGCTCAGCAGTGGTGAGAGCATTTCCCTCCTCTACCAGGCGAAAGCCGGTGGATTCCTGACCGATCTCACTTACCCGGCAGTACAATCGGTCTCAAGCGCACCTGAAGGTGTGCAATATCAGTTGAACATCTTTGATGCCCAGAGCAGACAGCTTCTTACCGCCCAACCGTTAATCGGGCAAAACCCGGTAACTGCGGAAGGTCAAACCCAATCAACCCTGAATTTTCAGTTCAACCCGGCGATTTACTTTTTCGAGGATCAAGTTGTCCGGTTCGAGCTAACTTTGCTCACTCCCGACGCCCAGACATACCTGAGCGGTGTGCCGGTGATGAATTTCTACTATAATGATGGTTTTACACGTCAGGAAACCTTGCCCAAAATCAACGAAATGATCACGCCCGGGCATGCTTACCAGATGAAGGTCAGCGTACAACCTGGTCTGACAATCTCGAGGGTTGAGATACCGTTTATCCTGGATATGGCTCAAGGAACGGGTGAAAAACAATTACGCCTGACCCTTGCCGGTAATACAGCTGGGGGTTTGGTTTCACGCACAGGGTATGCTTCGGGAGAATTCCTGAGCAGTGAGAGGGTGATCTTTATTCTCGATGAGCCGTTAACCATCGACCAGCCCCAGGACCTTGACTTGCTGATTGAGTTGTTGGAAGGGGATGCCCAGATCATGGTCAGCACGCCAGGGGTTGCCCTGGAGAGCAGCTGGGATGATGCCCTGCCGCTGCCGCGACCCGGATTTGTGCCTTACCAGGATAATGCCGGCATTTTCAGGGGCGATTTGAACTTCGAAATATACTGGCCGGACGATGCCAGCAAAACCCAGCGCTTTTACACCATCCTGAACCAGGCGGAATACATTTTCATCAGTTCCAACCGGCAGTTTGGCACCATCCCGCGTGTGCCTGAGCGCTACCCCCTGAGCACCTTTTTCTACCGACAGCTGCTCGGTTGCCCGGAGCAGCAGGAAACACTGGATTGTTACTACCAGGCTGAAGCCAACGGAACCGAAGGCAACCTGGGTTTTGACCTGGTCGCGACCTTTACTTCCTATCCGAACCTGGGCAATCTTAAGTTCAACGACCAGTATGCCGAAGAAGCCTTTTCGGTTTATGACCATCCCAAGGTGCTCATCTTTCGAAAAAATAATGTTTACAACAGCCAAACCACCTGGGATTTACTAAATTCTGTTGACGTGAGCCAGTCGGTTTATTTGACACCAAAGCAAGCCGATTTGTTTGTGGCAGGAGAAACCCAGCCAGAAAACCAACTGATGCTCACTGAAGAAAACCGGCAAACCCAGCAGGCAGGGGGCACCTGGTCGGAGCTTTTTGACCGCCAGGGGTTGCTGAACCGGCATACCTGGCTGGCTGTGCTTGCTTTTTACCTGCTGTTCTGGTTGTTGGGATTAGCGGTTTATCCAATTGTGCGCCTGGCGCTGCCTGGATTGAAGGACAAGGGCTACGCCTTTGCCCGCATTATTGGTTTGCTCATGTTTGTGCTGATCGTTTTCAATTTAGGCTCGCTTAATGTTCCAGTAACGCGCACGCTGTTGTGGATAGTGTTGGCGGTAATCTTGCTGGCGTCCCTGGTTGTTGCCTGGTTTACCAGGAAAGATATGCAGTCAGATTTTAAAGCCTTATGGAAGCAATTTTTAATCGAGGAAGCCATTTTCCTGCTGGCATTCGCCTTCTTTCTGTGGATCCGCTATCAAAACCCGGACCTGTGGCATCCCTGGCGGGGGGGTGAAAAGCCGATGGACTTCAGCTACCTCAATGCGGTGATTAAGAGCACGACCTTCCCTGCCTATGACCCCTGGTACGCCGGTGGATATATCAATTATTACTATTATGGGCAGATACTGGTGGCGATGCCGATCAAATTGCTCGGGGTTGTGCCTGCGGTTGCTTACAACATCCTGATCTCGCTCTGGTACGCCATGCTGGTGGTTGGCGCTTTTAGCATCGGATGGAATTTTGGCAAGGCAGTTTTGGAGAAAAACCAGGATAGCAAGCCAAAACTGTTTGGCATGGCTTTTTTGGCAGGGATTGCCAGCGCGGTGTTCCTGGCGTTAATAGGCAACCTTGGCGAGCTTGTTGTGATTTCGGGCGGGTTGAAAGCCCTGGGTTCGGCTGGTGCCAGCATGGAAGGTGCCACACTCAGCCAGAAACTGATTTGGCTCTCCAGGGGTATCGTGCAAATGCTGCGGGGCGAGCAGTTGCCGATTGCAGCCGGCAACTGGTATTGGAACCCCAGCCGTATGATTCCTGGTGAACCAATCACAGAATTCCCCTTTTTCACATTTTTGTACGCCGATTTTCATGCCCACCTGATCGCCATGCCGATTGTGATGGCGGCAGTTGGCTGGTGCCAGTCGCTGGTCATGCTCAAAAAGAACAATGGAAAATTGGATTTGAGGGTCAGGGAAGTAATCGTGCCGATTTTGCTGATTGGAGCGGTAGTTTTAGGCGCATTGCAGCCGACCAACACCTGGGATTACCTTACCTTCACCGCCCTGGCATTAATTGTGTTAATTTATATCGGTTGGCGATATCTGCCAGAAGCAAAATGGCGCTTTTTGCCAAAGTGGTCAAGGCGCTGGATCTACCCTGTTTTGACCGCTATCGGCTTGTTTTTGCTTACACGTATTTTTTATTTCAATTTCAACCGCTACTTCTTCCCAGGGTACAGCTCTATCGGTTTGTGGAATGGACCGCGTACTCCAGTGAGCTCGTATATCCTGCACTGGGGGTTGATCCTTTTCGTGATCACCAGTTGGTTGGTTTGGGAGACGTACCAATGGATGGCTTCGACGCGCGTTTCTGAGCTGAAGTCTTACACCAGGAATCGAAACCTTTTTATCAGCCTGATCGTGATAATTGCGATCGCTTTCCTGCTTTTGCTGATACTCAAGATAAGCGTAGCACTGGTTGCCCTGCCTTTGTGCGTGCTGGTGCTCTTTTTGTTGGTGACAACGAAAGACGACGTCAAACGCCTGGCGTATTTTATGATTGGCACGGGTTTGCTGCTTACATTGGTGGTAGAGCTGGTTTATCTCGTGGGTGATATTGGTCGCATGAACGTAGTATTCAAACTATATCACCAGGCATGGATGCTGCTGACCCTCCCCATGGGTTTGGCTACAGCGACCCTCTGGCGTGACCTTAGCCGTTGGCGCATGCGCACCCAGGTAGCCTTTCAGGTCATTTTCACCATTCTTTTCTTTATCGCCATGCTCTTCCCTGTTTTGGCGACCAAAGACAAAATCACTGACCGAATGGACCCGAATGCTCCGCAGACCCTGGATGGAATGAAATACATGGAAACCTCCCGGTTTATGGTCAATGGCGTTGACATGGATTTGGGGCAGGATTACCGTGCCATCCAATGGATGCAGGAAAACCTGGAAGGCTCACCGGTCATCCTGGAAGCCCAGGCATACGAGTACTACTGGGGAAACCGTTATACAATCTACACGGGCTTGCCTGGTGTGGTCGGCTGGAACTATCACCAGCGTCAGCAGCGAGCGGTTTTGGGCAACAACGCCGTGCAGGAACGGGTTGACGAGGTCAATGCTTTCTATTTGAGCCTTGATCGGAAATTTATTACTGATTATTTGGATAAATATGATGTGGAATATATCATTGTTGGGCAGCAGGAGCATGCGTTTTATCCAGCCGAAACCCTTGTAAAATTTTCGAATTACGATGGAACGTTGTGGGACCAGGTTTACAGTGAAGCTGATACAGTAATTTATAAGGTCAGATAAGACATGATCGATTTTCTGAAGTGGTATTTGCTCATGGAAGTACTGGGGTGGATTAACATACCAGTCACCAGGTCTGTTTTTCAAAAACTGCACTCGAGAGGGGTTTACCTGACGAAGGTGGTCGGACTGTTGTTATGGGGGTTTGGCTATTGGTGGCTGACTACCCTCGGTCTGCTCAAAAATGACCTGGCAGGGGCGGTCGCTGTTTTGGTTTTTCTGCTTATCGTGAATCTGGTAGTTGGGTGGAAAGCTGGTTTTGCGAACCTGAAGTTGTGGATCAAAGAAAACAGAAAAATCATCATTACTACAGAGGCAGTCTTTCTGGTAGCCTTCGCTTTATGGGCGATTGTGCGGGCGGCAAACCCGGACATCATCCATACCGAGAAATTCATGGAGATGGCGTTTATCAATGGCATCCTCAAATCGCCGACCATCCCACCGCAGGACCCATGGCTCTCGGGCTATTCGATTTCGTATTACTACTTTGGTTACCTGCTGTCTGCCTTGCTGATCCGTGTGAGCGGTGTGGTTTCGTCGGTTGGTTATAACCTGGTTTCAGCGTCGTGGTTTGGCTTAACTGCGGTGGCAGCCTACGGTGTTGCCTGGGATTTGTTGGCGCGCAGAAATGAAGAAGAACGGTCGGTTGGAGCAATTTCGAACCGTGTTTACTTGCTGGCGTTGCTTGCCCCATTAATGATCCTGATCGTGTCCAATTGGTTTGGTTTGCTTGATATTCTTCATGCCAGGGGACTGCTGAGTTCTGCTTTTTGGCAAAACCTGCAGATACCAGCATTGACCACGGAACCTTTTGGTCTTAAATGGTACCCGAATCGGGGTGGCTGGTCTTGGTGGCAAGGCAGCCGCGTGGTCCAGGACTTCCGCCTGAATGGTTCCATGATCGAGATCATTGATGAATTCCCGTTTTTCACCTATCTGTTGGCAGATATTCACCCGCACTTGCTGGGGATGCCTTTTGTATTGCTGGCAATTGCCCAGGCATTTAATGCGTTTTTAGGCGGCTGGAAGGGTGTTATTAGGATTTTTGGGCGCAGCATACCAATCAATTGGCAAAATGCACTGATGGCTGTACTTACGCTGGGTGGTATCGCCTTTTTAAATACCTGGGATTTCCCCTTCTACCTGCTATTGATGGCAATTGCTTTTGTCTGGCACCAAGCCAGTAAAGGCGGCTGGAAAGGTCAGAGAATTCGGGATATCGTCATCTTCAGCCTGGCAGTTGGGGTGTTGAGCATATTGGCCTATTTGCCTTTTTACCTCAGCTTCTCTTCACAAGCGGGCGGCTTATTGCCCAGCCTGGCATTCTTTACCAGGGGCAGTTACCTGTGGATCATGTTTGGACCCTTATTGGTACCAATCTTTGCCTGGCTGATCTATCAACAACTCCATGTGAAGAAATTGCCCACCCTGCAATCCTTCATTTTGACTTTTTCTCTTTTCGCATTGCTGTTTGTTGCGGGCTGGGGGTTGGGTTGGCTTGCAGGAAAATTTGAAACCCTCTCGCCACTTCTGAATGGTTTGCAGGGTGCTGCTGATAACAGTGAACTGCTGCTTGGATCTCTGCTGGAGCGCTTGAAACGTCCAACCACCTTCCTGACATTATTTTTCCTGATCTTGCTGGCGGTTGATTATTTCACCCGCAAGGTAAAGGAAAGCAACGCGGTAATAGAGGATCAGGCGCTTCAAGCTGTTGATCAAAAATTTAAAATCGAGGCAAATGGCTTCGTGCTCTTGCTGGTTTTGCTGGGTGCTTTGCTCGTTATTGTCCCGGAATTTATATATCTGCGGGACCAATTTGGCACGCGCATGAATACCATCTTCAAGTTTTATTTCCAGGCATGGATTCTGTGGTCGTTGGCTGGGTCTTACTTTATTGCCAGGATGCTGCAAAAAGCGAAACCGCAGATCAATCGAGTGTTTGCCCTCATAATCTTCAGCGTCGGGCTGCTTGTGTTTGGCTTTTCGCTCAGCCAGCGGGGCGAGCAACTGCAACCTGGTTTTGGCAGTAACTGGTTGGATTGGCTGGTTTTGCTGATACCGGTTTTATTCCTGGTTTGGATTGCCCTCAACCTGGTTCGCAATAAACGAGCGGCAGCCTTGGGTGTGCTTTGCCTGGCAGGGCTGGCAGCCGGGCTAATCTACCCGACCATTGAGCTTTGGAACAAAACCGAAGGCTTTCAGCCGCGCGATGGCTACACACTGGACGGTAAGCAGGAATTTTACCAGTATTCCCCCAATGAGATGGCGGCGGCTGAGTGGCTGGCAGACGCACCCAAAGGCGTCATGGCGGAGGCTGTCTCTGATACCGGCGGTAGTTACACCACATACAACATAATCTCTACCTTTTCTGGAATGCCGACAGTGTTAGGCTGGATCGGTCACGAAGCCCAATGGCGGGGCGGATATGAAGAGATTGGCAGCAGGCAGTCGGATTTACGCCTGCTCTACAGCACCTCAGACTGGAGTCAGGTTGAAAGCGTGATCGACCTGTATAATATACGCTATATCGTGGTTGGAGATCTGGAACGCCAAACCTACCAGCTTGACGATACAAAGTTTGACGAGAATATGACCAAAGTATTCGACACCGATACGGTGGATATTTTTGAGGTTGGAAGCCCATGAGCGACGAAACGATCAATGCAGGAACTGCCAGCAAAAAACCTGGGTCTACCTTTATCTGGTTCCTGGTTGTTTTCCTAATCGCTTTGACCCTGAGGGTGGCATTGCTCGATAGGATGGTCTTCAGCCAAAACGAACTTGTTTTGGTTAACCAGGCACTGCAGATCTCCCAGAGGCTGTCCACCGTGACCAGCACAGTGCCTGTATACACTGGTTTGACCGGCTTGTTGTTTTTCATCTTTGGAGCTGGTGATTTTTTGGCGGGCGTTGTCCCTGCCCTGGTTGGAGCCTCTATGGTACTGCTGCCCTGGGCATGGAGGAACCGACTTGGGCAAAAAACAGCACTGATCTTTGCGATTGCCCTCACTTTCGACCCGACTTTCCTTTTGTTTTCCCGTGCGATCCACGGCGGGATTTTTGCAATTGCAGGTTTATTATGGGCGTTTACCTTCCTGAAGAAGAACAAGACCATTCTGGCGGGACTTTCTTTGTCGTTCGCATTTTTAAGCGGTGCGCCATTCTGGATATTTTTACTGGTTGCTGGCTTGACTTGGGTTGCCGCGCGTCTCCTGCTGCCTGACCAGGTTGAAGAATTGTTCGCCTTCCAGTTCATAGACCGCAAAGAAGGATTACTCAGTTTTGGAGCCGGCTTTGTGGTGAGCAGCGCCCTGATACTGACCAGTTTCCTGCTGAACCCATCGGGGTTGGGTGGAGTGACAAGCGGATTGATCGCTTTTATCCTGAATTTTTCGCATCCCTTTGAAAGACCCGCCTATCATCTAATATATTTGCTATTTGCGCATAGCCTTTTGTCTTTGCTCTTATTTACAATCGGATTTTTCAGACCGCGCTCAGTAGAAAGCAGGGGCTGGTACAAGCTTGCTGGGTTATCGGTCCTCATCGCGTTGGTTCTTGGACTTATAGTCTCCCGTGAAAGCTACGAGACCTTGATGTGGATTGCATTCGTGACCTGGCTGGGGGGCGCAGCCTGGCTGGGGAAGTGGCAGTTCAAGACACAGGGATCCTGGTTCTCGAGCGGTTTGATAATCGGTTTTGTTTTGGCAATCTTGACTTACTTGCTGATCAATATCGGTCGTATCGCGGGGCTGCCGTTTGGAACACCTCAATTCTGGAACATTTTTCTCATGATCGCTGCTGGAGTTATCTTGCTGGTTTCTGCCTGGTGGCTGGTGAGATTCGGTTGGTCGACCGGAGATGGCAGTCAGTTATTTTTGCTTGCCATCTTAAGCTTTATAGCAATTGTGACCATCAGCAGCAGCACCCGCAGCCTGTATCAAACCCAGGAAGTGCGCTCTCTTGAATACCTGGATAATTTTTTAATCTTGCCAAATAACGACATCAAGAGAGTGTCGGAAGATTTCGCCCTAACAGGCAAGATCTTAGAGCAATCAGGCACCTTTGAATTGGTTGATCTGCCTGCTGAATTTTCATGGTATTTCCGCGGCTTTTTCATCGAACGCAACCAACCGGGTACGAGTGTGATCCTGACCAGAACTTACAGCATGCCTGATCGGGATGATGAATATAGGGGCAGCAGTGTTGTCCTGGAAAGAACAATCAACTGGCATAGAGAAACGCTAAGCACCTATTTGCAATCCCTGGCAGGCAGTACCCCTGCTTTTGAGGACCAGGCAGGGGTTTTGTGGGTTCGGACAAATTTATTTACAGGAGCATCCCAATAGAATGTGTGAACAAAAATATCAAAACCCTCCGAAGACTATCGCAATTGATGGACCAGCCGCCTCAGGAAAATCGACTATCGGCAACCTGATTGCCAATAAGCTCGGTTATATCAGCCTGGATACCGGCATTATGTATCGGGCTGTCGCCTGCAAAGCCCTCCTGGAAGGTGTTGATGTTTTTGAAGGGGAAGCTGTCAGCGACCTGGCGGAGAGAATTGATATCGATATCCGACCTTCGACAGCGGATGACGGTCGTCAGTTCGATGTGATCATTGACGGTGAAGATCGCAGTTGGGACATTCGCTCCGCTGAGGTCAACCAGGTTGTCTCAGAGGTTTCGGTTTACCCCAGGGTGCGGGCAGCGATGACTAAGCTGCAGCGCGAAATTGCCAGGCACGGTAAGATCGTGATGATCGGGCGCGACATTGGTACGGTGGTATTGCCCTTGGCAGAAATGAAGATCTATCTTGAAGCCAGTGTTGAAGTACGGGCGCAGCGCAGGTATATTGAGGAACTTGCCCGCGGAAAGAAGATTTGTCTTGATGATATTGCTGAGTCGTTGAGGCACCGCGATGAGATCGACTCCGGCAGAGCAGTGGCGCCGCTGCGACCGGCGGAGGACGCGGTTGTTATAAACACAGACGATATGACAGTATTTGAAGTCGTTGAGTTCATCATGGAATTGATTTCTAAACGATAATGACAGTGGCTTACAGATAAAGCAGGACTACACCAACCACTGTCACCATTGCGCCAAGAACCTCAAACCACTTCAATTTTTCCCTGAAAGCCAGCCAGTTAATCGGGATGATCAGGACAGGCATGATCGACATGATAGCTGACGCAACGGCTGCCGGCGCGTTCTGGATAGCCAACAAAGAAAACCCAACCCCCAACACCGGGCCAAACAATGCCCCAGCAGCAGTCATCCGCGTTGATTGCCCATCCTTGAGAAGAACACGCAGCTTTTGCCAATGGTTGCCTACCAGAAAGAACAAGACAAAGCCAGCGACCGAGGCGATGATGCGAATCTGGGTCGCCGCAAATGGATCATAATCCCTCATTCCCTGCTTGCTCAGGATCAGCCCAACAGATTGACCAACTGCTCCCATCAGACCACAGAAGACTCCATAGGGATCCACGCGCAATTTCAAATTTTTCTTTTCCCCACGAGTCAGGATGACCACAGCGATGCCTGCCAAGGTGAGGGCAATACCCAAAACCGCCAGGGGCTCCAGCGTCTCACCAAAGATAAAGTAGCTCAGAATACCCGTCAGAACTGGTGAGAGACTCAATAGCAGAAGTGTAATTCGCGTGCCGATGCGCACGTAGGCTTCGAAAAGAAAAACATCACCGATTACAAAACCAACCACACCGGAGATTGACAGCCACATCCAGGCGGAAGGCGAGGCGTCGGTAGCAAAAGGATTCCCTCGGTAAATCCACAGGAATATGCTAATTATCGCCAGACCGAAGATCATACGCAAAAAGCTAACCGCCAGCGAAGAAGTACGCTTACTGGCACGTTCAAAAAAGGTACCAGAAACGACCCACAAAAAGGCAGTCAGCAGCGCAGATAATTCACCGGTATGGGTTGGATTCATGGCAGATTCCTCAAAGTCGAAATCTTATCACGATTGCGCGCTTGATGGTGGAAGGTAAGCTGATAGTGAGCTTGCTTCAGGTGGCTGTTCTATGATTTCTTTCGATTTCTCCAGTCGCTCATGCTATAATTTCTAATCATGTCTTATGTTTTCGGGGTGAAATTTTCTGTTTTTTTTAATGCGAGCTTAAGTACGCATGCTTTTAAGCCCGCATCTCTGATTTTCCCCATCCTTTTCCTGATAGTGATGGTTTTCATCTCGATTAAACACATCGATTTTGCACATCAAAAAGAGATTTTCCGAAATCGCTGGCTCTACATCCTTGGTCTACTGGTGCTTCCCTTCCTTTTCGCTTTTGTGAGACCCTTTGATGGTCAGGTTCTTGGCTATCAGGGCGAATACATCAGCCCGATTGTGCCACTGCTGAGCCTCGTGCCGCTGACAATTGCTGTTGGAACGGTCGGACCCCTGGCTGCAATATTCCTGGGAATACTCACGGGTATAGGGCAGATGCTCCTTTTTGGGCAAGACCTTTCTGCCGTGCTTTTTTACCCGGGAATGCCCCTACTTTTCGCCGTTCTGATCAACCTGACGCCAGAAGATACCACCAATTGGCGCACTATCATCAACAAGGTTTTCGAAGCCGGCATGCTAAGCCTGCCTTTCTGGATGCTTTGGCAATTTAACCTGGCATTTGTGCATGGCTCAAAGGACGTGATCGCTATTCTCAGCCAGTCAATTTTTATGTGGGTTACACATTTACCCGAGCTAATCGTTTCAGGGGTCGCACTCTATTTCTTCATCCGCTTCTTCAAGGATGACTGGAAACCGAAACATTTTTTGCTTGATCAGGGAGTTGGCGGTGTCTTTAGCGCTGTACTCGAGCAGATCAACCAGCTGAGCACTGGAAATTTTGATTATCAATCCCAGGTCCAACCCCGCACATCTGGCGAAAAAGCATTATTGGATGCTGTTGAAAATCTGCGCCAGAGCTTCAAAGTGCGCACGGATACCCAGGCTCGGCTCTTGTCTGTTGACCCGACGCATTACTCCCGCGAAGGATACGATCTGGTGATGGCTTCGATTTTACGGGCAGCGCTGACCCGTGACGCGAGCTCAGCACGGATTGTGTTGCTGGAGTCGTCACCAATCAACCGCAAACAAGAAATGCGGCTGCGTACCGGTCAGGGTGAACAAACCCGAAATTATGCCTACCTGGATCCTTTGATCCTGGAAAAGCTTGCAGACCAGGAACAACTGGTTCTCAGCAATATCAAAATCGACCAGTATTTTGGGTTGACACCTGGTACACCTTACCCGCAGGCTCTGATCGCACTGAAGTTGGACGGAGGCAACTTGACACAGGGAATTCTGTGGGTTGGCTTCGAAAAAAACCGCTGGATCAGTAACGAGGAATTGGAACTTTACAAGGAACTCGCCTACCGGGCTTCCGCGACCCTGAAAACAAAAGAGCAAATTCTCAAGGTGCGAACAGAAAAAGCCTGGTTAAGCGAGTTGCTCTCCGCTATTCCAGACCCGATCATGGTGGTTGACCAGACCGGAATGATTTTGTATCAGAATCTTGCCAGCAAAGACCTGGTCGGCGATTCGGTTGGTCTCACCAAGGAAGGACCGGGAGGACTTCAAATCATTCAAAGCCGATTGGTGGAACTGACCCAGAGCAGCCGGGCTGCAAAAAAACAGAACAAGACCATCATCCTCTCAAACCAGAAGGAATATGGCGTGGATGTGTATCCTGTCAAATTAGAAGGCAAAGACACGGGCACAATTATCTACCTGAAGGATTATCACTGGGTCAACCAGGCGAACAAAGAGAAAAATGAATTCGTCAGCAATATCAGCCACGATTTACGTTCACCGCTGAAGCTGATGAAAGGCTACACCAGCCTGATCAAACATATCGGCAATTTAAGCGACCAGCAGGAGGTGCTGGTAAACCGATTGGAAGCCGGCATCGACGATATGAAATGTCTGGTCAATAAAGTATTGGATATGGAGCGGCTCGATGCTGATATTGGGTTGGTCTATACAACCTTCGACATGAAGGAGATGATCATCGAAACAATCGCGATGTTGAATGCGCAGGCACAGCAGAAGAAAATCTCAGTCAATACCGATCTGGGCACGATGAAAGCACCTTACATTTCAGCTGACCGCATCTTGATTCAACAAGCAATTTACAACTTGCTGGAAAACGCCATCAAATTTAGCCCGAGAGGTGAGACGATTTTGATCAAGGCTGAGAAGGACGCATCCTGGATGCACGTAAGTGTTCAGGATCACGGCAAGGGCATAGCACCGCTTGACCAGTCGCGCATATTTGATCGTTTCTTCTTCATGGACGATGAACCCAATTTTGATAACCGGGGGCAGGGGCTGGGCTTGGCGATCGTCAAATCAATTGCTGAGAAACACGGCGGTGCTATCAGTGTTGAGAGCAAATTGGGGGTGGGAAGTCAATTCTCATTTGACATTCCTCTACATCGACTTGAAGGAATGAAGAAAACGTTGTAAACTATCTGCTAGCCTGAGGTCCAGGTAGTGTCTGCATGTTTGGTACAATCTGCCCATTTACCAGTCTCGTTTCACGACGATGAGGAGAATCTTAGGGAAAATTGATAAACTCGACCAAAAATTACTTGACAGAAGACAGAGATTAACCATATAATTACAGTTTGCGAAAATATACGTTATAAACGAAAACGCACTGGAGGATTGCATTCCAGCGGGTTTTTCGTGTCTTAAATTATCCTCACCGCACTGGAGGTATGAGTGGAAAAAAAAGAAATGAAAGCACTGCGCATTAACCTTGCTTCACCCGAAGTGATTCGGAGCTGGTCATATGGTGAAGTTCTCAAACCCGAGACAATTAACTACCGACGATTGCGACCAGAAAAAGATGGTTTGTTCGACGAAGCGATCTTCGGTCCGACCCGGGACTGGCAATGTTATTGCGGAAAGTATAAAAACCAGCGTTACAAAGGCATTGTTTGCGACAAATGTGGTGTCGAAGTAACCAAGGCATCCGTCCGCCGAGAGCGGATGGGACACATTGATCTGGCTGCGCCAGTTGCACACATCTGGTACACCCGGCGAATACCCTCATATCTTGGATTGTTGCTCGATATCTCCCGCAAGAATCTTGATCGCGTGCTCTATTTCGCACAATATATTGTCACTTACGTGGACGAAGATGCTCGTCAAAAAGCGCTCAACCGTCTGAAGGACGAAATCAGCGTTTCAACACGGGAACTCGGCGAACTGCTGAATGAGAAAATCGTTGAAACCAAAAAAGAACGTGATGCGCAACTAAAACGGCTTGAAGCCGAAATCGCGACCATTGAAAAGGAATATGATGAGAAAGTTGCCAGCCTGTTTGAGCCTGTGATCACTGCTGGTCAGGACCTGGAACGAGAATTGGATGAGAAGACCGGGAAAACGATTCGTAAAGCCATCGTCTTTGATGTTGATGGCATCAGGCAAACGATTGTTGAGCCGGGTCAGGAAGTGACCTCCAAATACGTAGCCGACGTGCAGGATCTGGTTCGTGAGCGCATGGAAATGCTCGAGAAGGACCTTAAAGCCGAGAGAAGCGAACGTCTGGAAAAAATCGCGATGAAACGCGAAGAAATTAAAGCTGAAGCCGACATGGCAATGGAAAACCTTCGCAATCAGCTTGTTGACGATACAGATGTGACCAACACCGAAAATGCCAAAAAGCGTGAGGAACTGGAAGATCTCGAACCTTTCACCTTCATGGCTGAATCGCGCTATCGTGAACTGCGATCGCGCTGGGGTAATGTCTTTAAAGCAGACATGGGCGCCGAGGCATTCTATGATATTTTACGCCGCCTGGACCTGGATGCGCTCTCCGAGGAACTCTGGACCGAAGCCCGCACCACGAAAAGTAAACAAAAACGTAAGAAAGCGACCAGCCGGTTGAAGGTGGTTGAGGCATTTAGACGTTCAACCAACCGACCCGAATGGATGATTCTGACCGCTTTGCCGGTTATCCCTCCTGATTTGCGCCCCATGGTCCAGTTGGATGGCGGGCGTTTCGCCACCTCTGATCTGAACGACCTTTACCGCCGTGTGATCAATCGTAACAACCGCCTCAAGAGACTGCTCGAACTTGGCGCACCGGATGTCATCGTTCGTAACGAAAAACGTATGCTCCAGGAAGCCGTTGACTCGCTAATCGACAACTCACAACGTGGTCGCATGCTCTCCAGGCGTGGTCGCCGGGAGCTTCGCTCTCTTTCCGACATGCTTAAAGGCAAGAAGGGTCGTTTCCGCCGCAACCTGTTGGGTAAGCGTGTGGACTATTCCGGGCGTTCAGTTATTGTGGTTGGTCCGCATCTCAAGTTGTACCAATGCGGTCTGCCCAAAACTATGGCGCTGGAACTTTACCGCCCCTTCGTGATCGCTGGACTTGGCGAACTTGGACATGGATATTCAAGCAATATCAAAGGCGCTAAAAAGCTGATCGAACGAAACCGTTCGGAAGTATGGGAAGTGCTGGAAGAGGTCATCAAGGATCGCCCAGTGCTGCTAAACCGCGCCCCAACGCTCCATAGGTTGGGCATCCAGGCATTTGAGCCGGTTTTGGTTGAAGGCAGCGCTATTCAGCTTCACCCACTTGTGACCACTGCTTTCAACGCAGACTTTGATGGCGACCAGATGGCAGTGCATGTGCCTTTGTCTGACAAAGCTGTTTCTGAGGCGCGCGAATTGATGCTCGCCAGCAAAAACCTGCTTAAACCCGCCAGCGGTGAGCCTGTTATCTCTCCAGGAAAGGACATGGTTTTGGGTGTTTACTACCTGACCATGGAGCCGACTGAGCCTGCGAATGGCACAGTACGTGCTTTTGGCTCGATTAACGAAGTCATTTTAGCCTACCAGTTGGGGCAGGTTAAGGTACACACCCGAATTAAGCTGCGTGTGACCACATGGTATACCGATAAAGGCGATCGCCTGACGAGCCCTGAAAAGAAAATCATTGATACAACCGTGGGAAGGGCAATTTTTAACGACATCCTGTCCCCCACAATGCAGTTCATTAACATGACCCTGGACAAGGGCGGCGTTCGCGACTTGATCAGTGAGATCTACGAACTGGAAGGTCTGGAAGAAACCACTCGAATTGCTGACAGCGTGAAAGAAATTGGTTTCCGCTTCGCGACACAGTCTGGTTCCACACTGGCTGTTTCAGATATCACTGTTCCGCCTGAGAAGAAGGAATATATCGACGAGGCTTTGAAATCTGTAGAAGAAATTCAACGAGCTTACAATCGTGGTCTGTCTTCGGAAGCTGATCAGAACAAGAACATTATTGATGTCTGGCAAGCAACCACAGAGAAAGTCGGTAAGGCAGTTAAGAAGCATCTTGATCCAAATGGCAACCTTTCGACCATGGCGCTTTCCGGCGCAACCAAGGGCGGTTTTAGCCCGATTTCCCAGATGGCAGGCATGCGCGGTTTGGTGGCTGACCCGTCTGGTCGTGTTATTCCCATGCCTATTCGTTCAAACTTCCGTGAAGGGCTTTCGGCGCTGGAGTACTTCATTTCTACTCACGGTACCCGTAAAGGTCTGGCAGACACCGCTCTGCGTACGGCTGAAGCCGGTTATCTGACCCGCCGCCTGGTGGATGTCGCCCAGGATATCATCATCAACAACGAAGAGTGCGGTACCCACGACGGTATCTGGATTAAGAGTGCTGATGATATTGCTGGTCAACCTTTCAGCGATCGTCTGCTTGGTCGCTTGTTGGCACAGCGACTGGTACACCCTGAAACCGGAGAGATCATTGCAGAAAGGAATGAGCTGGTCAATAAAGTATTGGTCAGCAAAATTATCGATGCCAAAATAAACGAGGTCTTCGTACGATCGCCTCTGACATGTGAACTGGTTCATGGTATTTGTGCCCGTTGTTATGGCACTGACCTCGGTCGTGGTGAAATGGTGAAACTCGGTTCGGCTGTTGGTATCGTTGCAGCCCAGTCTATCGGCGAGCCAGGCACGCAGCTGACCCTGCGAACCTTCCACACGGGTGGTGTTGCTGCTGGCAGTGACATTACTACTGGTCTGCCGCGTGTTGAGGAATTGTTTGAAGCCCGCCGAATGCCAAAAGATGAGGCAGTAATTTCCGAGATTGATGGCATTGCTACTTTGATGACAGCAGAACGCAATCCCGATCAGAAGACTGTACGCGTTGAGAGTATAACCATGATTTCCGACGACTACGATATCCCTGAAGATTGGGAGATCAAGGTTAGCGATGGAGACAAAATCGAGAAGAATGGCGTGATTGCCACCCATGACGAGGCAACCATCGTCGCCAGCAATGCCGGAAGGGTGCGCTTTGAAGACCAACGTGTAATCATTTCTTACGAAGATTCCCAGAAAGTAGATTACGAAATTCCGACAACCTCCCGTTTGATCGTGAAAGATGGAGAGCGGGTTGAGGCTGGTCAGGCATTGACTGAAGGCTCACAGAACCCTCACACCATTCTGAAGATCAAGGGTCGCGAAGCAACCGAAGTTTACCTACTTAAGGAAATTCAGGAGGTCTACCGCACCCAGGGTCAAAATATCAACGACAAACACTTTGAAGTGATCATCCGTAAGATGCTTAACAAAGTACAAATCACCCGACCTGGCGATACCAAGTATTTGCCGCAAGACCTGGTGGACCGTCTTGAGATTCGGAAAGAAAACGAAGAATTGCTCGCCAAGGGGTTGCGACCGGCGCGGTATGTAGAAGTATTGTTAGGCATATCTAAAGCCTCATTAAGCACGGATTCCTTCCTTTCGGCATCTTCCTTCCAGCACACCATCAAGGTGTTGGCAGGGGCTGCCATTGAGTCGAAAGCTGACCCGCTTTACGGTCTGAAAGAAAATGTCATCATTGGTAAGCTGATTCCAGCTGGCACCGGTTTTAAACCTGGTCGCTTTGATCAGGCTGAAAATGTTTTGACCCCGGTCAATCCAGACATTCAAACCGAGCAGCTCCAGATTTTCGGTGAGGACGAAGTCGACAATTTCGATGAGGAAGAGGATGAACACCTCTATGATGAAATTGATTTGGACAGTCTTGATGAGCTGGAATCGTCTCTCGACGCCGATGAAGATGAAGAAGTGATAGAGTCCGAAATTCTCGACGACGATGAGTCCATTGATGACGAAGAAGATGACGATTTTGAACTCGAACTAGACGAAGATGATGACGACTCGTTTGATGACGACGACGAAGATTAAATCCAAGTATCTCTAAATTTACAAACACCCGGTGACCCAAAACCCCGGGTGTTTGTGCTATAGTTAAGGGTTGTTAGAGCCCTATTGAATAAATGAACATGAGTACCAGGTTATGATCTCGTCCAATATTAATAAAGTCAACATCAATGCTGAGATGCAGCAATCCTATTTGGATTACGCCATGAGCGTCATCGTCTCACGCGCCCTGCCCGATGCCCGGGATGGTTTGAAGCCGGTTCAGCGCCGAATTTTGTACGCTATGTACGATATGGGCATCCGCGATAATACGCCCCACAAAAAATCTGCCAGAATTGTTGGTGAAGTGCTCGGCAAGTATCATCCTCACGGCGATACGGCAGTTTATGACGCGATGGCGCGTATGGCGCAGGACTTTTCTGAGCGATACCTCCTGGTGGACGGTCAGGGCAACTTCGGCAGTATCGATGGCGACCCTCCGGCTGCAATGCGTTACACCGAAGCAAGGCTCTCCCCGATTTCCATTGAACTGCTTCGCCAACTTGACCTGGAAACGGTCGATTTTACCGATAATTTTGACGGCACGCTGAAAGAACCGTCTGTTTTACCATCTGCGATTCCAAACATGCTTGTCAATGGTGCTTCAGGCATTGCCGTGGGTATGGCTACTAATATTCCACCCCACAACCTGACTGAAGTGGTCGATGCTTTGGTGTTGATGCTGGAAAACTGGGAGCGGATCGAAGATATCACCGTCGACGACCTGATGGTGCACATTAAGGGTCCCGATTTTCCGACCGGGGGCATGATTTTGCAGGACGACAGTTCGGAACCGCTATCGCAGATCTACGGTTCGGGGCACGGGACTGTCAAGATGAGGGCGCAAACCAGGCTGGAAGAAATGTCGCGCGGCAGGATGCGCATTATCGTGACAGAACTGCCTTTTATGGTCAACAAATCTTCACTGATCGAAAAAATTGCGAGCATCATCCGCGAAGGCGGGCTGGAAGGTATCACTGATTTACGCGATGAATCGGACCGGCAGGGTATGCGCATAGTATTTGACCTGACCAAGAATGCCGATTATGAAACCATCCTGACCACACTCTACAAGCGCACGCAAATGCAAAGCACTTTTGGTATCAACATTCTTGCCCTGGTTGGCGGGAGTCCGCACAGACTGTCGCTAAAGCAATCGCTGCGTGTTTTCGTCGAGCATCGAATCGAAGTTATCCGCCGCAGAAGCGAATATCTGCTGAGAAAAAATGAAGAGCGGCTGCATATCCTCAAAGCGCTGCGCATTGCCATTCAGCATATCGACGAGATTATCAAGCTTATCAAGAGGTCCCAGTCAGTGGATGATGCCCGCCAGGGGTTGATGACAAAGTACGGTCTGGACGAGATCCAGGCAAATGCGATTCTCGAGATGCCTTTGCGCCGCCTGGCTTCGCTGGAACGCAAGAAGATTGAAGATGAATTTACTGAAGTAAGTAAAAACATCGCCGAGCTAAAAGCCCTTTTGAAATCCCCGAAAAGGATGCGGCAGGTTGTGATAGATGAATTAAGGGAAGTCAAAGAAAAATACGGCGACAGCCGCAGGACGCAAATTTACATGCTGCGTGAAGGCGAAAAAGCCTCGGATTTTCTCACTGTTACCGATGTTATGCCGCTGGAGCACTATTGGGTCGAAATCAGCAAGGATGGACTGGTATCACGCACGGAGAACGACAAGTGCAACCGCCTGGGCGGTGAAAATGCGCCCTGGAACCTGATCAGAACCAATTCTCACCAGACGATTTTCCTGGTGACCACTGAAGGGAATTGCGCAGCAATCGCATCACTTTCGATCCCGGTGCAGCGCGGAGAGAACAACGCTGTTCCAGCGCACAAGCTGGCACCTCTCCATCCGAATGACATCCTGCAATCAGTCTTTACTGTGCCAATTGACACCGAAGGCTTACCAGAGCGGTATGTGATCACCATAACCCGGCAGGGGATGATAAAGCGTTCGGCTGTGAAAGACCTACCTGGTGTTTCGGTCAGCGATTTTGTTTTGTGTAAAGTCAACCAGGATGACGAATTGTTCCAGGTGTTGATCTCTGATGGCAACCAGGACATTTTGATCGCGACAGCCAGCGGAATGTGCATACGTTTCAATGAGAATGATGCCCGCTCCATGGGACTTGTTGCGGCTGGTGTAAACGCGATTAAGCTCAAGGAAGACGATTACATTGTTGGTGCAGCATTGGTTTCTGAGAAGGATGAAGTGGCACTCCTGACACGCCTGGGGTTGGCAAAACGAACTCCTGCCAGCGATTTTCCAGTGCAGGGAAGATATGGTCAGGGTGTGATCGGCTGGAAGTTGGGCGAGAAAGACCAAATTGCAGCCCTGTTGGTGGGGAAACTGACCGACAAGGGCATTAGCCATTTCAGCAAAACCGCCAGTAAGGTCTTCACGATAACCAATGCCGTGAGCCGCAAGCGGGCAGCCGGAGGGCAGAGCATGTATTCGCTTAAGCCTGGAGATGAAGTGATCGGATTCACAACGATCACGGATTATAGTGACTATTGGGGCGAGGAGAATTAAAAAGTTTATCGCGCGGTTTTGCGAAGCACCCTGACGGCGCAGCAAGCAGCACGGGTCTCCTCTTCAAAAGAAAAAAGATCAAAGTCAGATTGCCACAGTCGCTTCGCACCTCCCCGCCTGGCAGCGAGACACCAGCAGTCGCAATGACTGATTAAACCCCTGCTCCCTGCACCCTGTGGGCGGTACGGCGTGGAAGCTGTCCCTTACGGACTCTCCTGTTCCCTATTCCCTATTCCCTGTTCCCTCCTGAAGCACGCCATCAAGCCCGAGTTCTGCAGCGATAGTGCGCATTGCCTGGATAACATTATCAACGTGCTGCCATAATTCAACACCAAATTCCTCGGCAGCAGCCGCAATTAACGTTCGGTCAGCACCCGCAGCAAACGATCGATCTTTCCATTTATTCCTGACTGACTTAGGGGTCAGATCGTGCAGAGATCTGGATGGGCGGACCAAGGCAACCGCGGTGATCAAACCCGTCACCTCGTCGCAGGCGTACAATCCTTTTGAAAGCAAACTTCTCCGCGGAATTCCCGTTTCATCGCCGTGACCGCCGATTGCTTCGATAATTTCTTCAGAAATGCCTTTGTCCCGCAGCAATTGCAGCCCCAGCAGGGGGTGTTCTATGGGATTTGGGTGAATTTCCCAATCGTAATCGTGAAGCAGCCCGGCAATCGCCCACTCTTCTTCATCCTGTCCCAGCATCCTCGCGTAAAAGCGCATGGCTGCCTCAACACTTAACATATGTCTGATCAGGCTTTCACTGCTGACATATTCTCTAACGAATTGCAGGACTTGTTCCCGGTTCATGGAGTTTTCCTCGTTTGAAGTTAAAATATGGGTTCCATCTCCCCCAAAACGGGTAAGGGTTTCAGTACATATACATCCAGCCAGGCCATAACCGTGGCGAAAACCTCACGAGCGTTCCAAAACAAGTAACGGGAACGAATGTAGTCTGATTGTTCCACCGGTACGCCCACCGCGTCCAGATCGGAGTTTTCACACAAAAATAAAGCACGCGGCAGGTGATATGCCTGGGTGACAACGACGACCTCGTCCAGCCCAAAAATGTGATGCGCCCGATAACAGCTGTCGTAAGTGCGGCGACCGGCGTAATCCAACACCAAATCCTCATCGGGAATACCCTGCGCCAGAGCGTAGACCTGCATTGCGGCAGGCTCGTTATAAGTAAAATGGGTGTTGTCGCCTGAGAGCAGCAACTTTTCTACCTTACCCTGTCGGTACAATTCTATTGCAGTGTCAAGTCTGTCCTTTAGCGGTGCCGATGGTCCGCCCGATGCATTTAGCCCGGCGCCCGGAACCAGGACGACAGGTTTGGCAGGGACGGTTTCGAGCGTGTAGGTTGCATCCTTCGTCACAAGCAACATCGTCACTCGCAGTATGCCGATCACGAAGAACGCAACGCACATTATGATGACAAGAGCTTGCAGGAGCTTTTTCATATTCCGGATGTTATCTTACCAAGTCAGCGAGACGGACATCTGTCGGGGTGAGCAGGTCACGCAATGCCTGGTAACTGGTATCGTGCAAAGGCTCAAGCTGAGCAACTTCATAATTCAGCATCTGACTCAACAAGCTCTTACCGAGCTCCTCGCGCGAAAAATTCCGTAAAAATTCGGAGATCCGGTTCTGAAGAGGCAGTTCCATCTGTTTGGAGACAGAGAGGTTAAAATTTGGGATAATTGGCGGGGAGATCCAGAGTATGGGAACCTTGTCTATGGCGTCTGTCAGGTCGCTGATCACTTCGGATGAAGTGCGTGGGTCAGCGGAAAGGGCGTAGGTGACTGCATAAGAGCAGATTCCTTTAACGTAAAGGGCGCGGATGCTGGAACTGAAACTGAAAGTCAGTACCGGACGGGTATAGGCAATGTTGTTTTGATTGAGGTACCCGAGGGGCACCCAATAGCCAGAGAGAGAATCTTCCTGGGTCAGGCAAGGACGCAAACCAGCCAGTTGGGACAATGCCTGGGCTGCGGTTGCCGCTGAACTGTTGGTGGTTGGGTCGTAATAAGTCTCATATTCAGCCTCTTTGTGCCCCAGAAATTGCACACCATAAGCCGTGACACCGAGGTGATTGGTAACCAGCAATGCGCTGACCAGGTCTTTTTGGGAAGCTAGCAAATATTCGGGGGCGGTCAGCCATGCCATGTCGACCTCCCTGCGTTGCAGGGCGAGCTCGAGGTCAATGTAATTGGCATAGGTCTGCGAGATGAAGCTCAGTGAAAGACCTTCAGAAAGATGCGTGAGTACACTTTGAATCGCTTCAGGCTGACCTGGAATAGCCTCCTGGACAATCAAGCCGATCACGATCGGATTTTCCGGTGATCCTAATGGTGCCGGGGTCGGGGTGTAGGTTGGCATTGCTGTCGGAGGTGCAAGTTCGGGGGTTTGCGTCTGAGGGTTAAAATCGAGGGTGGGTTGCCCTGCGAGTGAATCGCATGCGCTCAGAAGAAAAAGCGAGATGGTCAACGCCAGGATTATTCGCATACCAGTCTTTGCCATGCGTTGATTTTACCTTATTTGAAAATGAAGAGTTACACAATGATCATAGTGCTATGTTAAAATCAAGAAAACAAAACGGAGGGTGTTATGGAAATCATACTTGAACCAGTCAATAAGCCCGAGGATATCAATTTTGTCTTTGGTCAATCACACTTTATAAAAACAATCGAAGACATCCACGAGATGCTGGTTACAACGGTACCAGGAATTAAATTTGGGGTGGCGTTTTGTGAGGCTTCCGGTCCAAGCCTGGTGCGGTGGTCCGGGAACGATGAAGACCTGATCGAACTGGCAACCGAAAATGCATTCAGAATTGGTGCCGGGCACAGTTTCATTCTCTTTTTGGGTGAAGGTTTTTTCCCGATCAACATCCTGACCAACCTGAAGAGCATCCCCGAGATTGTCAATATCTTTTGCGCGACCGCCAACCCAACCGAGGTGGTGCTGCTTGAAACAGGTGAGGGGCGCGCTGTTTTAGGGGTTGTGGATGGCTCTTCACCCAAAGGAATCGAAACCGAAGAAGATATTGCCGCCCGAAAGAGATTTTTAAGGAAGATCGGTTACAAGTTTTAAGTTCTCGGGATTTTATTGATTGGTAAAAGCCCAGGCTTTGAGGAGTGTAAGGTCTGCTAAGGCTCTTGCGCGATGGCTGTGTTGATTCTTGTATGCTGAGCCTAATTCAGCCATTGTTTTTCCTTCCGCTCGAACAAAAAATATTGGGTCATAGCCAAAACCATTTGTGCCTCGGAATTCGTCGGTGATTTCGCCGCGAACACTGCCGTGGTTGTCTCCTGTTAGACCCTCATCGATCATGAAAACTGCATGGCAGTGGAAGGTTGCCAGCCAGGGTTTGGGTTTGCCCTCAAGTTTGGAGAGCAGGAACAAGCAGCGATCATGATCGGAAGCGCCCGGTTTAGGTGAATAGCGGTGTGAGTGCAGCCCGGGTTCGCCACCAAGGATGTCCACTTCCAAGCCAGAGTCATCCGCCAAAACCGGCATTCCGCTCGCCAGGTGAAACGCTTTGGCTTTCAGCAGGGAATTTTCATAATAATTATCCCCGACCTCAGCAGGGTGTAGGTTCAACCCAAGATCTGAAGGTTTGATTAATTGAACTGGCAAGTGCTCCAGGATAGCAGTAATCTCCTGGAACTTGTGATCATTGTTGCTGGCGACCAATACTTTTTTCATAAACCTTCCTCGTAAACTTGGGTGCAAACTACCCGCATGATATAATTATGAAAAACTTTAACAATTGTAATTGACCATGGAACAGATAAAACATCCCCTCCGTACAAATGTCGGCTTCTTTCTGAACAAACCGATAGGCTACAGCCGGGAATTTGAACTCGATTTCCCGCACATTTTCATCGAACCTGATTTGCACGCTGACAACTTCAAAGGCACCTATTCATTTTCCCGCACAAGCGAAGGCTTGCTGCTGCAAGCTGATCTGGAGGCAGATATCGAAGGTCAGTGTAATCGCTGCCTGGAGCCGATTATGGTGCATGTATGCACTCAGTTTGAAGACCTGTATGTATTTGCAACCCGCATTAAAGAGGAACTGGACGAAGAAGAAGTGCCCAACGACGGCTATATAGAGCTGGGTGTGCCCTTCCGCGATTACCTTCTGCTGGGGTTACCTATTTCCAGCACATGCAAACCCGACTGCAAAGGTATTTGCCTGGATTGCGGGCAAAACCTGAACACAGGAACTTGTGAACACAATCACGGTGTAGACTATTCATAATCCACAATACTTTGTGAAAAAGCATGCCCGGTGATGGTAAAATTTGCCGATGCTATTTTTGGGAGTTAACCATGAACGAAAACATATTAATTGCTGTTGCCTGGCCTTATGCGAACTCTGACATTCATGTCGGAAATATTACCGGATCCCACCTTCCGGGTGATATCGTTGCGCGGTATCAGCGTCTGAGAGGAAAAAAGGTGTTAATGGTCTCGGGGTCCGACTCGCATGGTACGGCGATTACCATCAAAGCCGACCAAACCGGGCAGACACCGCACCAGATTTATAACCATTATCACCCACGCTTCATCGAGCTGTTTCAAAGGCTGGGGATTAGCTACGACCTGTTTACTTCAACTCACACTGAGAACCATTTTGATATCGCGCAGAAAGTTTTCCTGAGTCTGCTCGAAAATGGGTATCTGAACAAGTACGTTTCCAAGCAATGGTACAGCCCGACGATGCAGCGCTTCCTGCCCGACCGCTATGTGGAGGGCACCTGTTATATTTGCGGGTTTGAGGGCGCTCGCTCTGACCAATGTGAACACTGTGGGAATGAATTGGAACCCGAAAAACTGATTAACCCGCGTTCAAAAGTTGATGGCTCTACGCCGATCCTTAAAGAAACTGAGCATTTCTTCCTGGACCTTTCCACACTGGAACCCCAAATCCATGAATTTCTCAAACAGCGCGAAGGCTATTGGCGACCGAACGTATTGCGCCAGTCTTTAGGCACAATTCAGTCTGTCGGTTTGAAGCCGACATCCGTGACCCGCGACCTGGAATGGGGCATCCCGGTTCCATTGGAAGGATGGGAAGGCAAGTGCCTTTATGTCTGGTTTGAGGCGGTAATCGGCTACCTTTCTTCCTCGGTTCAATGGGCGAAACTGAACGAGCGACCAGAGATTTGGCGGGATTGGTGGACCAAACAGCAGGCGAAATCTTATTATTTTATAGGAAAAGATAACATCACTTTCCATGCGGTCACCTGGCCGGCGGAGCTGCTGGGCATGCGTGAAGATTTTGACCGACGCATGGGCGGCGAGATGCCGCAGACTCTGGTCTTGCCTTATGATGTTCCTGCCAACGAGTTCATGAACCTGGAAGGCAAGAAGATCAGCGGTAGCCATAACTGGGCAATCTGGGGGCTGGACGCGCTCGATCGTTATGACAGCGACGCGCTGCGCTATTACCTGACGGTCGCCATGCCCGAAAACCGGGATACTGATTGGGATTGGGAAGAATTTTTCCAACGCAATAACAACGAGTTGGTGGCAACCTGGGGCAATCTGGTTAACCGGGTATTGTCGTTTACCTGGAAAAACTTCGAAGGAAAAATCCCCAACCCGGGAGAACTTCGTGCTTCCGACCTCGAATTGCTGGAGACGATCAAGGCGGGTTTTGATTCCGTTGGTGATCATATAGAGAAGGTGCAGTTGAAGGCAGCCCTGGCGGAAGCGATGCGCCTGGCGACTGAAGTAAACAAGTATCTGGATGTGCATGCCCCCTGGTTCGAGATCAAGACTGATCGGGACGAAGCCGCGAAATCGCTCTTCACTGCCATCCAGGCGATAGATTGGTTGAAAATTATGTTCTCACCGTTTTTGCCGGATACCAGCCAAAAGCTGAATCAGATTTTGGCAAACGATATTTCTTTGTTTGGTACGCCATTCACCCAGGAAGTGGAAGATTTACTTGGTACGCACCTGGTGTTGGGGCTGAACAGCGAAAATGCGTTGGTGAGAGTAGGCTCCGATGCCTGGGTGCCGCTGGAATTGGAAGAGGGCAAGCCCTTTAACCAACCCGCACCCCTTTTCAAGAAACTTGACCACAGCATTGTTGAAGAAGAACGCGCCAGGTTGGGCAAATCAAGCGAGTAAGTTCAGGTTGAACCAATTATTCATTTACAAGGGCGGGTTCCCGCCCTTTTTCCTTTAAGGGACAGCCCTGCCCTCGTGAGGGTCCACACCGACCTGCGATCTTCCCTACAATGTGCTGAACTTTTTCAAATAAAAAGGCAGATCGTTGAACAATTTTTGGATAACGCCTTTAGCCCGCATGTGCCAGAGGGCGTGGTTATTGTCGGTTTCTGAACCTGTTCGGGTAATGATGTCGCTGACTCCCCGCAAGATTAAACCGTTAACCCGATTTGCATTCAACACCCAGGCAATGGCAGCTGATTCCCAATCGGCAGCTGGCACGTCGAAATCTTTCGTCAGAACCGAAAAGTTTTGGAAATCAATGTCCTGGTCAGCGGAAGCCAAAGGCGAGCGGCGGGTATTTTGCGGTAATAGGCTGCCGATCCATTCGGTATCCAATTTAGCCCGGTAAAAGTCGATGGCGCGGTGGCTGTCACCCATACGCTCATACACATCGTACATCACAGTATCTGTAACCAAGAGTGTTTCACCCAAAACGGCATGACCCTCCAAACCACCGCAGGTGCCCAGATTGATTACCAATTTTGGCTGCCAATGATCGATCACATATTGCGTCGCGGCGGCACTGCGTGTTTTCCCCCAACCGGAGTGGAAGAATACGACGTCATCATCTTGAATAGATGCAAGAAAATTATCTCCAAGAGGAGAAGGCAAAACCTGATCAGGTTTGAGAATATCAAGAGCGAACCGCCACTCAGAATTGGCTGAGATCAGAACAACAAAGTAAGGGGAGGTGGGAGTGTTCAATTAGCCTTGTGCGAGCCGCTTGCCAACAGAAGCACCGTAGACCAAGAATCGATGCAATTCGTCGAGTCCAAAAAGGTTATTGGCTAAATGGTCATCAAAAGAACCAATGGCGCAGACACCATAATCGATCGACTCAGCACACAGATACAGATTCTGGCAGACATGCCCGGCATCCATGTTGATGTAGCGATAGGCTCGCGCGCCGTAACGCCAGCTGGTTTGGTAGACATTGGCAACCCAGAAAAATGTAACGGCTGAAGTGATTACCTGCTTTTGTTTGTAAACACTTTCATGGGCTTTTTGGATGGCTTCAATACTTTGATCATAGGTCTCGAGGGCATGCCGTGGGGCGATATAGCGATACAAACCAGGTTTTACCCCAGTAACTTTTTGGATCAACAAATAGGTTTCAAATGGATGCCGTGAGCCAGCTGAAGGCACGTAGCGGTTGGTCAGTTCACGTTTCTCATCGATCTCGCGCACGCCTTGGGTGAAGGTGAGCAGATACGAAAGCTCTTCCAGAGACATGACTGCGCTCTCATCATACCGACGCAGTGAGCGACGCTTTCTCAGTACATCAATCAGGCTATTATCCTGGGGTACGAAATCCGTTGCATCTGGTAAGAAAAATAAACCAGCTTCATTTTTAACTTGATCGAGGTATTGCGGATAAGAATCGCCCTGTTTCTCGGCTGAAATTGGTGAGTTCTCATGATAGCTGCTATGGTGTATCCGGGCAATCAGTTCTTCAGACTCAGCCATAATTCTTCCTAAAATCTGATCATCGATAAGATCATCGCCAGCACAATGATGATCGCCAGGGCTGCCATAGCGATCCGATAAATTTTTTGTGATGAGTTCTTCGTGTTTTTTGCCATAATTACTCCAATTCCGCCTTAATTGCGTTGGCTTTTTCAATCGAAATGCCTTTAATTTTCGCGATTTCCGCTGGGTCAGCTTCAAGGATACCTTGAATTGAGCCAAACCGATTAATCAGTTCTTTTCTGCGGGCTGGTCCGATTCCGGGGATGCTGTCGAGCCGGGAAGCCAACCCGATTTTACCACGCTTGTTGCGGTGAGCGGTGATCGCAAAGCGGTGAGCTTCGTCACGGATGCGTTGTACCAGGTAGTAGCCCTGGGAGTGATCGTCCAGCCGCACCGGTTCGGTAAAATTGGGCAAAAAGAGCTCTTCTTCCTGTTTTGCCAATCCGACGATTGTAAACTTCCCGGTCAGACCGGTCTCTTCCAAAATCTCAATTGCCTGGCGAAGCTGACCCTTCCCCCCGTCGACGATCAACAGATCAGGCAGGATACTGAACGCCAGGTCAGGCTTGTAGCCTGGGGCATCTTTGGCGTCGTTCTCAGAGAAATAATTCGAGAAACGCCTGTTGAGTACCTCGCGCATCGAGGCAAAGTCGTCCGGACCAGTCACCGAGCGAATATTGAAGCGCCGGTACAGCTTTTTGTTAGGGATGCCCTGCTCAAACACGACCATACTGCCGACACTGGCGGTGCCCTGGGTATTGGAGATGTCATAACATTCGATGCGATTGGACGGTTCGGACATGCCCAGCGCTTCCTGGATCTCACCAAGCGCGTCGCGCTGACGGTCCTTGTCAGCCTTCCATCGGATTTCGAGTGCTCGCAGGGTTTCGGCAGCGTTTTCGGTTGCCATTTTCACCAGCTCTTTCGACTGACCGCGTTTAGGCACCGTGATCTGAACTTTTTCGCCACCGCGTTTGGTGTTGAGCCATTCGTTGATGATCATGGCTTCTTCCACCTCCTGGGGCAGCATGACCTTGTTGGGAACGTAGGCTGCCTGGGAATAGTACTGCTTGATGAATTCCTCCAGGATTTCCTGGTTTTCCTCTTCTTCGGTGCCTTCGAGGATGAAGTACTCACGACCAATCAGCTTACCTGAACGGATGAAGAAGATCTGCACGCAGGCTTCGCCATTGTTGCGTGCCATGGCGATCACATCGGAGTCTTTGCGGTCATTTGAGATGATCTTTTGGCGTTCCACAACCCGTTCAACCGCCTGTATCTGGTCGCGCACGGTGGCAGCTTTTTCATAGTTAAGCGCGTCTGACGCCTTTTCCATCTCAACCTGTAGTCGTTTGAGTACCGGGTCAGCTTTTCCTTCCAGGAACTTTGCCAGGTCTTCAATCATCTGGCGGTAATCCGCCCTGCTGATCGCGCCGATACAGGGACCCGAGCACAAGCGGATGTCGTAATACAGGCAGGGACGAGGGTCTTTGCCAGTAATTTCGCGGGCACAAGTGAGGTATGGGAAAATCTTGCGCAGGATATCCAATGTTTGGTGCACCGCCCAAACCGAAGTGTAAGGTCCATAGTAGCGCGAACCATCGTCGACCATGTTGCGGGTTACAGATACTTTGGGAAAATCGTCCTGCCAATGGATCTTGATGTAGGGATAGCGTTTGTCATCCTTCAGGCGCACATTGTAAAAGGGGCGGTGCTCCTTGATCAGGTTCATTTCAAGGATCAGGGCTTCCAACTCAGAGCCAACCACGATCCATTCGATGTCCCGGATGCTGGCAACCATCCGGCGGGTTTTGTAAGTGTGATCGCTTGATTTTTGAAAATAGGATTTGATCCTGTTTTTCAGGTTAATTGCTTTGCCGACGTAGATAATCTTCCCGTGCTCATCCTTCATCAGGTAGCATCCGGGCGATTCGGGTAAGGAACCCAAAATTGTTTCTAATTTTTCTGACCAGATCATGTGGTCATTTTAACCTATAGAAGTAAGAATTACATCAGTGGGTTGGGTATAATTTGTAGCAACCATGTCAATCAAAAAACTCTCTGATACCATAGCTTCTCAAATCGCTGCCGGCGAAGTAGTTGACCGACCTGTTTCTGTGGTTAAAGAACTGATCGAAAACGCGATCGATGCCGGCGCGAGCGAGATCCAGGTAGTTATCAGAAAAGCCGGTCGCGAGCTGATAAGGGTCAGTGATAACGGCGAGGGTATTCCTGAGGATGAACTGGAGCTGGCGGTCAGCCGGCATGCCACCAGCAAGCTGAGCAAGACTGAAGAGCTGTTCGATATCAAGACCCTTGGCTTCCGGGGAGAAGCATTGGCATCGATTGGCTCGGTCTCGCATTTGCGGCTGGTTTCACGACCGGGCAATGCCGATGTCGCTGCTGGGTTGTCGGTTGACGGAGGAGCAAATTCTGCGGTTCAAAAAGCAGCAGCTCCGTTGGGAACGGAAATAACTGTGGAAGACTTGTTTTACAACGTCCCTGCCAGGCTCAAGTTTTTGCGAAAAGATATCACTGAAGCCAAGCACATCACTGGCTTGGTCACCCGTTATGCGATGGCATATCCGCATATTCGCTGGAGCCTGCGGCAGGATGATAGCCTTGAATTCCAATCGACCGGCAGCAATAACCGCCTGGAGATTTTGCAGGCGCTTTTTGGCACACAGGAAGCCAAAGCGCTCATGCCGCTCAACTTTAGCGAAAAAGACCTGGCTATCGAGGGTTTTATCAGCGACCTTTCCCTCACGCGCTCGAATCGCAAAGACATCACCCTTTTTGTCAACGGTCGCTGGGTACAGGACCCTACCCTTACAGCTGCCGTAATCAAAGCCTATAACACCATGCTCATGGTTGGGCGCTATCCGGTGGTGGTCTTGTTCTTAACCATCCCGACCAACCTGGTGGATGTCAACGTGCACCCAACCAAGGCAGAAGTGCGTTTTCGCGACCAAGACCACGTTTTCAGTGGAGTCCAGCGGGCAATCCGCAGAGCACTGCTGGCATATACCCCCATCCCGGATTTGAACAGTCTCAATCTGTGGGGAAGGCAAACACCGGCAGCCATTCCAACCAGCTTCAATGAAAACTGGCAGGCACAGTCGCCAGAAGGGACAGAGCCAGAGGGTGCCGTTGAAACGACGCAACAGCAGGAACCTTTGCCGGGCACCCATTTGCCTTTACTGCGGTTGGTGGGGCAGGTAGCCTCAACCTACCTGGTGGCAGAAGGTCCGGATGGGCTCTACCTGATCGATCAGCACGCCGCGCATGAACGGGTTTTGTTTGACCAAATGATGGCGCAATATCGTGCTAATATGATCCCTTCGCAACAACTGATCGATTCGGTACCTGTGGAACTCAGCCCGGATAAAGCCGGTATCCTGCAAGCGAACCTGGAGGTCATGGATTCGCTTGGTTTCGTAATCGAACCTTTCGGTCCGAATACCTTCCTGATCCGGGCAATCCCGACGATTGTTGACCGCGGTGACCCAAAAGATGCCATTTTATCCGTGGTGGATGCCTTTGAAGAAGATGAAACCCCTCTTGAAAACGAAGCCCAGGCACTCATCGCTGCCCGGGTATGCAAGGGCATGGCTGTCAAAGGTGGTCAAAACCTGACCGAAGCTGAACAACGCAACCTGCTGCTCAACCTGGAAGCCAGCCAGTCACCGCGCACTTGCCCGCATGGTCGCCCGACCATGATCCACCTGAGTGCCAATTTACTGGAACGCCAATTTGGCAGACGAGGAGCACGCTGATGAATGGTATATGGCTGCAAGACCGTAAAATGACATACCGCAATGACTTACAGACGCCTGAATTAGAACCGGATGAAGTCTTGATAAAGGTTCTACTGGCTGGGGTATGCTCTACAGACCTCGAGATGCTGAGAGGTTACTACGATTTTACGGGTATCCCAGGGCATGAGTTTTTGGGTCAGGTTGTTGATGCCAATGGGTATCCGGGTTTATTGGGAAAACGGGTGATCGGAGATATCAATATTAGCTGCGGTGAATGTGAGCGCTGTTTGCACCAGGAACCGAGCCAATGTATGCGACGCAGGACGCTGGGGATTTTTGATTACAATGGCGTTTTTGCAGAATTCTGCAAATTACCTGCCAAAAATCTAACGCTTGTTCCAGACTCGGTCTCAGACGTTCTGGCTGTTTTCACCGAACCGACAGCAGCTGCAATGAGAATATTGGACCAGGTGCAGGTGAAACCCAGCGACCGGGTGATCGTGGTGGGTGCCGGCAGACTGGGGCTGCTGATCGCACAGGTGTTGAAGAATACAGGATGCGACTTGAAAGTGGTGGTGCGCAGGCCAGAGCCTGCTGCTATTCTGACTGGTTTGGGCATCAAGGCAGTTTACACCGAGCAGATCAAAGGGGCACTGGCGGATATCGTCGTGGAAGTCACAGGCTCACCGGAGGGTTTTGAGCTTTCGCGCTCGCTAACCAGGGCAAGAGGAACGCTGGTTTTGAAATCGACCTTTGCTGGGAATGTCAGCCTGAATTTATCGAAACTGGTGGTCGATGAGATCACATTGGTTGGCTCGCGCTGTGGCAATTACCCGGCAGGCTTGCGCGCGCTGGCAACTGGATTGGTGCAGGTGGGCGAGATGGTCGATTCGGTTTATTCGCTTGAACAGGGGCTTGAGGCGATTGAAAGAGCAGGTCAGCCTGGCGTGCTAAAAGTGCTCATCAGACCATAAGAAAGCTGCTTGAAAAATTGCGATTGTGCTATAATAACCGCTCACGGGGCGTGGCTCAGCCCGGATAGAGTGCGCGGTTCGGGTCCGCGAGGTCGACGGTTCAAATCCGTCCGCCCCGACAGAAACATCTTCAGTAATGGAGATGTTTTTTGTTGTATACGAGGAGCAGCCGGTGTCCGCTCCGTACATAGGCGCGCGAGATCGGAGGGGTAGGTCAGGTTCCGCTTTTGAACCTGACATGCGAACTTTGATTGTGCCGGTCTTGTGCAGCATCCTTTTAGCGGGCTGACCGAGCACTTTGATTGTGCCGGTCTCCTGACCGAGCACACGATTTCACCGAAGGTGTCCATCGAGATCATTAAATTGGAGACCTAAAGGTCAGAACCCGCGCACGGTGGGACACCGACGCGATCAAGGGTTGGAATCTGCGAGGTCGACTGGTCTCGGATCCAAGGTGGGGCTTCGTAAACCCTCAAACTTTATTCTTTGCTACAATTAGCCATCAACAGATGAGGTGCATATGGCGTCAGATACACAAGTAATTTTTTCGATGGTCAGGGTAGGCAAGATCCATCCGCCCAACAAGCAGGTGCTTAAAGATATCTCCCTGGGCTTCTACCATGGAGCCAAAATCGGCGTTTTGGGTTTGAATGGTTCCGGCAAATCCACCCTGCTTCGCATCATGGCTGGCAAAGACCAGGACTATATCGGCGAAATCGCCCGCTCCAAAGGCTATACGGTTGGGCTGATGGAGCAGGAACCGGTGCTCGATGAAGACAAGACGGTGATTGAGGTGATCAAGACCGCTGTGCAGCCGATCGTGGATATGCTGGCTGAATTTGACAAAATCAACGAGGCTTTTTCGGATCCTGACGCTGACTTTGAGGTGCTGATCGAAAAACAAGGCAAGCTGCAGGAAAAGCTGGATCATCACGATGCCTGGAACCTGGACAGTCACCTTAAGCTTGCCATGGATGCCCTGCGCTGCCCGCCAGCCGATACCCCGATCAAAGTGCTTTCAGGCGGTGAGCGACGACGTGTGGCTCTGACCAAAATTCTGCTCGAAGAACCAGATATTTTGCTGCTGGATGAGCCCACCAACCACCTGGATGCCGAATCGGTTGCCTGGCTGGAGCATCACTTGCAGAATTATGAAGGCACGGTTATCGCTGTCACACATGACCGCTATTTTCTCGACAATGTTGCCGGATGGATTTTGGAACTGGACCGTGGCGAAGGCATCCCCTGGAAAGGCAATTATTCTTCCTGGCTTGAGCAAAAGCAGGAACGCTTGCGTATAGAAGAAAAGACGGAAAGCAAGCGCCAGCGCACCTTGCAGCATGAGTTGGACTGGATTCGCATGTCGCCCAAAGCCAGGCAGGCGAAGGGGCAGGCACGCGTGACCGCCTATGAAAAGCTGCTCACCCAGGAGCACGAAAAGGTGCGCAAAGATCTTGAAATCTACATTCCCTCCGGTCCTCGCCTTGGAGATGTTGTCATTGAATTGAATGGAGTTAGCAAGGGTTACGGTGAACGGGTATTGCTCGATGACCTCGATCTATCCGTGCCTCCTGGCTCAATTGTGGGGGTGATTGGACCCAATGGCGCCGGTAAGTCGACCCTGCTCAAGATCATTGCCGGGTTGTTGGAACCTGATAAGGGGTTGGTCACTTTGGGCGAGACGGTCAAGCTGGGTTATGCTGATCAGATGCGCAGCCTGGATCCGGAAGCCACGGTTTTTGAAGAAATTACTGGCGGGGCAGATAACCTGCAGCTGGGCGACACCACGGTCAACGGACGGGCATATTGCGCGTCGTTCAACTTCACTGGTTCAGACCAGCAGAAGGCGATCAAGACGCTTTCAGGCGGAGAACGCAACCGGGTTTTCCTGGCAAAAACACTGAGCGTGGGTGCGAATGTGCTGCTGCTGGACGAGCCTACCAACGACCTGGACGTAAACACGCTGCGGGCACTGGAATCAGCACTGGAAGAATTTGCGGGCTGTGCGGTGGTGGTCAGCCATGACCGCTGGTTTTTGGACCGCATCACCACGCATATCCTTGCCCTGGGCGGCGAGGATAAACCGAAACTCTTCCTGGGTAACTGGTCTGATTATGAAGAATACCAATTGAAGCAATATGGTCGCAACATGGGCGTCAGCCGAAAAGATACCATGCGGGAATTGAAGCGCAATTGATAAAGTTTTGGATTGTTTTGTAGGGCGGCACTTCGTCGCGCCTTGCATTTTGCCTCGTAACCAAACAAAAAAAAGCTGGTCAATCGACCAGCTTTTCCAAATTTCTTCGATGTCTTAGTCCAGGACCTTGACGTCCTGAGCCTGGGGGCCTTTAGCGCCGTCTACGACACTGAATTCAACAGATTGATCTTCTTTTAATGAGCGAAAACCATCGCCAATAATTGCGCTGTAATGCACAAAAACATCTTTGTCATTGGTTTTTCTGGCAATAAAACCGTAACCTTTTTCACCATTGAACCATTTGACAGTTCCAACTTCTCGTTCAGACATGCTCGTACTACTTCCTCTCTTAATAAATCAATAGTTGTGTTATTTGGTGTTTACACCGATTGTTACTCGTTTGCAAACTGCCCAAACTGAGTAACTTTACTACAGTTTTAATATTTGTCAATTAATCGATATCTTTTTTTCCCTCCATCAGCTCTAAAACTCCGTACATTACCAACAAAAACGCTACACCTTCGTCGAGGTTACCAATGATCGGTAAATTATCCGGGATGAGTTCAATAATTCCAAATGTTGGGTTCAGGATATACAAAAAACCAGCAGCCGCAGCAAGGTAAACCAACCAGCGCGGGAAGCCGTAAGAAGATAATGGTCTGAAATTGAAGGTTTTTTTGGGCTCTTCCTGGGGGTCAGGAGGATTGCCGATGTCAATAATTTTTGGGTCTTTCATTAGGTGCCTGCCATCCAATTGTACTCTAAAAAAATTGTGGGAGGTGGCTGCGGTTCGAATCCAGGATTTCGTCCAAAACCTTTTCAGCCAGGTCAAGGTCGTCAATTATCGGGTCGAGCAGCAGACTTTGCAATGCCAGCTGCCGGTCGCCATGTACAACCGCGTCGATGCCCAGCTGGGCAGTGCTGACTTCGCGCTGCAGTAACGAAAGCACACCTTTTGGCAGCTTAAATTGCCCGGTTGGTCTGAAACCATTTCGCTTTACATAAGCCGGGAATTCAACCACGGCGTTATCTGCTAATCCGGCAATCGTGCCACGGTTGGGGAGGTTCACTGCTTCCCAGAGGGAGTCTGAATCGGTCAGCATGGCTTCAATAATTTCGATGGCGCCTTCCGAATGGGTGTGACTGTAGCGCTCAATATTTTGTTTAAAATGGATATCCTCAGCAACCTGCTTCCAAAGGTCTGCCCGGTTGGCTTCAAAGTATTTCCAATCGTAGAGCGAGAGATCATACTTTTGCCAGGGCTTTGTGCGGTTGGAGCTCATCCAGGGCAGATATTCGCATAGGTGTTCATCTCCAGGTATCGGGAAAAGCTCAAACACATCGAATATCTTTCTGGTGAGCGGCTCAAAATCCGCGGGCAACTCAGCCCAGCGCTGTCTAAAGAGAGGGTAGAGGTCTTCACCGGTCTGTCGGTCTCGCAGGTCCACCATCCAGGTGAAGTGGTTCAAACCCACCGCCTCGATCTTGAAATGCTGCATGCCCGCCACTGCCATGTTGTGTTGGTGCTCTGCATTTTTCGGGTCAGCATGCGAGCTTATGAAACCGTCAGAACCATCAATGCCGTAATCACCTGCCAATGCCTTGGCAACCATGGCATAACCGATCGCCAGCTGATGACACAAGCCGACGGATTTGATAGAGGAGTATTCGTTGATCAGGTAACAAATGCGATGCAGGGGGTTGCTGAAGTTGAGATACCATGCGTAGGGACACTGCGTCTCCATCTCACGGGTGATCTCCAGAATGGTGTTAACGTTACGTGCTGCGTGGGCAAAACCGCCGGGTCCGCCGTTTTCAGCATAGGGCTGGCGAAGTCCGTAACGACTGCCAAGCTCGAAATCTTGCTGCCAGAGGCGCTCACGGGGCTGAACTTCGATGGCGCTAATGACAAAATCTGACCGAATTAACGCGTTTTGATGCGAAGAATGACTACTTATCAGCTTTCCGGAATCCCATTCAGAATTGAGCCAGTTTGCGAGAGCACTGATCAGATCCAGCGATTCCTGGTTGGTGTCCACCAGGGCGATTTCTGCGCCTCGCAGCACTTCGCTTTGCAGCAGTGTGATCAGTGTACTCAGCCCAAAGGAATGGCTGCCGGCACCCAGACAAGTGATTTTGGTCATAGGTTGTAGCCTTTTGTGCGGAAGTAGTTCACCATTGCTGCGGCTGCTTTTCGCCCGGCACCCATGGCAAGGATCACTGTGGCACCTCCGGTGACAATATCGCCTCCGGCGAAAATACCTTTCAGGTTGCTTTGATTGGTATCTTCTTCGACAATGATATTGCCCGAGCGGTTGACCTCGAGTTGTGGGGTCGTCTTGTGGATGATTGGGTTGGAGGCGTTTCCAATCGCGATAACGGCAATGTCAAGCGGCAGTACTTTTTCAGAATCAGAGACCGGCAGCGGCCTGCGGCGACCGCTGGCGTCGGGTTCGCCCAGCTCCATTTCCTGCAGGCGTACGCTGATCAGGTTACCGTCGGCATCGCCTATGAACTCTAGTGGATTACGAAGGTAGGCAAATTGCACACCTTCTGCGATGGCGTGCTCAATTTCTTCCTTGCGACCGGGCATTTCTTCCTGCCCGCGACGGTAGATGATATAGGTTTCTTTGGCACCCAACCTCAGAGCAACCCGGGCAGAATCGAGCGCGGTGTTTCCCCCGCCAAACACGCCGACAATCTTGCCGTGCAGGTTGTGGATGGGAGTGTCGACGAAGGGGTACTGGTAGGCTTTCATCAGGTTGATGCGCGTGAGAAATTCGTTGGCAGAATAGATACCGACCAGGTTTTCGCCAGGAATGTCCATGAAACGGGGCAAGCCTGCGCCTGAACCGATGAAAACACTATCAAAGCCGTATTCGTCCATCAATTCTTTAATCGTAAAGGTTGCCCCAATCAATATGTTGGGGACAAACTGCACGCCCAGTTTTTTGAGTTCGTCAACTTCCTGCGAGACAATAGTTTTGGGCAGACGGAATTCAGGGATTCCATAGCGTAGAACCCCACCGAAATCGTGCATGGCTTCAAACACGGTCACATCGACCCCGGCTTTCGCCAGGTCGCCCGCACAGCTCAGACTGGCAGGACCAGAACCAATAATGGCGGCTTTGGGCGCGTTTTCTGCTCTCTCAGGCTGCTCGCTTTTGAGCCCGCTTTCTGCCAACTTGTCAGCCGCAAAGCGTTCGAGCGCACCAACCGCAATTGGCTGCCCTTTTTTGAGCAAAATGCAGGCACCTTCGCATTGGTCCGTCTGGGGGCAGACCCGCCCGCAAACCATGGGCAGGGAGTTGTCTCGCTTGATGGTCAGCCCGGCTTCTGCAAATTTGTGTTCTTTAATCAGCTTGATAAACTCGGGTATCTGTACCGAGACCGGGCAGCCCACCACGCAGCGCGGATTTCGGCACTGCAGGCAGCGTTCGGCTTCTGCCAGCGCTTGCTCTTCAGTTAAACCAAGCGCAACTTCATCAAAATTGTGAATGCGATTCTCCACAGGCAGCTCGGGCATAACCTGGCGCTGCTTCTTTAAAATTTCGACACTTTCGAGCAGCTCCTCATCATCCAGGTCCGCAATCTGGGCATCCAGCCGGCAATCATCATCGTCCTTATAGGCACGCGTGCGCTGGATGACGCTGGTGTAATCCACCAGGTGACCGTCAAATTCGGGTCCATCCACGCAGGTGAACCTGGTTTCATCGCCCACCTTTACACGGCAACCGCCGCACATGCCGGTGCCATCGACCATGATGGTGTTGAGGCTGACAGTAGTGTGAATGGCATATTTGCGGGTAAGCTCGCTGATGGCACGCATCATGAAGAGCGGACCGATAGCCAGCACATAATCGAAGGTCTGACCTTCATTCAGCAGATCCTGCAGCTTGCCGGTGACAAAGCCGTTGTAACCGAAACTGCCATCATCGGTGGTGAAATAGAGGTGATCGCTGACTGCCGCAAGTTCTTCCGTGAGAATCAGGAGGTCTTTATTCCGTGCGCCGACAATGGCGGTGACTTCATTGCCTGCCCGTTTTAAGGCACGGGCGACCGGGTAGGCGACCGCAGCGCCCACACCTCCGCCAACCACGCAGACCTTGCCAAAATTTTGGATGTCAGAAGGGTTGCCAAGGGGACCAAGCACGTCGTGAATGGTTCCACCGACCGGGATCTGGTCCATGAGCGTGGTGCTCTTGCCTACTGTCTGGACGATCAGGCGGATTGTGCCTGCTTCAGAGTCCTGGTCGACGATGGTCAGGGGCACGCGTTCGCCCGTTTCGCTCAACCGCAGGATCACAAACTGTCCGGGTTTGGCTTTTTTGGCGATGTAAGGGGAGTAGACCTGGTATGACTTGACGCGGTCAGCAAGCGTCTCTTTTTGAATAATTGTGTTAAGTTTTATGGGGAGCTCCTGGTAAAAAATTATTACGGATAAGCCTGTTCGATTGCTTCCACCTGCAGGCACCAATATAGATTTTCGCCTTTCTCAAGGTTGAGAGAATAGACCAGGCAATAACGACCTGGCGTCAGATCGTATTCCGGTGTGAGCAGGTACATATTATTTTCAGCAGGCACAGCCTTGTATGCCACCGGTTGGTTTAGCGAGTCACGCAGTTCAAGGCGATTCATGGTCACAATCATGGTGTTGAGAACGATTTCGGGCATTACATTGTTGGTGACCGGAACACCCTCTGAGCCTTCAGGAAGCACCTGGTTCATCGCCATCTCTGCGAATTTCTCGTTTTCAAGGATGAACACGCCGTTGGCATCCGGCTGGACTGCCAGCACTTGGGTAGGTCGGCTGAGATAAGGGATATCCACATTCAACAGCGTGGAACCGATCAGAATACCGATGACAATAAAAACCATCAGGGTAAGACCATAAAGCAAAATGTCCAGCCAGGGTTTTCGGGGTCGGGCTGGCTGCGCGGTCGTTGTTGCTGCCGCTGTTGGTGGGGCAGTTTCAAATATAGGCGCAACCACCGGTTCTGGCATGGGGTTTTCAGCGGCGACGTGCGCGGCTGCCTGGGAGGGGGTAACTGCCGGCTCTTTAAAAAGACCAATCGGGCGGGTGTAGTCTGAAAGTTTCTCTCCGGGTTTGGGGGGAATGTACTTTTTACGTTCGATAAATGCCAGACCGCGCTGTGCGGGGCGGTTTCCCGGGTCGATCTCAAGCGCTTTTTTTAGGAAAATGGTCTGTTTATCTTCATCTTCAATGATTGCAGACAACCAGACCCATACATCCGCATTTTCAGGTTCTTCTACGATGGCATCCTTGAGGTGTCCCAGCGCCTCTTCCATCAAGCCGGATTTGGCTGCTTCGATTCCTTTGTCCAATGATGATGTCATAGTAGTACTCCGATTGGGATCATAGTTGGTAAAATTTTACCATAACGAACAAGGAAATCGTAACGACCTCTACAAGTGGAGATACTATGAGAATAGCAATCATAAGCGATACTCACAACAACCTGAACAACATCCAGGCGGTCAGGAAGCTGATTTTGGCTGAAGATGTTGCAGTTGTTATCCATTGCGGCGACCTGACCGAGGAGGACGTGCTCGATTACTTTGGCGACTTCAGGCTGTATTGCGCTTATGGGAACGGGGATTTTGGCATGGATGTCGACGAACGCCTGCAATGGCTCAGCCCTGACAACCAGGCGGATTCTGACCTGGCGTTGGAGTTTGATGATAAGAAAGTCTTTGTCACTCACGGTCACCGTACCAGCTTGCGCAGAGCGATTGATTCCGGCGAGTACGATTATGTATTTCACGGTCACACCCACAGATACAAGGACGAAATTATTGGTAAAACGCGGGTGATCAACCCGGGCGCATTGGGTGGAAAAAAGGTGGAAGATCGCTCTTTTGTGATATTGGATTTGGAAAGCGGCGTATTGCAGCGCTTTATTGAACCTTTTTAAGCCGCCCTGAATCACTTGACACTATCAGAAATGAATTTATAATCATATTCATGAACTTGAATACGATTGAAAACAAGGCACAGAACACGTCACCCTTTGAAGCGCAAGCGGCAATCTTTAAAGCCTTTACGCATCCAGTCCGCTTATCGATACTGGAACTTTTACGCGAAGGCGAACAGTGTGTCTGTCATTTATCTGCCTGCCTGGGTCAGCGCCAGGCGTATATTTCCCAACAGCTCATTGTTTTGAGGGAATCGGGTCTGGTCCACGATCGCCGGGACGGATGGAATGTCTATTACAGCGTGGTTGATCCGCTGCTTTTTGAGATCCTGGATGACGTGAAGGTTCTTAGTGGGGCAGAACCCTCAGCATTGCCATCCTCACCAGCCGAGTGCACATGCCCACGCTGCAGCACAAAGGCTGGTTTAACGAATCGATTATCAAACTATAGGTTTCAGGAGAAAAGAAATGACAATTATTAAAATACTTGGGTCTGGATGCAACAACTGCGTGCGTCTTGCCGCCAACGCTCACGAAGCAGTGGAACAACTTGGCATTGAAGCCACGATAGAAAAAGTAACTGACTATAATGAAATCCACAGCTATCCCATCCTTGCCACACCTGGGCTTGTGATCGACGAAAAACTGGTTTCAGCTGGCAGGATCCCCAATGTCGAAGAAATTGTGACCTGGTTAAAAGGATAGGCTTGCATAGGCGATTTTTTTAAAACTCGCTTAATCCATCACCTAAACACATTCAAACGATTGAATATTAATGGAATTAGTACCCATTGAAAGGTTTATTAAATGACGAATTACTTGGAAACACATCTGGATAAGTTCACATTCAAGGTTGCTCAAGACCGGCACTACACTACTTATGGCGTCTGGGCATTCAATCAAGAGGGCGTTGTACGAGTCGGCTTGTCAGATTTCCTGCAGCAGACCAGCGGAGACATTGCCTTCGCCGAGGTGCAGCCAGTTGGTACTGTACTAGCGGCTGGTGATGTGTGCGCAGAAATTGAGACGATCAAGGTTGACCTTGAAATCCTCAGCCCCTTGGCTGGAAAGATTTTACGGCTCAATCCTTCCTTGGAAATGACCCCGGAAGTGATCAATGAAGACCCATATACTCAAGGCTGGCTCTGTGAGATTGAGCCTTCTGATTGGGAAAGCGACCTGGCACACCTGCTGGATCCCGAAGCTTACTTTGAGATTATGAAGAACCAGGCTGAAGAAGAATTAAAGAAAAAATGAGTAAAGAGAAAAAAGTAATCATTATTCCCTGCAGTGGAATCGGCAAGTCATTTGGGAGTGTGAGCCGAATGGCAGCATTCCAGGTGACCGAAGACGACCGCCCGGAAAGCACACAGTTGGTTCCACTGGCGCTGCTGGTGCTTGGCGATGAAGCAGCACGCGCAGCCCTGGAAAACAACCCGGTGATTGTCATCGATGGCTGCCAGCTGGCTTGCGCCGCTAAGATGGTACAAGAATCTGGCGGTACTGTTGCCAAAGAAATGGCTGTACTGGATTTTTACCGGCAAAATCGCGAGCTGAGACCCCAGGGCATTTCCCAGTTGAATGAAGGGGGGCAAAAGCTGGCGGTTGTCTTGGCAGAAGCGGTTGACCAGGTTGTTGACGACCTGACTACAAGGGAGGTCGAGAATGGCTGATCGTTTACAGAAAAAGGTCGGAATTGTCACCTGTTCAGGCGAGGAACTGGCTGAAGGCACGGTCTCGCGCCTGGCTGCTCTTAAAGTCCTGGAAAATTTGCGCCCTGATGACACCGTGACCATCTGCCTGCCGCTATTCCTGGCTGGTGGTGAGGGCGACCGTGCTTTTGCGAAATTTTACCCGACCATTACAATCGATGGCTGTTATAAACGCTGCGCCTACCGGGGCACCGAGAAATATTCCAACACACCGGCTGCCAGTATTGTCATTTCGGAGCTGGCTGCTGAGCACCAATTGGAGAATATTGAAGGAAAACGCCAACTCAATGCAGCTGGTCTGATGGCTGTCGACCTGGCTGCTGAAAAGACCGCGGAGCAAGTGGATGCGTTGCTTGGCAAACATTGGAGTCGGCGGGAGGGCGCGTTTGCCCAGGAGAATTCGAAGGCAGAGGAAAGCCGCCAAGTCACGGCTACATGCTCTTGCGGCTCGGGAATACCGGTGCAGAAGTTTGAGATTGATGGTCGCCAGGTTGAGATCCTGGCATTGCCATTGTTGTTCAAGAGTTTTTATGAGCAAACAGCGCGTCCTTCTGAAGACACACTAAAACAGCTAATGGCAGAAGTGCGGGTCTATAACGAGATTGAACCCGAACAGGAAGCGCAACTGCAGCAGAAGATCAGCCAGGCATACCAGGATTATTGGATGGATAACGAGAGGAAGAAACGTGAGCAGAACTGAAATTTTCAATACAACCCTTAAATGGACAGGCGAACACCGTGGGTATATTGTCATGGGAAATGGACCTGAAATGGAATTTTCGGCGCCGCCCAATTCGCAGGGTCATGCTGGTGTGTTAACCCCGGAAGATGCCTTTGTGGCAGCCGCCAATAGCTGTATTATGCTCATGTTTATCTGGGCGGTTGAACGTTTCAAGCTCAATTTGTTGTCTTATGAGTGCCGGGCGGAAGGCACCAAGCTGATCGAGCTGGACCGGACGGAAATATTTACAGAATTACGCCTCTTGCCTGTGATCAAGGTTTCCGCGAATGGGCAAGACCCGGAGGTCGTGCGCGCACGCGTGTTGCGGGCATTAAAATCAGCCGAAAAATATAGCTTGATCGCGAATTCAGTCAAGTCTGAGGTCATCATCGAACCGGATGTTGAAATTGTGGAGTAGGTGAGAATTTTTTGGTTGCAGCAAAAGCCTTGCGAAAAAAACCAGAATGAGTATAATAACTGCCTATCGGGGCGTGGCGCAGTCCGGCTAGCGTGCTTGCATGGGGTGCAAGAGGTCGAAGGTTCAAATCCTTTCGCCCCGACAGAAAAGACCCTGGGAGAACCCCCGGGGTCTTTTTGTTTCATGTTTACTGGAACGATAATGGACGTTGTTATGGGGCGAAGCAGCCTGGCACAAGCGTTTGTGGTGAAGAAGAACAATTTTGCTGGCTACTTCGCCCCTACAAAAAATGAGCCTGCTGGATATTAGGTCAGCAGGCTCATGATTTTTGTGTTTACCCCTACTTTTGCAGCACGGGCACAAACATCCGGAACATTGCATCCAGCTTCACCGGACCAAATTGTGACGTCAGACCTGTGGTTTCAATTACCTCTATCCAATAGGAATATTGGATGCCGAATTCCACGTCGGTGTCGACGTATTCAAAGACCGCAGGGTCGCCGCTGCCGGGTTGTTCCACCGGGATCATACCCTGGTTGACCTGCACGCGAGCTTCCTCTCCGGGTGCCTGCCGCAGCACGTTGAACCCTTGCATATCATACTGGTGGGCAGTCTCCCAACGCAGGTTCACCTGCTCAGACAGCAAGTCGTAGTCGGCGGCGAAATTAGTCACACCAACAGCAGTGGGACCGACGGGTTCGCTATGGCATCCGTGTATGCCTGACTCTGTATCGAAATACAGTACCTCATACCAGGTGCCGGGGGCATCCTGGCTGTAAGTTGAATCTATGTATTCCCCATACCCAGCATTGTTAGAGGTAACCTCTGCAAGCCATTGATACCGTCCGTTACCTAATCCATTTGCTGGTTCTGAGCCTGATGCGAGTTGAGTTCGATAAATTTGGTAAGTAGTAATTGGCTCACCATAAAACGATACGGTTTTGGTACTGTTTGGATTCAGTACAACAGGATTCCTTGTTGGGCACACTGATCCAGCTCTCTTAGTTACAAGGGTCGAATGAAAGGTTATAGATGGGGTTATCACATAATCAAAAGTGTAATCCCAACTGGAGCAGCCATCAGTCTGAGCTCGATTTCTTCTTCAGAGCCTGCCTGCGTTTGAAGTATATCACTGCCAGCGCCAGTATGATAAGCAGCAAGGCAAGCAGCAGCAACCACAACCAGGTTTCGTCAGCGCGCTTATTTGGGGTTTTGGTCAGGAAAACTCCTTCCCCCGGCATGATGTTGGGGGTGGGGCTGAGGGTGCCGGTTGGGGTTTGGGTGTGGTCTGGTGGGGGCGAAGGTGTGGCGGTGGTGAGCGTGGGGTCGGGGATGGGGGCGGTCAGAGAAGCGCTCTGGGTGAGTTGGGCGGCTGGAACAGTTGGCAGCTGCGGGGGAACCGGGCTTAATTCCACCGGCGTGGGGCTCGGGAGGGGGGCAAGCTGGGTGCGGGTAGGGGTAAAGGTGTTGATGGGGTAGAGCACGGTTGGCGAGGGCGTGTACGTGCGGGTTGGGGTGGCGGTGTTTGTGAAGGTTGGCGTGTAGGTGGGGGCGTTGATCACCTGCACCGAGCCATTGGTTAGCGCCGGGCTGGACGGATTGCCCTGTGAATCTGAAAAGTCGGCTGAGGTGATGGTGATGGTGGACGTGCCGATGGCTTTCGCCCTGAAGATGAGGTTGATCAGGGTGCCGCTGCCTGAGGCGGCAGGGGTTGCCAGTTGGGTGCAAGCCAGCCGGAAAAACCCCGGTAAATTATCGGAATAAACGGTGAAAAGGTTGGAGAGGAAATCGCCGTAGGTCCAGTCTTCGAGATCCAGGATCGTTTCGTCGTATTCGATTGTAAAGTCGAAGGCGTTGATGTTGGCGACATCGCTGACATCCAGTTGGATGGTTATCTGGCTTTGGGCTGGGACGCTGCTTTGAGGTGGGGAAACAAAGAGGGTGCCGTTAGTCTGTGCCTGGACTGGTGAGGTGAAGGTGGAAAGGAATATGAGCAGGGTCGACAAAACAATGGTAAGGAGAAATTTGTTGTGTTTAGCCCGGTTGAGGTTTCTCATATGGGGTTTATTGTACCTATTTTTTGAAAACGGGGATAAGTAGGGGCGAAGCATCCTCCACAAACATTTGTGGTGTGGCAGGACGTTCGTGTGTGGATGCTTCGCCCCTACGGCGGTTTGCAATTGGGCGTGGCAGGACGTTCGTGTAAAGATGCTTCGCCCATACGGCGGTTTGCAATTGGGTGTGGCAGGACGTTCGTGTGTGGATGCTTCGCCCCTACGGTTTGGGGTTGGGGCATGGAAGGGCATTTGTATAAAGATGCTTCGCCCCTACGGTTTGCGTTTGGGGCGTGGCAGGACGTTCGTGTTTGGATACTTCGCCCTTACCTCAGCGATCGGGGTCTTTTTCCCAATTTTCGGGATTTGTCAGGATGTAATCACTGATTGCCTGCCATTCACGGTCGTTACGAATAATACGTTCGTAATAATTGCGTTGCCACACATGACCCTTCAATCGATTGTCTTGAGAAGAAATTCTCCGAGAAGTTATCGATTTGTAATTTTGAACAATTGCTCCTACCGAACCCGGTGTAGTGCCATTTGGACGTAGGGGCGAAGCATCCTTAACGAGCATTTGTCCCGATTTGTTCTGTTCTTTTAGGGATGCTTCGCCCCTAATTGTAGCCATTGAGCTGAGACGACACGACCGAAAGCACTAAGTTTCATCACACCATCATGAATTTCAGCGAACAGCCATTTTCGCTGGTATGTACAGATAGTAATGAAATATGCGCCTGGTTGAGCATAATCGTACTCTTTCAGGCGCAGAGAATGGCGGTGGAATGTATCCTTATTGACCATTTAATCCCAATTTTAATTCTGGTAGGGGCGAAGCATCTTCAAGCACCGTTTGACGCGCGGAAAAACATTCGTATAAAGATGCTTTACCCCTACGTGCGATGGTGTTTAATTTTGTATCAAGGGCATGTACAAATCGATCAACACAACCGGTTCGGGTGGGGTGGGGACTTTGGCAACGACGCAGGATGACAATTGCGAAAAGCAAACGCCATCGGTCTCCGCAGCTTCGACCTTGTAGAAATAATTGCGATCGAACTGGATGTTGGTGTCTTCGAAACTGTTGGTTGTAACCTGCGCTACTCGGGTCATGGTGCCCAGGCAGGTCGCGGTGCTGCGGTAGACATTATAGACATCGGCGCCTGGCAATTCGGGCCAGGTGAGAAGAATCGATTCTTCTTTGACAGTCGCTTTAACAACCGGGTCGCCGCCAAAACACTTGCCCATCGGCTCTGCCAGGCTGGCAACGGTGCCGACGCCGGCTTTGACGGTGGCAACGGTGGCAGGCATGTACATCTTATCGATCGTGTCAGTTACTTTGTGATAATGCGGGTTCATGTCGGTGCGTGCTTCACAACCATAAGTATCTGGATCGTACTGGTAGTTCTCAAGTATCTCGATCGCACCCACGCCGGCATCCCAAAACGAAGCATGGTCAGATGCCCTGATTGCCCGGGTCGTCAGGTAATCATAGGTCAGACCAAGGTTGTAAAGGGTATTTACTTCGGTAAAACATGTACCGACAGTGTTCGATTTTGCCATCGTGCCCACGTGCATTTCGATACACATATCCTGGTCACTGTCATAACCAAACATGTCCAGGTTTACCACGCCGCGGATTTTGCTCATTTCGGCAGAGTGGTCGGCGACGTATTCTTCACTGCCCCAGAGCCCCTGCTCTTCACCGGTAAAGAAGATCAGTTTGATGGTGTAGTCGAATTCATAATTATGCAAAAGCCGGGCAGCTTCCATGAGGGCTGCGATACCGCTGGCGTTATCTTCGGCGCCTGGCGCGAGCGTATTGTAAGAGGTGGAAGTACTGTCCATATGGGCGGTCATCAATACGAATTTGTCTGCGTTTGGTCCGTGACCGGGGATGGTGACCACCTTGTTTTTCCAGGTAGCCAATTGCTCCGGCTGATTGGATTGGAAAAAGAATTCGTCCTGATCAATTGTGTTGGTGATCATTTCATAAGTACCATCAGGGTTTTGCCTGAGGTCCTTCGCTTCCATGACCCCAGTCTGATGATAAGTAGTGGTATAGACATGGTCTGTCAGTGAGGAACCTTCCACGTAGCCAAGTTTCAGCAATTCCTGGTGAAGATAATCGTATGCCTTGGCATCAGGATTGGTGGAAAAGAGCTGCGTGGAGTAGCGTGTTTTGATGGTCCTGTAGACGCCATCGATCATCACCTGATTGGCACCGCTAAAATCACGGATCAATTTATCGACGCTCACAGTGGTTATTTTTGTGAGCAGGGTGCTGACCTCAGCGCTTGGTCCGCAGACCTGGACAGAATTTTGGGCGATGGCTTCCTGGGGGACGAAAGAAAAAATTAATACAAACAAAACAAGCACAAGAACAAGTCTGGTGTTTTTCATGTGTTCCTTTTTTATGTAGTCGGCTGGCTTATAGCTTGCCATGCGCGTAGAAAGTGGGAATGAAGATGGTTGCCTGACCCTTGAGCCAGCTTTGCATCGCTTCTTCCTTGATCTCCAAAATTCTTTCAATGGGAGCCATGCCGCCAAGGTCGTAGGCGATCATGTCCCACTCGGCTTCGAAAGCATCCAGTGAAGGTTGGCGCCATTCACCGGCAAGCAAGCCCAGGTGAACGCCTTGCAGTCCGGCTTCCCGGAACATCCAGCCCAGTTTCCTGCCCATCGTCAGGTCAACACCCTGAAAGGACAAGGAGTGATTTTGCATATTGCCAATGTTTTTGAACAAATCAGGGTAATCGATGCGCGACTGATAGTCAGGTTCGGCTGCGGCGATAACGTAGCCACCTGGTTTGGTGACACGTTTCATCTCCTTGATGGCATCCTGGGGGTTTTTGAGCCACAGCAAGAAATAATGGCAGAGGGTGAAATCGAAGCTGGCGTTTTTGAAAGGCAGCCTGAATCCGTCGGCATTGACAACCGGGTTATCTGGTGAATGGCTCATGGAAAATTCACAACGCTGCAGGTCAATATCCACACCAAATGGTCTTAACCCCTGGTATTCAAAATCAGGGAAGAGGGCACCTGTTCCTGAACCGACTTCAAGAACGGTTTGCCCTGGAGTCGCTTTTAGTTTTTCGAAGATAAAGCGGCGCAGGTTTTTGGTCCATCGGGCTTGCATGAGATAACGGTTGTGCCAATCAGCGGTTTTCATAGAGTCTCCTTAAGTTTTATATTATTTTAGAATAAGTTCCTGCCAATCGGTAGTGAGCAGACTTCCCAGGACATGATTTGGAAAATCTTGCAGGGTGAGACTGCCATCGGGCAAAATGGTGTAATACACAGGCACATGCTCACTGACCTCAGGGCTAAACAGTTTAGGGTGTTGTTTTTCGGCAGGTAAAAGTGGGAATGGCAGGTCGTGCTCGATCAGAATTTTTTCATTGGTCAATTGCTGGCTCAGGTGAGCAGCCTGGTCGTTGGCGTCCAGTTCTGCGGCATAAAAACTGAGCGCGTTGGCGCCGGCATCGACCTGTTTGAGTGACCAGGCGTAAAGATCTGAGCGGCGATGAACCGGGAAGCGAACGCAGGTGAAGAGATCCTGGTTAAAGATGGGTTGAAGCAGGTCTGATTCCTGCTCAGAGTGGGGATCAAACTCGATAATCAGGTGGTCAAGACCGCTGCCAAGCAAGGCATCCAGGTAATCAGGATCCTGGTAAAGCCGTGGGGAAGCGGAAAGCAGACCTGTAACCATGCCAAGTTCTTCAGCGAAGTGCAGCAATTCAACCAGATCTTGCCGCAAAGTGGGCTCTCCACCGATGAAGATAATTTGAGGGATGCCTGCGTCAAAGGTTTTGCGGATAAGAGTTTTCCACTGTTCCGTGGTGAGTTCTTCGAAACGGGGATTCTGCTTCGTGTTCCAGCGATCGGTCAGGCACAGGTTGACCCGCAAGGGAATATCTGTAGCTTCAGGAGTGCTCAATGCGTCAAAACCTGTGTCTGTTAATAGGGGTGCCTGGTCGGGGTCGATTCCGATGCTGCGAATTTCCAGGTCAAAACGTTCCAAATCCGCCAGAAGTGCATCTTCTTCAACCTGGTAACGCTGCAGGGATTCGGCAAGGATTTCGTTTTGTGTCTTTCCCTGCATCTTGAGCCATGCGAAGTAAGTGGCTGTCTGATTCAATCGCAAGATCGATGCAGCATTAACAATCAGGATACCGGTTTCATCGGGCAGAACGCGCAAATGCAAGCGGTATTGGACCGGATCGCCTTCCGGGGAGTGATAAGAATAAAAGCCAAGGGGTGTTGGCTGGAATTGAGCAGGTGTTGCGCGTAGTGTTTGTGGCATGGCTATCTTCCTCTGATCAATAAATCACGATAAATTGGCTCTGGCGATTGTTGATCCCTGGCAAGCGGGCAGCCTCCGCCGCACTCCTGCAGGAAATCACAATAAGTACATTCGGCAGGGATATCCCGGCGGTTGCGCAGGCTCAGGCAGAGCGGGTGGTTCCAGATTTGGCTCCACTGATCGGAAAGGATGTTGCCGACTGCCTGGTAGTAAGACTGGCAGGGGATCACGCTGCCATCGGGTTCGACACACATGTTGTAGTAGGCGGCGGTGCAGCCTTTGATGCCCAAATCGAGCATCAGCGGATCGAAGTGGCAATACTGGGTGGGGGTATACCAGATCAGGCGCTGGTGACTTTGGTTGGTCATTTCAATTGCCAGGGATAGCAAACCGGGCAATTCAACTTCTTTCAATCCAGTATCGATGGTTTTTCCTTTGCCGGAATAGATCAGGGCATTCAAACCAACAGTAGGCACGCCTTCACTCGCCAGGAATTCCAATGTCTCGCGCAGCTGCCCGGCGTTGTTGTTTAGCAGGGTGGTGTTGGTCATCATGTAGAGCTTGCTTTTGACCACATTGCGTATTCCTGCCACGGTTTTTTCCCAGGCACCAGACCTGCGCACCATCTGGTCGTGGATTTGTGCGTCGTGCGATTCGAGTGTGATTTGCACATGATCAAGCCCGGCATTTACCAGGCGGTCAAGCAAAGCCTGGTCGGCAAGGCGGATGCCATTGGTGTTGATGCCAGTAACCATGCCTTTTTGATCAGCATAAGCTACCAACTCTGGCAGGTCGTCCCGCAGGGTTGGCTCACCACCGGTGAAAACCACATGGGGGATGCCAATTTCCCAGAGCTTGTCAATGATCGCTTTCCACTCAGCGGTTGAAAGCTCAGGGTAGTTACGGGCGCGGGCGTTATAGCAGTGAGCGCAATCGTTATTACAACGGTAGGTGATTGCCAGGTCCATGCGGTAAGGTGCGCTCAATTTCGCCGAGAATGGCATATTGGTCGCCAGACCCAGGTCACAAACCGGACAAGCATGACTGTTTTCGTCGACCAGCGCCTCAATTTTGGCTACGGTTGCGTCGTAATCTGTCTCTAAATCCGTCGTAGGGACGTCAAATTTGTCCAGTAGTAATTCAATGGCTTCAGCCCTCTCAATTTTATTGAGGTAAAGGTAAGCCATGAGCATTGCAGTCGGGTTCAGGTAAATGATTTTAGAGGCGTTGACCACCAGCAAACCGGAAAGATCTTCATCCACGCGAAGATGCAGTCTGGATTTCTGATTTTCGTCGGAAATATCGAATTTGTAGATTCCAGGTTCAAGCAATCTAAGCAAAGTGTTTTCCATGAAGACAGATCCTGTCTAACGACCGCCACCGGCACAGGCACAGGCACAACCCGCACAAGCGCAAGCGCAGGCGCAGGAACTGCCGCCTCCCCCTCCACGGAAACCGCTGGAGCCGCTGGTCGGTCGGCTGATCGGGATTGGGTTGGTGCGGTTGGTCACGGCGCTGGTAAAACCGGTCAGATCGCCTACCACGCCGGCAGAGAATGCTGTAGCACCGTTGATGATCGAGGCGGCGAAGTCAGACCCGGGAATGTTGGGCATAGAGATTGATGGCTTCGAGCTGCCGCCTCCACCAACTGAAGACACTGGACTGGCAAGTCCTCCTGAACCACCTGTCGCGGGAGCTGCCGCAAAACCGGGGTTATAAAGACCCCACCAACGAGGCAGGAATACGGGTGTGTTGATGAAAGTCTGCTGTGTGCGATTGTTGAACTGGTCGTCCAGCATGGTCCATTCGAGCGTGTGATCATATTGGGCGCTTTTGATTTCAGGTGTTTCAGCACCTTCAACCGCCAGCCAGGCACGCCTGACGATGTCTTTGTAGTAGGCTTTGGTTTCGTCAGGGCTGAAACCTTTCATCTTCTCCTGGACAACATCGACCAGTTCTATGAGCATAGCCTGCAGTGAGCGACGCTGTTTGTTTTTATCAGTCTCAGCGAATGCTGCAATAAATTGGGTCTCATAGTCGTAAAGACCCTCGGGCAGAGGTTCGTTTGGTTTGATGGTCAGTGGTTCTTTTTCAACCACCATAATGGCTTCTTTTTTCAGCAAACCAAACAGCACCATGGTGAGGATATTATCAAGCGGTTCCTCGAGCAAAATGCCGGCTTCAGCGGCAGTCAATCCACGGCGGATACCCTTGCCATCAACTGCCAACTTGGGCGGGAAATATTGCAACTTGCGGGAAGCGCTGGATTTCTGTTGATTTTTCCGGGCAAAAATACCGAAACCGATAACAAACAGGATCGGAATAATGCAGGGTAATCCACCGAGCAAAGCGGAAATAAACCCACCAATTCCACTGCCGCCGCCGCTTGAGGACCCAGGCTCTTCGTAATCACCAGGGTCGGCAATAACACCGGCAGGCACAGCGCTGGCAGGGAATGCGGCACCGAATTCGTACTCAGTGTGAACATCGGCGTTGTTGGTGAACCAGGAGTAATAAACGCGATTGTCCTGCGTAAAAGAGGCTTCGCTGATGTCCTCACCGGGCCAGTTACGCGGGATGTAATAGACGCCTTCCTCTGCGCCAACTGCTGGGGGCAGTATGATGGTCATGCGGTATTCTGTGTTTTGCGAACGGTCAAAATCTGAGCCGAAATAGTTGGGTGTGAATTGAAAATTGATGTAATTTTCACGGTCTCCCTGGTCGTAAGGGAACAAGATGTCGGTGACACCTGGAACTGTGGCAATGACAGTACCTGATGCGCCAGGCTGGATTGCCAAATTTTTTAGTGCCAGTTCTGCACCGCTGACATATGCGGAATTGTTGACTTCGGGCATGGGCTGCCCATCGATTGTGGCAACGATTTCACGAAGGTCGTAGTTGGCATAGGGCAACGCCAGGTCGACGAAATCGATTGGGCTGGCGGATGGGTCGTTTTCAAATACCATGATATAGATTAGTGTCACGCTGCCATCTTCCTCGATGTAGGCTTCCACCTCGTAAGTGGGCAGGGTGAAACGATAGGTTTGGGCGTGGGTTGGGTTGGCAGGCAGGATTGCGATTAAAGCCAACAGCAAGCCTAACGCTACCAGGAGGAAGCGTTTGTCAAATCTTGTTGTTACCATTTGGGCTCCTCAGTTAGTTGGTAGGTGGTGCCACAATTGGGGCAGGTGACTACGGGTGCGCCGTTAACCATTTGAATATCTTCCGGAGAAAGCGGCGCGCCGCAGGAAAGACACTTCATTGTATCCATCTGGACGTTGCCAGGAAGGTCGAGGTTGACGTTGTAGATCGTGTCACCCTCTTTTTTGGCTTGAGCAGCCAATCGCACACCAGCAAAAATTAGTGCAAAACCGATCAGCAAGCCAATTATCCCAATTACGAGCCATGATGGACTGCCATTTGGACTGAAAGAGCCCAGGATAAAGAGGAACGATAAGATAATCGCGATTGCTGCCAGGATATAGGAAATGATACTGCCTGTTTTCATGTTAAACTCCTTCCAGAGATATCTCTGTTAAATATTATCCCAGGAAAACCGGGTAAACCGTAGATAATATAGTCCTATTGATGATAACATTAAACCCAAGCAAGGCTACTTTTCCTCGTTAGAATTGGTGATTGAGATGATTATGAAAAAAGAAGATGTTCCAGAAATTGTTGTATCCCGCTTGCCTTTGTATGTGCAAACCCTCAACCAGTTGCTGAGGGAAGGTCAGAGCGTGGTGTCGTCGTCTGAATTGGGGGAGCGGCTCAAGACGACCCCTTCGCAAATAAGACGAGATTTGTCGTATTTTGGCGATTTTGGAAAGCAGGGAACCGGTTATGAAATCATATTGCTGATGGAATCACTGCGCAGGATTTTGAATTTGAATCAAATCTGGCAGGTGGTTTTGGTGGGCGTTGGGCATGTTGGTGAGGCCTTATTAAATTACGATGGCTTCAGCCGTAAAGGGTTTGAGATCATCATGGCATTCGATCAGTCGCCGAAAGTGATTGGCAAGAGGTTTGGAACCCTCGCCGTCAAAAGTGTGGATGAGCTGGAAGCGGAACTCAGCAAAAGACAGGTAGATATAGGTGCCATCAGCGTTCCGGCTGAGAACGCACAAGAGGTGTGTGATCGGCTGGTGAATAGTGGTGTCCGTGCGATCCTCAACTATGCCCCCATCGCTCTTGAAGTGCCTGAAGGCGTGCAGTTAGCTACCATTGATCCGGTTGTAAAGCTTCAAAAAATGACGTATTACCTTAAGTAGTTAATGAGACCTGTACCAAACTAGCTGCTTCATCCGCTATTCAATTTTACGAAATCAGTTGTGAGGTGAAGATGAACGCACCGGGTTGTTGGCTGTCGGAAAGGTATCGCGATTTCAATCCGCCAAGACGAAAAACCATCGCGAAAAGATGGTTATAGCGGATTTAGGGCGGAAAACTGGTTTGGCCCACCAATGCAAGAACGCCCCCAAGCGCGCCCTACAAGGTCTTTTCGAGTTGAGAACCTATGCGGAAAGAAATAAGTCCCTCCCGCAATAAAAAATCGATCTGCTTTCTAATTTACCGTGATTGGCTTCTTTGAATGACTTCCAGCATAGGGAAAGCTTTTGCCAGCCCTTCCACGGTGCAGGTGACAGGGTTTTCGACGACGTAAGCCGGGATTCCCAGGGCAACAGTCAGGTATTTGTCCAGCCCCTTCATCAGTGAAGTACCGCCGCAGAGGGCAACACCGCGATCGATGATGTCTGAGATCAGTTCTGGCGGGGTTTTTTCGAGCACGCGCCTGATCGTGGCAATAATTTCATCCAGAGGAGGCTGCATGGCTTCAACAATCTCATTTGTTGTCAGAGAAGCGGGTTTTGGCAGACCAGTGACCTGATCCTGCCCCTGGATTTCCATGGTTTTTTCGTCTTCAGTCGGGATTGCCGCACCAATATTGAGTTTCAGTTGCTCGGCGGTGGTCTGACCGATGATCAGTCCGTACTTTTTGCGCACATAGTTGACAATGGCGTCATCGATACGCAGTCCGGCGGTGCGGCTGGTTTCGGCACTGACAATGCCAGACATCGAAACCACAGCAGCCTGGGTAGTACCTGCCCCGAGCGAGATGATCATGTTACCGGTGGGCGTATTGATGGGCAGATCGACGCCAATGGCTGCTGCCAGGGGCTGTGGGACGAGGTAAACCTCACGCGCACCTGCGCCCAAACCAGCCTCCTGCACAGCCCGGCGTTCAACGCTGGTAACACCATAAGGTGTCGAAATGATCAGCCGTGGGCGGAAAAAAAGGGTTGGTCCGGTGACTTTGCGGATCAGCTCGCGTAAGAAAATCTCGGTCAGTTCGTATTCCGCAATGACGCCATTACGCAGCGGGCGCACCACCTCGATCGATTCAGGTACGCGCCCAAGCATGCCCAGGGCAGTTGTGCCATATTCGACCAGTTTCATTTCGTCGACTACTATGGCAACCACGGTAGGTTCCTGAATAAGGATTTGATTCCACTCTGCGATTTGGGTATTAAACGTGCCCAGGTCGATGCCTAATTCTCGAGAAAGTCCCATTGTTTTCCTGTCATAACGTGAAATAATTAACTGATTCTACCATTGATAGTATTGAACTTTGAGGATTTACCAGATTAGGGAGTCGAGAAAAACTGCAGGGCGTGCCGCAATCTTTCTTCCACATCCTCGGAGAAATCTTTGGGGATGCTCTGGACGGCGGTCTGGGCTTCGACAACGCTGAAACCAAGCGCGACCAGTGATTCGATGACTTCATCGTCGCTGCTGGAGCCGCGCAGTGCCTGGTAATCGCCGATGTCGGGGAATTTCCCTTGCAGGTGAATAATGATTTTTTGGGCGGTTTTTTTGCCAACACCTGGAACACGCACAAAATATTCTGGTTTCTCGGCTAAAACGGCATTGCGGATGAGATCCATGGAAATGTGAGTAAGAATCGCCAGCGCCAGTTTGGGTCCCACGCCATCCACACCCAAAAGAAGGCTGAAAATCGCTTTTTCATCCTGGGTTTTAAAGCCATAGAGTGCCAACAGGTCCTGGCGGATGACCATGTGAATCAGCAAGCGTAAGGGATCGCCCACCTGGTGCTCCGCCAGCAGGTTTTTATCGACAAAAACTTCAAAGCCGACCCCCTGGACATCCAAAGTAAGCGAGTCGTTGGATATGTAACTAATAATTCCATTCAGTGAACTGATCATAGCCTGACCTTTTTTCTGTGCTGAGAATAAATCTGATAAAGCATAACACCAGTTGCCACCGAGAGGTTTAGCGAGTCCAAATCGCCTTCCATGGGGATGCGGATCATGGTTTGGCAGTGCGCCTGGTAAGGCTCAGACAGCCCTTCGCGCTCGCTGCCCATCAGAAGCAGAATCGGGTTTGGGTAAACGAATTCAAAACAATCTTCCTCGGCTTTGTCGGAAGTGCCGATGGTGGTGATTGCTGGATTTTGCTCTAAAAAAAGTTTCAGAAGTGGCAGGTCAGCTCTGAAGACAGGAACGGTAAAAATTGCACCCATGGAAGCTTTAATGGCAGCCGGATCGTAAGGGTCGGTGGAATAGCCCAGCAAGATCAGCCCTTTGGCGCCGACAGCATCGCATGTTCGCAGGGCAGTGCCCAAATTCCCGGGGTTTTGCACTGCTTCCAGCGCAATCCAGATGCCGGTGTCTATTTCTGATAAGCTGGCTAAATCGCCCCATTTTTGGCTGATAACAGCAGCAATACCCTGGGGCTTATCCTTGCGGGCGAGACTTTCGAATACTTCCTTGCTGACCTCGATTGTCTTAACCGAAGTATTGCCTTTCAGTATTTCAACCAGATGTCGCCCATACTCGCTTATCAGCAGTTCGTCGCAATAAAGCAGATCCTGGATGTTCGCGTTGGAATCAACTGCCTGCCCCACCACGCGTAAACCCTCAGCCAGGAAGGTATGCGTGGCATTACGCTCCTTGGCATCTGCCAGCTTGCGTATAGCTTTAATGCGCGGGTTGCTGGTGCTGGTGATCATTGTTCATCCATCAGGCGCCGCATCTGCAGGTGACCCAGGTGGCAAATGGCGATCGCCAGGGCATCGGCGGCATCATCTGGTCTGGGGATGTCATCGAGATGAAGCGTGATTTTTACCATCTCCTGCACCTGCCTTTTATCCGCGTTCCCATAAGATGTAACAGCTTGTTTGACAGCATTGGGCGAGTATTCTGCCATGGGGAGGTGGTGTTGGGCAAGGCAAAGCGTGATCACACCGCGTGCCTCGCTGACTGCCATGGCGGTTTTCTGGTTCTTTTGGAAGAAAAGCTTCTCAACCGCGCTGTATTCGGGTTTGTATTGATCAATGAGCGCGGTCAATTCACGATAAAGAAAAATCAAACGGCTGGAGGTATCACCTTCAGCCGTTGAATTGATTACGCCGTGTGTGATCAGCTCTGGTTCGTTCAACTGATTGAGCCCGATCAGACCAAATCCGGTGATTGCGATTCCAGGGTCAATCCCTAAAACGATCATTATGAATCAAGCGCTTCGAGGTGTTCTTCGCCGAATTTGAGGTTGGTATAGACGTTTTGTACATCATCGTTCTCTTCAAGGTTGTTGATCAACCTGAGGATGGAAACGGTGTCGTCAAAGTCCAGTTCAACTTCCTGATTCGGGATCATGCGCAAACCAGCATCATCGATGGGGAGTTTGGCAGCAACTAAACTGTCGTGGATGTCTTTGAAGGTTTCAACAGCTCCGACGATCTCTATGAAGCCATCTTCCTCGGTTACGTCATCCGCGCCTGCTTCCAGGGCGGCTTCGAAGGCTTTATCGAAATTCTTACCAGTAGAGGCAACAGTGTATACCGCTTTACGTTCGAATTGCCACATTACCGAGCCATTGCTTGCCAGGTCGCCGCCACCCTTTGAGAGAATGTGGCGCAAGTCGGCGACGGTGCGGTTGCGGTTTTCGGTTACGCATTCGATAATCGCAGACGTGCCGCGTCCGAGGTAGCCTTCATAGGTGATTTCCTCAATATCGGCGGCATCTTTATCATCGCCGGTTCCGCGTTTGATGGCGCGTTCTATACTGTCTTTGGGCATGTTGCTTGCTTTGGCACGATCAATTGCCAGCTCGAGGCTAACGTTCATGGAGGGGTCACCTCCACCCTGGCGGGCAGCCAGAGCGATTTCGCGGGCAAGGCGCGTGAACACCGCACCCTTCTTTGCGTCTGCTGCGCCCTTCTTGCGTTTGATCGTGGACCAATGTGAATGTCCGGACATATGAATTCTCCTTACTAATTGGGTGTCAATGTAACTGAAACATTATACCACTGGAAGAGGGGGTTGTTGGTTCAAGTGTTGTTAATGAGGAGCATGTAACTTTTGTTGGTAGGGCAAAATTTCTTGCTAAAGAGTTCAAGGGATATGGAACCGGCGTACATAATACAAAATTATTATATGTAAAGTTTTTTTCAATTCTTCCTGCTCACAAACAATCACCTTTTTTATGCAAGTATTGAAACAGGAACTAACGCAATGTTCGCTGCGCATCCCATAATAAAAAGGAAGTCCCCCGCAGGGGACTTCCAGTCTAATTAAAATTGGTTATTGTTTGGCAGGATGCGGGTAGCGGGTGAAAGTGAACGGCATATAGATGCGTTCAAAGTCCCATACGCGCAGCTGGACCGGGATGACAATCTTGGGATCAGGACTGTTGAGCACGTCAAGGACCCCAAAGTAATCGCCCCAGGCCAGACCAGTGGAATCAAAGGTCAGGGTGACATCAACGGAGCCGCCATCAGGCAGAACCACGTCAGCCATCGGGTCAACGGTCAGCCAAACGATGTCGCCACCGCCGCCGCCACCACCTGTAGTGCCAATACCACGCACCATCCAGTTGCCAGGCATGAAGTCGTCAATGAGCATCCAGGATTCATCCGGAGGAAGGATGGGATTTGCAGGTACAGAACTGCTCCACCAGCCAGCCCATGAACGCTGCTGGGTAGCAGTCGAGTCAATTGAGGCAGGGAAGTAAGCGGCACCAGGTACGGTCATCGCAATCACACCGATCAAGACGTCGCCAGGACCTTCGAAGGTCACAGGTTCAGGCAGATCGTAGTAATTCCAGGTAGTGATATTTTCGGCTTCCACGTCGAACTGGTATAGAAGCTCAGAACCGACCGCGGGGTTAGTGTTTCCGGTCAGATTTTGGTAAATCACGATCCGGAAGTCGTCGCCGACATTCATAGCGCCATTGGCTTCGAAGGAAATCTGGACCTGGTTAAGGGTAAATGGGTATTGGTCTGCAGCAGGTGTGAAGCGGTTGAGGAAGATAAACTCAGCTGTGCCGCCGATACCAATGGCATCTTCAGCAGTGCCGTCATCCAGTTTCAGCTCCACGTCCGACATCTTGTTCATGGTGAACGGAACTGGTCCATCGCCAGATTTTTCGATGATCTCAAAGACAGTTTCCCTGGCACCGTAGTTGGTGAAGGTCAGCGTCTGTTGAGCCATCTCGTTCGGATAGAGGTCCTGGAAGAATGATTCCGGGCTGTAGGTCAGGCAGGGAGTATCCAGGCGGAGGTAAACGTCATCGAGAATGACATCTTGATCCCAGCCAAGGAACACGCCAGAAACCATCTGAGATACATAACCATCCAGGACAAACTCGACATCATAAGTACCGTTGAGCAATGCGTGGCTGAAATATCCATTCTCATCTGTGAGGGTGGATTGGACCAGTTCGCCGTTCAGGTAGAAGTTGATTGTCACTTCTTCAGCCAGGGCGGGATCGATATCGCATTTCTCGAAGGCATAAACAGTACCCTTAATGTTGCCCCAGTTCAAAGGACGGATAACGTGCATGGTCACAGGAATCGGAGGAACTTCATAAGGTGTGTCAGTACCAATAATTAGTTGGGCAAAGTAGTCGCCAGGCTGTTCGATACCGTCGACGTTGAATTCGATTTCAACCGGGAAGGTACCGTAAGCTGGGACCACGCCCTCGATGGGATCTTCAGTCAGCCACGGCACAGCGCCACCGCCACCACCACCGCCAGCGTAAGCCGCAATGGCGAGACAGTCGGATTCGTTGTCACCGGTGAAGGGACCAACCAAGGTGGAGGCGCCGGTTTCCATGTCAATAGCACGGAGTTGACCGTTACCGCCACTGCCGTAAGCAGCCCAGTAGAGGATTTTGTTTTCTTCATCGTAGTCCATGCCCTGGGCATAACCCGCAGCAAAGCCGAGCGCGCCGACGTCAATCACCTCACCAGAATCAGGATCGATGCTGTAGAGATGGTCGGTCGAAATGTCTACAGAGTAAAGCAGACCGTTGTCCGGGACGTAGGCGATGTCGATACCACAGGCAATGCTGGTATTGACAATTACTTCGATTTCCCCAGAGGGGCTCAGAGTGAAAATATCGGTTTTGGAGGAACAGTCAGACGTGGTTCCATAGAAGAAACCGTCAGCGCCAGCAATACCTTGCACGCCACCACCACCGGGAACAGTCAGTTGTGCGATAGGTGTAACTGCTCCAGTTGCGGTATCGATGTTAACAAAGGCAACGGTGTCACTGATTGCATAGATCTTACTGTAATCGTCCCCGAGGAAGTCACCGGCATAGTAGGTTGCTGTTGCAGCAATGGCTGTCCAGGTTCCTGGAACCGTGATATCAGGGATTTGGAAGAGTTTATCGTTGGTGCGAACCTCAACGACGTAAGCCATCGGACCACCCTCTAGCTGGAGCACAGAATTACCGGCAGATTCAAGTTGGAACCCGGAAGCAGTAGTGCTTGCAGAAGTATCAGCCGTGGCAACCACGTCTTTTCCACCTTCCAGCTCACCTTCAAACGGGGGAATGCTGTAGGGTTGGAAGCCGAAGTTTTTCTCAGCGATTGTGAAGCCAGCATCAACGCCGCCAATGTTGATAAGATCGAGCGTGGTGACTTCAGGGTCATCGAACAGGAAGATAGTTCTTTCAAGAGCCAGCGGATCGGCGACGATCATACCGGCGCTGAGTTCCCAATCTTTCTGAACAATTACGCTTTGTCTCACGTGGACCGGTTCAGTGACGGTTTCGTAGTTTGTCATCGAGGCTGTGAAAAGGATGTCCTCTGAATGCGTTGCCCGTGGAATTGCGGCTTGTGGGTGAATGTGCTGATCGCAAGGATAGGTGGGCATGGAAGGAGGAGTATAGACGTCACTGCTGCAAGGGTGATTAACCGCATCACCCGAGCCATCGCCGTCAAAGTACCATGACACCAGAGCGTCGCCGGTGCCAGCACCAGGGGTAGCGCTGACACAATAGAAAGCGGTACAGTGGTCACTGGGGTTTGCATGCCTGCGAGACATAGCGATTCTTACCGCGTAAGGTGAAGGATCGAAAGTATAAGATAATGTTCCAACAGAGCCTGTGCCGGTGCAGGAACCAGTGCCTTGCTTGACGACATTGGTAACTGTCCAGTCAGCCGGGAATTTCAACCACTCGGCGGTACCCCACTCCCAGTTGGTGGTAAAGCTCTCGCCCCTAAAGCAGAAGGTGCCGGGAACGCCCGGAGTGTAGCCTGTGTCTCCACCAACACTCGGGTCGAATACGATGAAGCTTCCAGACATATCCTGAATGCCGGCAACGGGCGCGGCTTCAGTTTCGTAATCCAGGAAGGGCTGGAAGAGCCAGTAGAGACCGTCTGAAGCGGGATGCCCAGAGTCTTCCTGGGTGTAAGCCGCAGTCTCTTCAGATTCCACCTTGGCACCATAGAGTTTTGTGTCCTCAACCATTCCATCATAGACATACCCGGCAACAACACCGCCGGGGATGGGACCACAGTCGACACCGATAGTGTAGGGCGCGCTGTAAGAGAGGGTGACATCGTCGATGTACCAGCCAGGATACTGACCGCTGCTATCCGTGCGCAAATAGAATCGCACCTGGAAGTTTTCAACCGCATAAGACGGGTCGAGAACAATTTCTTTGTATAGCCAGGGGGTGATATCGCCGAACTTCTCGAACACGGTCGTCCATGTGACGCCGCCATCATTGCTGACTTCAACAGCACCCCAGTCCCAGGTGTTGCTTTCAGTATCCATCCAGTGCCAGAAGCCCAGGATAATGGAACTTCCTGCATAAGCAGAGAGATCGATTTCCGGGGAGGTCAGGCGGCTGCGTTCGTAGGCTTTGTAGTTACCGGTCAGGTTGGTCGCCCAAACCTTGGTACCGCTATGGGCTGCACCTGGTCCAGGTGTGGCAGAAGGGGTGCCCCAAGCCCAGGATGGGGTGGGTTCAGTGACTGTGTCGTCAAAAATGGAGACCACATAGCCACCATCATCGTCTTCGAAGTCTTCCTCATACACAACGGTAGCAGGAGGAATGTCGAATTTACCAACACCCAGGTCGTCAATATAAGCACCCAAGTAGTTGACCGAGCTGTCACTCTTCATTTTGAAACGTAATTGGAAGTTGGCAACGTTATAGGTCGGGTCCAGGGCGACCGTCTGTTGGCTGTAGGGCATGCCGGTGTCATTGATACCGCCAATGGGACCCCAAACTGCGGTCCAGGTGGTACCTCCGTTTTTGGTGACTTCGAGAGTGATATTGTCATAGGTGGCACTTTCAAAGTATTTCCAGTCCCACCACTGAATGATGGGTGAAGATGTGCCAAAGCCTGTTAGGTCCATGACAGGGGAGGTCATATAGGAAAGCTCGCTGGGGTTATAGCTGCCCGCGAGGTTGGTGGCGATACCTTTGGTACCGCTGTGTCCGGTGCCGGGACCACTGGTGATAGTGCCCCATGCCCAGGACGAGTTGGTACCACTGGAAACGAAGCCGCCATCGCTGGCTTCAAAATCGAAGTAGTACGCATAATCGGGGGCATAGCCTGGAGCATTACACGAAGCCATGTTGATGTATAGGTAAAAATCTTGTTCGAATTCAATCGATCCGGTGGGAGTGATTGTGGTGTTGAGAACCGCATAACCACCAACCATAGCTTCAATCTTTACATTGTATTCCTGACCGTTGGACAAGGTGATTTCGTATTCACCGGTGAAGGGGTCGGTATAAATGACTTCTTCAAACCCAGTCTGGGTGAAAGTCATCTTGGCATACAATGGGTAGCCGTGGGCAGGTCCTTCAAAAATACCACCATCATAGACAGCACCCTTAACCAGGATATCGGGGAGAACTTCGAGAGTGAAGTCCACCACGATTGGTGCTGTTGCACCTTCAGGGACGACAGCAGTCTTGGTCTCAGGAAGATAACCAGCTTTGCTTGCAGTTAGAGTGTAAGAGCCCACATCCACCATTAAACTGTAGACACCAAACTCATCCGTGGTGACTGTGCGGGGGTTTGGTCCGCCCACGATCAGGACGCTGGCTTCTTCGATCGGAGTACCGCCGGCGGAAGTTACTGTTCCAGTAAGTTCATAATCGCCCGTTGCAGCGGCTGCGGCGATGGCGAAAGCGTCAACTTCACCCTGGGTGAAAGCACCCACAGGTGCAGAGGCACCGGTATTGATGTCGATAATGCGCAGCATGGCAGAGTCGACGTAGGAAGCCCAATAGAGCACACCATTGACTTCGTCATAATCCATGCCCTGGGCATAGTTGGGATCGACACCAAGAGAACCGACGATGGTATCGATACCTGTGGCGGGGTCGATCTCGTGTAATGAAGCACTGACCAGGTCGACGCCATAGAGCATTCCGGTTTCAGGAACATAGGTAAGGTCGATCAGACAGGTTGCATTAGGCAGCGTGCCGATGGTTGTGGTTGCAGCTGTTGTCAGATCGAGAGTAACCAGTGTGGAGGCAACCGTACAGTTTGTGGTCACCCCATACATAACACCGTCACCGCCAGCCAGACCACCAAAAGTGCCGGTGGGTGGGGTGGTGGTGCCAATTTGGGTGGCAACCGCAGTAGCAGTATCGACAGCGTAAAGCATGTTGTTGTCATAACTGACGAGATAGAGGGTGTCAAAATCGTCACCCATGAAATCGCCAGCAAATGCTGATGTGGCTGCCGGTGTTCCGATCAGACTTGAGGTACCGGGGACAGAGGCATCCGGCCATTTGTAAAGTTGGTGGGTAAACAGGTCGATGCCGTAAGCCGGGGGGGCGGCGGTGATGCCATATTGCGCGGCATTCTCGTTCAACACCACGCCTGAACCAGAGCCTTGCGCCGCTGGCGCTTGTGCCATGGTCTTTGGCTCTCCACTGCGCTCAAGCTCGCCAGTGAAGGCAGGGATGCTGTAAGGCTGGTTAGGCACAGCATCTGCGATAGCAGTCTCCGCAGTAACAGTTGCCGGGATATAGCCGATAAGCAAACCCAAAGCTAATATTACTGCGAGGACTTTTTGTATTGTTTTACTTTTCATGTCACTTCCTTTTTATAAGTAAATTGGTTTGAGACTAAAAAACAATTATGGTCATTCGTTGAAATCAGGTTTTCACCTCCACTGTCCCGATGATTACCGGCGCAACATAGTGTTACATTTCCAGTATTTTCGAATAGTGTGTTTTTCGACATTTTCAACTTTTCACATTGATCTTTCCTGGAAGCCCCCCCAGGGGAGGGGCTTCCAGATTTCTTATCTAATTGCAGGAATTCTCATGACAAGGAGGAAGCGGCCACTTCATCAGGATCATGGGCAGGTAGTTCCATTCCCAATCATTGACACGCAATTGTACGGGGATGTCAAACTTCGGATCGGGGTCATTCAAGACCGTCAGTTTTGCGAAGTAATCGCCCCAGGCGAGACCGTTGGAGTCGAATGTAACCGTGATCTCGACAAAATCACCATCGGGGAGGATGACTCCCGCTATTGGGTCGAGGGTCAGCCAGGTGATGTCACCCGGGGTGCCGCCTTCATCGACGATTAGTTCAACGTCATCGAGGAAGAAGTTGCCGCTGCCAACAGTGACAGAGCTGAACTTAATCTCATGAGTGGCGCCGTCAGCAAAGTCGGAGACATCCACTTCGATCTGACGGTAGGCAGCTGTGCCACAAGCCGGGTCAAGACCATCTGTGCGCCAGAGTTCTTCGCCATCTATCACGAGTGCCATGTAGTTGCTTGCGCCAGCATCCCCACAAACAGCCTGTTCTGCCCAGAATGTCATGGTAGCGATGCCAACAGGGATTTCAACATCCTGTGACACATAACCAGTATCACCAGCAGTCGCTCCACCAAACCAGGTCCAGGCCTGTCCGGTATGAGGACCAGAGCCAGTACCAGTACCGCAATCAGCTACGGTGCAGAGAGGTGTACCGTAAGAGGCTGAATACTCATCCCAATACGGATTTGGCGTGTAAGCTTCAAAGCCAGGATCCAGAATGATGTTCTCAGCAAACGGGATTGGACCGGTGCCAGGTTTTTCAGTGATTTCAAAGACAGCTTCCTTGGCACCAATATTGGTGAAGGTCAGCGTCTGTGTTGTGATTTGACCAGTGTATTGTTCCTGGTAAAGCGCTTCAGGTTCAACAACCAGGCAGGGGGCGTCGAGACGCATAGTGACGTCATCGAGAACGACGTCTGCACCTTCCGCAAGAACAACACCTTCAACCAGTTGATCAACGTAACCACCCAACAGGAATTCTACATCGTAGGTTCCAGCGGGTAACGCATAGCTATAGTGACCATTTTCATCGGTCATTGTGCTGTATTTGAGGGTTCCCTCCTGGTAGAACTTGACCATGACTTCTTCGGCAGGTGTCGGGTTGATATCACACTGTTCGAGTGCATAAACATCACCCTTGATGCTGCCAAAGGATGCAGGGCGGGTAACGTGCATTGTCACCGGGATGGTCAGGTTCGGATAGGGGGTATCTGTCTTCACAGTTAACTCACCCAGGTAATCTCCGGGTTGTCCAATACCGTCAACTGTGTAGGTGATTGTAATATCGGCAGTTTCTCCAGCTGCAATAACACCTTCAAGAGGAGCTTCATCGAGCCAGGGTAAACGGTCCATAGGACCACCACCGGCGGCAATGGCGTAAGAGTCAACTTCGCCGAGAGTGAAGGCACCGATCGAAGCTGATGCACCTGTGGTGATATCGATAATGCGCAATTCAGGGGAAGTTGTGTAAGAAGCCCAGTAAAGGATCTCGTTATCTTCATCATAGTCCATGCCCTGGGCGTAGTTGGGGTCAGCACCGAGTTGACCGACAATAATATCCACACCCGTTGCTGGATCGATGCGGTGCAGCGCGTTCGAGACCAGGTCAACACCGTAGATTGCGTCTTCGGACGGAACATAGGCGATGTCGATCATACAGGTCGCGTTGGGCAGGGTGCCGATGACGGTGACTGCCGCAGTGGCAAGGTCAAGCTCAACCAGCGTGGAAGAGGTGTTACAGATGGTAGCCATACCGTACATCACGTCTCCAGCACCAGTCAGACCACTGAATGTGGATCCGGCGGGGGGATTGGTGGTACCGATCAGCGTCGCAACTGCGGTGGCTGTGTCGATGGCGTATAGATTATTGTTGTCATAGCTGACAGCATAGAGGGTATCAAAATCGCCACCCATGAAGTCACCAGCAAACAATGCTGTAGCGCCTGCACCAGGTGTGCCGACCAGTGTTGAAGCTCCGGGGATAGAAAGATCATCCCAGCGATAGAGGTTGTCGTTGAGCAGGTCGATACCGAATGCTGGCGGTGCGACTGTGATGCCATAGTCGCCAGCGAGTGAATTGAGGGAGAATTTGCCCAAAGTGGCAGCAGCGTTAGGGTCACGGAAAATGGACTGCTCAACGTCGCTCTTTTCAATTTCTCCGGTGAAGGCGGGGATGTTAATCGCCAGTGGGACGAAGCCCAGATCTTTTTCGGAGATGGTGAAGGAAGCAGCGCCAGATCCATCATTTTCGAGGGTTAAGGTCTGGGTTTCATCTTCCTGTCCGAGTGCCATGGTTATTTCAAGTTCCAATGGATCGGGGACGATATGACCAGCACCCAGTTCGAAGTCAACTTGAGTTACTACGTCTTCGTAAAGGGTATGAGATTCGTTCTTGGTCTCGTACTGATTCTTGCTGATGGTGAAATCGACATCCTCAGTTGCACCTTCGAAGGCTTCAAAGAACCAGTAGAGCCCGTTTCCGGCTTCGTCAGCAAAGGGGGCAGTGACCTGGGAATTGAGAGCGGTTTCAACCTTGGCGTCCATCAGTTTGACATCGGTTTCATTAGCATCGTAGACATAACCAGCCACAGCGCCGCCAGGGACGATCATACAAGTTGGGTCGCCAACCGAGACGTTGTCAACCTGCCAGTAGTAAGACCAGTCGCCTTCGAAATAGAATTCGATCATCGCCTGGGATTCACCAGCCAACTCGCTAGTAAGGTCGATGGTGTAATGCATCATCTGAGTGAGCTCGGGGAGGGAGAATTTCAAACTCCAGTTCGCTCCGCCGTCGGTTGAATAGCGGATATCACCCCAGTTCGGGTAACTGTTTGACCAGTATAAATAGCTATCGAATTCGAGCGAAACAGCAGAAACGCCGCTAAAGTCGAGAACTGGTGTTCGAAGACCAGTCAGCTGATTACCACCGGAGCCATACCAGTCGGAGTCAACCATGGCAAACTTGCCAGTACCGCCGGTTTTGTTTCCGCGGTTTCTGGGATCGTCAAAGTGCCATTTCATACCGGTTCCAGCATAGTCGACGTTGGACCACCCTGCAGGGAGTGCGCCGCTTTCAAAGTCTTCGACGACGCCATTTACACCGTAACCGGGGGTTCCACAGCCTTGGGCGGGAACCAGCAGCTCAACATCGTAATCGTAAGTTGCATCCGTCACGTTAAGAGTGTCTTCGAAAGGCAGATAATCGCCAACCAGGCTGACAACCTTGACAGTGTAATCGCTCGATTGCAGGATGGTGGTTGAATAATCACCAGTGAAGGGATCGGTGTAAACATCGTGGGAGTTCCCAGCGGTTGTGAAGGTCAGTTTGGCATAGAGGGGATAACCATGAGCCAAAGCTGTACCCGTAATACCACCGTCAGTGACCGTACCGCTGACAATCGTGCTGGCAAGAGGTGTCAGCTCGAAATCAACAATCTCTGTTTCTTCTTCATCAACAATGATATCAAGTTCTGTTGCAGTTTCGAAACCAAAGGCTGAAACAGTAATGTCGTAAGTATCGGCATTGACTGATGAGCTATATACACCGGAGGCATTCGTATAAAGGGTGCGATTGTTGATCACATCATCACCGGTGATCACTACCTTGGCGCCAGAAATCGGGTCACCACCAACCGCAGTGACTGTACCCGTGAGAGTACTGCTACCGCACATTGAAGAAGCCAACTGAACCGCAGCCAGGGCATTGATTTCGCCCCAACCGGTGGCAAAGTTCGGGTAGTTTGTGGGAGTCAGCGGTGAGCCGTCATCGTAAATGATTTCGGTTGCCGTGCTTTCGATCAGAGTTTCAATCGCGGCATAATCACCAACCAAACAGGGGGCTGCCTGCATGATCATCGCTACAAGCCCCGTGACATGAGGAGCTGACATTGAAGTTCCGGACCAGCCACTCTGATAGGTGGTGTCACTACCAGGTGTTGAAGAACGAATATTCACACCAGGAGCGAGGACCTGGGGTTTCAACATATCATAACCTTCAACCGGGTTGACCGTATCCAGGTTGTCAGTCGGTCCCCAGTTAGAGTGGGTTGCATACTGACCATTGGAGGTGCCGGAAGAACCAACACCGGTCACATTACCGGAGCGGGCAGGGTTGCCGACAGTGTTGAGTCCTGGAGGAGCAGGATAGCCGCAGTTGGAGGCATTACCATTGGAGAATACAGGATAGACACCAGCTGCATGCCAGCCGTCGATCACATCTTCGTACCAATCGTCATAGGTCTGACCACAATCACCCCAGGAGTTGTTGACAACATTCGGGCGCATGTCCGGGTTGGCATTGGCACCGGTCAGGTCGGTTGGTGCAGCGATGAACTCACCGCAGCCGAGCAGGGACATATCATAGCAGTTGCCGTCGGGGCAACCCGCGCATGCCATCCACTGGGCGCCAGGGGCGATACCGATCTGGTTTGCGCTGCCGTCGTCACCAACCATGGTACCCATGGTGTGGGTGCCGTGACCATTGCCATCGCGGGGGACAACATCTGAAAGCTGATAGGGGTTGAACCAGTTGTAATTATGGTCGAAGGTTCCATCGCCGTTATTACCGCGGTATTGACCGACCAGTGCCTGGTGAGAGTAACGAACACCAGTATCAACGTTCGCAACTACCAACCCGGTACCATCAAAGCCCAGACCCCAGGCTTCAGGAGCCTGCACGTGGCTGATGTTGGGTTCGATAGCTTTTGCCTCTTCAACAGCATCTACTTTTTCAGGCTCATAGAGCATGTATTGTTTCTGAGCACTGATTGCTGTTACGTAGGGCAGCCCTTGGATGGCGGATAAGACCGTTTGGTTGGATTGCTTCACCAGGATTCGGTTGGCGATCCAGTAGGACTGATATTCAACCCCGATGCCATCCAGGTAAGATTTGGCATCTTTCTGGGTACGATCCGCCTGTGCTTTCAGGGTCTCATAAACAAACCAGCCGCGCTCACTCCAATCCATCGAATATGCTGGTGTGAGGTCGGCTGTGTTTTCAAAATCGACCCAGTAGGTTGCAACGCCGTTCAGTCTCATTTCATCCTGAACAGCTGCTTCAACCGTCACGATTTCTTGCGTGACGGCAGTCTTCGCAACAACTGAGGCTGGGACATAGCCGATTAGCATCGACAGCGCCAGAAATATTGCGAGGACCTTCAGTATTGTTTTACTTTTCATGTCACTTCCTTTATTAGATTTGATTTAGAACTTGTGTAAAACATTAATCGACAAAATCGGTAAGATACTCCTCTGTCACCTCCGTTCACGGTAATAACCACAGTCTATATTGAAAAATTGCACGCATGAAGCGCGGTCGAAAAAGGGTAAATCAAATGAACAACTTATGCTTGACTTCGACAAATCTCAAACACTCTCTTTCAACTTGTATCACGGACCTAATTAGGGTCATTATACTTATTCAATAGCGAAACCGTCAAGCCGTTTTTCAAAAGCAAGCCAATTGGTCATGTTTCGATTTTTAAAATTGTTATCAAGGTGTGTTTTGCACAATAATCAGGTGGCACAGGGCAAAAAGTGCTACTTATTCTGGAAAAGACCCAGCGGACTACCCATCCAGCTTGCTGCCTTCAAGTTTGTTCAAAAGTCGGTTACGGCGATGGGTGAGCTGGGCAATAACTCTTCGATCAATGGCTTCGTCTTTGCTCTCTTGCACCCGCCGGAGAAGCTGATTCGTAATATCCAGCGCATTCTGGTACTCTCTGGCGTTGTGTTCATAATATTTTGCCAATTCTAATGCTGCATCAGATGCGCCGAGATCCCAGGCTTGTTGCCAGAGGGGCACCGCTTCTTCGAAGTTCTTATTCCGCTTAAAAATTCGCGCACGAGAGAGCAGCGAAAGCATAAGCTCCTGGTGGTTGGCAGCCAAAATGTGCTCAGATGCGTATAGTTGTTCAGCAAGAACCTCGCGATTCAAGCTCTCCATCAAGCGCCCGATGGAATAGATATCTTCTGCATGGGATAGTTTGTCTGAAGTGGGGTCTTCCAAAATGGCTGCCAGGGTGGTGAACAAGGCAGACAGGCTGACGACATCGATTTCGTTATGATAGAAGATATTCGCGATCTGGCTGGCATCACCATCGAGGATGTAGTTGCGATAGAACTCAGGCACGAGATAACCAGGGATGTCTTCATTGGTCCGGTAGAATTCCAGGATCTCTTTTTCGATGTTGCCAAGATTGCATTGCTTCAGCCGCCGTTTCCAAACCCTTCGGGTGATGTGCAGCAGGTCGATATGATCCATCTCGTCAAAAGGGTTGTTGAGCCGGTTAAGAATGTAACGCGTGTTGATGATGGGCAGGTCAAAGGATTTACCGTTATAGCTGACGATCGCCCTGGCACCATCCACAAATTTGCTCAGGGCAGCCAGCTGTGCTTTCTCTTCCGATGGATTGCGCAGAAAAAACTGCTCGAGCACAAACTGATCACCTCTAAAACGGGCAGCACCGATCATAAAGGGAATCGTGCCGGTACCGCCGGAAAGACCGGTGGTTTCTGTATCCAGGAAAATGAAATCGGAAATATCGCTTTCAGCCAGTTGGTTGGCTTGCGCCCAATCGCACAACACTTCATAGCGCGTAAAGGGTTTCAACGGGACCGCACCGTGTTGATGTTGGTCTGGATATTGGTGGTTAGAAGAAAAAACCTTTCCAAAAATGGTATCAAACTCGTGTCCGGGCACCAGCGATTCGATCGGTATCTTTTTCTTTACCGTAGCCGGCAGGGGTTTGTCTTTGCCAAACTGCACCCCCAGCTTTTTCAGCTGTTCAGAAAGATCGGACCAGTTATCCATAGCGCAATCCCTTCAAAAGAGCCAAGGCTTCGGATTTTCCACCATAACCCGGTTCGCCCACCGGACCAACACAGGCAGGGCAGCCTGATTGGCAGGGACAGCTTTGGATCACTTCTATCGCTCTCTCAATCCAGGAATTTCGCAGATCATATAACTTCCTGGAAAGCCCGATCCCTCCCGGAATATTGTCGTAAACCAGAATGGCGGGGTTGGCATCGTTGAGAATGGAGCGGTTTTCAGAGAGCAGGGAAATATCTTCCCGGTCACACATGATCAGCAGGGGAGCGATGCTGCGCAAGGAATAAGCCGCCGCCGCCAACCCGCTGCGCACCATCACGCTGATTTCGGCTTTGTGGTGGCAGGAGGCGCACAACGTTACCAGGTTGGAAGCTTGGTTTGCCAGGGCGGGCTCCGCGAAGGTGCGGAAAGGTTGCACATGGTGAACATGCAATTCAGTAACCGGAAAGACTTTTCCGCAACTGCGGCAGGTGTAGCCATCGCGCAGGAGGATCTTCTGTCGCAATTTATCCCAACCCGCGCCGTAGATGTTCGGGTCGGAACCCCACAGGTGATTCTTGCGCAGTGTGTCTATCAGGCTGGGCGAGATTCCCAGCCAAAAACCAGTGGTGTGCAGGTTTTGCGGGGGCAAGTCTATCTGACCCACGCCGAGCAGCTCGTTGCTCATCCAGCGTTTTTTCTGAAAGGTGGTGATCGAAATTTCGAGGTCCAGGCTGCCATAGTTAGCTGTGAAATTTTGATAGGGAACAGATGAAGTCAGTTTATAGTCGATAATGCGCGTATCAATCACCGGAATCGTATAGTATTCTGATTGGCTGGGTTTAAGCAGGCAAACGCCATTCTCCAGGTTCAGCTCCAAAACCTCGTACATTTCGGCATCGTGCAAGTAAATGGCGTCTTTATGTACATACCAGCGAGCGGCATTGGCATCCACAGAGCCGATGAATTTGGTTTCATCACTATCACCAACGACATTCAGGCTGACTACGTTTGGCGTAGACGAACGCAGAGAAACTTCTGCAGCCGGGTAGCGGTCTGCCAGCCAGTAATACTCTTCACCCTGGCGGGTGATTGAGCCGGATTGTTCCAGCAGATCCAGAAACTGGGCGAGCTCTTCGGCGGTCATCGACCCGAAATTTTCAGTACTTGAGAAAGGCAGTTCGAAGGCAGCACAGCCAATGTGCTGCAGCAAAATTACCAGGTTTTGCGCGTCAATCAGCGCTTGCTCGGGGTTTTGGTCCACAAGGTATTCTGGGTGAGTTGCCAGGTATTGGTCCATGGCTTCGTTGGTCACGATCAGGATGCCCAAAGAGGGCTGCTGCTTGCGCCCTGCCCGTCCAATGCGCTGGCGGGCGGTGGCGATGGTACCCGGAAAACCAACCAAAATGACCGCGTCGAGATCGCCGATATCCACACCAAGTTCGAGAGCTGAGGTTGAGAAGACAGCCTTGAGCGTGCCCGCTTTCAGTCCCTGTTCAATTTCACGACGTTCCGATTTGAGATAGCCGCTGCGATATCCGCGCACGTTTTCACGCTCATTGAAGGGCAGCCGGTTGCGCAGGTAGGTAAGCAGCATTTCGACCGTGCGGCGTGTGCGCGCGAAAACCAGCGATTGGTGTTCGTACTTCATCAGTTTTTGGGTGAAAATCACGCCGAAATCAATGCTGCTCTTGCGAATGCCCAGTTTTTCATCCACGAAGGGAGGGTTATAAACCAGAAAATGGGCAGGACCCCTGGGCGAACCGTCGTGCTCGATCAGGTGTATTTTTTGCTCAATCAGGTTTGTGGCGAGCTCTTCGGGATTGCCAATGGTGGCTGAAGTCAGCACAAACTGCGGATAGGCATTGTAAAAAGCACAAACGCGCTTCAATCTGCGCACCAGGTTGGCGAAATGCGAACCAAAAACACCCCGGTAGAGATGCATTTCATCGATCACCACATAGCGAAGCTTGGCAAAAAAGCGTGCCCAATTGGTGTGATGCGGAAGGATGCCCTGGTGGAGCATGTCGGGGTTGGTTAGTAGAATTGTTGTCGATTTGCGTATAGCGGAACGTTGACCACTGGGAGTATCGCCGTCGTAGATGGCTGGTTTGCTGGCTTCTCCAGGCAAAAGCTTTGCATATTCCGAAAAGGTTTTATGCTGGTCATTGGTCAACGCTTTGGTCGGAAACAGAAGCAAGGCGGTCGCACCAGGCTGAAGCAATTGCGCGTTCAGGATGGGGATGCTGTAACACAAGCTTTTACCGCTGGAAGTGCCAGTTGAAACGACGATATTCTCGCCATCATCCAGCCGTCTGATTGCCTCTGCCTGGTGGGAATACAAGGAAGTGATACCCGTTTTATTCAAAATGTCCTTGAGGGCTGGCTGTATGGAGGATGGAAATGGTTCGAAAACGGCTTCACGGGCTGGAGTCAATTGACGAAAAGCAATATTATCGGCAAATTCTGCTTCGTTCAGCCAGTTTTCAAGAGTTTGAGTTATATCCATCTTGAAATCTACAAGGTGAAATTATTTCTTCTTTGACGCTGAGCGTACCAGGAAGTCCATAATCGGATAGATCCAGTTGCCCAAGCTGGTACCGGCAAAGTACATGATCTTGGCTTCAAAACCGGGCACAATCGCATACTTGCCATGAGCCGCAGCTTTTAATGTATATTGAGCCACCCAATCGGGACTGATCGGCTTGGCAGCACCTGATATCGCCCTGGTTTCCTCGGGTTTATACTGGTTCTCGCTTGCCAGTTGGGGCGTGTCGGTATCGGGCGGATATAAAACCGAGACCCGAATGCCCTTGGGTTTCATTTCCGAGCGCAAGGCATCGCTGAAACCTTTGACGGCAAACTTGGCACCGCAATATGCCGTATAGCCAAAGATGCCAATAACGCCAGCTATTGAAGAGACGTTAATTATGTGACCCGAACCGCGTTCAATCATTCCAGGTAAAAGTAGTTTAACTGTGTTGACTGTGCCGTGATAATCGATATCCATAGTCCAGCGAAAAACCTCTGCCGGCAGTTCCTGCACGTAACCAGGGCGTGCGACGCCGGCACAATTGATCAGGATATCAGGGAGGGCGTGATTGCGCATGTATTTGCCATACAAGACATCCAGAGTTGTTTCATCAGTGACATCCACTGGTACGATTTTGACCTTAGCCTTTGGATACTTTTCAAGAATGGCAGTTTTCGCTATTTTCAGGTTCTCATAATCCCGTGCCAGCAGGATGATGTGTGCGTCCATTTGAACCAGGGCTTTGGCGATGGCAAAACCGATACCGCTTGACCCGCCAGTGATCAAGACGGATTTTCCCCGATAGTAATCGGAAACTTTCATTAGCTTCCGCAGCTCGAGCAGTTGCCTGATGCGCACGACCCGCAACTGCTGCCACCCCCAAGGCTTGAACCAGCACTAAAGGCATTCACAACCGATACCAGGCGCTGGACTTGATTTGAACCGCAGGATTGGCATTCGGTTTGCGCGTCAGCTTGTGAAAAAGAGCGAAGTAATTCAAATTTTTTTCCGCACTCCTGACAGTGATATTCGTATATTGGCATATTTCCTTCTTAACTATATTGCTTTCTGATCGATGGGATCAGGTATTCTTCGAAAGCACGGGTTTGATCGTAATCCGGCTGCCAGCCCCAGTCACGCCGGGCAGCACTGTCATCTGTATCCGCGGGCCAGGTGTCCACAATGCCCTGGCGTTTTTTATCCGGGACGAAATTAATCTTCGCCTCGGGGAAAGCCGCGAGGGTAATGTCGAAAATTTCCTGGGCGGTAGGGTTGAAGCTGGTGACGTTGTAAACATCCTGACTCAATTTTTCACCATCCGCTTCCTGGAGCATGATCAGCGATTTGATCGCATCGGGCATAACCATGAAGGGCAAGACCGCGTCAGGGCGAACAAAACAGTTATATTCAACACCTTTGGCAGCCGCGTGCAGCATTTCGGGACCGTAATCGCTGGTACCACCGGTGGGGATTGTCTGGGCGCTGATCAGCCCAGGGAAGCGCAGGCAGCGGAAGTCGACCGAGATTTCCGGGTTGTAATCTGATGCTAGCTGGCGGTAATAGCGGCTATAGTAGCGCCCCAAATTTTCGCAATACAACTTGTTGCAGCCGTACATTGTTGTCGGCTCGGTATATTGGTTTTCGCGAACCTTACCAACACGCATCTTTTCTTCAATAGAAGGGAGCCCGTAGGCGGCGATCGAGCTCGGGTAAATGAACTTAACCGGCTGACCCTGCCATTTGGCTTGTTCCACCGCCAAACGGAGCAGGTTCAGGGTGCCTTCTACGTTGATCTTGTGGGCAGTCTCGGGATTGTATTCTGCCTTTGTCGAGAGGATCGAGGCAAGGTGATAAATTGTCCTGATTTTGTGCTCAACAACCAACCTGCCCAGTAACAACTGGTCAAGGATATCTCCGACCAAATAATGAGCAACCTTGGAACGCAGCTCTTTATCCAGGGGGTTTAGGTCGAGAGCTACAATGGTGTAATCATGTTCTGCAAGGTAATCGATCAAACCATGACCGATCTCTCCGTTTGCACCAGTGATCAAAACGACATCTTCTCGCATTATCTCTCCTTAAGAAATATTTTTTTTGATTGGGAAACTAACATACTCACGGCGAATGTTGCGGGTTGTGGCTGGTGAGACTTTCAGGACAACTACAGTCATATCATCACGCGGTTGGTCGCTATCGTGACCGATTGCTTGATTCAACAGGTTGTCAGCAACATCCTGAACGCTGGGCTCATCGTTGTCATCATCATAAATTGCGCCAAGGGCGGTAAGCAAGTCAATCTTATTGTCGTTATAGATGCCGGCGTTCTCTACACCTTCCGAGAGAAGTATAAAAGTTTGCCCCAATTGGAACTCGAACTGGTAGACCATCGGGTCATAACGGCGGGATTCGGCATCCTGAGAGAGGGGAAGGAAATGGCTTTCGCCCTCTTCATAAATAAGTATGGGCACCGGGTTGTTCTTGGTGATAACAATCGTGTTCGATTGCAGGTCACATGAAATGATCGAAATATTCACATTGGCGATCTCGCGGTGTTCATCGCGGATGCGCTGAAGAACAACACGTGCAGATGCACCGTCAGGTACGCCTTCGCCAATCAGGTTCAATACTGAGTGCACCGCTTTCATGGTGACGCCTTTTGAGCGGCTGCCGCCCAGCGTGCCTTCTGCCATTACAATCGAGACACCACCGTTGGGTCGTTCAATGATCTCAACTTTGTTACCTTCCTCGTTGGAGGAGAATTTGTCGATCTTTGCGATCGCAGCTTGGATTTCCATGCCTTACATTCTAAACCAAAAATCCAAACCCCAAAGGAATCCCGCCTATTACGGTAAAATAGTGCCAGGAATCCAATATGAACCAGACTAACTTTAAAAAATCAATCCTCATTTTCTTTGCTCTGATATGGCTTTCTGGCTGTATCGCCACTCCACCAGGCAATTCCAACGCTCAAACGGGCTCGTGCAATAAGGTAGACCAGCTGGCAATCAGCCAGGTGCAAGGCGCTGGTCACCGTTCACCATATGATGGAAAAGAAGTCCGCTGCGTCCCGGGAATTGTCACGGCAATCGATGGCGGCGGTTTCTACATGCAGTCCCAAACGCCAGATGACGATCCGTCAACCTCGGAAGGGGTCTATGTGGACTTGCTGGCGTTTGCCTCGGTCAAGGTTGGGGATGAAGTTTTGATCATGACAGCTGAGGTGCGCGAGTATAACCCGGCTGGGTTGGGCGAGAACTCCCTGACCAGAACCAGCCTGCGCGCAAGCAAGGTTGAAGTGTTGGGCAGTGGAAATCCACTGCCGGCTCCAGTCTTGCTCGGTGAAGGCGGAAGAACGATCCCTGATCGTGTAATTGAAAATGACGTGCAGGGCTATGTCGGACGTAGTATGGCGAAATTCGATCCTGAAGAGGATGGTATGGATTTCTTCGAGAGTCTGGAGGGCATGCGCGTCCAGGTCAACGATGCCGTCGCGGTCAGTTCGATCAACTCCTACAACGAGGTGACCGTCGTTGCCGATAACGGGAAAAATGTCAGTGGCATGAGCCCTGCTGGTTTGCTTTTGCTGGCTGAAGATGACCCAAACCCAGAGCGTATTATGCTGGATGATAAGTTTATCCGCATGCCTGCCGTTTCCGTTGGGGATATCTTTACCCAGCCGATTATTGGCATAGTGGATTACGATTTTGGCAATTACAGGATCCTGCCCACAGAAAAATTGGTTTTCGAGAGCATGGGATTAGTCGATGAGATCACTGACGTCCAGCCGCCTGAATTGAAACCTTCGCAGATTTCAGTGGTCAGTCTGAATATGCTTAATTACAGCCATTCAGAATCTCCCGAACGAACCGAAGGTTTTGCCAGCATGATCATCGAGCAATTAGACTCGCCGGACATCCTGGTGCTGCAGGAAGTGATGGATGACGATGGTCGTCTTGATTCTGACGTTGTTAGTGCCGACCAGAATCTGAGCAGCCTTAGAGAGACGATTGAGGCAAAGGGCGGTCCGGTTTACCAATGGTTCAATATCAACCCTGAACGAAATACTGACGGAGGGGTAGATGGAGGAAACATCAGGGTTGTGATCATGTTCCGTATGGATCGAGGCTTGCGATTTCTCTCGGCATTACCAGGAACAAGCGGGGATGAGGTGGGTTTGACCGGTGAGGGAGTAAACCTGGCGCTAACAAATAACCCGGGTTTGATCTGGCCTAATAATTCCGCCTTCAGGCAGAGCCGAAAACCGATCATTGCCCAGTTCCAATTTCAGGAACAAAACTTCTTTGTCATTGGCGCACACTTCAACTCAAAAGGTCCGGATGGTCCCTTATATGGAGACCAGCAGCCGCCCATTCTGGTAAGCGAAACGCAGCGGATTGCCCAGGCTAAAGCCGTTAATGGTTTTGTGAAAGACATCCTGGAGCGTGACCCGCAGGCAAAAATTTTGGTTGCTGGTGATCTGAACGACTTCCCCTGGAGCGAGCCGCTTCGTACCCTGGCAGGCACACAGCTTGCCAATCTGTTTGACACAATTGACCGCCAGCAATGGGTCACTTACATCCATGAAGGCAACGCGCAGGTGATGGACCAAATGCTGCTTTCTGATTCGTTTATGCAGAACCTGTACGAGTTCAGACCGCTCAATATCAACTCGGTCCTGCCTGCAGACCAGCAGCTCAGTGATCACGATCCGGTTTTGCTCGTACTCGACTTCAATTACTATGAATAGAAGAATAGTTTTCCTTATTGACACAGTTATCCTTTTAATAATATCGCTAATTGCGTGTAGCCGTAGGGATTTAAGTGCGAGTTTGGTCACTCCTACAGACGATTTGGTGGTTGAAGATGCGCTGGTTGCCAGGTTGGAGGAGTATGAGGTGGTGGAAATACCGCTTCCTGGTGAGCAGGCTTGGGAAGTGATGGAATATTCCGGGTTGGGTTGGTGGCAGGACGAATTAGTCTTGCTCCCGCAATATCCCGACGGCATCGATGGAAACGGTGTTGGTCAACTTTACGCCATTTCAGGAAAATTGGTGCGAGCTTTCGCGCAGGACCCTGAAACAGAGATCATTGTTGATCCGATCGTTTTCGACGATGCTGGTCTTTCGGAAGAATTGGCAGGATTTGAAGGTTTTGAGGCGATCGTTTTTATTGACAACGCTGCTTATCTCACAATCGAGACCAGCGGGGGTAACCCGATGAAGGCTTTTGCTGTCCGAGGTGAGGTACACAGTGCAGAAGGCAAGATTGTACAAATAACCCTTGAAAAATCCAGTTTGCTGGAATTGCCAGTTCAAAACAACAGCCGCAATGCCAGTTACGAAGCCCTGACCAGCGACGGCGAGTTCATTTATGCTTTCTATGAGCAAAACGGGACGGAGCAAAACGACGCTCCTTTTGCGGTCAGGCTGGATACAGACCTGTCCGAGATGACGCAGATACCAATTGAGGCAATCAATTTCCGCTTGACTGACGCCACTGAAACGGATGGAAACGGTAATTTCTGGATGATCAATTACTTCTTTCCGGGAGATACTCACCTGGCAGTAGAGGAAGACTACCTCTCAGACCGATATGGCTTGGGCGATAGCCACCTTGAAAACCGACCAGTGGAGCGCCTGGTTGAATTCCAACTGGGCGCCGATGGCTTCACCCTGGTTGATCAACCCCCGATCTACCTGGAACTCATGGACAGAAATGTAGCCAGGAATTGGGAAGGGTTGGCTGCGCTTGGAGAGGATGGATTTTTGTTGATTACGGACAAATTTCCGGGTTCGATCCTTGCTTACCTCAAAATAAAGTAAAATTCATCCAGGAACAACCTGGGTTAAGCTCAATTTTAAGAAGATTTAACAGAATTACTGGTATCATTGTTTATAATGTATTTTTGGATGATCAATGAGGATATGGAAGAGAGGAGTTCTCTTTGACTGAAGCAGTTATTAGCGTGAAGCCAAAAAAAACCGGCACCACCTTGCACAAACTGAGGACCAGGGAGCAAATAACTGGCTACTTGTTCGTCCTACCCGCTCTTATAGTTATTTTAGTTTTTGGTCTTTTCCCCATAGGTTACTCGATCTATATGAGTTTGTTCAATTGGCGAGTGACCAAGGGCGCCTATGTCGGCGGTAAGAACTACTTGCTGATCTTTGGGAACTGGACAAACCTACTGATCACGCTGGCAGGAATTGCTCTGATCGTAGGAGCTTTTTGGATTTGGAATAACGCGTTCAAGTCGCTTAGCAAGGGTCAGACAATTGCAAAAGTCGTTGCTGCGGTGATAATGATCCTGGGTGGTGTGATTTTTATCACTGGCTGGGGCTATATGTATGACAGCGGCAACCAGAATTTCCTCAACTCGCTGATTGTGACTTTATATTACGCACTGGGGACCGTGCCTGCAGAAGTGATTTTGGGGATGATCCTTGCCTTTTTACTCTACCAGGATATCATCGGGAAAGATATTTTCAGGATGATCTACTTTCTTCCCTATGTGACTCCCTCGGTTACATCGGCAGTGGTTTTTCAGATCATCTTTTCATTAAGGGAAACCTCCATTGCAAATATGATCATCGGTTGGTTTGGCATCAGCCCGCAGAAATGGCGATTCGAACCAAAACCTTTGCTGAATTTGCTTGGGCTGGACCTCTCTGGTTTCCTGGCGGGACCAAGCCTGGCGCTTATTTCCATCATGATCTATGGCATTTGGTCTTTTGTTGGCTATAACACGGTCATTTTCCTGGCTGGTTTGGGCAACATCCCCAAAGAGACTTACGAAGCCGCTGAGATTGACGGCGCCACGCGCTCACAACAATTTCGCTTTATCACCATGCCATTGCTTTCACCGACAACTTTTTACCTGGTTTTAATCGGATTTATCGGCACCTTTAAAGCCTTCAACCACATCTACGTATTGAGAACCCCCAGTGCTGGCGATTCGGTGATCACCACCAGTCTGCTCATTTTCGATAATTTTTACAAAGCAAATCAATATGGCATCGCAACTGCCCAGGCAATTGTGTTGTTTGTTGTCATTCTGGGGTTAACACTTGCGCAGAACAAGCTGATTGGAGAGCGGGTATTCTATGGATAGTCCAGTCGTAAATCCACAACCAGTTGTCAAAGTAACTCGTGCAAGGCGATCCCGCTTCTATTGGCTTGGTCGGATTCTGACCTATGTAATCCTGATATTTGGTGCAATTATCTTCATTTTCCCATTTTTTTGGATGATTTCCAGCTCACTGATGACACTCGGTGAAACAATCACAAGAGTGTTAGTGCCAAAAGTGCCCCAGTGGGTTAACTATGTGGATGCCTGGAACCAGGCAAAGTTCTCAAAATACTTTATGAACAGCGTTTTGATCACGCTTGGAACCCTGGCAGGGTTGCTGATCACTTCGATTTTGGCAGGCTACGCCTTTGGTCGCATCGATTTCAAAGGCAAGAATATCCTCTTCGGTTTGTTCCTCGCAACCATGATGATCCCAGAATCGGTGACCCTGATCCCGAACTACTTGCTCATTCGCGGCAGCATATTCCCAATCCCGGGCGGAACCTGGCTCAATAAGTATTGGTCGCTGACGGTGCCTTTTATCGCTAATGCCTTCAGCATTTTTCTTTTACGACAATTTTTTGCTCAGATCCCCAAAGAACTATGGGATGCTGCCCGCATTGACGGGGCAGACCACTTGCGTTTCCTCGTCCAGGTTGTTTTGCCGATCAGCAAGGCACCAATTATGACTGTGTTGTTGTTTGGCTTTACCGGGTCATGGAACGCATTTCAATGGCCATTACTTGTCACGACAAATGACACATGGAGACCGATCATGGTCGGTTTGTGGTCCTTTGTGAATGAAGCTGGTCCGCAAACACACTTATTGATGGCAGGAGCGGTGATCTCATTAATCCCAATCCTGATTATCTATTTCCTAACCCAAAAACAATTCACACAAGGTATTGCAACCACTGGATTGAAAGGGTAGGAATAACCAACTGGATGATAACGAGAAAATTCTCGATATCAAATTATTAGATTCAAAATGGAGGTTTTGAATATGAAGAGAAAGATGTTTAGTTTGATAGCAATCATCATGATTGCGGCCATGGTGCTGAGTGCCTGCGCCAAAACTACGCCAGAACCTGAAGTGCCGGTAGAAGGCGCAGTGGATTGGTCCAAAGTAACCCCCGCCAAAAACATTGTCTTTTGGCACCAACACACCGGTGAAGCTCGTGAAGCTGCAATGAAGACCATTGTTGACGGTTTCAATGCCACCAACGAGTACGGTATCACCCTCACCGCTGAATACGCCGGCGGATATGGCGACATCTATACCAAGATGCTTGCTCTGCTTAACACTCCTGATGTTCCCGATATCGTGGTTGGTTATCAGAATCAGATCGCTACCTATCAACTGGCTGATTCCATGTTCGATATGAACACTGTCATCAATGATCCTGTCTACGGCATGCCCCAGGCAGATCAAGATGACTTTATCCCCGCCTTCTTCCAGCAGGATGTCTATCCGCTGTATGACAACCAGCGCTTAGGTCTTGCCCCGAACCGCTCCATGGAAGTCATGTATTACAACATGGACTGGCTGAAGGAATTGGGCTACGATGCTCCTCCTGCCACCCCGGAAGAATTCCGTGAGATGACCTGTAAAGCTGCTGAGCAACCTTTCAGTGGCGCAAAAGCCGAAGGTTCGATGGGCTACCAGCTTAGCATCGATACTTCCCGCTTCGCTTCCTGGACCTATGCATTCGGCGGCGACATCTATGATGGAACCACCAACCAGTACACGCTGAACAGCCCCGCTGCTGTGGAAGCATTCAAGTTCCTGCAAGGTTTGTTTGCTGATGGCTGTGCTCGCCTGGTTTCTGAAAACTACGGCGATCAGTCTGACTTTGGCAATGGCACCCTGCTCTTCACCGTCGGCTCCAGCTCCGGTCTACCCTTCTACACTCAGGCTGTTGACGAAGGCGCCGCCTTTGATTGGTCGGTTGCCGCTCTGCCCAGCACCGGTACCCCCAAGCAAGACGTTTACGGCGCGAGTGTTTCGATCCCGAAATCCACTCCCGAACGTGAACTGGCTGCCTGGATCTTCATCAAGTACTACACCAGCCCCGAAATTCAGAAACTGTGGGCAGAAGCCTCTGGTTACTTCCCGGTGCGCCAGTCAGTTGCTGACATGATGGGCGACTACATGACTGCCAACCCCACCTACAAAGCTTCTTGGGACCTGTTGAAATACGGTTGGTTCGAACCTGCCGTACCTGGCTACGATTTTGTTCGTGACGAAATCGAAGTTGTCATGGCTGCTGTCGTTGACAACCCCGCCCTGGATGTCCAGGCTGAGTTTGACAAGCTGAACGAGTTCGGCAACAAAACCCTGGCTGAACAACTTGAGCAACTCAATAAGTAACCTTTGTTAGAAGTTAGTAATAAAGCCTCCCTGTACTTGCAGGGAGGCTTTTGTTTTGCTATAATAACAGTGCATGGGGATGCCAGGTCTCGACGGGAGAAGCTGGTTCCGGATTGCGAGCCGAGAGGTACCGACCTCGTGAAATCAGTACAAAACAACAAGTGCCAATCGCACAAGTTACGCAACCCTTCCTTTAGCTGCATAAGCTAGATGATCGGAAGCTGACCTCCATAGATGAGGTCACGTCCCCTGGAGTCGTTTTTCTGACCGAATCCAGCAAGGATGTCATAGAAGTCAGAATGCTGGGCGCTGATTCGCGGGGTGCCCCTAAGAGAGCTTTTGAGCTCAAGCGAATGGTTTACCGGTAGTTGCGCAGAACACCTTAAGGCGAACGAGACCAAATCTTCTGCTACGCTCGTAGAGATTCGAGAGTCTAATCTTTCGGACGCGGGTTCGACTCCCGCCATCTCCACCTCAAAGCCCCCGATTCGGGGGCTTTTTTTCACTATTCAGCTATGAATCTCAGTACCATCCAGATTAATACTTCACACAATGTCAATACCGGCAGAAACTGCCTCGACCATTGCTGTGAGGAACAGGCAGGCCTGTTCCCAACATTGCTACAAAGCGTTTTCTT
>DHCY01000040.1:0-5496 GCA_002399085.1 Anaerolineaceae bacterium UBA4890
GGAATTTAAGATCGAATACTTTTACGTCATAATGGTAACATAAACATCCCGCTTCCAACCTTAATATCTGATAAAAGAAAAAATCAGTTTCAATATTTTTGAAAAAGACGATTGCCACACCACCCCGTGTGACCGATCGCTCTCACCTATGTACTGAACGGACACTGACCGTTCCCCGATGACTGTTCGCTACTGCACCTTGTACGGAACGGACACTGGCCGTTCCCCGATGACTGTTCGCTCTTACCTTGTACGGAACGGGCACTGACCGTGTCCCGATGACGGTTCGCTCTCACCTTGTACGGAACAGACACTGGCTGTTCCCCGATGACTGTTCGCTCTCACCTTGTACGGAACGGGCACTGACAGTTCCCCGTGTGACTGTTCGCTCTCACCTATGTACGGAACGAACATGGGCCGTTCCCCGATGACTGTTCGCTCTTACCTTGTACGGAACGGGCACTGACCGTTCCCCGATGACTGTTCGCTCTCACCTATGTACCGAACGAACACTGACCGTTCCCCGATGACTGTTCACTCTCACCTATGTACGGAACGGACACTGACCGTTCCTCGATTGCTGTTCGATACCACACGTTTTAGGGAGACCCATCTGCTGGTTACGACTTTCCCCACCTCCAGCCGTTTGCTATTCCGAGTTGACGTTTGTCACCTCTCTTTAAATTAACCTTAATAATCTTCCTCGTGTAGGGTAAAATTTGATAGACAGGATTGTAGTTATACAATAATAACCAATTACCTGAGTTTATTCTTACACGAGGTACAAAATGAAAATCGTTACAGACAGCGGAGCTGACATCTCCTTTACTGATTGCCAGAAAATTGGCGTTACCATGGTTCCCCTCAAGGTCGAAGTCAACGGCGTCTCTTACCAGGCGGGAATCGACATCGAACCGGAAAAGTTTTATGACATGATGGATGCCAGCCCAACCATGCCCATCACCTCCACCCCCTCCATTGGCGACTTCAGCAAAGTCTACGAGCAGCTGGCAGAAGAGGATGACGAAATCCTCTCCATTCACATTTCTTCCGGCTTGAGCGCTACTTACAACGTTGCCAAACAAGCCGCAGAGACGCTCGATAAAACCCGCATTCACCTGTTTGATACCCTCACGCTTTCTGCCGGGCAAGCCTGGTTCGTGAACGCCGCAGCCAAAATGCGCGATGCTGGCAAATCGATGGACGAGGTGCTTGCCAAGCTCACCCAGATGCAGAACGCGGTTTCGACCCACTTCACCCTGCCCGATCTGAAATATCTGATCGCTGGCGGTCGCATCAGCCATTTGAGAGGCTTGCTGGCTTCCTTATTGGGCATCAAACCGGTGATCGAAGTTAGTAAAGAAGACGGCAAGTATTATGACCGGGTCAAGAAGCGCTCTTTTCAAAAAGCGATCCTCGGCATCACTGAATTGCTGGAAACATTGCATCCGCAAGGCTCAACCCTGGTCGCCCAGATCTGCACGGCTGCCAACCCTGAAGGTGGCGCCATATTAAAAGAAGCTATGGACCGCCTCTACAAGGTGAATTGGCTGCCCGAGGTAACGCTTGGGACCGCCTTGGGCGCCCACACCGGGCGCGGTCTGGTGGGCATTATTTCTGCCCGTGAAGACGCCCTGCCAGAAATCCCGTAAGGCGTAAGGGAGAGCTTTCATGCTCTCCAGATATCGACAACCATAAAAATTGCCTCCGTACGGAGGGGGCTTGTCTCCCTCCGCAGCATTGTTAATAGCAACGATTGTTGGCTTAGCGCGGGTCTGGGACCCACCCGCCCGCCTTTGCTTACTTTGTAAGGGTGGGCTTCCACCCCCTCCCGTTGTCGACAAACATAGAGAACGCGCACTGCGCCTTCTACAACCCACCCAACGCTTAACAATTCATTAACAACCGTGATAAAATTTTCAACCACAGCGCCTTAGTTGCTGTTTAGAAAGGTTTCACGATGGAAGCAATTTCCCTGACCGATATTATCCTGCGCATTGGGCTATCCCTGGTGTTAGGCGGCATCATTGGTTTTGAAAGAGAACGGGATAGCCAGCCTGCCGGTCTGCGCACGCACATGATCCTTGTGATCGGCGCCTGCCTGGCGATGATACTTTCGATCAACCTAGCTAACGCAGCCGGCACAGACCCCACCCGCCTGGCTGCACAGGTCGTTTCGGGCATCGGTTTTTTGGGCGCGGGCGCGATTTTGCGCTCTGGTTTTACTGTCAAAGGGCTTACCACCGCCACAACCATCTGGACAATGGCGATCGTTGGGCTGGCTGTCGGGGCTGGGTATTATGTTGTCTCAATCGTAACCACCGTCGTGCTTATGGTCGTTTTGTCGGTGTTGGATGTTATCGAAAAGCGCTTCGTGCGCATCAATGTGATTCGCAATGTTGTCATCGAAGTCACCGATGCCAAGGGCATTATCCGCGATGTTCGCAAAACCATGGCGCGAATTGCTGACCAAGTGATCACCTTTTCTGTCCAAAAGAGTGTCAAAGGCAAATCCCTTCGGCTCGAAATTGTGGCTCGCTTTAGCAAAAGCGAAAAAATTGAGAATATGGTCGAGCAGATCTCGGAAATTGAAGGCGTTAAAAACTTCAAAATCGAATAAGGCACAGCACACCTACCCTCGAACAATCGATTTCGCCCCTGGTTTTGATGTATACTCCAAAGCAGCATGCCCTCTCTCGCCGCCAGTTTACACGCCTTTGAATCCGATCAGTTACAGCAGATCGCCTTGTCTTGGGGGCTGCCGGAGGTCGCATCAGACAAACCCAGCTTGCTGTTGAGCCTCGAATTGAACATTCCTTCCCCTCACAGGTTTGCTTCCGTCTTTCACCAACTGCCAGAGCACGCTCAACTTGCCCTGTTTGCCCTCAAAGCTAACGGCGGCATGCTGCCATGGTCCACCTTTGTGCAGCGCTTCGGTGAGATCCGTGCGCTAGGAAAGACCCTCCGCAAAAAAGAGCAGCCCTGGGCATTCCCCATCTCTGTCAGCGAAACGCTCTGGTACCGCGGTCTGTTGGGGCGCGATTTTTTGCGCGTAAACGGTGAGCTGCAAGAAATGGCATACTTGCCCGACGAGCTCATCCCGCTCGTGCCGGCGCAGCCAGACCAAGCATCAGAAAACACACTCGAACCTGCTTCTGTTGAACCCGCCGAGATCTTTCCGACCAGTTCTGTGATTTTGGACGAAGCCTGTTTACTGCTGGCAGCGCTGCGTTTCGAAAACCCGCAAGAATACCTGGCAGAAACCACTGTAGATGCCGGGCACTGGGCGTTTTTAGAGACACTTTTGGTGGCAGCAGGTGTTTTGGACGCCGAAAAACAACCCACAAACCTGGCGCGCAGGTTCCTGGAGCTGCCCAGGGGTCATGCTCTAAACTGGCTGGGTAACCAGTGGCTGAAATCTGGCACTTTTCATGAAATTAACTACCTTGAGAGCCTGCAAATTGAAACCAACGGCTCCATTCGTTCCCAGGCAGCCCGACAGGCAATTATCGATATACTCAACAGCCTGCAGGCAGGCAAATGGTATGACCTCGACGGTCTGCTTGAACTGGTCAGGGCAAGCAACCCCGATTTCCTCCGCTGGCAGGAAGAATATTTCAGCTGGACGGTAATGAAAACTGGCAGTGAACCTGCTATCCTGAGCGGCTATGAGAGCTGGATTAAGGTGGAAGGGGCTTTAATAAACTTTATTGTCCAAAAAATGCTGCCCTGGCTTGGTTTATCTGATATTGCCGAAACAAACGACCGCCAACGCCTCTTCCGTCTGAATGAAGTTTTCTTCAATCTGGATACCCCGGTTCACGCGGTTGAGGATGAGATTGAAAATGTGCCGGTTAGCCTCACTTCAGCCGGGAAAATCGTTATGACCGATCGGTCACCACGCATGGTCCGCTACCAGATCTCCCGGTTTGCAGAATGGCTCGAGGTTACTCCGGCCCGCGGTGTCTACCAAATTACCCCTACCTCGCTTTCCAGGGCAAGAACGCAGGGTTTGCAGCCCAAGCACCTTATCAGTCTCTTGCGAAAACATGCTGATGGCGGATTGCCGCCCATCCTCTACGAAGCGATCAAGCGCTGGGAAGCCGAAGGCACGCAAGCTAGCATCCAGACCGAAACCATCCTGCGCCTGGGCTCGCCCCAGATTTTGCAGGCATTGCGTGAGAGCCCTGCCGCGCATTGGCTGGGCGAGAGCCTCGGTCCAACTACTGTTATTATTAAACCTGCGGGTGAGAAGGCAGTATTGCAAGCACTCTCCGCCCTGGGTTACCTGACCGATATGAGTGAAAGAGAGCATAATGGATGAACAACGACCTTCAATGAAAGACCCTGGTTTTTGGGCGTACGCCCTGCGCTATGTGCTGATGTGGGCGCTGGCAATCGTCGCCGTGATTGGCTTCAGCCGCTTTATCAACGCGCTGCTCAGGCAGGGTGTCATGTTTGAGCTCGATTTTCCATCCTGGTTGCCGACTTATTTGGTGATCACGGGGCTTATCCAGCTTGTTTTGAGTATGCTCGCCTATATCGCCTTCAAAGAGAAACGCAGCTGGCACATCCCCGCCCTGTGGGTCACCGCCTTGCTTGCGATCGCGATTACATGGATTGAGCGGCTTTTCTTGTGGTCACCAAATCAGCGTCCTGCCAACCATACCTTCACCATCGTGCTGCACGTAGTTTGGCTGGCGATGATCGTTTTCTATACAATCAAGTCAAGCCAAAAGGAGCTCGCCGATGGACCAGGAGATTGAGGTCAAGTTCCTGCTAAAGGACCACGCCGCCCTGCTGCAGAAAATTGCAGACTTAAACCTGCCCTGCAGCCAGGAGCGCGTGCATGAAACCAACCTGCGTTTCGATCGGGCGGATGGAAGCCTGGTGGCGCAAAGGCAAGTATTACGCCTGCGGATGGATACCCAGGCGCGGCTCACGTTCAAGGGTCCCGGCATTGCCCAGGAGGGTGTGCTCCTGCGCAAGGAGATTGAGGTGGTTGTCTCTGATTTCGAGGCAACCCAGCGCCTGCTCGAGGCATTGGGCTACCAAGTGGTCATGATGTATGAAAAATACCGCGCCAATTACCTGCTGGATAGTTTGGTGATCTCGGTGGATGAAACTCCCTTGGGTTTGTTTGTTGAATTGGAAGGTGAAAGCCCTGCCCAGGTTCGCCAGGCAGCCCAGACCCTGGGTTTCGATTGGGACGCGCGCGTCAACCTTAGTTACAGCGCTCTATTGGACCTCTTTAACCGCAAAACCGGTCGCACCTTTCGCGATCTGAGCTTTGAGAACTTTGCTGGCTTGGAAGTCAATCCATCAGCTCTGGATTTGAGGATTGCGGATTAATCTGTCTTTAGGAATGGGAGTGCCTCCGTCATCCTGAGCCTCTGTTGCCAAGGATCTTAATAGTTGATTGTGCCGGCATTGTCTCTGTCATCCTGAGCCTCTGTTGCGAAGGATCTTATCATTGATTGTGCCGGCATTGTCTCT
>DHCY01000040.1:5788-57133 GCA_002399085.1 Anaerolineaceae bacterium UBA4890
GTCATTGTCTCTGTCATCCTGAGCCTCTTTTGCGAAGAATCTTAATAGTTGATTGTGCCGGCATCCCTGCCGAGCACACAATTTCGCCGAAGGCGTCCACTAACGAAAGCCCTTCGGTCAGTTTCCGTGCTCGGGTCGCCCACTAAAGGGGTGCTGCGCAAGAGCCCGGCAAGATCACCATCTCACCACCGTTCGTACCGAACAATCTCCTCCAGCGACTTGCGCGTTTTGCCTTGCGGTTGTTTTGCCGGGTAACCAATCGGGATCACAGCTACCACAAACTTTTCTTCCGGAATCCCCAACACGGGTCGAATTCCCCGCTGAGTGAAGGCTCCGCACCAGCATGCCCCCAACCCCTGGTGGTCGACCTCCAGCAGGATATGGGTGACCGCGATTGCGGTATCGCGCACGATCCTTTTCAGATCAAAAATGCTGGTTTCCTCATCCACCACCATACCAGCAAAATCTTCGCTCCTGGCAAGCATATCTGCCACTGCCACAATAACCACCGGGGCACTCGCAATCCACAACTGGTTATTGGTTGCCGTTGCGACAGCATTTTTCATACCCTGGTCTTTGATCACGATGAAATGCCAGGGCTGCTTGTTGTTTCCCGAAGGCGCCAAGCGGGCTGCCTCCAGGATTTCATTTAATTTTGCATCTTCCACCGGCTGGTCAAGAAATTCCCGCACACTCCTGCGATGCTGGATCGAATCAATCATATGTCACCTGCCTCTCAAGCTTAAGTTTATCCTCAAATTCCGAAGGGCAGAATTGAAAGCACTATGGACTTCGTATTACAGAATAGTATTGTGCTTTCAATCCGCCTGGCGTAGCGATCTTTTACGATTTCAATAAGGATCTCTCGAAGGTTTAACTTCAGGTCGGTATTCCAGAATATCACCGGGCTGGCACTGCAGCGCCCCGCAAATCGCTTCCAACGTCGAAAACCGGATCGCCCGCGCCTTGCCAGTTTTCAGGTTCGAAAGATTGCTCATGGTGACGCCCACCTTCTCTGAAAGCTCGGTCAGGCTCATTTTCTTCTTTGCCAGTTCAACATCCAAATTAACAATGATCGTCATGGCTGCCTCAAACTGTCAGGTCAACTTCTTCTTTATAGTCGACCGCTCTTTGGAAGAGGGACGCTATCAGGAAGAAGAAAACCGCTACAATCACCAGAGCGAAGATGCCGAGCACCACCCAGAAATTTGTGATCGACCCGGTAACATGCGCCTGGGTATAAAAAATCAGGATCACCATCGGGATGATGGCAACCAGGGCTGATAGTCCAATACCTTTGAGTAGCCATACCGATTGCGGTTCGAAAATTTTGTCTTTGCGGATACGTTCAAGCAACAAAAATGCCATTACGAGCGCAGCCAAAACACAAGCCAAAATGCTCCAGGCTATTAGCAAAACAGGCACGCGCATGTAGGTGATGGTTGGGTTTGCCGCCGCCACATCGTGAGAAACTGGCACCAGGTAGGCACCCACCCCCACCGTCAGCAGCATGGCAAAAATTACACCCAGTTCAACGATGATCGTCTGTAAACGTGTTTTCATATCTAAACCTCCTTTGACCTCAAAGAATTACGATTGAAGGCAGGGTCAGTTTAGCAGACTATTTATCGTTTGTCAATATATCTTTAGCGTTTATCGAAATATTTTACGAAAGAATGCTTGCTTTTCGGGTTTCATCTTGTACGGAACGGACACTGGCCGTTCCCAACCATGAGCAGGACGGATTTATCAACAAAGCTCGCCTGCCTCCCAACGCAGTCGCCCTTCCTCAATACATCTTAAGTGTTTATCGGTAAACAACGGGAGATCGCACCAGCTTCCTTGCCTAGCACCCTGATCGTTGCGGCACGACGCAAATCGTACGTTGTAAGTACACTATATAAGGATCTTGACAGGATTCTAATAAAATCCTTTTTCATCAACTTTTATTAAAATTTCTGTAATCTCTTTGAATTGCTCACGCTCTTCGCCTGTCAAGACAAAGCTTCCATACCAGGTGAACGGTTCTTTTGCCAACGCTACTTCCTTGACCCAGCCAAGGTTATCTTCCAACAGGATTACGGGAGTTTCCCATGCATCCAAAGGTAAGTTGAACCGATACTCAAGTTCGCCATTGCCTTTTTCACGGTGAATATATATTGCTCCACCATCCAACTCAACTTCTTCCCAACTCCCTAATGATGCGGCTAAGGCAGGAGTAGGCCAAGGCAGAGGTAATAGTCGACCCAACGGTTCCTTAACTTTTTTCTTCATGAGGACGCCTTTCTTCCAGCGCAATCCTCCTACCTCTACCTCCACCCCCACCAGGTTTGGCAGCAAAACCTCCAATTGCAAAGCATCCCCACTGGTCAGGAACACCGATTTCCCCGCCCTTTTTCGCACAGCCAATAATCCCCGCGCTTCCAGCACCCGTTTCACCTGCCGCGCCACTGCCGGTGCCGGGTCAATTACCCTCACCTCTTCACCAGCAATCTCCTTGATTAACGGAATTACAAACGGGAAATGCGTGCAGCCCATCACCAGCGTATCCACCCCTTCGCGCAGCATGGGTTCCAGCGCCTCCAGCAAAATCCGGCGTGTTTTGAGGGTATCCAGGTATCCTTTTTCAATCTGCCGCACTAAGCCCGGGCAGGTCGCCTGGTAAAGCCGCACATCGTGGGCAAAGCGTTCCACCACCGAGGCATACAGTTCGCCCTGGAAGGTGGATGGCGTTGCCAATACGCCCACTTTTCCGCTCAAAGTTTGTTCTGCTGCCGGTTTGACCGCCGGCTCCATGCCCACGAAGGGGAAATCGGGGTAAAGTTCACGCAAATACCTCAAACCTGCCGCTGATGCGGTATTGCAGGCGATCACGATCAGCTTTGCACCCTGCCCCATCAGATATTTTGCCACACCTTCCGCCAACCCGCGTACCTCTTCCAGGCTGCGCACACCATAAGGCACATTTGCCTGGTCGGCTAAATAGAGCAGGTCTTCCTTGGGCAGCAGCCCGCGCACAGCCCGCCAGACCGTCAAACCGCCAACGCCGGAATCATAAATGCCGATTGGAGAAGACTTAGTAATCATGTGCCAATTATAGTCTTGCTCAGTGGATGAAGATTTTTCTATAACGCCCCAATAAATGCCCGATATAAATCCCGCATCGGCGCCTGGTCTTGCAGCCATTCTGGGTGCCACTGCACACCGATCACAAAACGTTTGTCAGGGTACTCTACAGCCTCGATAACGCCGTCCGCCGCAAAAGCGACAGCGTTCAGACCATCAGCAACCCTGTTGATAGACTGGTGGTGCAGGCTGTTGGTTCGCACCGAATTCACACCCAAAATCCGCGCCAACCGAGAGCCTGGCGTAATCGAAACATCGTGAACCAGCTTGTCGCGTTTATAAGTTGGATACCAATCATGCTTTTGGGCACCCGGGATATGGCTGGCGATATCGACAAATAGCGTGCCACCGCAAGCTACATTCAAAACCTGTGTGCCCCGGCAAACTGTCAGCAGGGGTTTATCCTGCGAAATCGTCTGACTAACCAAAGCAATTTCGAAAGCATCGCGTTCAGGGTTGACCCCATAGATCCGCTCGTGGTTCGACTCACCGAACAATGTTGGGTCAAGATCACCCCCGCCAGTCAGGTAAAAGCCGTCAAACTTCGTCACAATACCAGGCAGTTCATCCAGCGCGATAGCCGCCGGCAGTAAAAAAGGCAACCCGCCCGCTGCCAGAATAGCCTGGATGTCCACCTGCCGGCTTTGATAGGTGGGCGAACAGACTTTGCCCACAATCCGTCCTGCTGGTATGCCAATGAGTGGTTTGTTCATCCATCCCTCCCGGGTAAAACAAAAAGCCCTTCCACAAGTTTCGGGAACAGGCTTTTCGGGTTAGGAGAATTAATTATTCTCGTTTTGTCGACTAAAAACGCTGCTTCAGGCGCGCGCTCTTGCCAGTGCGTTCGCGCAAAAAGTACAGCCGTGCACGGCGAACTTTGTTGTGGCGTTCCACCACGACCTTGGCAATGCGCGGTGAATTGAACAAAAAGGTGCGCTCCACGCCGATACCATTGCTGGCAACCCGGCGCACGGTGAAGGTAGCATCGTTTCCATTGCCACGCACATACAAAACCACGCCCTTGAACTCCTGGATACGTTCGCGATCGCCTTCCTTAATCTTCATATGGACACTGACGTTATCGCCAGGGAAAAGATCAGGAATGTTTACATTTTTTTCAGTTTGCACAGATTTCAATAATTCTGTATGATTCATGGCACTACCCTTCCAACTCACGTAATTAAGCGTCTCTAATCTCTTGAGACGCGGAGAATGAGTATATCAACTATTTGGCGATTTTGTCAAGCATTTTTGCCGTGCCAGAAACCAGGTCTACATCCTCACCTTCGGTAAACGATCAGCAATTCCTTCCAAATGTTCATCCGGTAGTTTTCCGTTGATCATGCCATTATGCAGGTATTGGTCATAGGCTGAAAGATCCAAAAAGCCGTGTCCGGAAAGGTTAAAAAGGATCACCCGTTTTTCACCTTTCTCACGTGCTTCCAATGCCTCATCAATGGCTGCCCGAATGGCGTGCGCAGATTCGGGTGCTGGCAAAATACCTTCTGCCTGTGTAAATTGGATGGCGGCTTCAAAGATAGCCCGCTGTTCCACCGCAACAGCCTCGATCACACCGGCGTTGTACAGCCCGCTCAAAATCGGCGACATGCCATGATACCTGAGCCCACCGGCATGAATGGGATCGGGAATAAAATCGCTGCCCAGGGTATACATTTTGAGAATCGGCACGATGCCGGCACTGTCGCCGTAATCGAATCCATAGGTTCCCCTGGTCAGGCTGGGTGTGGCGGTTGGCTCAACTGCTACAAAACGCGTATGTCCGTGCCCATTCAGTTTTTCCCGCACAAATGGGAACGCCAAACCCGAAAAGTTCGAGCCGCCGCCCACACAACCGATAACGACATCCGGGTATTCTCCCGCCAGGTCCATCTGCTTGAGAGCTTCCTCACCAATTACCGTTTGGTGCAGCATGACATGGTTGAGCACAGACCCCAGCCCGTATTTCTTTCTTCCTTCAGATTCTGCTGCCACTTCCACGGCTTCCGAGATTGCGATGCCAAGCGAACCGGGGTGATCAGCTTGCTTTTCCAAGTAGCCTCGTCCGGTTTTTGTTCGCGGAGAGGGGCTGGCGAAAATTTGGGCACCATAGGTTTCCATGATGACCCGGCGATAAGGTTTACCCAGATAAGAGGCATTGACCATAAACACTTCCAGGTCCATGTCGAACATTTTGCACGCCATCGCCAAAGCGCTGCCCCACTGACCCGCACCCGTTTCGGTGGTCATGGCATGCGTGCCGCTGATCTTGTTGAAAAACGCCTGCGGAATGGCAGAATTGAGCTTGTGCGAGCCTGCAGGCGACTCTCCTTCATACTTAAAGTAGATGTGAGCAGGGGTGTTCAACGCTTTTTCGAGCCGGCGAGCCCGGATCAGAGAAGTTGGGCGATAGAGTTTGTAGATTTCACGCACTTCCTCCGGGATGGGCACAAAACGCTCCATCGTTATTTCCTGCTCAATTAGCGGCAGTGGAAAGAGGGTCTCCAGGGAATCCTTGCTAATCAATTCTTTGGTGGCAGGATCAAACACAGGGGTTGGGGCGACCGGGCTGTCAGCGTTCATGTTGTACCAGAAACGCGGAACGTCACTTTCGTGCAGTTGGAATCGGGTTTGGTTTTGGTCTTTCATGGCAATTCTCCTCGGTTGTTGTTTTTTAAATCAAACACATCCATCCACTGGGGACGAATGTGTCAGCAATCCGCGGTGCCACCCCGGTTAAACCAGCCTTTTAATCAAAAGTTCCCTGGTGATGCACACAGGGAAAAAGCCAGCTTCACTCTATTTGAGTACGGCGATAAATCGCGATACCCTTTACCCAGATAACGGTGGCAACTCCGGCTCAGGTTACTTGCCTGTTGGCGTTCTCCTTGCAACTCAAAGGTCCATTCACCGCACTCGTGTGGGCAGGTTCTCAGCCTCTCCTGCTCTCTGTGCCACCGGCTTTGCGGTTACTAGTCCTCGTCAATGTCTTTCAATTATTAATTACTGTAATTATAGGTAAAATCCTTGGAGGGTCAAGAGAACAATTGCCACAACATCCCAGTTGTTAAACCAAACGTCGTGGCAATTTATCTTGTCCGACTTTATCGCAAAATAGAAGGCAGGTAGATGAAATTTGTATAAAATGGCTGCCAGACGTCAATGCTGCCATTGGCAATGCCTGTCGCTACTCCCGCAAGAATGTCGATTACTTCATTAGGGATGTCTTCTTCTGCCTCATGGTAAGGAGCCAATCCAACACCACCATTCTCAATATCATAGGTGTATGTTCCTGAAGTGAAAGTATCATTGACATGGGCAACGATCGTGTCGTAAACAGCATTGTCTATGCGTTTGAGCACACTGGTCAGTAACAATTCAGATCCGGGTTCCGTACCACCACCAAAGACAGTGTAGTAGGCGTCCACATCCACACCGATGCAATACTTGCCCAGCAAGGCTGCCTTTTTGATAGCACCATTCCCCATCATTCCTCCGACCCCGAAAATTACATCTGCACCGCTGTTAATTTGCGATTCAGCCAGGGCAGCCCCAAGAGCTTCGTTACCAAAATTGTTGGCATAATCAAGGATAACATGCACCGGGTTATTAGCCCATTGTGCGCCATAAGTGTAGGGGATGACAAAGTGATTCACAGGTGGGATATTCATACCTGCTACAATTCCAATTCGATTGTTATCGGTCATCAAACCTGCCAGGGAGCCTGCCAGGTAAGCAGCTTCATCGACAGCAAAAAATGTTCCGCGCAGGTTGGCTGGGTAGGAACCTTCATCCCAGCTACTATCCATGATCGCAAAATTGACTGTGGGGTTATTCGTTGCAGCCTGCATGGTAACGTCGCTCATCATAAAGCCAACAGTTATACAAAGCGAGTTTCCAGCAGTTACGCAAGCTGCGATGGCTGCGGCATACTCAGGTTCTGTGTTACCGGTAGGCTGGTAGACAGTACCTTCCACCAAGCCTTCTGTGTCTGCCCGCATCAATCCTTCATATGCCATCTGGTTGAAACCCTGGTCATCAATAGGTCCCTCCGGAATCAAACCCACTTTTGGAAGATCTGCAGATACAGGGAAAACAAAATTGGAAGCAAAAAGTGAAAACAACAGTATTAGAAGAAATACAAACCTATGAGAGGTTCTATGGGAAGTCAATCGGGGATTCACAATAACTCCTTAGTACATTCTGTGTACTCAGACTCTATTTATTTTTTGTTTTTTTGGATGAACTTGAGGTACTACAAGTTTTATCTCTGATTAGATTTTCGCACTTTTTTAACGAAATGTCAATAGTGAGTTGGAGCGGATGTCTGCCAATTTTTCTCAAATATGAATCTAATCCGATATGCTGGAGTGGGTTTGCCTATATTTTTGTCTTCTAGACTTCTATTTCAGCGGCTCTATCGCGATTACATACCTGGTTTGCGTCCAATATCCTGCTTCGGGGTCGGTGCGTTCGTCCAGAGCCGCCCTGCCACAAAAGAAGATTAACAGTGCATTCTCTTCCAGCTCTGCGAAGCCGCTCTGCGGGTAAGTTTGTGCCAGGTATGGTACAAGGTCCATGGTATGCTTTGAAAGCTCCTTAACGCCAGTTGCCGGCACCCGCACTGCCGCCGCCACTTCCCCACCAAATGTCTTCCCTTGCTGCTCCAGGCTCACCTGGTTACCAAGCAGACATTCATTCAAGCGGCTTTCGATTCTTTCCAATTGTTGAACTTCGTTAAGCTCATCGGTTTCGATGAAATATTGCAAATCGGTGGCTGGTGACTGCTCGGACCAAAAATCCCAACCCGAATGGATCCATAAGCCCTCGTAACCAAGGTGTTCCCAGGCTACCGCGACATTCTTTCCAATCCCAAATTCTCCGTCCTCAAAAACATCCAAATGCCAGGACACAATTTTTACAGGAGGAACAACAACCTTCTCCCCGCCATCACATGTTGTTTCAAAATCGAAACTCACTTTACCATTCAGCAAATCCAGCCCTCCAAATTTCATCCAATCCGGTTCTTCTGTCAATTCCGGTACGATCAAGAACACTTCATCAGGCAAGGTTTCTTGCAAAGGCAAGGGAGTTACGTCGAGCTCGTCGGGCTGAATCAAATTGAAATTTTTTTGTTCAGGCAGATTGGTAAAGTTCGCCAGAACTGTGGGATTTTTGTATCGCAGCGCTCGCCCAATCACAATACCAGCCAGAAGGCTGAATACCAGCCCCAAAATCAGGAAGATTGGTTTAGGTCGTTTTTCCATAGTGGCTAAGGTAAATGCCTATCTCTCTCGCCTGACTTGAACCAGGTTCCAGAAATAGAGACCAAAACAGACCAGTCCGATCAATCCAAACGCCATTCCTGCGCCAACATAGTTCTTCGGATTTCCTCCCGGACCGACAGTAGGCGGTGTCGAAGGCGTGCGGGTAACGGTGGCAGTTGGGCTCGCCGTCGCTGTGCTTGTAGAGGTAGCTGTGCTAGTAGGAGTAGCTGTGCTGGTAGGGGTAGCTGTACTTGTAGGAGTAGCTGTGCTGGTGGGCGTCTGCGTGGCAGTGCTTGTCTCTGTCTGTTTAGGTGGTTGGGTTGCAGTCGCGGTTCTGGTTGGGGGTCGGGTGGGCGTAGGAGACCAATAGGGATATCCTCCTGCTAATTCCAGGGGTTCAAGCGGACTTTTTTCTTCCGTATCTTTACCGCCAGCTAAGGTTGCTTCAAGGCTAACATCCTGGTCGATTGACGCTCTGACGATCTGAACAAGCCGTTTACCCACAAACGCGCCCAGCAGAATGACAATCAAAAAGAACAGAACCAGCCAGACGGCCAGCTTCTTTCCATCTTTTTCTTCATTCATCAGCGTCACATCCTTCCACTTAACTGATTCAAACGCGAATACGCGAGAATCACGTGCTTAACGATGCAAGATATGTACCTACATTAACCTTTCAACCCATCGATTTTTCCACTATAATCGCATTATGTCAAAAACACAGACTCCTGAACAACGCATAAGAAATGCCCGCAAGCTGATCGAAGAGGCCCGCGAAATTCCGCGTCCATCTTCTGTCGGTTGGGAATTTTTCAGCTATACCGCCCAGGTGAAAGATAAATTCAAGAAAGCATTTGAACTGGTCAAATTGATCCAGCATTCGCCCAGTACCGACCCAGAAATCAAGCGGGAAGCGAAAGAGCTAATCGATTCACTGCCAGTGATAGAAAAAGAAATTCTGAAGCCATAGCAAACAAAAAGGAACCTCATGGTATCAACCTCAACCACCACCCCCGAAGCCTATCTCGCCAGTTTGCCGGAAGAACGGCGTGAAATCATTTCCGCTGTCCGCGATCTGATCTTGCAAAACCTGCCCGAAGGTTACCAGGAAACGATCAACTGGGGCATGCTCAGTTATGAAATTCCTCTTGAGACTTATCCTGACACTTACAATAAAAATCCGCTCAGCAATGTTGGTCTTGCTGCTCAAAAGAATTACAACTCGCTTTACCTGATGGCAGTCTACCAGAACCCTGAAGATTACCAGGAATTAATGGATGCGTTCGCCAACTTGGGAATCAAACCCGATATGGGCAAATCCTGCATTCGTTTTAAAAGGCTGGAGCAACTTCCGCTTGATACGATTGCTCGTCTTATCGCCAAAACATCGGTCGACGACTACATCCGCATCTACGAAACCTCGCAAGCCAGCAGGCGCAAAAACTGAAATATTTTTTGTCCAAGATTTATGCTGCATTAGAAGAGATCGGGAGATTGTACCGAGAAGAATTTTGAGGAGATAATGTCAAATCAATTAACCAATTCCACTTCCCCTTATCTTTTACAACATGCACAAAATCCAGTTGATTGGTACCCCTGGGGGCAAGAGTCGCTGGATAAAGCGCGCATCGAAGATAAACCCATTTTTTTGAGTATCGGATATTCAGCATGCCATTGGTGCCATGTTATGGCTCATGAATCCTTTGAGGACCCAGAGGTTGCGGCAATAATGAATCGCAACTTCATCAATATCAAAGTAGATCGAGAGGAACGACCTGATCTGGATAGTATTTATATGGCAGCAGTTGTGGCATTGACCGGTCAAGGAGGGTGGCCAATGTCAGTTTTTTTGACCCCCGAACTAATTCCTTTTTATGGAGGTACCTACTTCCCTCCTCAGTCAAGGTACGGTATCCCTGCATTCAAGGATGTGTTGAATACGCTGGCATCAATATGGAGGAATGACAGAGAACAGATTTATGAGGCTGGGAATAAAATACTCGCGGGATTATCCACGCATTCACAAAAAGCAACTAATACTGGAATTTTTACTGAAGAAATATTAGCCAAAGCAAGTGCAGGGTTAATCGATAGCTACGATTGGGCGCATGGGGGTTGGGGCAAGGCGCCTAAATTCCCGCAGCCCATGGCCCTTGATTTTTTGCTACGGCGTTTTATTTCGGGAGATGTTGACGCATTAAAAGTTGTAATTCATGCCTTGAGAGCCATGGCACGAGGGGGAATGTACGATGTCGTTGGCGGAGGATTCTCCAGGTACTCAACAGATAATGACTGGATTGTTCCTCATTTTGAAAAAATGCTCTATGATAACGCCCAGTTAATCCAGGTTTATTTGCATGCCTGGCAAATTACCGGGGAACCACTTTTTCGCATGGTAATTGAGCAAACACTTAATTTTTTGAAAAACGAAATGCTCGATTCACAGGGAGGATTTTACTCCAGTCTGGATGCTGACTCAGAGAGTATAGAGGGAAAATTTTACGTTTGGACACTTGCGGAAATCAGAGAAGCGTTGGGCGGGAAGGACGATCTTTTTGAGACTGCCTTTGGAGTAAAACCTTCGGGAAATTGGGAAGGCAAGACCATTTTACGACGAGAAATGAATGATTTAGAACTGGCGAGTCGGTTTGAATTGGAAGTGGCAGATGTCCAAAGTAGACTTAAGGAGCATCTGGACCAATTACTCGCAGTACGGAATCGACGAATCAGACCAGGGACCGATGACAAAGTCCTTACTTTCTGGAATGGCTTAATTCTCTCGACATTTGCAGAAGCCGCGCGAGTTTTGAACAACGAGGAATATTTAAAAATTGCTCAGAGAAACGCCAGCTTTATGCTCACATCATTACGATTAGAAGGTAAACTTCGCCGAGTTTGGAGTAAAGGGCGAGTATCCAATGAAGTATTCCTCGAAGATTATGCAGCTCTTATTTTGGGGTTGATCCAACTATACCAGACAGACTTCGATAATCGCTGGTACGCTGAAGCATACAATTTAACAGAAGAGATGATTAATCAGTTTACCGATCCAACAAGCGGTTTCTTCGACACAACCAGTGATGCGGAAACTATACTCAGTCGTCCCAAAGAGCTCCAGGACAATGCCACCCCTTCTGGAAATGCCCTTGCTGCTGAAGCTTTGCTCAAAATGGCAGCCTTATCAGGAAATAATGAATGGCATCAGCTTGCAGAAAAAACATTAGGTATGGTCTCAAGCTTATCCGGTGATTATCCTACAGCGTTCAGTCGCTGGCTTGCTGCTGCAGATTTCAATATAAATCAGACGATACAAATCGCTATCATTGGTGACTTGGCTGATGAGGATACCAAAGTATTCCTTAGTGAGATCAATAAAAAATTTCGACCAAATACAATTGTGGCTGCTTCTAAGTTTCCTGTGCTAAAAGCGTCACCGACATTGCTGGCAGACCGTCCAATGATACAAGGTAAAACGACAGTGTATGTTTGCGAAGGATTTGTTTGCAAACAACCAATGACAACAATTGAAGGGTTTAGAAAACAACTGATATAGGTGTGGTTGCCTGTCGCAACAGACCCCTGGGAGAGATCGCTCGTCATATTGACAAAACTTCAGTCGCATAGTACGCACGCATCTACGAAACTTCGCAAGCCGGCAGGCGCAAAAACTGAAGCGCCCTTGTCAACATATTACACATGGAGAGGCTGTCCTCCTAATGGAAGACAGCCTCTTTTGAACTTTTATGGATTGCAGGGTAAGGAAGGGATAATTGCGAAGCCCTGCAATCCAGTTGGAGTAGAGAACAGGTTACTTGTAGACCTGCGGCATGAACAGTTGGATCCACGCCCCAGCTAGGTAGTAAGGCGCTGACATTGATTTCGCTGTAACCGAGGGGAAGTCCGTCGTGTACGTGAAGTTCAAGGCTGGTGCGGTTGTGTGCAGATATCCAATCGTATTTTTTGCCACCACGCGATAGGCAATCCGGGTTCCGTTAAAGCTGGTATCGGTAAAGCTGCGCGCGCCATGGGTGTTGGGTTGATCCAATGGTGAAGAGATGGTGCCAACAGTCTCCCAAATGAAACCGTCACTTGTGGCTTCAATATCGAATTCCGTTTCCGTGATCGAGTTATCCTGCCAGACCAGCGTAAGTGAATTTCCAATGATCGTATGCAGTAACCCGTCAGGCGCAATCGGTGGCATTGCTACCGTGATTGGGCGCATCATATCCATTTCTTCATGCGAGAGAATGTGACAGTGAAGCATGTATTCCCATCCAAAGTTAACCAGGCTGTTTACAATGGGGTCAGTCGGTATGCCATCCGCATCAGTTGGATTGAACATCGTCGTATTGCCAAGTGGCATCATCGGGTCCAATGGACGGATAGAGTTAGGTATTTCAAACGGGAAAATAGGTATGATCGGGCGGAGAGCAAAGTAGGTATCCTCTAATGGGTGCACCCTCACTGTGTCTTTCCATCCCAGCTCATTCCCTTCTGGGGGTTTGATAATATTGTCCCAGGTTACCCGATTCAGTAATTGGACGTCAAACAGGTGGAAGTGCATAGGATGCGAGTCGACGCCATTGTGCGTAAATTTCCATATTTGCGTGCCGTCATCACCAGTTGCGATAGGCGTTAGATTGGCAGTTGTTGGTAGATTCGTTCCATCAAACATCTCTGTAGGTGGATTGACAAAGGGGTACAAAACAGTATTTTGCGTGCCCGGTGTCGCTGGAACAATTTCCACACCAATATTGCCTTGCATGCGACCAAAGGGCTCAAAGATGGATTCGTTCATCTCATCCTGGATGGCCTTGGGTTCAATCTTCACACCAAGCTGATTATTCAGCAGGGTATCAAAGTTGAAAATATCACCACCCTGGTCCGAAATACGGGCAAAACCATCACAATACGGGCTGGGGTCAATCGGTCCGTTACACCAGCCGGAGGCAGCGAAGTTTGTGCCATAGGAGGGGTTGTATGCAGCCTGACCAACAATGATCGGATTTTGACCCGATTCAAACACGCCAGAGCCGTCAGCTTTGTGCAGGAATGCGGAGCGCAAAGCGTTGAAATTGAAGGTCGGGGCAGGAGGATTGGGCGCAACTTTCACCTGCATAATCGTGCGGGTGTTGGGTCCATAACCAGCCATAACCATTGCCGGCGCATTCGGGTACATATCGGGCATGCCGGTGTAGTAATCATAGGTTGAGATGCGGGCAGGGAAAGCAGCCGGGGCATCGTTGTACAAAATCAGTGTTTGTCCAGCATAAGCCGAGAAGTCGACCACAACGTCGGCTCGTTCAGCCGGTCCCATCAGCAGCGAGTGCTGGTCCACAAGACCAACATCAAAGCGGGTCGGGTCGGTGATCCAGGTGGTGTGCTGGGCAGGGACTATCGCCGGTTGCGGCAGGAAGCCGCTTTCAGAACCTATCTGGATCCAGTCGGGACCAGCCGGGCTCAAAGTAAGGTCTGGCGTGGGGAAGACGTTGGGGTCCAGCTGTGCGGCAGCAACTTCAAGGGGGTTCAAAGCTACTTCCGTCAAACCAGCAGTCGGGTCGACCTGGGTTGGGTCGGCAACATACCACTGCAGGTTCCAGAAGCGGTCATTGGCAGCGTTCAGGATACGGAAGCGGTAGGATGTAGGATCCACAGTCAGCGTCGGGTAAGCAGTACCATTTACCAGTGGTGTGTCATTGAACTCTTCCATTCCAGCCGAATTGTTTGGCGTGCCGGGGATGAAAGGTGGTTCGCAGAAGGGGTCGGTATCATACTGCCAGGTGGCAGGGTCATCCAGATTACAAGGAGATGCCAGGGGAATACCCCAGTCATCAGCATCACCTCTTATCCCATTGGCACCTTCCGGATCCAAGCCGAAATAAGGGTTGGCAATCGGCGGGTACACCGGGTCAGCGGGCGGCCAGAACCATGGTCCGTAGAACCAGCGACCGTAAGAGCTCATACCGCCTGGGTCAGCCGGGTTTTCAGCCGGCATGTAAACATGCTCGTACCAGAGGTCACCCTCAGCACCCCAGCGGCTGTAATCCCAGGTGGGGTCCAGCTCTGCCATTTGTTCAGGCGAAGAAACAAAGGTCTTGTCCTGAACAACCAGGGGAATCTCATATTGACCACTGGGAATCAAACCAGCATTAATCAAGGCAGTTTCAGTTTCGTCACGAATAACATATCCAGCGGCTTCACCAGCATAGACGTTCAGGCGGGTAATACCCCAGGAGTGATCGTGGAAGAACATGAAGCGCGCGCTTTGTTGATTGGTATAATAGAAGGTCATACAACCGTCATCAGGCGCAGTACAATCGGGTACGCCATCTGGGCGCTCGAGACCGACCATATCCGGCACCTGGCGAACGGCAACACCTTCAGGCCAATTGGTATGTTCGTTGGCTGGGGTGATCCATTGGTGCGGGGTTCCATCCGAAATCCAGGGCGTTATGCCGCCGTGCAGGTGCAGCGTTGCCCGGGTGTCCGCGAAACATTCCATGCGGGTCATCATATCGCGATCGGCTTCCCCACAAGCGGGATTGCGGATGCCATCGAGCACCGATCCTTCATCCATAGGCGGCATCCCCATTTCACCGGGACCCATACCAGCACCCATAAAGGTCGTATCAACCGGAAGGAAGAGGTCGCCATCAACTCCGGTGGGCAGCAGATTGTAGAAAACGAGCCGCACTGGGCGGTCTTTGCTTGCCTGGATAATGGGACCCAGGTAATGGGGGTCATCAACTCCATAGGCTTGTGAGCCATCGGGCATCAGTGCAGGTGTGGTTGTCCCATCGAGCAGGTGGTTGACCAAAGGAATATGTTTACTCCAGGAAGCATTGTCAGGAGTTTCCAGCTGAACGTATTCACGCAGTAACGTTCCCTGTGCAGGCAGCGATGAGTTCAACTGCTCGCGATGTTGCACCAGCGCGATCACATAGTAATCAGCGCCATCGAAGGTCGTTGTGTCAGGAACCCCCAGGGGAATATATTGCCCGAGGTTGTTGGAAGCAGCGGCACAACTATCGGCAACTGAGGGGTCACACATAAGCGGCAGTTCATTTTCAAATTTCTTAATACCCGTACCGGTCACATAGCCTGTTCCTGGGGTATCGATTGTGATGGCAGTTACTGCGCCGGTGTCGATCACCGCCTCGGCTGTCGCACCTGTGCCAGTACCCACTGTGTCCGTAATATCTACCGTGGGAAGGCTGGTATACCCTGCGCCATAAGTCTCAACGACAACAGTTTGGACGTTGATCGTAGAGGTAACGATTGCGTCATCGAGCACCAAAATCGTGCCTTGAAGCTGACCCTCCTGCGGGTTCAGAATACCTTGTTCTTTGGCTTCCAGACCAGCGTTGTATTGTCTTCGATTCAGGGGGCTGAAAGCAGGTCCATCCCGGATGACTACATTGGGAGCCTTCGAGTAGCCGGAGCCGGGATTGTCAATTACCACCCCGGTGATCACTCCTGTGGTTTCGTCCCAGGTGACATGACCCTGGGCTTGAACTCCACCCTCCCCATCAGGAAAGTCGAAATCCAAAACTGGCAGCGTATATCCGCTGCCGCCATGTGTCAGACTGACACTGTCAACACCGCCATAGGCTGTCGCGGTTGCGTTGGTTGTAGCGCCTCCGCCTGTTATTGCCACGGAGGGCTGCAGGTAATTTAATCCCGCAGCGGTCACATTGATCGCGACCACTGTGTTCGTGCTGGTAACTGTCGCAGTAGCCATTGCGCCAGTGCCTACCCCGGTAATCGTTACTGTCGCAGCCGTGTAATCTTTACCCGGGTTGGTGATATTGATGGCAGTGATCGCTCCGCCGGCACCGACTGTTGCTGTTGCGGTAGCGCCTGTGCCATCACCATTGATCGTGACGGTTGCATCAGGCATCGTCAGGGGGCTCAAGCCCCAGTTCGGATAGGGTCCAAAATAATGTGGGACAACGGTTTCATCCACCGGTGACGCTGGAAGCGTTACTGGCAGAGCGTCTACCTTGCTTGGAAAGCCCCCCGAAAACAGGGAGACAATCAGAAGCAATAAGACTGCTGTACTAAGGATTCTGTGCTTAGACATCGTATACTCCTTTGGTATTGAGGGCATAGCCAGAAAAACATCTGGCTATTCTGGAAAAAAGATTGTTGGAAAGGTGCTGCAAAATTATTGCAACTTCGGAGAACTTAAAGCATAAAAACGCCCTTGGGTTTTTCTTCTGAAATATCGATCAAACGCGGTTAAAGTATTTTTTTGCATTCTCGCTCTCCATGCACCACAAAGTATATTAAAATTACGAAGCAGTGCTGTTAGAGTAGTTTTGCGTTTGTGGGGATATATTTCAAAAAAACGCTGTTATTTGGTTTGTATAAATGGAATCCGCAAATCTTTAGTCAACTGTGCACATTAATGCAAATTAATTATTGCGACCGCGAAGTTTTTTCCACCCCCCTGTATACAAAATGCATTATCACCAATTATTTTAAATTTTTTCCAATGTTACAACGATTTATCTTTCGTAGAATAAAAGCAGCGATTGGAGACGGATATGAACAACACACTTTCCATCCTCATCATTGAAAAAGACCCACCACTGCAGCAAACACTGGCACTTTTGTTCAAACGTTCAGGTCATAACGTGAGCAGTGCCCCCCTCAACCGCCATATCCTGACCATCCCGGAAAAGCAAACTGCTGACGTGATCGTGCTCGATTTGAATCAATCAAATGATAATGGTCTCGCGCTTTTCTTTAAAATTAAAAAAGACTACCCACTCGTTCCGGTCATATTGCTTTCTGGAAACAGCGAAAAAGAGATAATCCCTTGTATCGACGAAGAAAAAGAATGGGTTCTAATCCGCAAACCCTTCGACCCAGGATTCCTTCTAAGAACCGTACAGGCTATCGCCGGCAACATCTCCATTCACTCCCCGAAAACAGTGGGATGGGGAGCTAATTAACCCGATCAACCGATCAATCGATAACCGATATCTCGCACGGTGATCAGGTGGTGGGGGTCCGAGGTGTCCTTCTCAATAACCTTACGGATTTTGTGAATGTGCCAGCGGGTGATGTCGCGGGCTTCGATTCTGGTGCATTCATATCCCTGTGATTCTTTCACCAGGTCTTCAAATGTTACTGTTTCAGGCGAATGGCGTATCAGCGTGACAAGAAAATCAAATGAAGATGATGGTAAGGCGATAGCCTCGTTTCCTATTAAGAGGTGACGAGTGTACAGGTCTGCTGCAATCGCCCCGCTGCTGATAAAACGCCCCTCTTCAGCATCCGTTGATTCTGGCACTGCTGTGGCAGGGGTGGTGCTAACCACATTTGTCGTCGTGGTTAGTTCGGCTAACAAACCCTGCACCTGCGAAAGAATCTGTTTTTGTCTTTGCGGTTCCTTGTTTTCGTCCAAAATCTTCTCCACGCGATCGAGAATTGCAGGGGGATCAATCGGTTTCAACAAGAAGTCTCTGGCACCTCCCCGCACAGCCAGCATGGCTGCCTCCAGGGTGGCATGAGCAGTCAGAATTATTACCGGCAGATCCGGATCTGCTTCGTAAATCTCTGGCAGCAAATCCACCCCCATGCCATCTGGCAGCTTTATGTCCAAAAACATGAGCGAAAATCTTTCCTCCCGCAATTTTTGCATACCCTCCTTGCAGGACCCCACCATTACCGGTTCGTAACCTGAGCGCTTCAGTATGGCTGCCAGTGTTTGGCGTAAAGCCGGTTCGTCATCGACGATCAAAATCTTATGCAATTGACACCTCGCATTTACCTGACTAAATTAACGGGAGCCAGACCGATACTTCTGCACCTTTATCATAATTTCGCACATCCAGGCGTCCGTTATGTTTCTTGACGATCTCGTAACTAATTGCCAGACCCAAGCCTGCACCTTTCGCCTTAGTGGTCTGGAAGGGTTCAAACAACCGGTCCATGTATTCAGGCGATATTCCAGGACCAGCATCCCGCACAAACACACCAGCCTCATGGCTGCCAGGATTTCCCTGCCTGAAGCTAATCTCCAACTGCCCTCCATTTGGCTGCATTGCCTCTATGGCATTGTTACAGATATTAATAAAAACCTGCTTCATCTGGTCTTCGTCACCCCTGACATGCCACTCGCCCATCGTAGGCAGTTGGATAATCCAATCCACATTCCCAGCTTCCATCTGACCCCGTAATAAAAGCTCGATTGCAGACACCATGGAGATCAAATCGAAACCTGCTTCCACATTTTGAGTCGATGGGCGATAAATTTCTCTGAGCTGTCCAACAAGATTGGATATGCGATGGGTTTCATCATACGCGATGTCCAAATATTCATTCACGGGCTCATCAGCTTCCAGATCACCCTTGATCAGGTAAAGACTGTTCTTAATAGTTTGCAGCGGGTTGTTAATCTCATGGGTGATCGATGCAAGCATGCGCCCCATTGCTGCCAGTTTTTCAGCCTGCACCAACTGCTGGTGCATGATCGCATCCTGGGCGATCAGGTTTTCAAGGTCGCGGTTCAAACGAAGCAGCTCTTCTTCTTTCTTTTTAAAATCGGTTTGGTTGCGCAGATCGGCAAAGACCTCACCAGGTTCCCCTTCTTCTGTCTTAAACACAACCGCGTTGAAAGTCACCGGGATGTTCTGCCCCTCGCTACCCTTCAGTTCCAGTTCAAAATCCCGCACTCTGCCTTCCTCAAAAGCTCGTTCAAACGCCATCGAAGCCTTTTCTTTGTCAGCAAACAACGCCAGGAAATCTGCGCCAACCAGTTCTTCGCGCGTAAGCTTGGTCACCGCAATAGCGGTTTCATTAACATCTGAGATCTCGCCGGACTTTTTAACGGTCATCAGAACATCCATGTTAATCTCGATCAGTTCGCGGTTGTATCGATTCATACGATCGAGATCTTTTTGCGACTTTTTGGCTGTAGTGATATCGATCCCGATCTCAAGGATCATGAGTGTGTCGCCTACCCTATAGGGGAAGTCATGTACATCATATGCTTTCCCGTCGGGACCTTCCCATGTCCAGCGGTGGGAGTTCATCGTTTCAAGAGGCTTGTAAGATTCACAGACGTCGCATGCCTCACTGCGTCCAAACAGACACTCGTAGCATTTTAAGCCATCAGGATCACCAAACTGTTCGCGGAAGTAGCGGTTGGAGTTGACAATTCGGTGATCCGGCGTGAGCACCACCAAATAGGCTGGCATCAGATCAATCAGGTCTTCAAACTGCTTCTGGTCTATCAGATAGGTGGTGTTTTCCTCGTTGTTTTCCTGAATAACTCTTGAGGCTTTGTTACCTTCAGAGGTTGTTGTGGAATGCCGCTCTTGCAGGCCTGTTTCAACTCTGATTTGGTCGGTAATATCAACCGAAAAAATTTGTTCCGTGACGTCAGTGAAGATTAAACCCAATTTGTTCGGAGCAAATCTATAGGCAAAGATATGATAAAACTTGTCCCGGTAAGGGTGCGATTCAATTGTGTTTGCGACACCAGTGCGCAGAACTTCTGCAAGAAAATCAATATGGGCAAAATCAAAGTCCCGAAAAACTTCGTGGTGCCTTTTTCCTATCGCTTTTTCTCGTGGGATACCAGACATTTTTTCCCAGGAAGGGTTTACATCCAGGTAGACAAAAGTGTCAGGTGTGCCCCCTTCATCGAAAAGCATCTCAATCAAGGCACCAGCCTCAGACATAGCACTGAAGAGGTTGTGCTGGATCTCGGCAGATTCTGTGTCAGAAAATGCTATGGCATTTTTATCCGATGCAATTATTGAATTCATTTGACCTGCCTTTTCCAGGGAAGTCTGCTATCTTGGCGAATGATTCAGCCGGTTTTTTTAACGTCCTTGCTTACCGGCTCTTATTTGGGTTGGCAACAAGGCGTTTTTTCATCTCAATTATACTTACTTTATTAACTACAAATGTCAATTTTATTGGCGAGCAGACCTTACTGAAAATGTACTTCGTGGGTCATTTTGGCTACTTTACTGATGGTCGCATGGATGGAGCAATACTTGGCTGCCAGTTCAACTGCTCGCAGGAACCTTTTCTGATCCACTTCATCAAAAACGGTAATGTCCATGTGCGTCCATTCGAGAGTAGTAGGCGCTTCGGTTCGTTTGTCACCGGTAACGATAATTTCCATACTTGGCACTTCATTTTTACTTTTTGTCAAGACATCATAAAGAGTGTAATAAAAACAAGAACTCAAGGAGCCCAGGAGGAGATCGTATGGAAAAAACTCACCCTCATTTCCACCGATTTTTAGCTCAGCCCTCTCGGTTTCAAGCTTGCTCCCCAAGGGTGTGTAAGAAGTTTTAACTTGCAGCATTTTTTCCGTCCTGTAAATAGTTGTTAAGGGCATTATACAATACAGCATTCGTTGAATCTATCACTTGTATAGAACACTATATTGATCTTAAGCCTTCCCCGCTGGGGAAAGGGGACCGCGAAGCGGTGGATGAGGTAATCACAGGTCCTTCAGCCTTCCCCGCTGGGGAAGGGGGACCGCGAAGCGGTGGATGAGGTAATCGCTGATCTTCAACCTTCCCCACTGGGGAAGGGGGACCGCGAAGCGGTGGATGAGGTAATCACAGGTCCTTCAGCCTTCCCCGCCCACCTCACCTGATTTTGCCGGGCTCAGTTTTCGATTGTGCCGGTCTTCTGACCGAGCACACGTTTTGACCGCAGGGCTCCGTTTTCGATTGTGCCGGTCTTCTGACCGAGCACACGTTCTGACCGCAGGGCTTCAAATCAACAAGACAACCGGAAGCCTGCGGCTAAATCCCGTGCACGGCGAGGACGCCGGCACGATCGTCGATTTTCTTGATCGTGCCGGTCTCTTGCGCAGCACCCCTGTAGTGGGCAGACCGAGCACACGTTCTGACCGCAGGGCTCCTCCGACCGTGCCGGAGCCTTTTTACCTCAGCTATACTTTCTCAACCACCCAGAAATGCGACAATCCCAACCTTTGCAATGGTGTCTTTTCCAACGCCTGTAAAATCGATCGTAAAATCCTGCCCAAACGCGGTCGGCGTTCGATGATGTTATCGTAAGCGCCAAAAATGGTGCGCCGCTCCACGAACCTGACCGGGAGCCCTTCAAACAATCGCGCCAGATCTCTACGGGTATAGACCTCAACATGAGGTGCCAGCTTGTCGCGCAGTGCCCGCGGCAGCCAGTTTATCAGTGGAGTGTTGCCGAAGTGATACTTGCCACGCCAAAAATGCCCATGGGTTTCGAAGGGGTAACCTCGGTTTGGACAAAACAAGACGATCCTGCCCCCCGGCTTCAATGCCCGCACCATTTCAGATATTGCCTTCTCGTCATCCTGCACATGTTCCAAAACCTCATGGCTGAAAACCAGGTCAAAACTGTCGGATGCAAGCGGTAAATATTCGCCGGCGGCACAAAACACATTGGGCGTGAATTGCTGGCTTTCCTTCACGCGCGGCAGTTCGATGTCCAACCCGATTGCCAGACCCGAGATAGGCACAAGGCGCGCCAGGTAGGTGCCGACGCCGCTGCCATCCACCAAAACATTGCCCTCCAGGCGTTGTCCGGCAGCCTCCGTCAGCATGGCAAAACGGCGCTCCTGCCCCGCCCGCCATACATGCGACGGCTCCCCCCGCTCTGCGGATTTATCTAAATCTTCCGGAATCATTTTTGGCATGGCACTATTTTACACTTGATTCTGTCATCCTGATGTTACTCTGCCATCTGTTGGGAACGGCCATTGTCTGTTCCGTACAAGAAGTGTGTCAAGCTGTTTGCATTTTGGGAACGGCCAGTGTCCGTTCCGTACAAGAAAAACTTTTATTTTCGCAACAAAAGCTCAAGATGAAAGCTCACTCCCCCCAATCCACCCTTGCCTTGCTTTTCCCACGCAGCCATTTCTCGGCTGCGATTGCTGCAATCGCACCATCCCCCGCAGCAATGACCGCCTGCTTCACATGTGTGCAGATAACATCCCCAATTGCATACACACCAGGGATGTTGGTCTGGTTTTCGCGGTCCACTTGCAGGCAGCCTTCACTCGAAATCTCCAGCTGCCCCTGCAAAAAGTCCGTGATCGGTTTCCCGCCTTGCAGATAGACAAATACTCCATCAACCTCGAGGTATTCTTCACCAGTGCCGGCTTCCCGATCTAAAAACCTGATCCCCTCCACCTTCTCCTCACCAACAATTTCTTTCACAATGCTGCCAAGGTGCAAAACGACGTTCCCGGTCCCCTGCAGACCGTCGAATTCCTCTTCGTTGACGTTGACCTCTTTACCGGGGGCAAAAAAGTGCACAGTGCGGGCAAATCGTGCCAGGTACAGGGCTTCATCAACCGCTTCATCGCTCTTGCCGATTACTGCCACGTCCTTATCCTTGAAGAAGGCGGCATCACAGACAGCGCAATAAGAAACACCTCGTCCTAAGAATTCCGCTTCACCTTTAATCAGGTTGCTACGACCCATCGAGCCGGTCGCGACGATGATCGATCGCGCGTTGTAAACACCCAGATTCCCAAAAACGGCTTTCGGCTGACCAAGCAGGTCTGTTCCGATCGCCTTGTCGTTAATAAATTCCGCGCCAAACGCTGCCGCCTGTTCACGCATGGTCTGCAGTAATTCCGCACCGCCGATTTCACCTTCAACTCCTGGATAATTGGCAATTTTACTGGTCGTGCCGAGAGCGCCTGTGGTCAGTCCTTTGTCCAAAATCCCCACTTCCAGCTCAGCCCTGGCGGCGTACATGGCGGCAGTTGCCCCTGCTGGTCCGCCACCAATAATGATCACATCATAAACCTGGTTTAAACTGTCTGTCATTCTTACCTCTTACTTTCTGATGGTGGTAGTATAACCAGAAGGATACCCTTTATGAGCGCAAAGCTTCTGCAATAGAGCGATTTTTGTGAATTTCTGATAGTTTTTTAGAGCATGCGCTTGGTATAAACGGATCATTAAGACGCAAGGACAGGAATTCGGATGTAAGGGATGGCTCTGTCCTGGTGAGGATCCACGCCATCCCGTAGGACGCCGGGAGACCATTGCCAATCTCCCTTACAAAACAAAAAAATGACTAAAAAATTTCACCAACAAACTCTCACCGAACGGCTGGAAACGCTCGCTTCAAGCACGAACCTCAGCCCTGAAGATCTACGTGCCTATCAAAAAGACGGCGGGCTGGATATAGAAACCGCCAACGCCATGGTCGAAAACGTGATCGGACTCTATAGTCTGCCGCAAGGTATCGCCCAAAATTTCGTGGTCAATGGGCGCGAAGTCCTCATCCCCATGGTGATCGAAGAGCCCTCCGTAATCGCCGGCGTCTCCTTCATGGCAAAACTCGCCAAAGCCAGCGGCGGTTTCGAAGCCGGCATGACCTCCCAGAAGATGATCGGTCAATTGCAAGTGCTCGACCTGCTCAACCCGCAGGCAGCCGCCGATAAAATACAGTCGCATAAAGACGAGTTGCTCCAGGCAGTTGCCAATTTTCATCCCAGCCTTCAAAAATACGGCGGGGGTGTGCGCGAACTACACACCCGCATCCTTCCCGAAACCGAGGTAGGCGCGATGCTGATTGTCCACCTGATTGTGGATGTGCAAAACGCCATGGGCGCCAACATCATCAATTCGATGCTCGAGTTCCTGGCACCCAAAATTGAAGCGCTCACTGGTGGGCGCGTGCACCTGCGCATTCTCTCCAACCTGTCAGATTGCCGCCTTGCCTGGGCACGCACCCGAATCGCCCTCCCCGACCTGGCTTTCGGCGATTATAGCAGCGAAAAAGTGCGTGATGGCATCATCGAAGCCTGGGCATTTGCCGATGCCGACCCTTACCGCGCCGCCACCCACAACAAAGGAGTTATGAACGGTATCGACGCCGTCGTTTTGGCAACCGCCAACGATTGGAGGGCAATCGAAGCCGGTGCCCACGCTTATGCCGCCCGCTCAGGACAATACCGCAGCCTCACCCGTTGGTCCAAAGCCGAAAATGGCGATCTGCTGGGGAGCATCGAACTGCCCATGGCGCTGGGAATTGTTGGCGGTGCCACCAGGGCGCATCCTACAGCCCAAGCCAACCTTAAATTGATGGGAGTACAATCGGTGGCAGAATTGGGCGCGATTGCCGCGGCGGTCGGGCTGGCACAAAACCTGGCTGCCCTGCGCGCGTTGGCGACTGAGGGCATTCAAAAGGGGCACATGAGCTTGCATGCCCGCCAGATTGCCCTGAGTGCTGGTGCCAATCCCTCCCAGGTCGACCCTCTCGCTGAGCAACTGGTTGCTGAAAATAATATAAAATTAACACGTGCGCTGGAGATCCTGGCGCAATGGAATGGAAAGAATTATGACTGAACACCAACACGTTCCTAAACCTGAAAAAAGCAAGCTCCTGGTGCCCAAAATCAAAGTCGGCATCCAGGGTTATGGCGCTTACGTGCCCCGCTACCGCCTGCCCGCTCGCGAAATCGGGCGTATCTGGGGCAACACCGGCGGCTACCCCGTTAAAGAAAAATCCGTTGCCGGGCTGGATGAAGACGTTATCACAATGTCCATCGAAGCCGCCCGCAACGCCCTCAAACGCTCTGAAATCGGCGCAGAACAATTGCGTGCCGTCTGGGTGGGCTCTGAATCGCACCCCTACGCGGTCAAACCCAGCGGTACTGTAGTCGCGGAAGCCATTGGCGCGCCCAACGACATCCAGGCTGGTGATTGGGAATTTGCCTGCAAAGCCGGCACGGAAGCCATGGTTGCAGCCATGGGGATGGTCGGTTCGGGCATGGGCGACTACGCTCTCGCCATCGGCATGGATACCGCCCAGGGCAAGCCGGGCGACGCGCTGGAATACACCGCTTCAAGTGGTGGTGCTGCCTACATTATCGGTCCGCAAAAAGGCTCCCTGGCTTCCATCGAGGCTGCCTACAGCTACGTTTCCGACACGCCCGATTTTTGGCGACGTGAAAATCAGGTCTACCCGGAACATGGGCAGCGATTCACCGGCGACCCGGCATATTTTGAGCACATCTTGGGTTCAGCCCGCACCATGCTGGCTGAGACCGGTTTGAAAGCCTCCGATTTTGCCTATGCCGTTTTCCACCAACCGAACACAAAGTTCCCCCAGCGTGCCGCCAAAATGCTGGGCTTCACCCCTGAACAAATCGAACCCGGTCTGCTTGCCCCCGTAATCGGCAACACCTATTCTGGTGCCGCCATCATCGGGCTGACCGCCATTCTTGATATCGCCAAAACCGGCGACCTGATTTTGATGACCTCGTATGGTTCGGGCGCTGGCTCCGATTCTTTCGTTATCAAAGTGCGCCGTCAACTGCAACAAAGACGGGATAGAGCACTCTCAACACAAGATTACATCGCCCGGCGCACTGAAATCGACTATGCCACCTACCTGCGTTATCGCGGCGAGATCGTGACCCGTTAATATGGAAGCCACCAACGACGTCTATATTGTCGGCATCGGTCAGACCGCGGTCGGCGAGCTTTGGGATGTCTCGCTGCGCACCCTGGCAGTCCGCGCCTTGCGAGCTGCCCGCGAAGACGCTGGCGGGCTGCAACCGCAGGCGATCTTTGTTGGCAATATGCTCGCTGCCAATGCCTCCCACCAATCCAACCTGGGTGCCCTGATTGCTGAATATGCCGGTCTGGCTGGTAAAGCAGAAGGTTTCACCGCTGAAGCTGCCGAAGCCTCTGGCGGCGCTGCCATCTACCTGGCATACAACGCCATTCGCTCAGGCATGGTCGACGTGGCGGCAGTGGTGGGGGTCGAAAAAGTAACCGACGTGGTTGGCGCTGGCATCGAAAATCGCCTGCTCTCCGCCGGTCTGGACTCCGATTATGAAGCTTCTGAAGGGCTCACCCTCACCGGGCAAACCTCGCTCCTGCTCCAGCGCTACCTTTACGAAAACCAATTTCCGCGTGAGGCGCTGGCTCATTTCCCGATGATTGCCCATAGCAACGCGGTTAATAACCCCAACGCCATGTACCGACGTACGATTGAAATCGGAACCTATCGCAATGCCCGTGAAGACACTGGCGCTTTCAACCAGTTCGACATCGCTCCGAACGCCGATGGGGCTGCAGCGCTGATCCTCACCCGCCAGGAGTACCTGCCCGAAAACCTGGCGCATACCCCGGTGCGACTGCTCGGCTCTTCACTGATAACCGACCGCCTGGCACTTCATGACCGCCCCGACCCGCTCTTTTTTGAAGCGGCTGCGGTCTCTGTGCAGCATGCTCTGCTGAAAGCGGGTATCACGCTTTCGGATCTGGATTTCTTTGAATATTCCGATAACACCACCTTGCATGCCCTGCTTTCTCTTGAAGCGGCAGGGTTTGCGAGCCGAGGGCAGGGTTGGAAGCTCGCCAGCGATGGCTCACTGACACTTCAGGGTTCGCTGCCGGTGGCGACCATGGGTGGGCACAAGGCGCGGGGTTTCCCGCTGGGGGCTTCAGGCGTGTACCAGGTTGTGGAAGCCAGCCAACAGCTCAGGGGGGAGGCAGGGGCTAACCAGATTTCACACGTCAGATTTGGGATGACCCAGTCGCTTGCCGCTTCTGCATCTGCTGCCGCTACTCAGATACTGTCGATTTAATCGTTCTCTGTTAAGCTTCCCTCTCCTGATTCGGGTGTATAACCTGGAATCCGCTTTCACCAACTTTGTTATAATCAAAAAAGGCGAGGTGTAACCATGAGCGATCAAGCATCTTCTTTTAAAATCAAAATTATCAAGAACGGTCCTTATCGCGTTATCGGCGATATCCCCCTTCGCAAAAAATCTCAATATTGTTCCGCCTATGGCGAGCCATTGGAATGGATAGACGGCGGAGAGCTGGAGCACGAAGCAGGCTCATACCGTCTCTGCCGCTGTGGGAAGAGTAAGACCATGCCTTTTTGCGATAATACTCATCTTGATATCGGCTTCGACGGCACCGAAACCGCCATCACCGACGGACCCTTCGGGCGCGACCTTGATTATTACGGTCCGCATGACTTTATGGTCACCAAGCACACCCGCCTTTGCATGAATTCTGGTTTTTGCGTGCTGAAAGACACCGATTTTGTCGAACTGACTGAACAATCTGGCGACCCTTTAAAAAAAGCCCGGGTGATCAAGATGATCGAGGATTGCCCCTCTGGCTCTCTAACCTATAAGATCGAAAAAGGGGGTCCCGATGTGGAGCCTGACCTGCCCATGGAGATCGCCGATACCTATGAATGCACCCAGTATGGCGAGATCCGCGGTCCGATCTGGGTGACCGGTTACGTTCCAATCGACCGCGCCGATGGTGAAACCTTTATTCCCCGAAATCGCGTTACCCTTTGTACTTGCGGGCACTCGCGCATCAAGCCGCTCTGCGACGGCACGCATCGTCCGCTCCAGGAAAATGCACTGCGCCGCCAGGCGCGTGAGCAGAAAGCCAAACAAGTGCAAGATTCCCAAACCCCACCCGAGGCATCCCCCGAAAACAAAAAAAGCAGCCTCACAGACCAGATTTCAGATGCACTCAAACGCTTCAAGGATTCGTTTCATAAGGACACGGATTGACCGTGCCGGCGTTATTTTGATCGTGCCGGCGTCCCCGCCGAGCACGCGATCTCGCCGTAGGCGTCCGTTCTTTGTCTTTCTGTATTTTGTCATTCTGAACATCCCTTCTTTGTCATTCTGAACGAAGTGAAGAATCTTGACCGTGGCGGGCTAAGATCCTTCGCAACAAAGGCTCAGGATGACAGTTCTTTGAAGAATCTTGATCTTGGCGGGCTAAGATCCTTCGCACTCGAAGAGTCCTGCAGAAAAGGCTCAGGATGACTGTACTTTGATCGTGCCGGCGTCCCCGCCGAGCACGCAATTCGATCGCAGGGCTCAAATTTCTTGTACTTCCCTAACTATTAAACAAGCTTCGACAAAAGATTGCCCTTTTACCATAAATATCCGATAGTTAGTTAGAAATAAAAATATACTAATATTTGAGGTAGAAATGAAGAAAATTGCAGTACTAGTCGGATCACTCCGGAAAAATTCTTACAGCCAAAAGCTGGCAAATAACCTGGTGGGTCTTCTGCCCGAAGGTTACGAGGCAGAATTCATCAAAATCGATCACCTGCCGCTTTACAACCAGGATTACGACACAGCGAATACACCTGCTGAATACGCCGGTTTCCGCAACGAGATAAGGGATGCCGCGGGCGTCATTTTTGTGACACCCGAGCACAACCGCTCTTACCCAGCCGCGCTTAAAAACGCGTTGGATATCGGCTCCCGCCCTTACAGTCAATCGGTTTGGGATGGCAAGCCCGCCCTGGTCGTCAGCCAGTCGCCTGGTAACATCTCCGGGTTTGGCGCGAATCACCACTTACGTCAAGCGCTGACCTTCCTGAATATGCCCACTGTACAGCAGCCGGAAGCCTACATCGCCCATACCAACAAGTTGTTCGATGATGACGGCAATATCAACAACGAAGGCACTCTCAACTTCCTCCAAACGGTAATCGATGCCTTTATCGAGATGGTTGAACTTTACCAGGAGACCCCTGAGCAAGAAATGATGAAGTAAACAGACAGCCTTTCAAGGAGAGCCAGCCGGCTCTCCTTTTCCTTTTAAATCCTTGCACTGTAGGCTACCCGCGCCAAGCCTTCACCGTGCTATAATCTCTCTCGCAAAGGAATTGTAGATGAACCAAAAAGTGATTTTTCCCTTCACCGCTATCGTCGGGCAAGAGCGAATGACTCGCGCCCTGATTCTCAACGCCGTAGACCCGCGCATCGGCGGCGTCCTCATTCGCGGCGAACGCGGCACCGCCAAATCGACTGCTGCGCGCGCCCTGGCAGCCCTGCTGCCACCCATCGAAGTGGTCGAAAACTGCCGCTTCAATTGTGACCCCCTCAAGCCGACTACCTGGTGTACCGAATGCCAGGAGCGCTTCGTGGCTGGCGAAGATCCTCTTCGCCACGTTTCCCACACTACACCCTTTGTGAACCTGCCAGTCTCCGCCACCGAAGACCGCGTTGTCGGCACACTCGACATCGAACGCGCCATCCAGAAAGGCGAACGCCATTTCGAACCCGGCGTGCTCGCTTCTGCCAATCGCGGCTTGCTCTACATCGACGAAGTCAACCTGCTGGATGACCACGTCGTCGATATTTTGCTCGACTCTGCCGCCATGGGTGTCAACGTGGTCGAACGCGAAGGCATCTCTTTCAGCCACCCTGCCCGCTTCATTCTAGTAGGCACGATGAATCCGGAGGAAGGCGACCTGCGCCCACAATTACTGGACCGCTTCGCGTTCTCCGTGGATATCCGCGGCATTCTCGACAAAGCCCAGCGCGTCGATATCATGCGCCGTAACATCGCTTTTGAGAGTGACCCCGAAGCCTTCCGCGAGCACTTTTTATCGCAGGAACTCGAGCTCTCACACCAAATTGAGCAAGCCCGCCAACTGGTTGAAGAGGTCACTTTCACACAGCGTGATCTGCTGATCATCGCCGATCTGACTTCTTCAATGGAGGTGGACGGTCACCGCTCTGACCTGGTGATCCTCAAAGCTGCCCGCGCCCAGGCTGCCTTCGAAGGGCGCACCCGCATCACCCCGCGTGATATCGCCCTGGCAGCCGAACTGGCGCTGCCCCACCGTGTCAAAGCTGGTCCTTTCCGCAAGAGCGAAGCCGGGGTCGATGTGCTCAACGCCAAAATTGCCGATCTGAAGATGCAAACTGCGCTCACACCAGCTGATGAAGAACCGACAGCGCAGGAATCCGAAGAAGACGCTAAAAAAAAAGTGAATCGGTAGGCGAACTCCAGCCTGAAGAAGGTGAATCAAACTGGGACCCCGAAGTTCCTATCGTTGGTGAATCGGGGCAGGATGTTTTTGTGCAGCTCAACACCCAGTGGTGGGAGGGGGGGAAAAACATCAAACCTGGCGAAACTTTTGAACCGCGTCAGCTCGATACACCCCTGGATGAAATGGTACGCAAGCAGGGTGGGCGCCGTTCCCAAACAAAGTCCAAAACCAAGCGCGGACGCTACATCCAGTCACGACCCTCTCCTGGCGACAGCAGCGATGTCGCCCTGGACGCCACGCTTCGGGCAGCAGCCCCTTACCAGCGCCAGCGCAAGGATCTGAAAGATCGTCACCAGGTCGCTTTTGCTGTTCGCAGGGAGGATTATCAGAAAAAAATTCGCGTACGCAAAACCGCCAACCTGATCCTTTTTTTGGTGGATGGCTCCTGGTCGATGGCGGTGGCAGAGCGCATGAAGGCTACCAAATCGGCGATTCTCTCGCTCCTCACCGATGCCTATCAGCGCCGTGATCGCGTTGGCTTGGTTGTATTCCAGAAAGACCGTTCCACCCTCGTATTAGCGCCCACTAATTCGGTGCTGCTGGCACAGCGTGCCCTCACCAACATCCCAGTCGGTGGTAAAACCCCACTCGCAGCCGGACTGCAAATGGCGTTTGAAGTGCTGCAGCGCGAGAAAATTTTGCACCCCGATGTGCAGCCCCTGCTCATCGTTCTCACCGATGGCGCCGGTAACGTGCCGTTGGTGCCTGGTCGCCCGGTGGCAGCTGAAATTACAGAATTGGCTGGCATGTTTGCCAAGGAAAACATCCACAGCGTAGTGATCAATATGGAGCAGAAGGTTTTCGACAGCGGTCTGGCTCAGCGCCTGGCAGAAGATATGGATGCTGTTTGTTATACGATTGAGGACTTACGCGGCGAGACGCTTTACGAGACCGTGCAAAAAGAAATTCAAACCCCCTCCGCCCCCACTTACAGGGAGTTGGGTTGAGAGATTTTATTCTACAGCGATAACTTTTGCTTCAGGGAAGAACTGGCGGATCGTGCCGGCGACCCAGCCTTGCAGCGTCTGAGTTGAAAGTCCGCACTCTGCACAAGCCCCGCCCAGGCGCACCTTGATCACATCCCCTTCTATTTCAACCAATTCGACTGAACCATGGTGAAATTGCTCAATGTAAGCACTGATTTGGTCAATCAGCCCGGCGATTTGTTCTTCTTTGCTGAAGTTGGGTTCACTGTGTGGGGTCATTTTGGCTCCTTCTGGTGGTGAATTGATTTTATCACAGGCTCAATACTAATTCGATTGTGCCGGCGTCCGCATTTTGTCATTCTGAATTTTGTCATTCTGAACGAAGTGAAGAATCATAATATTGGGATGCTAAGATCCTTCGCAACGAAGGCTCAGGATGACAGATGTATGATTGTGCCGGCGTTATTCTGATTGTGCCGGCGTCCTCGCCGAGCACATGAATTCGCCGTTGGCGTCCGTTCTTTGACATTCTGTTCTTTGTCATTCTGTTCTTTGTCATTCTGAACGAAGTGAAGAATCTTGATTGCAGCAGGCTAAGATCCTTCGCAACGAAGGCTCAGGATGACAGTTCTTTGAAGAATCTTGATTGCAGCAGGCTAAGATCCTTCGCAACCAAGGCTCAGGATGACAGATGTATGAGGAATCTTAATAGTACGATGCTAAGATCCTTCGCAACAAAGGCTCAGGATGACAGACGTATGATTGTGCCGGCGTTATCGCCGAGCACGCGATCTCGCCGTTGGAGTCCCTTCTTTGTCATTCTGTTCCTTGTCATTCTGTTCTTTGTCATTCTGAACGAAGTGAAGAATCTTGATTGCAGCAGGCTAAGATCCTTCGCAACAAAGGCTCAGGATGACAGACGTATGATTGTGCCGGCGTCCTCGCCGAGCACATGATTTCGCCGAAGGCGTCCTCTTTTTGTCATTCTGAACGAAGTGAAGAATCTTGATTGCAGCAGGATAAGATCCTTAGCAACAAAGGCTCAGGATGACAGATGTATGAGGAATCTTAATAGTACGATGCTAAGATCCTTCGCAACCAAGGCTCAGGATGACAGATCTTTGAAGAATCATTATTACGGCAGGCTAAGATCCTTCGCAACAAAGGCTCAGGATGACAGATCTTTGAACAATCTTCCCTGCAGCAAATGATCGCAAAAACTGTGGCGGTGCAGCACGCACAAGCCCAACTCACCAATCGCCTTCAAATGTTCCGGGCTGGCATAACCCTTGTTTTGCTCAAAATGATAACCTTCAAATTCAGCCGAAAGTTCAATCATGCGCTGATCCCGGGCTTGCTTCGCCAACACCGATGCACAGGCAATCGACAAACTGCGCTGATCCCCCTTCACCAGGCAGGTTTGGGGTATCTCCAATTCAGGCACCTTAAAATAATCGATCAGCAGGTGCACAGGGCTTTCCCGCAAACCGCTGACCGCCCTCTGGAAGACCACTCTGCCGGCTTTCCCCATTCCGAGACTGTCAATTTCATCCGGCTCCATCCAGGCAATGGCGAAATCAAGCGCTACCGATTTGATCACCGGTGCCAGAGTTTCACGTTCAAAAGGCGTCATTTGTTTGGAATCTTTCACGCCAATCAGTTGCTTTTCCAGGTCATCCGCATCAAACGGCAAGATCACAACCGCCGCGCATAGCGGACCCGCCAGCGAGCCTCTGCCGGCTTCGTCCAGCCCCGCCACAACCCGCAAGCCCTGCTGCCACTGAACTCTCTCAAATTCAAGTGTAGGAAAAGGCGGGATCAATTCTGGATCAAAGCGTTTTGGCACGATACACGCCTATGCGTTTGTTCGACCGGATCAAGAGTAGGTCCCTGAACATCCGCCAGCTATCCTTAAAAATACTCATCCTGGAACCGGGTTGATAAGTCCAGGTCACTGGCACCTCAACCACCGCAAAGCCCAGTTCGCGGGCAATGGTAAGCACTTCCACGTCAAAACTCCAGCCTTCCAGGGTCAATTTCGGGAAGATCTGCTCAGCTGCTTCAGCGCTGAAGCATTTGAACCCACATTGCGTATCCCGCAAACCAGGCAATACGAGCAAGCGTACTAAAAAGTTGAAAATGCGACCAATCACGTGGCGGTAATAGGGTTCGCCAATTCGTTCCGAGCCTGGTTTTTCCCGCGAGGCGATCGCTACCTGGGGTTGAGGCAGACTTGGCGGTAAAAAGTGGCTGATCTGGCTGACCGGCATTGAAAAATCGACATCCGCCATGAACCGGTACTCGCCCCTGGCAATCTGCATCCCTGTGCGGATCGCGTTGCCTTTACCACCCTGCTCAAGCCTGATCAGTTTGAGTTGCGGAAATCCTTCCTGGAACTTTTCAGCAATCCTGGCAGTGTCATCCCGGCTGGCGTTCTCGATAAGCAGCACTTCAATCTCGTAAGGCTGCTGTTGAACGAAATCCCGAACTTGTTCCAGCGATTTGGGCAGGCGTTCAGCCTCATTATGGGCGGGCAGGATGAGGGAGAGAAAAGGTGTACTCACGCGTGGGTCACTTTGCTGATTTGTAAGAAAAAGTCGGGGTGGGCGGACTCGAACCGTCGACCTCTGCGTCCCAAACGCAGCGCGCTAGCCGACTGCGCTACACCCCGGCGAAGTTGAAGTATATCGTATTTTTGGCAAAAGCGTCAAGTTTGTCAGACCATCAGATCAGCCAACCTGTGTCTCCTCAAGAAGCTGTTTATGCAACACTTCATAGATATTCCTTAGAATGATGTAAAATTAAAGAACCGTAACGAAGAAAAACCGTACACAGCTAAAGACACACGAAAGGAAATTCCATGTATCAGAAAATAATCATCATCGGCAACCTGGGTCGCGACCCCGAAATGCGCTATACCCCCGAAGGCAACCCCGTTACCAGTTTCAGCATGGCAACCAGCCGCCGCTATGGCGAAAAAGAAGAAACCACCTGGTTCCGTGTCACGGTCTGGGGCAAGCAAGCCGAATCGTCCAATCAGTACCTGCACAAAGGTTCAAAAGTGTTGGTGGAAGGTCGCCTGCGCCCGGATTCTAACGGAAGCCCCACCGTTTTTCAGCGTAAAGATGGCACCTGGGGCGCCAGCTACGAAATTACTGCGGATACTGTACGCTTCATGTCTCCCAAGGGCGAAGATACCAGCACCCAGAGCTTCGGTCCGATGGACGACGACGAGGACATCCCCTTCTAGGAGGGTCAAATGGCAGAAATCAAAAGAATCCAGGTCCAGATCCCTGAAGATCTGGAACCTCGCTATGTCAACCTGGCATATATCTCTCACACAGCACCGGAATTTATCATGGACTTTGTGACAATGCTGCCAGGTATCGCTAATCCCAAAGTCAACACCCGCCTCATTCTTTCGCCTCTGGCAATGAAACTTTTTCAGCGTGCCCTCAACGAGAACATCAAACGCTACGAAGACAGCTTTGGTGAGATCCACATTCCGCATGGCGCCAGCCTGGCAGACGAACTCTTCCGTGGCAGCAACCCGGGTGAACCGGAAGGCGACAAGTAATGCGGGCGCTCGATAAAATTTGCGATGATGTCCGCACCGATTTTGAAAACAAAACCGCGCTGCGCGATGAAGCCCTGCGCAGTGCCCGCCAATGCGTCAAACACGCCTCGCTGGCAATCAGGGCTATCCATCGCAATGAAGAAACCGAAGCCCGTCAGGAACTGATCCAGGGGCGCGAACTGGTCGATCAATTGCGTTCGAACCTGAAAGACGCGCATCCTGAGCTTTACTTCGCCGGCTACACGCAGGATGCCGTTAAAGAATATTGCGAAGCCGAGCTGACCGTTGCCATGATCCTGGGGCTACCTTTACCAACCCCGGCGGACCTGAATGCCGAGAACCCGGCTTACCTCAATGGTCTCGCTGAGACGCTTGGCGAATTGCGCCGGCGCTGCCTGGACCTGCTGCGTCCGGGTTACAACAACGAGGTGGAACGCCTTTTGGAATTGATGGACGAAGTTTTCACCCAGTTGGTGACCATGGACTACCCCGACGCAATTACCGAAGGGCTGCGCCGCCGAACTGACCTGGCACGGGGCATCATCGAACGTACGCGCGCGGATATTACCGTTGCCTACCGTGAAGAACAACTGGCAAAAAAGCTGGACCAGCTCTCCCAGCAGCTTTCAAACCAGGGCTGATGCGCAAGATCAGCGCCTCTGAACTGGGGGCTTTCCTCTACTGCCAGCGCTCATGGTGGTATGCCCGACAGGGCGAAATATCTGAAAATCAACCTGTAATGGACCTGGGCAGCCAGGTCCATCATTCTCATGCCCGCACCCTCAAACATTCTCAATTGTTTCAATGGCTGGGGCTGGCGCTTTTGTTAGCCGGCATCATTTTATTGGTCTGGAGCTTACTTTCATGAGACCCATACATTGGGCGCTGTTGCTCCTGGTTTTGGGCATCCTGCTTTGGCTTCTCAGCCGCCGTCAGCGTAAAAGCAGCGGTCTGCCGGATGGTGCCTTACTCTATGCAGATAGCGATTATTGGCAAACCTTACCTAAACCGCTCTACGATGCTGAGCTTCAACTGGTTGGCAAACCCGATTACGTGATCAAAGACGCCAGGGGCATGGTGATCCCGGTGGAGTTAAAAAGTGGAGCCGCGCCCACCCGCCCCTGGGATTCGCACATCATACAGCTGGCTGCCTATTGCCGCCTGATCGAGAAGAATTTCGCTCAACGCCCGCCCTATGGCATCATCCGCTACCAGAACAAATCTTTTACGATCGACTACACCGATGAATTGGAAACCCGACTGATAGCTTTAATTGCCCAAATGCGCCAGGTGGAGCAGGATAACTGTGCCAACCGCTCCCACAAACAGCCTGCTCGCTGCCGCAGTTGTGGCTATGCTCAAATTTGTGATCAACGCTTGACTTGAACCTGCCAAAATATAACCTCTGGACTTTGAGTTAGGCTGACTTTATGTACAATTACTAAAGAGTACGAGGAGGATAGATGAAGCAGGTTGTTCGCGAAGCAAGGTTCAAAGATGCGCTCATTTCGGTGCTTCTCTTCTTGTTGGTTGTGGCTGCCTTTTATGGCATCTATCGATTCCACCACATTCTGTTTACACTATTTGTCGCCATCATTTTTGGAACCATGGTCAGGGTGCCTCATCAATGGATGGTAAACAAGGGAGTGCACAAGAACATAGCCAGTGTGATCATGCTGGTGGGAATATTGGCATTGCTGGTCGGTTTTTTGCTCTTACTTCTGCCTGTGCTCACCAGCCAGTACCAGACGCTGCTTTCTGCTATTCCCCGCTATTACAGCACTTTGCGTAATTGGCTGGAGGGCAGCCGCAACGAGCTAGTCGCCCGCCTCAGCCAGGCTCTGCCTGCTTCACTCAACCTGCAAGAGCCGCTCCCGAACGCTGAGAAAGACGCCATCACAACCCTGAACACTGCCATGCGCTTCCTTGGTGGGGGCATAAACACCATTTTTATTCTCGTGGTTAGCCTGTCGCTGGCGTATCAATGGATGATTTCTGGCTCTAAAATTATCGTTTCGAGCCTCTTTTTTCTCAAACCAGATAAGCGCCAGGAGGTCTTCGATATCATCAAGGAAATCGAAGCGAAACTTACCCAATACCTGGTTGGTCAGGGCATCCTGAGCCTGTCGATTTTCGCGATTTCTTTGGTCGCTTTTTTGCTCCTGCGCCTGCCCAATGCCTTTCTGCTCGCCCTGATCGCAGGTCTGTTCGAAGCCGTGCCCATGGTTGGTCCTGTTTTGGGTGCCATCCCGGCGATTTTGGTAGCTCTTTCCATGTCTCCTACAACTGTAGTCCTGGTCATCATCTCGGCAGTTCTTATCCAGCAAATTGAGAACAACCTCCTGGTTCCGCGCGTCATGAACAAGGTTCTGGGCATTAACCCCTTCATCTCAATTCTGTCAATCGCTGCTTTCACTTCGCTCTACGGCATCGGCGGAGCTTTCATGGCGATCCCGCTCGCAGCTGTGATTCAACTGATCTTTGACCGAACGTTTTTACAGCGGGAACCCACGGTGGGAGGTATCGATGGTATCCGGGACAAATTGAACCTGCTCCGTTATGATACCCAAAAATTTATAACGGATATGCGCAGCCAGTCCCGCCAATCCCAGCCTGGTGATACAGCCGCAAGAGCCCGCATCGATACGGTGATGGAAGAGATGGAAATGGTCGCCCGAGACCTGGACCTCTTACTTGCCGAGAAAGCGCAGGAAAAGAATGGAAAATAAACGCGTTATCACCTATGCAGCCGCCTTTTCTGTCATCGCCCTGACCGTTTTCATTCTCTGGCAGGTCAAAGAAGTAGTGGTCTACTTCTTGCTCTCGTTGGTTCTGGGTGCCATCATCCGACCTTTAGCCGACTTCTTGAAAAGCAAATCCTGGTACGTCAAAGCGCTCTCGATTCTTGGCATCCTACTGGCTATCGCCGGTCTCGGCTATGTGCTCTACCTTGCGTTTATGCGCCTTTCAAAAGAACTCAACTTGCTGGTCAACACAATCTCTAATCTCGATCGCTGGTTTTTACCTGTCTGGTTGGAAAATCTGGGCTTTGCCCGCAACCTGATCGACCTGCTTCCGCCTCCAGGGCAGCTCTTCGAGATTGCCACAGCCGATGGCGGCAGCCTTATTCTGCCCGCCCTGCAAAACTTTTCAATGAACCTGGTGACCGTCATCAGCGGTTTAGTGATCATCATCTTCCTCAGCATCTATTGGACCGGCTCACAGGACCGCTTTGAACGCCTGTGGCTCTCCTTGCTCTCTGTGGAGCGCCGCCAGAGAGCCCGTACCACCTGGCGGCAAATTGATGACAGCCTGGGCGATTACGGTCGCTTCCTGCTTTTCAAGTTTTTGCTCACCTGGCTGCTGGTATCAGTGGGGGTCTATTACCTGCGCTCTCCCTATCCGGTCTTGCTCGGGCTTTTGGTGGCATCAGCCAACTTGGTGCCTGTCGTTGGGCTCATTTTTGCATTGCTTCTCACCCTGGCAATTGGGCTGCTCTCCAGCATTCTTTTTTATCCTTGGTTGTTGGCTTTCGTCTTCGCCGTGCTTGCCCTGCTTGATGTCTTCGTCTGGCCAAAACTCTATCGCGATAAATGGGACGCACCGATTCTGCGCCTGGTGATCCTGTTGGTCATTAGCGAGACGCTCGGATTATCCTGGTTGCTGCTGGCACCACCGCTGGCTGTAGCCGCGCAAATCATCTGGAATAGTATCTCGCCCACTTTCCTAAAGGTCCAGCAACCTCAGGGGATTGCGTCGCTCAGAGCTCATAAACAGGAGTTGTCTCAAGCAATCAACGAGTTAGAGGAAACCCCGGCTGCCCTGGTTAACAACCTGACCCGCTTGAGTGGCTTGCTTGAAGAAGCGCAAAATTATCTCGATCAAACCATTTGACAGCCACCCTTCTATCCATTATCCTTATTTCTGCATTCGGGCGGGTCCGGTGCGGCGAAGCCCTGCGAACCCCGTCAGGTCCGAGAGGAAGCAGCGGTAAGGAGGTTTCTTCGGGTGTTACCGGCAAACCTGCCCGAATGTTTGATTAATGATGACTACCAAAACAGGCAACACCCCACCAATTTGCTCTTATGAGGGTTCTGACTACCAGGCTCGTTTCTGGGATGGCGCCAATCGTCGTTATGAAGACGCCGTCGAAACCGTTGCGATCGACCGCTTATTTAATCAGGGCGGTCACCTCTTGCTCGAATTGGGGGCTGGCGCCGGCAGACTGACAGAGCGATACCAGGGCTGGGAGCGCATCGTCTTGCTCGATTATTCCCGCACGCAGCTTCAGCAAGCCCGCGAACGCCTGGGTGACAGCGACAACTACATCTACGTTGCTGCCGACATATATAAACTACCTTTCATGAACGGTCTATTCGACGGCGCCACCATGATCCGCACGCTCCATCATATGGCTGATGCTCAGCAAACGCTCCAATCTGTTCGTCGCGTGATGTCGCAAGACAGTCGCTTTCTGCTCGAGTTTGCCAACAAGCGCAACCTCAAATCGATCGCCCGCTGGCTGCTGCGAAAGCAAACCTGGAACCCCTTCTCACCTGAGCAGGTTGAGTTCGTGGAGCTCAACTACAACTTCCACCCCAAAACCATCCTCACCACCCTGGCGCGGAGCGGTTTTAAAAATGAGAAAAGCCTGGGCGTTTCCTTCTTCCGCGCCGACTGGTTCAAGAACCATATCAAACATGAGCGCCTGGTCAGGTGGGATTCCCGCCTGCAAGCCAACCGATGGCTCAAAGGCTACACACCCAGCATTTTCACGCTCAACCGCGCCATTGGCACTTCCGAAACCCCTTCAGAAGGCAGCTTTTTTGCCTGCCCAATTTGCTCCCACCCCCTGCCCGAAGCACATGGCACCCAAATTTGCCCCGGATGTTCCCATGAATGGCAGTATGACCAGGGAATTTATGAGTTCCGCATCAACCCGGAGAAGTAACCCAACAAAAGCCCGTCGGCTCAAACTATCACTATCAGTGTTGCTGGTCTCGCTCGCTGCAGTCACTCTGCTGGTCTCTTCCTGCAATTTTCCAGGCGAAAACATCGCCGCCACCGCTGCCTACCTGTACTTTCAACAGACCCAGCTAGCAGAATCCTTTGCCACGCCCCCGCTGGACCTCGTTCAGCCCATTCAAACCCTGCTGCCCACCCAGCCCTTTGAAGAAAACCGTCTCACCCCTCAGCCCATTGAGACCATCGCGCCGGTTCCACCCACGCCAGTCACCATCTGCCAGATGCAGCCGGACCCAGGCAAGCAGCTCTACTGCACGCAATCAGGTGACCGATTGGTCACTATTGCCCGCCGCTTTCGCCTCAGTACTTCGCGAATCCAGGGCGCCGGGAGTTTCGACCCGAACGACATTTTGCCCGTCAACACACCCCTTGGTATACCCATCCCGAATTTTTCTTACAGTTTCAGCCAGCCTGCCTTGCCAGACAACGCCATCATCTACGGACCCGATGCGTCCTCTTCTGACGTCATTGCCTACGCCCAAAATGCGGGTGGCTTTCTGATCGAATACGGAGAATATCTTTACGACGGCTGGTATAGCGGTCCCGAGATTATCGAACTGGTCGCCATCGAAACCTCCACCAATCCCCGTCTGCTGCTCTCGCTGGTTGAATACCAATCCAACTGGCTCTATGGTCATCCTGCCAATGCAACTTCCGACCTCTCCCCGCTCAATTACAACGCCGTTGGCGTTGAAGGTCTCTATGAAGAGCTGCAGGTTGCTGCCCGCGAGCTGAGCCGCGGATATTTTGGCTGGCGCGAGGGCACACTGCAAACCCTGACATTTCGCGATAAACACACCGCGCAAATTGCTCCTCACCTCAATGTGGGCAGTGTGGCGGTACAGTACCTTTTTGCCGGTCTTTACGATCAGGGCAATTTTTATGACCGCCTTTACGGTCCCAAGGGCTACCTTGCCTTCCACACCAGTATGTTTGGCGACCCCTGGGCAAGGGCAGCCGCTGCCGGCACACTGATGCCATCAGGTTTGAGTCAACCCACGCTAAGCCTGCCAATCCAGTTTGGGGAAACCTGGGCGCTCACTTCCGGTCCACACATCAGCTGGCAATATGGCACACCGCGCGGCGCGCTCGACCTGGCTCCACGCGATGGTCTCCCTGGCTGCATTACTTCGCCCTGGTGGGCACTTGCCTCCGCCCCTGGTCTGGTTGTTCGCAGCCAGCGCGGCGCGGTTGTGCTTGACCTGGATGGCGACGGCAACGAAGGCACCGGTTGGGTTTTGCTCTACATGCACATAACTCCCGAAGGGCGCGCAGGGGTTGGCATCTGGCTGAATCATGATGATCCTGTCGGGCACCCTTCCTGCGAAGGCGGCGTATCCACTGGAACTCACCTGCATCTCGCCCGCAAATTTAACGGTGAATGGATTCCCGCTGAAGGTCCCCTGCCTTTCATCCTCGATGGCTGGAGAGCAGTTGCCCTGCCCGGCAATTATGCCGGCAAGCTGGTTAAGGACGGTCAGGAGGTTTTGGTCGGTCCCGGTTCAGAATCCTATACCTGGATTAACCGCTAACCTCAGCCTTTTTCTTCAATTCAGGTCGCCAGAACCAGAGGTAATACATCGCGATTGCGATCGTGTATAGCACAATGGTCAGCACATAGGGCGGTCCAAAACCATATTGAACCTGCAGGTAGCCGCTGACGGTCGGGCTCAATGCCCAGCCAAAATTCCATGCCATACTGGTCAGGCTCGCCAGCATCCCCCGCGAATCGGGTTCCACCTGCTCCATCACATAGGTGGAGTAGATTGGGGAGCTCATGTTCATCAGCATCGTGCGCATGTAATATGCCACCAAAACCATCCCAAACAAGGGCGAGAACCCCAGCATTACCAGGAAAGGCACCGAGAGCGCCTGGCTGACCACCACGATCTGGATCTTGCCAAAACGTTCTGCCAGAGCTGGCGCAATCATCAGTCCCAAACCCATCGCCAGACTGCCCCAGGCAAAAATCACGCCGATTGAGGTGTCGCTTTGCTGGTGCACATTGCGGAAAAATATGTTCATAAAAGGCATGATCAAGCCAGCACCCACCGATGTGATCAACGTGGGCAAAATTAATTTCTGGAATTTTCCCGGATGCTTGCGGATAAAACTCAGGGGTGCAAAAGCAGGACGGTCAGCCGTTTTGGTTTGGTTCTTTGCCACAAATAACATCGGCAGAGCCGCCACAAAGCTAACCAATGCCACCGTCCATAGTGACATGGAGTAAGCTTTTGTGTCCATGGCATTAATTGCCAGGCGCAGGGCAAACCAGGTCGGTAAAAAACCGCCGACCCATTGACCAATCGATATTGCGGTCATGCGCAGACCCGACGAGATGCTGAACAGGTAGGTGCGCTCGGCTTCCTGGCTGTTTTCCATCAGGTAGGGACCCATCGCCACACCAGAGAGCGACTGCGAAAGCCCCTGGACGATATTCATGGCAAACAACATGGCGCTGGAGGGGTAGACAAGGATCAGAGCCACGGAAGCGGCATAGCCGGCAATGCTGATGACGATCGAGTTGCGCCTGCCAATCCGGTCGGTCAAAAAACCGCTCGGCAGTGCCATCAGCAGTCCGGTCATGCTCCTTGTAGCAACCATATTCCCCAAAACTGCCTCGTTGTAACCCAAACTTAGGGCATAGAAGTTGAAAAGCAGTTGGAAAACACCTGTGGCGATGCCATAAATGGCATCGCTCAACAGGTAGAGCCTGGCATTACGGCTGAAAGCTCTGATCCGGCTGGCATAAGTCGCCAAAACAGAGCTTTTCTTCGCTTCTGGTACGAGTTCTTCAGTATCCAAACTTAATCACCGCGCACGAAACGATTGAGCATTTCCTGGGTATCTTCAAAACCCTCATATCGGGCGGCAAACTTCCGTTCTCCGCTGGAATCCAGGTAGACCTGGACCATTCCTGCCAGGCGCAGCTGGGTCAGGTGATGATTGACTGTTGGTGGTCTCAGGCGTAAAACCCGCGACAGTTCAGCTGCCGTCTGAGGTTCCTGGGCAAGGTATCGCAAAATTCGCAAACGGGTTGAATCTGCCATGGCTTTCATCCCTCGCAATAGCCCGTCTGGAACGATATCACCAGGGATGATAGACATTGTTCCAGGGCGTGCCCCAAACAGGACGATCATTTTTGAATCAGTCAGATGCTGCGAGAACATAAAAGGTGAACCCCAAAACGTTGGAGCCAAAATGATATCGGAAAGGCTTTCAAAGTCGCCATAGCGAACGCCAGCGGTAATTTCTTCCAACATGGCTGGCAACGGGCGGCTACCAGCACGCATACGGGCATAAGAGAGCTCTTGTTCCAAAACCGGTAATATGCGCTGCTCTTCTTCCGCAAAAAATGTGTCAACATAGGCTTGCAGACCCAGCAACAGTCTCTGACCGAATCCTTTACGGTCGGTCCAGATTTTATAAAGAGTGTTTAACAACTGTTTTGTTTGTTTGTTGTCTCCCATACCCCAGCGCTGGATCAGGAATTGTTTTTCCTCAGCAGTCCATTTCCTGGAGGCATTGGTCGCCTGGAAGAAATCCTGGATATCTTCGGGAATATTCGGACGCATAGCGAGCGTTTCCAATAAATCACCGGCTGGCATGCTCTTCATTTTTGTCAGTAATTGTTTCGAGTCCTTGGGTTCTTTTAAAGAATGAACGAAGGGCAGCGGTATCAGGCGCAGCTCTGCAGTTTGTTCCAGCACTTCGCGGAATTCAGCCGGAACTCGTGATCGCACTCCAGCCGCCCACGATGCCCGAACACCATATTGCTCTGGGTCATGCAAGATTCTCAGGCTAATAAACAAATCGTAAGCCGTGCCGATATCCCAATGGATTCTGGTTTTGATCATTGCGTTCATAATTACCTCCAATAGATATTAACCTATTTTATTAGATAAACGTCTAATGTCAATATTGATTTTTTAGGGCTTGCGGGAATAAAAGCTGGGAGGCAGGTCTCTTGCCAGCAAGTCTCTTACCACCTCCTCCAGGGAGGGGGAAACTGGTCTCCTACCACCTTCTCCAGGGAGGGGAAACTGGTCTTTTATCACCCCCTCCCTGGAGGGGGGTAGGGGGGTGGGTCATTAAAGCAAACGAATATTAAGGAATTTCGCTCTCACGCAGAACGACTGGTTCTTTCCTCTGCTGCCCCTTCAAATGAAAACTGGGAAACTGGTCTCATACCACCCCCTCCAGGGAGGGGGAAACTGGTGTCCTACCACCTCCTCCAGGGAGGGGAAACTGGTCTTTTATCACCCCCTCCAGGGAGGGGGGAGGGGGGGTGGGTCATTAAAGCAAACGAATATTAAGGAATTTCGCTCTCACGCAGAACGACTGGTTCTTTCCTCTGCTGCCCCTTCAGCTGCACCAAAACCACCGCCGCCAGCATCAGCCCGCACCCCCACCATTCTCTGCCGCTCAACCTCTCCCCCAAAAATAGCATACCGCCAAACAGCGCAAAAACGGCTTCCAGTCCCAAAATGAGCGATGCAAGCGCCGGGTCTACTTTGCTTTGCCCAACAACCTGCAGTGTGAAACCAATCCCAACTGCAACCACCCCGGAATACAAAAGTGGTCCCCAGCCAGCCAGGTCAGCCACCATCGCGCCGCTCTCCGTGAGCAGGCTCACAACCAGACCCAGCACCGCCGCCACAAAAAATTGCCCAAAAGCCAGCTCCAAGGTGTTCGTTTTCGGGGTGTAATAGTCCAGGGCTAAAATTTGCAGTGCCCAAAAAAACGCGCCAGCGATCAGGAGCACGTCTCCCCTTTGAATTGTCATCTGCATGTCCACCGACAGCAGGTAAACCCCCGCCATTGCCAAAACTACCCCAAGCCAGACCCAGCGGTTGGCACGTTTACCGATAAAGAGTCCCAGGATCGGCACCAGCACCAGGTACAATGAAGTCAGAAAGCCGGATTTTGACGCGCTGGTGGTCATAATCCCAAGCTGTTGCAGGCTCGTGCCCCCAAACAAAAACAACCCGCAAATGATTCCGGGTAGAATCTGTTCTTTCAGAGAAAAAATCCGGGTTGGCGCGTCTGCTGGTTTCTGCCTGAGCCTTTTTACAACAATCGTCGGAAGCAACACCAGGCATCCCAGGAAAAAACGCAGCGCGATGAAAGCAAAAGGTTGCATGGAATCCATCGCCTTGCGTTGGGCGACGAATCCAGTGCCCCAAATAATCGCCGCCAGGAGCAGCATCGCTTCTCCCGGGACCTTATCTGTCCAACCAGTGCTTTTCTTCATTAGCAGGATTATAGCCTGATACCTACGACAATTGCTTGTTTCAGGTAGAATTCCATCAACCAGGAGGTTTACATGTCAACTAAACAAACCAAGCCTAAATATCCCGATACACTTTTTGGACCACTCAGCAACCTCTCCCGCAGAGCCGGCTACCAGTCCCAACGCTTGCTGGGTGTGCATCATTACGACCGCGTGCAGATCGATTATTTTCAAGGCAAGGCTGACCTGATCTTCCATGCCACCACTCACAGCCGGCAATCAGTGCGCTCGATGTACATGGTCTTCACCTTGGACAATTGGGCTACCCGCCAGAAACTGGGTTTTATGCAGGGCGAACTCAAATGGGATACCCTCACCTTAGGCTGGCTGACCACCTGGCAGGCACAGCTGCAGGTCCCGGAAGGCGCCCTCCTGCGCTACTGCGTTTACGCCACGCTGTCCGACGGTTCCATGCTCTATGCCGACAACCAGGAAACCTCAGAAGAAAATGCCACTCAGTTTGCCCAATGGCTCAACCCCCGCAATCTCGCCCCGCAGTGGTCGAAATCCGCCCGCATCTACCAAATTTTTGTTGACCGCTTCAACCCTGGTCAGGGTCGCGATTGGTTGCAGACCGACAACCTGCTTAAACCCTTTGGCGGCACCCTGCGTGGTGTCATTGAAAAGCTGGACCATATCCAGGCGCTCGGTTTCAACACCATCTGGCTCACCCCCATTTTCAGCAGCCCTTCCCATCACGGTTATGACATCAGCGATTACACCCAGATCGAACCGCGTTTAGGCACTGAAGCAGACCTGTCGGAACTGATCTCCCTCGTCCATCAGAAGGGAATGAGAATTCTGCTCGATTTCGTTGCCAACCACAGTTCAGATCAACACCCGGTTTTCCAAAAAGGCTTGACCGACCGGGCTTTTGCCAACTCTGGCTGGTTCACCTGGAAAAAGTGGCCTGGTAATTACATCAGCTACTTCGGCGTGAAAATCATGCCCGAGTTCGACCTGCGTTTAGGCTCACCTGCCCGCGCCTACCTGCTGGAAGCCGCTCAAAAATGGCTCAGATTGGGAGTGGATGGTTATCGGCTCGATTACGCCATCGGACCTGACCGTGATTTTTGGGTTGACTTCCAGCGTGCCTGCCTGCACATCAACCCTGAATGCTGGACCTTTGGTGAGGTGGTCGCCCCGGCTGATAAACAAGCCCAATTAGCCGGAAGCATGCACGGTACGCTCGACTTTCTAACCACCCAGGCACTGCGTGAAACCTTTGCACAGCACACCTGGGATGCAACCCGCCTGGCTGGCTACCTGCAGGCGTCCCAAAATGGCTTCCCTGTTGGTTTCAGCCGCCCTGCTTTTCTCGATAATCACGATATGAACCGCTTCATCTTCGCCGCTGAAGGCAACCTGGTTGCCGTGCACGCCGCATTAAGTTTGCTCTATCTGCTTCCCCAGCCGCCCATCGTCTACTACGGCACCGAGTTTGACCTCAGCCAGCAGCTCTCCATCCATGATCGTGATGCCACAGGGTATGATGAAGCCCGCCTTGCCATGCCATGGGATACGCCGTCAATGCCAGAAACCGCCCGTCTCCTTCGTGAGCTTTCCGATTTCAGGGAGGCAAACCCCTGGCTCACCCAGGCAATCTGGCAGGTAATTTCTGTTTCAGCAGACGCTCAGCAGGCAGAGATTCGCGTCACATCCGGCTCAAACCAACTGAAGGTTTCGATCGACACCTCCGGTGAAATATCTGTAAATTTTCAGTAGGTCGAGCATTAACGACCCCAAACCAGGATAATCTGGTTTTTCGAGTCAATGATTAAGTAGACGCTAATTACCTTTCAAAGCAAGAAACACAGACAATGGACACGACTTGTCCGTTGTTTTATTAATCAGGTTGACATCCACGGCTGTGTTTGTATATAACTATTGTTTTGTTTGACGTATAAGTTAACATGATTTACAATGAGAGCAGATTGACATTCAGTTAATCTCTCTAAATGAGAAGTCAAAAAGGAAGGAATAGCCAATGAAGCCAATGATCAACAAATGCCACTTTGTCCTGATATTCTTCGCTCTTTTATTTTTGAATAGCTGTGTCCCCCAGTATACAAAGACAGAGAACCTCCCAACAAAGCTGGATTATAAGGCAACAACCCAACCTTCAGTAGATCTACCCCTTATCGAGACCCCTTATCCAATAGAAACCGAAGGAAGCACAGCAACCCTCGCAATCCCCACCACTGAAACTCAGGAAGAAGGTAATGAATTTACTTACTATTTGAACCGGGAGAGAATGGACCAAGTTTGTCTCGGATTCCCTCAGCTTCAAATCTTTGAGCCGCATAATTTTGAGGATTATTACCTTTCGTATGTATTAGAACAAGACAGCTTATCCTTGATTTCAATTGAGGATGACACAGTAAACCCTTTACATGTTTCGGAATTCCCTGACGGGTATCTTGATGGATTAAGAGAGTTTGAATACCCTTGGTATACCTATTCGGTAACCGGTTTATCCCAGGGTTTTGGGGAGTGGAATCTTCATTTGGTAAACATTGAAGATGGAACCAACACCATAATCGCACAAAGGGAAAAATTTGGTTCTTACTCGCTGCATAATGACATATCCTTAGATCAAAGCAAACTTTATCTGGTCTCCTCTAAATTCGATGGCTCGAAAGTTTTATCCAGTCAAGTCTATGCGATCGATTTGGGCAACAAAGAAACGACATTGATAATTGAAAATCCAGATGAAGATAAGTATATTTCGATTATTTCTGCTTCTAATGGGTACTTGGTTTTAGAACACGAAGAGCCTAAAAGTGATGTTGGCTTCTATTTAAGTCTATATGATGTTAACAACAAAAGCTTTACCGATTTGCCACAAACATACCCTGCCAGTATGCCTGACATTGAATATCCATATGTGGTATGGAAAAATAATAAGCGATTCGAGCAACCGACAAGCTTCACTGTCTACAATATTGAAACAGGCGTTTCGACAGTCCGTGAAATTAAAAATTCATATTCAATAAATTTATCTATCTCAAATGGATTTGTTATTACCGATGCTTTAACAGGCAGAAATCCTTCAAGAAATTCTGTCATATTATATTCCATAGATAATGGTGATACTTATGCAATTCAAATAGGCACAAACGATGTTAGGGTGAACGATGTTTATCTCGATAACCAGAATATCACTTGGGCATTTACAGCCTTCACCAAAGTCAACGAATATTCAAGCTATATCTGCAAGCTGTCTCTCGAAGACCTATTCTCCGACTCTGTGGAAGGGATAGAAAGTTCGCAATAATTTCTAGTTGAGACAACGCAATCAATGTCAAGGCAAGATAGAAATGTCCTAATGGTGGCTAAATAGAAATGTCCTATTCATCCAACATAGTCGTCAAGACAGGTTTGCCATTTATCTTTTTGCCATAGGTCCTCCAAGGATGGTCATAAGCAGGTGGTAGCGGTTTTGCTTGACTGGATTTAGAAGAGGTAATCTCGGTTTGTCTGGGTCTTTCTTCCAGAAGCTCCAGGTTGAGTTGTTTGCCACCAAACCAGGCTGAGACAGAACCATAAGCATTACAAGTGATCAAAACCTCTTGATTAGCGTAATAATATGCTGGATGTTGTGTCAGGATTTGATAGGCCTTGCCAGCATAACTGATCTGCAGGGTTTTGCTGATCTGGCGGAAGTCGTGGATGGAGAAAAGGAAGGGTAAATCAAGGGTTTCATCCAGACTTTGATGGAAGTCAAGACTTGAAGCGGGCGACACCGCAAATCTGCGGTTATATTCGGCCATAAACTTCGGTAGAAAGGCATTAGCCTGTTGATAATCGCTGATCCCCAGTAAACGCATTTCCTTCACCAAGCGGTCTTGCAAGGTTTGATTGGCTCTTTCCACACGTCCTTTAGCCTGTGGAGAATTGGCACAAATCAGGTCAATATTCAAAACGCTGAGCGCTCGTTGAAACTGAGTGACAGGTTCGTACCGGAGATTGCCCCTTCGATTGACCCGAAAGACACTAAAGCGGTCGCTATAGAAGGCTTTGGGCATTCCATGGGTCTTGAAGTAGCGTTGAACCAGGTTGCCATAGCTAAAGAAGCTTTCCTCAGGGACGAACTCAGCCTCCAGGAGCTCACTGGTGGCATCATCCACACATACCAGCAAGCTGGCTTTTGGACCTCGATCTTCCAACCAGGCGTGTTCAGAACCGTCTATTTGCACTAATTCACCCCGATGCTCTCTTCGTGGACGGGCATAATGCGGTTCCATTTTCTTTTTGACCTTTGCTTTCCAGACACCCGTTTGGATCATTGTTTTCCGCAGGGTCTCTTTGCTCAGGCGAATGCCTTTATACTCCTCCAACTTTTCTGCCATCAGGGATGGTCCGAAACCTTTCATGAGTGGTTCGTTGATAAACCTTTCAACAACCTCTCTGATGTCCTCCGATAGTCTGCGATTGCTGGGTACACCTCGCTTTTTGGAGACGATGCCTGCCAGGCCCTCCTTTCGATAACGCTGCAGGATCCGTCGAAAATGCCGCTCGCTGATGTCCAGTTTGAGTGCAGCCTCTTTTTGGCTTTCTCGTCTCTCAAGAACACACTCAATTTCACTCTTTCGGTGTAATTCTTCATTGCTCATTTCGATTGTCCATTTCATAGCTCCTATTATCTTTTAGGACATTTCTAAATTGCTACTTTAGGACATTATCATGTTGCTCTTACAGAGACAACGCAATCAAGGTTGAACCTCTTACAGACTGGTATACTTTCATTGCTATGTCACTCATAACCGCGCAGAATTTAGGCCGCTCTTTTGGTCCTGTCGATATTTTTGAGGGGATCAGTATCTCCATTCCCCACAATGCCCGCATTGCCATCGTAGGCAGCAACGGGGTTGGTAAAACCACGCTTTTACGCATCCTGGCAGGTGAAGATGAACCCACCGAGGGCTCGGTCTTCCGCTCGCGCGGACTGCGGTCTGGCTACCTGCCCCAGGAAGCCGTTCGCGTGACCGAAGGTACCCTGTGGTCAAGCTGTCTGCTTGCTTTTGAAGAACTGATCCAACTTGGAGATGAGTTGCGTCACCTCGAACTGCAAATGCAAGATCCAACTTGTGAGCCTGAGGTTCTTACCCGGTATGGCAGGTTGCAGCACCAGTTTGACATCAGGGGTGGCTACACCCTCAATAACCGCATCCAGCAAACGCTCACCGGTCTTGGCTTCAATGAATCTGATTATGAGCGTCCGCTTCAGCAGCTTTCCGGCGGTCAGCGTACGCGTGCCCGCCTGGCGCGCATTTTACTGGAAGACCCCGACATCCTCTTTCTGGACGAACCCAGCAACCACCTGGACATCAACGCTGTAGAATGGCTGGAAGCCTACCTGCGCGACTGGAACGGCGCGGTGGTGATCGTTTCTCATGACCGTTATTTCCTGGACCAAACTGCCCGGGTGATCTGGGAAATGACTCCCTCAATGGAGGTCTACCGTGGAAATTACACTGCCTACCTGCATCAGCGCGAAGAGCGTTACGCCCGCCGCCTGGCTGAATATGAAGCCCAAAACGAACACATAGCCAAAGAGCAGGATTACATCGATCGTTTTATCGACAGCCAAAACACTGCCCAGGCACGCGGTCGTCGCCGCCGGCTGGAACGTCTTTTGCGCGATTCGCGTCTGACTGCCCCCTCAAGCAACACCCGCCCGATGCATCTGCGCTTGAAGACAATCGGTCGCTCCGGCGATTTGGTTTTGCGCACCTACGACCTGAAGGTTGGTTATGAGGACGAAGGTCGTCCACTCTTCACCAGCCCCGATCTTGTCCTAGAACGTGGCGAGTGTGTGGCACTGATTGGTCCCAACGGCGCTGGTAAGACCACATTTCTCAAGACGATTCTGGGGCAAATCCCGGCTTATAGCGGCAGCACCCTACTGGGAGCCAGCCTGAAAGTTGGCTACTTTGCCCAGGCGCACGAAGACCTCGACCCCATCAACGACCTGATCCAGGAGATCAACGCCGTCGCACCCAATATGTTGCCTGCAGAAGCACGCAACTACCTGGCGCGTTACGGCTTTACGGGTGAACAGGTGTTTGACCGGGTCGCCACTCTCTCGGGTGGTGAGCGCGGGCGCCTTGCATTGGCAAAATTGGCGCTCTCGGATGCCAACCTGCTCCTGCTCGATGAGCCTACCAACCACCTCGATCTGCCCACCCAGGAAGTGTTACAGAAGGTCCTTTCTGATTACCCGGGCACGATCCTGCTGGTCTCGCACGACCGCTATCTCATCGATGCCCTGGCAACCCAAATTTGGGA
>DHCY01000035.1:0-43029 GCA_002399085.1 Anaerolineaceae bacterium UBA4890
CGCAACTGAGGCTCAGGATGACACATGGAATGGTACAATTGTTGCACAAGATCTGATACGGGCAATCGAATGAAAGAGCTTTGGGAAAAAATAAAGAAAATCAACTGGGTCGACCGGCGGGTGATCACGATCGTTGTTATTGTCATCCTAGTTTTCCTGATGATGGATTTTAATAACCGCATGACCACGATGATCCGCCTGGGCAACGAAGAGGCGGGGCTAAAAACCCGCATCGCCGAGCTCAAAGCCACCCAGGTCAAGCTTGAAGATCAGATCGCCTATGCCACCTCTGAAATCGCCCTGGAAGAATGGGCACGCGAGAGCAACCGCATGATTGAAGAGGGCGACCATCCGATCATCTTGCTGCAACCAGGGGATTACAAACCCCAGCCCACCCCCACACCACAACCCGAGCAAGTCAACCGCACCCGCCTGGATATCTGGAAAGAACTCCTTTTCGGCACCGCTGAAGCAACACCCTAAACAACGACCTTTTTTTGAGCATACCCGTGCGGCAGCCTCATCTTTTTCGCGTTAAGCAAGTGCTTCTCGGGTATAATCATCGGGTTATGGACATCAAGCAACTGACCGAAAAAATGAACCAACTGGTCGGGCATCACGGCTGGTATGACCCGGCTTCGCCCAAAGCCCAGACCCCGCGCAATCTGGCGATTTCGCTTTGCCTGGAAGCCGCCGAGGTGCTGGAGCATTTTCAGTGGTCCGATGAGCCCAAAGACCGGCAAGCATTTGAGGGCGAACTGGCAGATGTAGCCCTCTACTTGCTGCAGATCGCCAGCGTGAGCGAGATCGATCTTGAAGAAGCCATTCTGACCAAAATTGAGCAGAATTGGGACCGCGTCTGGCAGGAAGATGTTGAAAAGGGGAGCGGCGCATGATCGTATCTGTTTTCGGATCGGCTGCCCCCACCCCCGAACAGACTTCCTACCAGGAAGCGCTTGAGTTGGGACGCCTGCTAGGTGAAAATGGCTTTACGGTGATGACCGGCGGCTATTGCGGCACGATGGAAGCTGTCTCGCGCGGTGCTAATGAAGCCAGCGGGAACGTGATCGGCATCACCTGCCGCCAAATTGAAGATTTTCGCCCAACCGGACCCAACGCCTGGGTGCGGCAGGTACAGGCTACCGATTTGCTGTCAGAACGCATCGAAGTGCTTACCTCAAAAGCGGACGCGTACATCGCGCTGCCGGGCGGAATCGGCACACTGGCTGAGATTGCCGTGGTTTTTAACAAGATGGCGATTTCTTCCATCCCTTCCCAGGTGTTGATCCTGATCGGAGAAGGCTGGAAACAGACTTTTGAAGCCTTTTTCAGCGGACAGGCTGAAAATGTGAGCACACGCGTACGCCAAATCCCTCAATTCGCAAAAGACCCGCAGGACGCGGTTAGATTATTAGTGAAATCACTCCAGGAGATGAAAAATGGATGAGAAAAAACTCCCGACACAAGAAGAAGACTTTTCAGAATGGTACAACCAACTGGTATTACGGGCTGAATTAGCCGATTATTCGCCGGTTCGCGGCTGTATGGTCGTGCGCCCTTACGGCTGGGCACTTTGGGAAAACATCCAAAAAGCACTCGACAAGCGTTTCAAAGCCACCGGGCATGTCAACGCCGCTTTCCCGCTGCTGATCCCGCAATCCTTTATGACCAAGGAAAAAGAACACGTGGAAGGGTTTGCTCCTGAACTGGCTGTCGTCACCCATGGCGGAGGGAAGGAGCTGGAAGAACCCTTGGTGGTGCGCCCGACCTCCGAGACGATTATCGGCACCATGTATTCAAAATGGATCCAGAGCTACCGCGACCTGCCCGTTCTAATCAACCAGTGGGCTAATGTTGTACGATGGGAGATGCGCACCAAGCTCTTTTTGCGCACGCTCGAGTTTTACTGGCAGGAGGGGCACACCGCCCACGCCACCGAGCAGGAAGCTGTGGAAGAGACCGAGCGCATGCTCAATGTCTATGCCGATTTTGCGATCAACGAAGCGGCAGTGCCGGTATTGGCTGGGCAAAAATCGGAATCCGAGAAGTTTGCCGGTGCCAAAGCCACCTATTCCATAGAGGCGATGATGGGCGACACCAAAGCGCTGCAGGCGGGCACCTCCCACTTTTTAGGGCAGAACTTTGCCGAAGCATTTGACATCAAATTCCTCGACGAGAACAACCAGTTGCAATATTGCTGGACTACCTCCTGGGGTGTTTCTACCCGCTTTATCGGCGCGATCATCATGACCCACGGCGACGACCAAGGGCTGATTCTGCCGCCAAACCTGGCACCCTACCAGGTCGTGATTGTTCCGATTTATCGCAAAGACGAAGAAAAAGCGGCGGTCATGGAAGTGGTTGACCGGGTTGCCAGCGGGTTGGAGGCAGTAGATGTTAGAGTTAAAGTGGACGAGCGTGATGGGCTGACCCCCGGCTTCAAGTTTAATGACTGGGAGATGAAGGGCGTGCCTCTGCGCATCGAGATCGGACCCAAGGACGTTGAGAAAGGCAGTATTGCCCTGGCGCGGCGCGATATTCTGGGTAAATCCGGCAAGAGCTTTATCCCCTTGGAAGGCTATGTTCAGGCTGTGGGAGACATGCTCGACGAGATCCAGGCGAATATGCTGGCAAAGGCGACAAAATTCCGCGATGAGCACATTTTTGAAGTGACTGATTATGAAAGCCTCAAAGATGTGGTTGAGAACAAAGGCTGGGCGGTTGGCTGGTGGTTTGACGATGCAGAGAATGAAGCGAAGATCAAGGAAGACACCCGTGCCACCCTGCGTAACTTTGCCCCGGCTGAAGGTGAGGGTATTTGCTTCTATTCAGGCAAAAAGACCAACAAGCGCGCCTATTTTGCCAAGGGGTATTAGGATTTTTATTGGCTGACAATTGGGCGGGTCCAGGACTCGTCCCTACGAAGTATGACGGTCGTACGGGCGGGTCCTGGACCCGCCCATACATTTGCCCCCACCTCGCCTCTGGTAATGTAAAATTAATCTACTATGGCTGCGATTGATCTGACCCGCCTCGACCAACAAATCGACCACCTGGCATCCCTCTACCGGGACGCTGTCGCTTTCAAGGAGGAATTCCACCGCATCCTTTCCTTTTACCACCGTTATTCGCATCGTAAGCAGAAAGACGCCGTACCCAAAAGTTTCATGCGCCATTACGACCTGCCCGAGAAGGTTTTAGCGCACCTGGAAGCTCGCTTAAAAGCACTGCCAGCCAGCCACCCCGATGAAACCCTGAAGATCATCGACCAGCTTTGGGGCGATGACTATTTCGAGGCAAGGGAGCTCGCTGCCAGCCTGGCGGGTAATTTGCCAATCTGCTACAGCAGCTCGGTGCTGGAATTATTTAATCAATGGCTGCAGCAACCCCTGGACCAGGCTGTTTATGACGTGATCATCAGGAACACCTCGCGCACCTTACAACAGGAAGCCCCCGGTCAATGGCAAGATCTGGTTAACCGGCTGCTTTTTTCTACCCGAGCGCAAAGCCAGAAAATGGGTCTGCTCGCGCTGGCGAAGTTGATCCCTGGCAGTTCCATGGATGACCTGCCGACATACTTTAGCTGGACCCGGGGGTTTTTGCTCCGCGCTGATACTGCTTTGGATAAGTATTTGCAGCCTGTGGTTGAAGCGCTTGCCCAAAGGTCGCAGCAGGAAACTGCTTATCTGCTGCGCGAAGTTTTGGCAGATAGCAACGATGCCCGCGTTGGGCGCAGGGTCAGGCATTTTTTGGAGTTTTTCGAAGAGCCGAGCAAGACCAGGATATTGAACGCGATCAAAAACCAGGTGATCCTACCGGGCAAGAACGAGCTGATGTAAACGAGAGTTAAAAACGATTTTTGTAGGGGAGACCCCTGCCCCGGTGAGGGTCCATGGTCTCCCAATAATGATGGAACGCTCAGGCGACACGCAATCAAACCAGAGTAAACTAAAGGTATGAATAAATTTTTCCTCAAAGCGCTGGTCACTCACCTCATTCTTTTTGGATTCTTGCTGACTGCCTGCCAGGCGGAGCTGGTTGCCACAGTGACACCAACAAGCACGCCAACACAAGCCCCCACAGCAACCGCCACTGCAACGCCTGCGCCGACGACGGCTCCCGAGCCAATAGCAACCAATGCGCCAACTGAGACCCAGGTTCCTCCCCCAGCCTTAACCTATCCGGACAGCTATTACATAAGCAATATCACCGGGCACAAACAGACCTACGAACTCGGTTGTGAAGCCAGCGCAGCGGTGGACTGGGCAGGGTTTTTCGGTGTATCGATCTATGAATCCATCTTCCAATACTCCCTTCCGCTTTCCGATAACCCCGACCTGGGTTTCGTCGGCGAAGTGACCACGGACGCCTGGGGGCAGATACCGCCTTATGCTTATGGGGTGCACGCCGGACCAATTGCCGACGCGCTGGTAGGCTTTGACCTTCCAGCCAGGGCGGTTACAGGGTACACGATCGAGGAAGTGAAGCGCGACCTGTCAGAAGACAAGCCGATCATTGCCTGGGTGATTGGCAACATGGAATATAGCGAGCCGCTGGAATATGTGGATGCGGAAGGCAAGACTGCCATCGTAGCGCCTTATGAGCATGTGGTCATTCTGACCGGGTACAACCAGACCCATATTCGTTACATGAACAATGGTAAGTTTTTTGACACACCCATCGAGGTTTTTCTCACCTCGTGGAGTGTGCTGGGCAATATGGCGGTGATTCATGAGTGATGATTTTGAAGGCGTTGTGATTGTTGAGACTTACGAAGAGGAGTTTGGGGAAGCGGACAAAGGGAGCAAAAAAGGCTGCATGACCGTGATGGCGATCTTGCTGGCAGTGATTCTTGTTTTGTCTGCAGCAGTACCCTTGGCACGTTTTGTAATCAGGAAAAATTACGAGCGCCAGGTCGAGAAATTCCCTGGAATTGCTTGTAACAACCTGTTAATTTCAGATTTTTATGGTTCTGCTTGCGACCCAACCCTAAATATCGTGGAATTTGTTGCTAATACCTTCCCCATAGGCGTGCCGAAAAGCCATGTCAATTTCGCGATGGTTGGGTTCGACCGGCAGGAACTTTCAGGGGTGAGCCAGGTGGGTTGTGTGCAACCTGAGCTGTGGACTTATTCGGTGGCGAGATCGTTTTTAGGCTGGAAAACAGAGATTGAGTTTTTTTTCTGTTCGGAAACGCTGATAGAGCGCAGGATCCTGGTGGACGGCGCGCCTGTTGCTCTGCTAACCTATGATTTGTGAGATTATTAATAGTTTGACAGATCTTTTCAATACTCCGTCGTTCCAAACAAAAACGTGAGAGGGATGTGCACGCGACCAGCCCAGGCTTCGGCAGAATGATCTTCGCCGGGGAAGCTCCAGCTTTCGAAGTCCACGCCCTCACGCCAGCCTTTCTCGCGCAGGAGCGCATCCACCTTGGCTTGCCAGGGAGCGTACCCACTATCGAGACCCTCTGAGCCGTAGTCAAAATAAAGCTGATGATGTCCTGGTTCGGGCAGGTTTTCTTCCAGATAAGCGATCATGCCATCACCCACTACTGGCCAATGGGTTGAGAGGCAGGCGGCTTTTCCATAGACATTCGGGTATTCACAAAGCATATACAATGAGAGCAACCCGCCCAGGCTTGAGCCCATCAGGGCTGTGTTTTCCGGCTCGGGCAGCGTGCGGTATAGTTTGTCGATTTCAGTTTTAACCGTTTCCACCATCCACTCAATCAGAACCGTAGACAATTGCTGTTTTTCTGGGTTTAGCCGACCGCTTTTTGAGGCTTCAATGGTTTTCATACCACCCGGATAATCCAAGGGCTTCCGGGGCAGATACTCGTAATTTCGATTGAGTGTGCTTGGAATGGCAACAACAATGGGCGGGCTGATCTTGTGTTGTTTTGCCAGATTTTTAATTGTCTGGTTGACCTTCCAACCTCCGCTGCGGGCGTGGGTTGAGTCGAAAACCATCTGACCATCATGCATGTAAAGCACTTGAAAACGCCGGTCGGGGTCACAGCGATACTCCGGCGGTAGCCAAACGTCCACCCTGCGGCGTAAAAGCCCGGGAACATTAAGGTCGCGGTGGGTTTCAATCTCTTCCCTGATCATAGTTTTATTCTACCTGCCGGGAGGTAATAAAAAACTGCCTGTAGCGAATTACAAGCAGTCATTTCAGTCTAAAAACCAAACAAATGGAAGACAGCAATCAGCGGCGCGAAGAGCGAAGCAACCAGGCTCATCACCGTGATCAGTGTGTTGATGGAAGGTCCGGCGGTATCCTTGAAAGGATCGCCGACGGTGTCACCAACCACCGCTGCCTTGTGGGCGTCCGAACCGGGACCGCCAAATTTACCAGTCTCAATGTACTTCTTGGCATTGTCCCACAATCCACCTGCATTGCTCATCAGCAGCGCAAAGATCACGCCGGTGAAAATGGCACCGCCTAGAAAACCACCAAGCGCGTTGGGTCCCAAGACGAAGCCAACCAGCAAAGGCAGCCCCACAGCCAAAAAAGCCGGCAAAATCAGCGATGAAAGCGCGCCTTCTGAAGCCAGGCTCACCAGGCGACCATAATCGGGTTTGTGCGTGCCTGCCAGGATGCCCGGCTGCTCGCGGAACTGCCGCCGGGTTTCCTCGATCATATCAAAGGCATTATGGGTAACCGCCAGCATCAATAAAGCACTGAACAAGGGCGGGGTGACCGCGCCGAGGAACACACCGGCGACCACAAGCGGTTCCTTAAGGCTGATGCTGATGAGTACTCCTGCATCCTGGACCACTTCTGAATAGGCGGCAAAAAGGGCAATCACCGTCAGGGCGGCAGCGCCAATCGAAAAGCCTTTGGTGATTGCTTTGGCAGTGTTGCCGGCAGAATCGAGCTCATCGGCACGAACAATTACTTCGTGGTCCATGCCCGACATCTCAGCGATACCACGGGCGTTATCCACAATAGGACCGTAAGCGTCGGCAGAAACAATCATACCGCTGATGGAGAGCATCCCGACCGCGCTGATGCCGATGCCATAGACACCGCTCAAACCAAAGGCTTCCGCAGCGTAGTAAGAAATCAGTGTTGTCGCGGCAATACCAACCACAGAAGGAACGATTGACATCAAGCCATAACTAAAACCAGTGATGATATTGATCGCCGCGCCCGAGGTAGAAACGCGGGCGGTTTCTTTGACCGGTTTGAAATTGTCGTTGGTAAAGTAATCTGAAGTAAAGCCGATGATCACACCGGCGATCAGACCAGTCAACGCTGCCCAGAAAACACCTGGATTTACGTTTGTGAAATAAACGAAAATAAACAAGAAAATGGCGAAAATGATGGTGGTGATGATCGTGCCGCGGTTGAGCGCAGGACCCGGTTTTTGACCTTCTTTGACCCGCACAAGAGCGATGCCGAGCAGGGAGGCAAAGATGCCGAGCACGCACAGAATCAAGGGGATGACGGTGAATTTGAGTTGTTCTGCCTGGGTGAGACCGATTGAAGCTCCCAACACCATGACCGCCACGGCGCTGGCAACATAACTGTCAAAGATGTCCGCGCCCATGCCAGCCACGTCACCGACATTGTCGCCGACGTTGTCGGCAACCACTGCGGGGTTGCGGGGGTCATCTTCAGGGATACCAACTTCAATTTTACCGACCAGGTCGGCAGCAATATCTGCGGTTTTTGTATAGATACCGCCGCCTGCTTTTGCCAGTAGCGCCAAAATTGAAGCGCCGAAACTGAAACCGAGCACGGCTTCCGGGGTACCGGTCCACAGCAGGATTGCGCTCATACCGATGATCGCCATTCCAACCATTGCCAGACCAAGCACTGCCCCACCGTTGAACGATACCTTAAAGGCTTTGGCGAGGCTGAAGTTGGCAGCCGTGGCAGTGCGTACGTTGGCTTCAACGGCTACACGCATACCCAGATATCCGGCAACTGCAGAGCTGAACGCGCCGGCAATAAACGCCAGAGCCATGGTGAGACCTTCGCCAAAGTGCATGGTCACTGCCCCACCACTGGCTGTCTCTGGCTGGATGCTGAAAACAACGGCTATTACCAGACCAATGAGGGCTGCCAGGATGCCCAAAGAACGGTATAGCTTGACCAGGTAGGCATTTGAGCCTTCTTTGATCCAGGAGGCGACTTCCTGGGCTCGCTCTGTGCCCGGATCTTGCTTGATTACCCAGAAATAAAGGGAAAGTGCCACTCCTATTGAAATTATGCCGGATGCAATTGCGACGTAAATCCAATTGATATAATTCATAAAATTCGCTCTTCTCTCGTTTACATATTCGCTGATCGGAACCAGCGGTAGTTGGTTGTACGGATCTCTTCAGGGCTGGGCATGGGGAAATATCTCAGTTGCTTCTTGTTACCCACAAAGAAACCGTTTTTAATTGTTCGGTATTGCACATTCGGCGTGCTGACGCGGTCGACCATTTTTGTTGCGGCATATTTTGTTTTCACATCGGTTAAACATTGGCGCAAATGGTCCTGGTTGCTGTAAGGCAGGTTTTCCATCAAGCCCATTTCGGGGTCGTCTGCCAGATCTCCCAACTGGAGTTCGGTAAAAACCAGGGCTGGGACGCTGATCAGGGGAACCGGGTTGCGTACGATGGTGTCAACAAACGCGATAGGACCCAGGCGACTGACGACCAGGGGAGAGACCGGCACAATTTCCTGGTAGAGGTGCAATTGTTCATTGCCATTGGGAATCTCGTTGGATGGGCTCAGCTCGAGCGTGCGACCGTCCATCGTGGTCAGATAGAGATGCCTCAGGGCATCAAAATCCATGTGCTCCAGGACGCGATACACCGAGATATAGACCGAAGCCTTCAGGCTGCCGTCTTCGTGGGGAACACAGCGGGCGTAGGCATCTTCCACTCGAAAATATGGATGCCGAAAATCGGGATCGACTTCGAAAAACATTGCCTGACCCCGGGATTTTTTGACTGAACCGACCGCGTAATAGGCGCCAAACTCTTCCGGGCTAAGCATAGAGGCAATCAATGCTTCAGGCAGTAATGAAAGGTAAAGGTAAATTGCCATTCCAGACTCCTCATTCTAAGATAACGAAACCAGGCAATTTGCCCATTTTCATCCATTATTATTGTAACTGCAATTTACTGGTTTTTCTGATGAATTGACCTGATTCGTGATACCAACCCTGCCCTCAGATCCGCGTACCCGTCCGTTTCACGGCGGGCACAGGGCGGTTCCCACCTGCCCCGGTTCATCGGGGTTCTCCGAAGGGGAAGGCTAAAAGATTATCGGCGAAACGCAAGCAGTTGCTGTGTTCGCGGTGTCTAATACAAAAACACCCTCGTGTGGAGGGTGTTTTTCGTTTGTGATAAAGTTGGTTTTTCTACTATTTTGAGATAAGCCAGTCGATCACTGCCTGCAGGGGACCTTCAGACAACATCAGGTGGGCATGGTTTTCATTCAGCAAAATTTCACGCCATTGCTCGGCTGTCAGGTCTTTATCCAAAAGAAATTGCAGGTCATGTTTTTCGCCAATCAGGATGGTCAGGAACGCTTCCATCTCAGTATCATAAGACGGGCTGGCGGGGTCGATCGGATAAGCGAGAAACGGATCAACTGCGTTGACAGCCTGGTTGTCTATTGGGTAGGCTTCCTCAACCGCAGCAGCGGGTTGCTCGGTGGGCAATGCTGGTTCGATAGCCGGCTCAGTTTCCACCTGATCTCCGGCGTCAATGACCGGCAGATTGATTGTATTTGCTTCTTCGGTCGGCTTAGATTTGCCACAAGCAGCAAGCACAAAAGTGAATACCAACATCAAAGCAAGTAATACGGTTATTTGTTTTTTCATGGTTTCCTTTCTGCCGGGGTTGCCAGCAACCGTTTCATTATACCTTTGTTGGAAGTTCGCGTTGAAAATGCGGCAGCAAAATGTGAACGGGAGACCGCAAACCCTCACGAGGGCAGGGGTCTCCCTTACGGTTGGATGAATACTCTATTCAGTTCTACTGAAGTATTGCGTGGTGATTTCGTCACTGCTCAGATCGCCTTTGGCGAGGATTTTTTCAGCAAAGATCGGGTAATGCGGGCGCAGTAATTCAAGTATGCCATAAGCAACACGCCGAATCGAAAAATGGGCATTACTGGCAGTGCGCAGTTTAATGAAATGGAAGAGTGAACGCAAGTTTGCCTGGCACATCACGCGGCGGTTGAAGGCGTTGGGCAGAACGTAGGCAGCTACCTGTGGGTTCCAGGCAGCGATTTGCTTATAGAGCCTGGCAATCTCGTCCATGGATGCCACGAATTTCTCTTCCAGACCAGCCTCGGTGATTGCCAGGGGTATGGCATAACCGTGCGCTATCGAAAAGTCCTGGACGGTCTGGGTCATCATGCGGTGGCGTTTGAACTCAAAATATGCGCCCTGATCCATGATAAGGTCGAAGGTGGCATCTGCATATTCGAGCTCACGCAGAGGGCTGTCAAATTTGCCAACCTGCTCAAAAAGTTTGTCGACTATTGCCTGTTTTTCAGACTGGGAAAGGCTCTTCACCTGGGTCAGGCAATTCTGAAAGCTGACCTTACCGAAACGGTAAAGAACAGCTGCCAATATTTTGTCTTCACCCTCCGGATCGACATCATTTAACTGGAAAGGCTTGTCATAGCTGTCGGTCAGATCAGCGGACAGTTGGCGGGCATAGCGGGTCACCTCGGGCAGATAGCCGATTGGTTCAGCGTACTTGACCAGGGTTGGTAGCTCTTCAGTAGCGACTTGCTTCAATTCTTCACCGATCAAACGCACTTCCATCAGCTCTGAGGAGAGCATCTTACGGATGGCGTACTCCAGGGCGCGGGCGTTGATGGTGAGACCAACGTTTGCCATCGAAGCGGCAGGCAACACGAAACGAGCCACATCCACCGCTTTGACCCTGGCGCGATTCTGCCAGGCTCTCTCAGATTCACCTTCTTTGCGCTCGGTATTCGCCAGCCCCCATGGCAGCAGCCCATCCAGGATCTCAGCATAAGTAACAAAAAGCTGGGAGAGGTATTCTTCGTAGCTTTTTGCGAAGGGGCTGTACCGGATTTCAGGTGGAATCACAAAAGCACTTACATCCCATTGTTGATAGCGGGTAGATTTTTCGGTGTAGGAAGCCAGGCGGTTCGATTCAATGGTCTCTATTGCTAGGCGCGAGACGTTTTCAAGCGCCAGGTGCAGTACAGCATGTTCGGCAACACTGCTGTGACCGTAACCTACAATCCACTTTTCACTGAATTCAGTGCTGCGTTCTTCGTCAAGTTCGGCGGCTATCTGATCAAAAGGTTCGGGAGAGCGTGAGGTCTTGGCAAAGGTGACCGCGATGGTCTCCGCGCTCAAATTTCGGGGGCTCAGTCGATAAATTCTGCGTTTAAATTCCATAATCAAGGATCCTCCTGGCATCTGTTTTGTCCAGTTCTATCTGGTCAATCAGGTCTTGAACGTTATCAAACTTGATCTCATCTCTTAAGAAATGAACGAACTTGACATGGATCATCTTACCGTAGATATTCTCATCAAAATCGAGCAGTAAGACCTCAACGCTGGGCATGCGACCGTCATCAAAGGTCGGGCGAATTCCGACACTGGTCACACTCTGATATATGCGTCCTTCCATCTCGACCAGGGTGGCATAGACTCCGTAACGGGGCAGTTTTCGCTGCAGATCGAAGTAGAGATTGGCGGTTGGGAAACCCAGTTTGGAACCGCGCTTCTTACCGGGTGATACCGTGCCCGAGAGCACATACGGTCGTCCAAGAAGCCTGGCGGTCTGCTCCACCTCACCTGCATCGAGGGTCTGGCGAATACGATGAGAAGATACTCTTTCTCCATCCAACATCACAGGAGGAATATGCAGGCAGGGCACACCAATTTGCATGCAGACACTCTGCAGAACGTCGCCGGTGCCTTGCCTGCCCTTACCGAGGGCAAAGTTTTCACCGACCAGGAGACCCTTCATGGGAATAACCTCGTTAAGCCGGGTCATAAATTTCATCGCATCCAGGTTGGCTAATTGTTGGTTAAACGGCAGACAGACGATAACGTCCAATCCGGTTTGTGCCAGGAGTTCTTTTTTCTCAGAACGATCGTTCAGATAAAAGCCTTCCACCGACTGGGTGAAATAAACTCGCGGGTGCGGCCAGAAAGTAAGCGCCACAGAGAGCGCATTATCTTTCCTGGCACGAGCGATAAGCTGAGTGATCAATTCCTGGTGACCAAGATGGACACCGTCGAAGTTACCGATAGTGATCCAGGATGGCTCAAGAGGTTCCTCGGGCCAATCATTAAACATTTTGCTCATTGGTTTTTCCTTTAGCAAAAAAACACCCCGCCTTTTTTGATGGGCGGGGTGCAAGTTTTTCAGGGTTAATTGCTGAAAACCTTGCGCGGTTGCCATTCGCTGGTTTCAGCATCATACTCAAGCAGGGCGATCAATTCGCCGTCTTCGCTGACGGCTCGTGCCATCATACCGTTATCGAGCCCAGGCTCTCCAGGAATACGGTGACCATGAGTAATGCCATCAATTTGAGCCACATCGACCACGACCGTGTGCCAGTCCCCGAGGGCTTCAGCTGCCGGGATGAGATATTTGTACCAATCTCCATTCTCGAAAGCCTCTTCCAGGCGCCGCAGCGATACTGCATCGCGCAGCCCAAAACGTCCATTCTTGGTGCGGCGCAAACCAACCAGGGTGGCACCCGCGCCAAGTTTTTCGCCCAGGTCTGAGGCGAGAGAACGCACATAGGTACCGGATGAACACTGGATATCGACCACTGCCTCAGGCGGATCCCAATCGAGGAGTTCCAGGCTATGCACCATGATCAGACGTGGTTCCAGTTCTACTTCTTTTCCTTCGCGGGCTAATTCGTAAGCTTTTTTTCCTTTTACTTTCAAAGCAGAATACGCGGGAGGTGTTTGTTCAAACTCTCCTACAAATCCGGTCAATGCTTCTTCGAGTTCTTCATAACTGATATCAACCGGTCGACGGCTGGTAATTTCGCCCTCAGTGTCGTAGGTGCTGGTGGTCATTCCAAATTTTATAACTGCCTGGTAGCGCTTGTCGGAAGCAGACACGTATTCGCTCAAGCGAACAGCCGGACCCACTAAAACCACCAAGACGCCCGAAGCACGGGGGTCAAGCGTGCCAGTATGACCAGCCCGGTTGATGCGAGTGCCTTTACGAATGAACTGCACTACATCGTGCGAAGTCATTCCAATTGGTTTGTCTACAATTAAAACACCGGAAACCTTGTTTATTAAATTATCATGAGGTTCTCTATTAAACTCCATCGTTCCTCTTTTACGTTCTACCCTCGGTATTCATGTAGTGATGGGTTTTTTCCAACACTAATTTCTTTACTTCATCCAATTCCCCGACAACGTCGGCGCCTGCAGCAGAAGCATGCCCGCCGCCACCAAATTGTGAGGCTATCTCGGATACGTCCAGATCTTTGACTGAGCGCCAGCTAACCTTTACGCCACCATTTTCTTGCTCGATGAACAGAACAGAGATCAATGCATCTGGCACAACAGTCAACATGTTGATCAGATCGGCGTCATCGTTCTCTGGATATCCAGCAACAATTCTATCATCAAGTGTCAGAGTTGAAGACAGAACACCATCATTAAATGCCAATTTTGTAAGACCCTGACCCCAGTAACGGATTTCAGCCAATGAGCGCATGGAAAGGGTTTGATGATACACCTGCACCAAATCGACACCTTTTTCCATCAGGTCGGCGGCTGTTCGCAGTGCATTTGGGGTGGTATTGTTCGTGCGGAACCCGAGCGTATCTGCCAGCAAACCCACCATCAGGCAGGTAGCTGTATCTTTGCTGATCTTGAGCCCCCAATCGGGGAGTTTATTAGTCAACAGTAAGGCTGTCGCTTCGGTTTCAGGCTCAACGTAATCAATTTTACCGAAATTGATGTGTGTTTTATGGTGATCGACGACAAGATCTGGTTCCGGCAAACCGTCCAGCACATCGCCAACGCGGAATCTGTCAGCGCTATCGACGACGATTATATAATCATAATCCAGGCTGATTTCCTTCGAGACTTCGCTGGCTCCAGGCAGATACAGGTAGCGCTCGGATACGCCATCCTGCAGCACGACCTGCACGGCTTTGCCGGCTTCGCGCAGGGCGCTGCCAAATGCGAGCGCACTGCCGACGGCATCTCCATCCGGGCGGATGTGTGAAACAATGACGATCTTATTTACGTTTGCCAGTTGATCTGCGATAATTCGGTCTGCAGCAAAACTCATACTATTCGTCTTCCTCATCGTCTTCGTATTCGATTTCGTCTTCGTCTTCGTAGAACGTTTCGTCGTCAAATTCTTTATCGGACTCATCGTCCTGGCTGGGCTGCTCTTCCTGCCGCAATTCGTTCAAGAGATCATCGATTCGGGCAGCTTTTTCGGGCGTAGGATCCCAGAAAAATCGCAATTTTGGTGTCACCCGCAGATCAATTTCCTGCGAAATTTCATAACGCAGATAGCCCTTGGCATGCTGCAGCGCGTCCATGATTTCCTTGGAGCGCTCCATGCCTTCGATGGCAGAGACATAGATATTGGCGAAATCGAGTTCACGATCGACGCGCACATCCGTAACCATCACGCCAGAGAGGCGCGGATCTTCAATTTTTCCAAGCAAAACTGTCGACAGGATTTGTTTCATCCGGTCGTTTATTCTTTTCATCCTTAAACTTGAAGGCATTACTACTCCTCCACGGTGGAATTAGCCACCGAATTTCTCCATAACAAAACATTCCAACAGATCACCAACTTCAAAATCTTCAAAGTTTCTCAGTGTGATCCCGCATTCCATTCCTTCGCGGACTTCCCGCACATCTTCTTTTTCACGCCGCAGAGATGAAACTTCTGACTTTGCCACTTCCTGACCAGCACGCATCACACGCACATTCGCATTTCGGCGGAACTCGCCGTCCAAAATACGGCAGCCAGCGGCAGCGCCGCCCTTGGAGACCTTGAAAACTGCCAGTACAGCGGCTTTGCCGATCACCCGTTCGACGATCTCGGGTTCAAGCAGACCCTTGAGCGCTTTTTCGACGTCTTCAACCAGGCGGTAAATAATGTTGTACAAACGGATTGAAACACCCTCTGCATCAGCTGCGCGGCGGGCACCTTGGTCGATATTGACGTCAAAACCCATCACAACCGCGTTCGAAGCGGCAGCCAGCATGATATCACTTTCGGTAATATTGCCTGTCTCGGCGTGCAATACCTTGACCGAGATGTCTTTTTGCTGTTTGCTCAGTTTTTCAAGTTCATTCGTGATCGGTTCCAGCGAACCCTGGACATCCGCCTTCAAAATGAGACGCAGCTCTTTGGCTTCACCAGATTTGTAACGGCTGAACAGTTCTTCCAACGTGGCACGTTTGATGTTTTTCTTGGCTTCGCGCTCAGCTTTGCGTTGGGCAACCATGGCGCGGGCTTCTTTTTCATTGTCAACCACCTGGAAGAGGTCGCCTGCCTCCGGCAGGGTGTTGAGCCCCATCACAATCACAGGGGTGGATGGCAGGGCTTTGCTGACGCGTTTCTGGCGCTGATCGAACATTGCCTTGACCTTACCTTCGGCTTCGCCTGCGACCAGCACGTCTCCTACCTTGAGGGTGCCGTTCTGAACAAGCATCGTCGCCAGGTGTCCACGTCCCTTTTCGAGGCGGGCTTCCACGACAGTGCCAATGGTTTGCCCCTTGGGATTTGCTTTAATGGTCAGGTTATCGGCTACCAATAATATGGTCTCCAAAAGATCATCAAGACCTTCGCGATTTTTGGCAGAAACCGGCATTACAAAAGTATCGCCTTCCCACTCGTCTGACTGAAGACCGATTTCGGAGAGTTGTCTTTTCACACGATCCAGGTTGGCACCGGCTTTGTCAATCTTATTGAGGGCGACAATAATCGGTACCTGGGCAGCCTTGGCGTGGTTGGCGGCTTCACGGGTCTGCGGTTGCACACCGTCGTCCGCTGCCACCACCAGGACTACAATGTCGGCACCCTGGGCTCCGCGAGCACGCATGGAGGAAAACGCGGCATGCCCGGGTGTGTCCAGAAAGGTTAGCGCGCGTCCATTATGCGTGATCTGATAGGCACCAATATGCTGGGTGATACCGCCCGCTTCACCGCCGGCGACATCCGTATCACGAATTGCATCCAGCAGGGTGGTTTTGCCATGGTCAACATGACCGAGAATTGTGATAACAGGGGGGCGAGGGCTAAGGTTTTTTGGTTCCTCTTTCAAAATGACCCGACGCCACAAAGGCATTTCACCGATTTCTTCAACCACCTCTTCCTCTTGTTCAAGCTGAGGGTCAAAGCCAAGTTCAGTTGCCACCACAGCAGCGGTGTCAAAATCGATGGTTTGGTTGATGCTTGCCATGACGCCATTCGACATCAGGATCTTGATCACCGTCACTGCGCTGGTGTCCAGCAAACTTGCCAATTCACGTACTGTAATACTATATGGTAATTGGATAATTTTGTCTTCTTTTGTGCCCATTAATACCTCCATTATTTGTCACAGCAGTACCCCCGCAAAACGACAACGGTATTTGAGCAAATTGTCTGAAGACAATTAAGCCATCTTGTGATCCTTATCAGAAGTACCGACCGTCTGGGAGTTTCCATCTGCTGGAATATCTCCTGGCAAACCTTCCATATAGGCGATCAGTGCGGCTATGTCTTGCTCCGGAATCGTTGTCCGTAAAGCTTTTGCCAATGTTCCCTTCAACCCTTTACGCCAGCAGCTCTTTTGGTCGTGTAAGTAAGCCCCGCGACCAGGGAGCTTGCCACTCAAATCGATTGTGACGCCATTTTCAGTCTTGACCAAACGGATAAGATTCCGTTTCGGCAAGACCTCCCGGCAACCTACACAGGTTCGCTGAGGGACATGCTTGGGTTTTGGTTTGTTTTTTGCTGCCACCTTAGTGCTTTCTCTACAAAAGCGTTTTCAATTTTTAATTAGCCTTTTTTCAGGCTGATTCACTGCCCGTTCCCGGTTTAGCAGGATCGGGCAGTGTACTTTACCATTGTTCCCAATCGTCTTCGTTTTTACGACGCTGGTAGTGGACAACGTCAGTATCCTGATCGGGATCATACTCGACCGTAAAGCCGCGGCGTTTCTTGCCCTTCTTTTTCTTGGAGGCTCCCAGCTGATTGAGGTCTTCTTCATCCTCGATGGTTGTCTTATCGCGGCGCAGGGAGTCGAGCCGGAAGAGTTCTTCAAAACTCTTGTCATCGGAAGTCTCGGTTTCGCTGCCAACCAGGGCGGGTTCTGCCACCTCAGAAACCAGTTCAGGTTCTTCGACAACTTCAATCTCTTCGACCGGTTCAACCTCAGTAACTTCAGGGATAGCAACCTCTTCGGGTACTTCCACCCCGGCAGTTGCTTCGATTTCCTCAGGCTGGGCAACTTCAACAGTTTCCTCCACTTCCATGGGCGGGAATTCGTAGTTGTTAACCACATCCAGAATTTCTTCGAAGAACTTGGGACCGATGCCGTTGAAACCCATAATTTTGTCAGGGTTGGTGCGGACCACGAAGATCAGGTCACCAAAAGTCTCAAGATTATTTTCCGAGAGGGTCACCAGGATGTGCTCTTTGATGCCAGGCACATCCAATATCTTTATGTCGAAGGCGCGCGGATCGATTTCGTCCCGAACCGCCTTGAGTTCTGCCATGTGGGCGTCGACTTCGTCTTTGCGGTCGGCTTCGCCTCGTCGTTCAACACGGTCAACAAAGCGACCGATCAGAGTGCTGTCGTCCATATTGAGGATACGACCTTCAGATTTCATCTGCAGCAGCTCTTCAACCCGTGCCATGGTATCAGCTTCTTTTTCTGCCAACGCGGCAAGACTCGGATCTTCACGCAGCTTGATCAGTGCTTTCGCAGCGGCTTCAGAAATGCTCATAATGTCGATTCGCCAGCCAGTCAGCTTGGCTGCCAGGCGGGCATTTTGACCTTCGCGACCAATTGCCAGGCTAAGCTGATCTTCAGGAACAACAACCGTGGCGGTTTTATGTTCGTAAATCGAAGGGTTCAGGTAAACACCAGACACACGGGCAGGGCTGATCGCCTTACTGATATAGACAGCCGCGTCAGGGCTCCATTCGATCACGTCAATTTTCTCGTCGTGCAACTCACGCACAATCGCCTGGATGCGCACGCCGCGTTGACCAACACAGGCTCCTACCGGGTCGATCCCCTGCTGGGTGGCAGAGACTGCCACTTTGGCACGCTGGCCGGGCTCGCGGGCAATGGAGCGGATCTCAACAATGCCGTGATAGATCTCGGGCACTTCGTTTTCCAGCAAACGACGCAGGAAATTCCGATGCGCGCGGGAAAGTTCAATCTGCAGACCTTTATTGGTGTCAGTAACACTGACTATAAGGGCACGAATACGTTCGTGGATGCGGAAGCGCTCGTTGGGAATCATCTCTTTTTTCTGCATGATGCCTTCAGCCTTCATATCCAAACCAATCGTAGCCTGGCGGGAATTGACCGCCTGGACGATGCCGCTGGTGATCTCGTTTACCTGCTTGCTAAAATGTTCAAACTGGCGCTGCTTTTCAGCATCGCGGATTTTTTGCTGGATAGCCTGCTTGGCTGTCGAAGCGGCGATGCGACCGAAATCTTTGGGGGTCGATTCAACCATCACCAGATCACCGATCTGAGCATTAGGGTCGTATTTACGAGCCTCTTCAAGCAAGACTTCGGTGCGGTAATCGGTGATCGTGTCCGAGACCTCTTTCTCAGCAAAAACGCTGACATTACCGTTGTCAAAATCCATGACGACCTGGACATCCTGCACGGCAGATGCGCCAACAGCCTTGTGGTACGCAGATATCATGGCTGACTCAAGAGCCGCCATTATTACATCACGAGGTAAACCTCGTTCTTCCAGGACCTCGTTGAAGGCTAATGCAAATTCGCTTTTCATCGCTTTCTTTCTCCAAAAAAAACACAATCTCAGTTCTAAACAAAAAAGTGGACTCCTGCCCACTTTTCGAGTTGAAAAGTATTGAACTGACTAACACACAAATATTACCACATTGGAGATAGAAAATCAAGACAATTTAGTGTGCAGTCAGCAATGGTTCGAGGGTTCAACGGCGACGGAGGGCAAGGTCATGATGCTGGGAGCAAAGCGAGCAGTACTGATCTACCCTATAGAGTGATCGAGCTTCGAGTAACCTGACGTACTTCCTGGTTAACCTTCATCTATCAGGTAAAATATTAACATTAAACGAGCAAATCACAATCAGGAGGTCAGCATGACAGATAACAAACTATGGTGGAAGAATGGCATCATTTACCAGATCTATCCGCGCTCTTTCCAGGATACCAACGGAGATGGCATCGGCGACCTGGCAGGGATCATTCAACACCTGGACTACCTTCAAGACCTGGGCGTGGACGGCATCTGGCTCTCACCGATCAACCCCTCCCCGGATGTCGATTTCGGTTACGACGTCGCTGATTATCACACCATCGACCCCAAGTTTGGCAACCTGCAAGACTTCGACCGCCTGCTCCAGGAAGCCCACAAACGTGATCTGCACATCATTATGGACCTGGTGCTCAGCCATACTTCAGACCAGCATCGCTGGTTCCAGGAATCAAAAAAATCTGTTAACAACCCCTATCACGACTGGTATGTCTGGCACGACCCTGCTCCCAAGGGCGGCGTACCCAACAATTGGCTCTCCATCTGGGGCGGATCAGCCTGGGAGTATGACGAGAATTTGGGTCAGTATTACTATCACATGTTCAGCAAGCACCAACCCGACCTCAACTGGCACAATCCGGATGTTCGCTCCACGATGCTGGACGTGTTTCGCTATTGGCTGGATAAAGGTGTGGATGGTTTCAGGTTGGATGTGTTCAATAATTACTTCCAGGATGCGCAATTCCGTGACAATCCCCTCAAGCCAGGCTTTAGTTTGGATAAAGTTTTGGGAAAATTCGATGCTTACGAACACATCTACGATACTTCGCAGCCTGAGATGATCGGTGTGGTTGAAGACATCCGCAGGATCATGAACAGCTATCCCGAGCGTTATGTGGTTGGCGAGACCTTCCTGGTCGATTCTGCCACCGCGCGCACGTTCATCGGACCGAACGGGCTGCACGCCGGTTTCGACTATGCCTTCTGCAATTCCCCCTTGAGTGCCCGCGCATTTGGAAAGGCAATCCAATATTGGGATGCGTTGCATGGTGAGGATGCCTGGCCGAATTACTTCTTCAACAATCACGATACCCCCCGCTCCACAACCCGATTTGCCAAGGGCGACAACGATGCGATCCCCAAACTGCTGCTGGCGATGCAATTGACTGTGCGCGGCACGCCTTACCTCTATTATGGCGAAGAAATTGGCATGCGTGATATCAAGCTGCATCGTTCTCAGACCTTGGATCCCTTTCATCAAGGACGCGACGGCTGCCGTTCGCCGATGCAATGGAATTCCCGTCTGAATGCCGGTTTCAGCTCTGGAAAACCCTGGCTGCCGGTCAATCAAGACTACATCGTGCGCAATGTTGAATCCCAGGCTGCCTCAACAGCATCACTGCTGGCTTTCTATAAAGAACTGATCCAGCTCAGGCGGGAGCACCCCGCGCTGAACGCTGGAAAGCTGGAGATGACTGAAGCCGGCAACGACGACATCTTGGTTTATCAACGCCAGGCTGATGAGGAAAAAATGCTGATCGTACTGAACTTTTCAAAACAGATCGTCAGCTACCAACTGCCGACCGATGGTTTCAACAAGTGGGAGCTGCTGTATGCAGGTAATGAAGCGTTAATCACCCAGATGGTGGAAAACGAACTGCACCTGCCAGCCTACGGGTTTGGCATTCTTATTTCAAGGTCAGAATAGGAGACTGTTGCCGGAGATCCTGAATTTTGCTGAATTTTCCAAGGCACCCTGGGTGAGGGGAAGCGAACCGGGTTTGCTCCCGGAGCATTCTTTGCCGCTGGAACGCTATTTCCCTCCATATGAGGAAGGAATGGTCAGAAATTGGGTCAGGCAATATGCTTCTCCGGGAGCCTACATTCTCGATCCCTTCGGGCAAAACCCATTCACAGTCCTGGAGTTAGCCCGGGCTGGGTACCGCGTGTTGGTTTCAGCCAACAACCCGATCGCCGCCTTCACGCTGAGGGTGCTGGCTGCTGCGCCAGGCGCCGAAATGATCAGCCAGGCACTGCTGCAGTTGAATCAAAAACGCATGCGCGATGGCTCGACCCTGGAAGAGTATCTGGGCAACTTCTACCGCCTCGATTGCCCTGACCCGGAATGCGGGGCTGAATCAAAATTTGAAGTGGAAACCTTCATTTGGGCTGAAGACGGCAATAACCCTTACCTTGCCATCGGCTCGTGTGCCGAATGCGGCTACAGTGATGAGGTTGAACTGACCCCATCCATGCTGGAGAACCTGGGCAAGACACCCTCCTATGCCCTGACGCGCTCCCAGATTTTGGAAAAAGTTGCCGGGCAGGACCCACCCCTCAGGCGGGTGATGGAGGAAGTGATTTCCTATTACAGCCCCAGAGCGCTGGTTGCCCTGCAACTTTTGCTCAGCAAAATTGAGACCAGCGGACTGAGCCAACAACAGTCGGATGTGCTGAAAGCCATGTGGCTGACCACCGCCGACCAAGCGAACCACCTCTGGATCTGGCCCAGAGCCAGGAACAGACCCCGGCAGCTGATCCGACCGCCGCTTTACCAGGAAACCAACGTTTGGAAAACCTTTCTGCGTTCTGCGACGCTCTGGACGCAGCCAGATAAGGAAGTAAGCCTGCGCGATTGGCCCAAACGCCTCCCACCAACCGGCGGGATCAGCCTGTTTGAGGGGCGTTTACGTGAGCTGGGAGAGTTACCGGAGCCAGGCTTGATCAAACTGGTGCAAACATCGCTGCCCAGGCGCAACCAGGCATGGTGGAACCTGAGCGGACTGTGGAGCGGCTGGCTGTGGGGCAAAGAGGGCGTCAAGACGCTGCGCAACAGCCTCTTGAAACAGCGCTATGACTGGACCTGGCACAGCACGGCGCTTAAAAAAGTGTTGGCGCAATTGCCCGGTTTGATTGGGCAGGATGTGCCGGTGATGCTGCTGACCTGCGAGCTGGATACGCTCTTTCTGTTTGCTGGCATGCTGGGTGCCAAAAATGCCGGATTGCAGCTGCACGCTGCGGCAATCGACGGTGAGAACGAGACTCTGCAATGCGTTTGGCGGCTACCTGTGTTGGTTCAATCACCGCTTATAGCCAGGCAGCCCCAGGTTGGCATCAAGACCAGCGGAAAAACGTTCATCAGCCAGCTGGGTGAGCCCACCCACTGGTTAAGAGTGCTGGCTTATGCTGTCGCGGATCAGTTAGCACGTGGAAACCTGGATGAGAGACCCAGAGATGGCGAGATGCTGAATGATCTGGAGAGTGAATTTGCGACCGGGCTGAATGATCCATCGGTTTTTCAACGCTTCAACCCCGGCACAACACCTGAAGCTGGTCTGTATTGGCTCGCGAAACCGCCTGCTGATCCGCTCAGCATGGCAGACCTGGCTGAACAAGTGATCGTTTCGGCGTTGCAGAGCAGGTCGGCATTGAGTTTTGATGAACTTTACGTTGCGCTTTACAGCCGTTTGAGCGGGATGATGACGCCGTCGGATGAATTGGTGCAGGCTATTCTTGAATCCTACGCGCAAGAAGAGAAATTGGAAAGTAGCACAATCATTAAAATTCTGCCCAGGGAAAGTGCTGTTGCTCGAACCGAAGACCTGAAGCAGATCAGAATTCTCCTGGAACAGATGGCTGACCGACTGGGCTATGCCCGGGAAAGCAGACCGGAGCGTATGCTTTGGCTGGATCAAAGCGGAACGCCGCTGTATAGTTTTTTTCCAATCGCAGGCGCCCAGATCTCCAAGATTTTGGCAACAAACCAGGACTTGCCAGGGCAGAAATTCATCGTACTTCCTGGAAGCCGCTCGAACCTGATTGCCTACAAGCTTAAACGCGACCCCAATCTGCGTTTGTTGAAAGGGGATCGATGGCAACTGGTGAAATTCAGGCAGCTGCGCAACCTGGCGGGAAATCCGCTTCTAAACCGGGATTTATTTGTCTCGCAGATCAACAGCGACCCACCCGAATTCCACACCTCGCAGCTGGCGTTGTTTTAACCCGTATAGAAAGTATTACGGCTCATCCGGCGGTGGGGTTGGTTCCGACGGAGGAGTGGGTGTGGCGGTTGGCTCCGGTGGTATGGTCGGCGTCACAGTGGGTGTCATGGTCGCGGTCGGGGTTTGCGTGGGTGTTGGGGTGGGAATTTCCAACCTTAAAACCCATTTTTTCTGCACTTCGGTATTGATGGTACTGTGCAGCGTAACCCTGAGGGTGATCACATCCACATCGATATCTTCCATATCCCAGCTTAGAATCTCAGCCGCAGAGGTGATTGGGGTGGTAATCCAATCGGGAGTCAATGGGAACCATTCACTCGGGTCAGAACCGCGACCCCAGTGGAGCTTGAACTGATTAAAATTAGCGGTCGCGTCAATGACCCCAGCAATGATGAAGGGATTTTCTCTGATTACGGTGTTGTCGCTTACCCCTACCAATTCAATGATCGGACGGGGGTCATCCAGCCGGCATTCCCTTTCCGGCTTGATCACCAACGGATCGGGAAAACCATTATTATTCGCCCAAGCACGTCCAGGCTGGGTGCCCAACCACTCAATGGCGGATTTATCTTCCACATTGATAGTCAGGGCTTCCTTGACAAACTCAGAGCAAGCCGGTGAAGCCTGCAGATTCGTCCAGGAATCGATGGAGGTCCGCAGCCAGAGATCCTGATCCTGCGGCAGAGGCGGCTGGTCGGAGGCAAATATTTCGGTTTTATGAGATGGGCAATATTCGCTGGGTTGCGCGCCAGAGACCATGCAAATTGTGTAATCGACGACATCAGACGGGCGCGCAAAGGGTGTGGCAACCCCACCACGATAGCGGTTGATGCCAGCCTGCATAATCTGAGCCCAAATCGGGGCGGCACCTTCCACGCCGGTGGTATTGACCATCGGAGAATAATCGGCATTGCCCACCCAAACGCCCACAACCAGGTCGGGCGTGTAGCCTACCGTCCAGTTATCACGGAAGTCGTTGGTAGTACCGGTTTTGGCAGCAGCCGGGAAGGGCAGATTGAGGATCGAATTGTAGCCGAACATCGGGGCGCGGGCGACCGGGTCGGAAAGGATTGAGTTGATCAGATAAGCATGCGCACTGCGCACAACCTGGTCACCTGCCGGGGGCTGATATTCGAAAAGAACGTTACCCTGGTGGTCAACCACCTTGGTAATCGCCACTGGTGAAATTTTGCGCCCTTCGTTGGCAATCACCTGGAAGGCACCGGTCAGTTCAAGCAGGCTGACCTCACCGCCACCGAGGGTGAGCGAGAGCCCATAGTCCGGACGGTTCAGCGAAGTGATGCCCAGCCGGCGGGCGAAGTTGATAAAGCCGTCCTGTTGAGCAGTGTTGGGATCGTCATAAATACCCACGTACTCCAGTGCTTTGACTGCCGGGATGTTGTAGGAATTTGCCAGGGCATCGCGCACCAAAACCGGACCGTGGAACCTGCCGTCGTAGTTGACCGGTTCATAGTCGGGGCTGGTGTCGAAGGGGTCGCTGGAGGGGCGGAACTTGGTAGGCACATCCCAGATCAATGTCGAAGGATTCCAATCTTTCTCGAATGCTGCCAGGTAAGTGAGCGGTTTGATGGCAGAGCCAGGTTGGCGCGTCTGCGTAAGCGCCATGTTCACCTGCCCGCTGATGGCTTCGTTGTAGAAATCTGCCGACCCGACCATGGAAAGAATTTCCCCGTTGCTGGGGTCCATAACCACTACCGCGCCATTGGTGGCATTCTTGCCAGCCATTTGCGCCAGTTGACTGGTGACGGCATTTTCTGCCTCACGCTGCATATCCGGATCGAGGGTGGTATAGACGGTGAAGCCGGAGCGGTAAATGGTTTGAGCATCGAACTGATTTTCGAGCAGCGACTGGATAAACACGACCCAATGGGGGAATTGCATGTCGATGTTGCGCTTCTGGAACTCATAGGCTTCGAGCGCATCGGAGGCTTCAATGGTTTGGATCGCATCCACGCAGACCGGTTCCAGGTTTTCACCAATGTGGATGCAGCTGGTTTCATTGCTGAGCTCATACATCAGCACTAAAACCGTCTTGGCACGGTTCAGGGTCGCCTCGCGGTTGCTATAAATGTCATAAACCGCCGGCGTCTGCGGGATGCCGGCTAAGAATGCCGACTGCCACAGGTTCAATTCGGCTGCGGTGGTGTTGAAATAGGTATTGGCGGCTGCTTCGACCCCATAAGAGAGGTTGCCATAGAAAATTTCGTTCAGGTACAGTTCCAGAACCTGTTCCTTGGAATAGCGGCGCGTTATTTCAGCCGCAAGGATGATCTCGCGCGCTTTTCTCTCATAGGTCTGGTCGTAGCGCTCGTCGGTTAACAGCAGCAACCTGGCAAGCTGCTGCGTGATCGTGGACGCACCAGAGACAATTTCGCCGGAAGTGTAGTTGGTATACAGGGCGCGCCCCAAAGCGATCAGGTCAAAACCGGGGTGGTTGTAATATTCCTTGTCTTCGGTAGCGATGGTAGCGGCGATCAGGTAAGGAGAGATGCGCTCGAGGGGTACATAGGTGCGCTTGCCGGCATTGGGGTCAACAATCTCGTAGAGGATGTTGCCGTTCCGGTCAAGAATGTAGGTGGTTTCAAACTGGGAAGCCCGGGTTTGGAGTTCATCAACCGATGGCAATGTGCTGGCGATTTCGAAATACTTGGAGATGCCATAGATACCTGCTGCCAACAGCACCAACACCAAAACAATGAAAGCGATCAATACTCCCCGTCCAATGCAACCCTTCTTCTTCCTGTTTTTTTGGGGCGGCTGGGGTGGCTGCCCGGCAACGACCGTCGGCTGGGTTTTGCCAGTAATGTGAGTTGGCACGGGTTTGTTTGAGGCTGGAACCGGTTTTTTGCGGGCTGAGACGACAACCGGCTGGGTATCGTGCGGGGCTTGCCCGGCGACCGGCGTAAAGGCGACCGCATTGAGCATGGTTGCCTGGGGGTCAACTTCTTCGACCGTTTCGGGCAGCACTACCTCAGCCATGGGTTGGTTTGCAGGAGTCTCCGGCGGAATGGTCTCGATGAAGTCAGAGTTAATTTGGTATGACTGCGTTTTCTCAGTAACTGGCAGTTCAATCGCCCAATGAGCGGTCTTGAATTCATCGCCCGGGTGGGTGTAATTGTTCATCCCGTTCCGTTCCTGGATGCTCAGCGGTGTTTCTTTAAAGTTTTCCAATTCCTTGAAATGGAGCCCTTCATCAGTTTTAGTGGGTGAGCTCAAATTGTTCTCTTGATTCTCCGTAAGTGTCTCGGGTGAATGCGGGGTCAAATTTTCAGATTCGGGCAATTGGTTCATATCTATCATGGTCGTCTTCCTCACTTGCTTTCGATTTTAGCATAAAGGCGGGTTGCCGTTGTTTTAAGCCTGTTCACCAACCAACCAGGCAAGGTCGCATATAATACTAGGCGTGAACATCGGACCTTTTTTCAGCACTGACGCCATCGGGCTGACCCTGGCTGCAGATCAACACTTCTTCGAGACCCCGAGCACGCTTGACGCTGTCTGGCAATTGGAGACCGAACAATGCGCCCCCATCAGCCTGTTGAGCACACTGGGTTTGCAGGCGCGCAGCTTCCAGATCATGCCCCAGGTCAGCCTGAACAAGGTCGCCCAGGAAAAGATCCAGGATTTTTTCTGCCGTCCCAGTATTGACTGGGTTTTCTCAAACTATATCCGTCTGAGTATCTCTCCCGTCCAGGAAGTGAAAGCAATAATCGAATTCTGGGTGCGGAGCGGTGATTGGGTGCAGGGGCGCATCAGCATCACCAATCACAGCGAGACCAATCTGGAGGCAGGCGCCCGCCTGGCAGCCAGGTTGATTGCGCTGCAGGGCAATTCTGAGCTCAAGCCAACCCGACAGGGGTTTCAAACCAACCTGAAAGGTCAGACCGGCATCCTGGCAGTCATCCTTGGTATGGAAGGCAGTTCAAAAACGGTGATGAGCCCCAACCTGGCACTGGAGCAAAGCAAACACCTCACGCCAGGAGAAACGCTGCAGACCCTCTGGCAATGCCAGATACAAAAAAATAACGGCGAGCAGCAGCAGGGTTCCAGGAGTTTTCCAACGAATTGGGATGGGGAAATCGCCCGCCTACAGGTTGCCAACCAGGCGCGCATGGTGCATATAGTTACCCCGCAGACCAATTGGGATGCTGCATTCTATTCCAGCCAAAACCAGGCATACCAGCTGCTCCGCAAGGATGGGCAGGGAGTGGTGAGCCCCGACCGGAGCCGCAGTATTCATTCAGCCTTTACGCAAGGAACGCCAGGCGCACGCGGCGGAATCTCTGCCATTGAGTTGTGGCAGCTGATTGGCAGTCTGCTGCCAGCCCAGGTGGAACTCGCAGCGAGATTGCTGAAAGACTACCTGTTAAAAGCAAAGGTTGACCATGATAGAAACCCGCTAGCTGCCCTGCCCTTCCCGTGTCTTTGCGACCTCACCTGGCGGGTGCACCAGGCATATCAGCAAAAAGAATATCTGCTTGAAATTTACCCAACGGTTAAAGCGCTGTGCCTGGCGTGGTTTATGCCTGGGCACGACCGCAACCAGAACGGCATCCCCGAATGGTCCAGCATTGAGCAATGCGGTTTGACCAGCCTGCCGGCATTTGATTTGCTTGACGAAAATGATACGGCTACGCGCATCAGTTTTACCGAACAACTCAACCTTTCCAGTTTGTTGGCGATCGAGTTGGCAGAATTACGAAAAATTGCCCTGGTTGCAGAAGACCAGGACACAGCAGCTGAAATTGATAGCCGCCTGCTGGTTCTAATCGAATTCATCACAAGTTTTGCTGAAAAAGGCATTCAGAGCAGTTGCCTGGACCGCGAGAATCATCACTGGCACGGCGGTGAGGTTCTTTACCAGGGTGATCTGCAGGCTTTTGGCACAAAATCCATCTACCTGGCAAAGCCTGCCCGCTTGAATTTACGCCTGAAACCGGCTTTACAGCTTAAAAAACCCCCCGTTTTCCATATTCATGGTGAAAACGCGCAGGGCGACCAGGTGGTTGAAGCAGTTGAACCTGCCAACCTGTTGTGGCTGCCGGGTAGTTTTTTCTACACCACCAGCCAGATTTACGCCCGCATCGATAAGCTCAGCAACCTTCAGCTCGAGGATTGTTTTTTGCAAATCCACCAGGCTGACCTGCTGAGCCACGACCTTGGGCTTCTCTTTACCGCCCCTGTTCAAAACGACCAGAATGGTTGGAACCTGCGTTCAGTTTTAGCTGCCAACAACTATGGAGTGCCTGAGAACCTGGACCCACAAGCCGAGAAGAAGGTGGTTAACCTGGGCTGGAATTTGATGCTGCTTGCCAATTTGATCCGCAATGACGAAGTTGGGGCAGCCTTTGAACTGCTGGGGCAGCTGCAGCAGGCGCAAATAAACCATCAAAAACTGGAACACAGCAACACCGACCGTTGGAGCTCCCAGAACGGTCGCTTTTTGGGGCTGCGCAACACGATTGGCGGTCTGATTCCGGTCAGCCTGGTGTTGGAGCTTGCCGGAATCCGGATTTTCAACGAAAACAAGGTCAGCCTGCGCGGGCAAAACCCCTTTCCGTGGGTTTTCAGAGTGCAATATCGCGGGCTGGAAGTGACGCGCGATGGAAAAAACGCGACAGTACGTTTCCCTGATGGCAGCATTGATCACCATTTCGGCAGCTCGCAGAAAACACTCACGCATGAGGCTGAAGCGCCGGCGCCGGAATAATGTAAAATCAAGCTATGCGGCACAACATTTATCGATTCCTGCTCATTATCGTGATCCTTTCTCTGGTGGCTGCCTGCCGCCCGGAAAGCGTTGAGACGCCGATTGCCAGCCCTCTGCCAATGCTTAGTGAGGAAGAACTGCTGCAGACCTCCATTGCCCAGGTTACCCGGGCAGCCTTTGAAACGCTCGCTTTTATGCCCACAGCCACAGCCACCAGCACTGCCACCCTATACCCGGAAATTACGCAGATTGCCACAATTGCGCGCAGTGCCACCCCCGAACCCACGCCGACCAGTGACCTGCCCTGCAATAAAGCCGGGGCAGGCGTGCCGTTTGATATCACTATTCCGGATGACACCCGCATGTATGCCGGTCAGGAGTTTATCAAAACCTGGCGGCTGGTGAATCGCGGCAGCTGCAAATGGACGCGGCTGTATAAACTGGTCTTCTATTCGCAGAATTCAATGGGTGCGCAATATGAACAATTCCTGAGCGGAGAAGTGTTGCCAGGTCAGGCAATTGATCTGAGCGTCAGGTTTTTTGCTCCACTGGCTCCGGGTAACTACCAGAGCAACTGGATGCTGCAGGACCAGGATGGCAAACTGTTTGGGGTTGGTTTCAACGCGGACGCGCCTTTTTATGTGAAGATCATCGTGACCAACGACCCCACCCCCACGCCGACGGTCACACCAACGCCCTCACCAACACCTTAGTGGCAGAAACTTCACCAAATTTTCTCTCTTTAGGATAAGATTAAGCCTGCCCAAAGGAGACTCCCATGAAAGAAATTAATCCCCAAGACCCAGAAAATATGGCTGGTTACATCGAAGCCCTACCCACAGACCTGACCAACGCCTGGCAGCAAGGCTTAAAAAAACCTCTGCCTGAATTCCCCAGGATTCAGAAAATCCTGATCAGTGGCATGGGTGGTTCTGCGATTGGCGGAGACCTTTTTGGCAGTTACCTGTCCCCTTATGTTTCCATTCCGATCATTTCCCGTCGGGATTATGGCTTGCCAGGCTGGGCAGATGGTCCGGACACGCTGGTGGTTTGCTCTTCTCATTCCGGCAACACCGAGGAAACTCTAAGCAGTTTTCAGGCCGCCAAAGAAAGAGGTTGCTCTTTGTTGGCGATTTCCACCGGGGGTGTCCTTCAGAGGGAAGCGCTTGCAGCGGGGGTGACCCATTGGTATTTCAATCACAACGGGCAACCCAGGACGGCGATTGGCTGGTCGTTTGGGCTATTGCTCGCGCTGGCAGAACGCCTGGGTTTGATCCACAATCAGCAAAAGGATATTGACAAAGCCGTGGCGATCATGAAAGCCCAATATCGGCAGCTACAGCCTGAGAGTCCGCTCATCGAAAACCCGGCAAAGCGCCTGGCAGGGCAACTGCTTGGTCGCAATATTGTGGTCTTTGCGGCTGGTGAGGTGGAAGTGATCGCGCGCCGGTGGAAGGCCCAGATCAACGAACTGGCAAAAGCCCTGGCGAGTTTTGAGGGAATTCCGGAAATGAACCACAATACCCTGGCGGGGCTGCTTTATCCTGATGCGATATTTGAAAAAACCTCGGCAATTTTTCTGAGAAGTGAACTGGATCATCCCCGCAATCAAAAACGGATTGATTTGAGCATGCAGTACTATCTGCAAGCCGGTGTTATGGTGGATTCGGTGCGCGGGCTGGGGGATGGACGCCTGGCACAATTGTGGAGCTTGCTGCAGTTTGGTGACTATGTGTCGTATTACCTTGCATTGGTTTATGGTGTGAACCCTACGCCAGTGGATGCCCTGAACACCTTGAAAACCGCATTGACGGAGGAATAGTTTTGAAAGATGCAATCCGTTAAGCACGCACTCGTGATGACGTAGTGAGGTGGAAAGGATGCACACGTTCCAGTATTTTGCTGAACCAACTAATTAAACCAATAACTCACGGGCTTTTTGCCAGATCTGGTCAAACATCTCTACAGTGAGCCGACCGGTTTGCGTGTTTTGCATGCTGGGATGGTATGTGCAAAGGATCCAGGGCATGCCCTCGGGTCGGTAAAAAGCGCCATGAGCGAAGGGGACGTCTTTCTTCGCTATTCCGGAATACCCCGGCAACTTGAGCAGGCTGTCCAAAGCAATTTTTCCCAAAAGCACCACCCCCTGGATGTTGGGTAAGAGGGCAAGCTCAGCCTCGAGCCAGGGGCGGCAGTTGTTGAGTTCTTCAGTGGTTGGTTTATTTGCCGGAGGGGCACAGCGGGCAGATGCCGTCAGCCAGCAATCGATCAATTTCAGACCGTCATCCCGTTTTTTGGATTTGGGCTGATTGGCGAATCCAGCCCGGTAAAGTGCAGGGATAAAAAAGTCGCCCGAGCCATCGCCAGTGAACATCCTGCCGGTGCGGTTAGCCCCGTGCGCGGCTGGAGCCAACCCCAGAATCAGCAGACGCGCCTGCGGGTCGCCAAAGCCCGGCACGGGCTTGCCCCAATAGTCCCAATCCATGTAGGCACGCCGCTTGACTCGGGCTACTTCTTCGCGCCAGGCTACCAGGCGCGGGCACTTTCGGCATCTGATGATTTCCTGTTCGAGTGTATCCAGTTTTGTAATCACAAAAACAGTTTACCAGACAATCCGAATACTCACTTTAAATCAGAAAGCCGGATGTCTCCATCCGGCATATTCTTTCAAAGGTAAATCGGTTAGCGGGTAAATCCAAATTGGGTTTGTAAAAACGCCAACAACATACCGTCCGATTGGACTACGCCAAAATATTGCAAAATCACCCAGAGGATACTCAGCGCGCCAAGAAGCACACCCCAGGTGGCAAATCCACGACCAGCCTGACCTTCATGCGCGATCTGTGATAATGCTATCGAAGAGATTATCACTGCGATTATCCCTGGTATTGCATAGATATTATAGAAAAACAATGCTACGATCGCCAGTAAGAAACCAATGATTCCCAGGATATTAACGCCTTTATCCGGGGCGGACACCTGGGTGGTTCTGGATACTACCTTGGACGGATTCTCTGTAAGACCTGGCTCACCGATTGCCTGAACGGTTTCCCGCTCCTCGACGATTTGTTCTACAGGTTTTGGTACTGGATTTTCAGTCATTTCATTCTCCTCATATTATTCCGGCTAAACCCGCATGAATCATCTTAATAATGCCCTTTTTCATCTATAAAATACAATATATGTATAACCTCGCTTTATTTGTAAATTACGATAAAAAAAGCCACCATTGTCTGGGTGGCTTTAGATTATTCTTGAAAATTGGGCTTAGCGTTTGAATGCGAAGGCGTTCCAGCCGGCGTATTCGGCAGTGAGATCGAGCTCCTGCTCAATGCGCAGCAATTGGTTATATTTGGCAACCCGGTCAGAGCGTGCCGGCGCGCCGGTCTTGATCTGACCCATGTTCATGGCAACCGCCAGATCAGCAATGGTGCTGTCTTCGGTCTCGCCGGAACGGTGTGAGCACACTGCCCGCCAGCCGTTATTCTGAACCATGCTTACAGCTTTCATTGTCTCGGTGAGCGTGCCAATCTGGTTTACCTTGACCAGCAGAGCGTTGCAAGCATTTTCTTCGATGGCGCGGGCAACTCGGGCGGGGTTGGTCACGAGCAGGTCATCACCAACGATTTGCAGACGGTGTCCGTTTTTGGCAGTGAAATTCTTCCAGCCTTCCCAATCGTCCTGGGCAAAGCCATCTTCAATGGAAACGATCGGATATTGCTCGATCCAATTGGTCCAGAAATCGACCATTTCGTCACTGGTCAGTTTGCGACCCTCTTTGCGCAGATTGTAGAGTTTGGTGTCTTCCTCATAAAATTCAGAAGCAGCCGGGTCGAGGGCAATAGCGACATCGGTTCCGGCTTTGTAACCAGCTTTTTCGATGGCTTCCAGAATCAGTTCGACAGCTTCATTGTTGGCTTTCAGGGCGGGAGCAAAGCCGCCTTCATCGCCAACCAGGGTGCCATAACCATGAACTTTGAGCACTCCCTTCAGGGAGGCGTAAATTTCCGCGCCCCAGCGCAAACCCTCGGCAAAAGTTTCAGCGCCAAGCGGCATGACCATGAATTCCTGGGCGTCAGTGCTTTGCCAACCAGAGTGCGCGCCGCCATTCATGATGTTCATCATTGGTACGGGCAAGACGTGGGCATAAACACCGCCCAGATAGCGGTAGAGCGGCAGACCCAACGATGCGGCTGCGGCTTTGGCAACTGCCAGACTGGTGCCGAGGATGGCGTTGGCGCCGAATTTCGATTTATTGGCGGTGCCGTCCAGGTCGATCATGAGTTCATCGATCTCTTTTTGTTCGATCGCGTCCATGCCAAACAGTTCGTCGGCAATTTCTTCATTGACGTGTTCAACCGCTTCCAGAACACCTTTTCCGCCATAGCGATGCTTATCGCCATCGCGCAGTTCAAGTGCTTCGTGTATGCCGGTGGATGCTCCGGAAGGGACTGCTGCCCTGCCAAAACTTCCGTCAGCTAAAACGACTTCCACTTCCACGGTCGGGTTTCCGCGGGAGTCTAAGATTTCAATTGCATTGACAAATTCAATAGTTGTATCCATTTTCTGATTCCTTTCGTCCATTGTTGGAGATGATAGAAGTATAACTTAACCTCTTCGAGTTAAGCCTTGAAACCTAAAGAAATTATCTGGTCGGGGAGCCCTTTTCGCCGGCAGGCTGCCTGGATCAAGCCCATAAACAGGGGATGAGGACGGTTTGGTCTGGAAAGAAACTCTGGATGGAATTGACAGGAGATCATATAAGGGTGCTCTTTGTTTTCCACGATTTCGACCAGCATGCCATCCGGGGATTGACCAGAAAAGAAGAGACCGTTTTCTTGCAATTGCTCGCGGTAATGGTTGTTGACTTCGTAACGATGGCGATGGCGTTCTTCGATCAGATCCTGCTGGTATAGGCTGCGCGCCAGCGTGCCTTCGAATAATTGACATGGGTAGAGCCCCAGGCGCATCGTGCCGCCGAGGCGATCCAGCCCTTTTTGATCGGTCATCAAATCGATCACGGGGTGCTCGGTCATCTTGTCGAACTCGGTGGAGTTGGCATCTTCCAGCCCAACCACATTGCGGGCATATTCAATGATCATCACATGCAGCCCCAGGCAAAGACCGAGATACGGCACATTGTTTTCGCGACAGTAGCGAGCAGTGCGGATTTTGCCTTCCACGCCACGGCTGCCAAAACCACCCGGAACTACGACGGCATCCAGATCCCTCAATACTTCGCCAACATCATCCAGCTTTTCGAGATCAGTAGAGGAGATCCATTCGAGTTCCACGTCCACGCCATAGTAAAGCGCGGCATGTTTCAAGGCTTCACGCACACTCAGATATGCGTCATGCAATTCAACGTATTTGCCAACCAGCCCGACTTTAACCGAGGTTTTGTCTTTCGACAACTCGTTCACCATCCAGCGCCAGCCTGCCAATTCCGGTTCGTGTTTGGCTGTGAGCCCCAGGGCTTGCAGCAGGATGTCTGCCACACGGTTTTCTTCGAGTTTTAGAGGAATCTGGTAAAGCATGTCCAGTGTCACCAATGGCACGACTGCCTCCGGTTTGACATCGCAGAATTTGGCGATTTTGAGAGTGAGGTCCTTTTCTACCGGGAAATCACTACGGGCGATGATCATATCTGCCAAGATACCGATGGAACGTAATTCACGCACTGAGTGTTGGGTCGGTTTGGTCTTGGATTCACCGGTTGCCTTCAGATAGGGGATCCAGGTGATATGCACAAAAGCGGTATTTTCTTCGCCCAGTTCGTTGCGCATTTCGCGGATGGCTTCCAAAAAAGGCTGACCCTCAATGTCGCCAACCGTGCCGCCAACTTCGACCAGGGCGATCTCCGCGTCGCTGGTACGCCCAAGGAGGTTGATGCGGCGTTTGATCTCGTTAGTGATATGGGGGATCACCTGGATCGTACCACCCAAATAGTCACCCCGCCGTTCGCGTTCGATCACTTCGGCATAAACCTGACCGGTGGTGACCGTGCTGGTTTTCTTCAGACGCAGGTCGCAAAAACGTTCATAATGCCCAAGGTCGAGGTCGGTCTCAGAGCCATCGTCAAGCACATAAACTTCACCGTGCTGATATGGGCTCATGGTGCCAGGGTCGACATTGAGATAGGGGTCAAGTTTTTGAACGGTTACGGAGAAACCGCGAGCTTTCAGCAAGCGTCCTACCGAGGCAGCTGTCACACCTTTGCCTACAGAAGAGAGTACCCCACCAGTAAAGAAAATGTATTTTATCGACATAACACCTCAAATTGCTTTAAACAAAAAGGGAGGGCTGTTTATTCCAGCCCTCCCCGGATACTACCAAGTTGTTTGCAGATTGCGCTTATTCATCAAGGTCGCCTGCGTTGCTCAGTTTGTTGGTCAGCGTGCGCTCGAAGATATCGTCGGCTTCCGTATCTTTATTTTTCTGCTTCTTGATACGGCTGGCTATTTCGGGGCGGCGCTGTTCGGCACGGTCCATCGCTTTGCGCATGGCAATTTCCATGAAGGTAGGATCAGGAATGACTTCTTCTTCCTCTACTTCAATCACTTCTTTCTTTCCCTTGCCTTTGCGGCGGGGTTGAGTGAATTCAGCCATGATCTCTTCGGGGCTGTCCTGCAGGGCTTTCATGCTCAGTTTGATCTGCTTTTTGCGCCGGTTGACCTCCAGGATTTTCACCTCGACTTCATCGCCAACTTTGACGACTTCGGATGGAAGGCGGACAAAATTGTGGGAAAGTTCGCTCACGTGCACCAGACCGGGGCGTTCTGCACCGATTTCAACGAAGGCACCGAAGGATTCCAACCGCACGACTTTGCCGTGGACAGTCATTTCGGGGGCAAGCTCGCGCCACTCGTACATCAACGGCTCACGCATGGTCAGTTCGTAGTGATCTTTCAGCACTCGTTTGACCCAAACGGTTATCACCTGGTCGACCTTGAGGATCTCATCCAGGTTGGTAATGACGTTTTCAATATTTTCCGGGTCTACTACTTGGGAGACGTGTAGAAATGCAGGTAACTGAGAACCAATATCTACGATCGCCCCTTGTAGTGTGGTCTTCAATACCTTCCCTTCGAATTTTTGTTTCGCGGTTATGGTTTGATTATTAGTAGTTGAATCGACAGGGTTTTCCATTATTTACTCCCAAAGGGTTATATTCACAATGTATTAGTATACACTTCCGTCAGAAATTCGTCAACAATCCCATTCAAATTAATACATTTTCTCGGGTTTCCTCTGCCTGGTCGTCAAAAAACCGATACAGGAAGCAGTAAGACCGCAGCAACGATCAGAAATTGACCGAGATGATAGGTGACAATGATCCAGAATTTATATTTTGGCAGACGGCGATTCAATTTTTCCAGCCCAATCATGGCGTCCGAGATGAAAAACAGAATACCTCCGATACCAGCCAAAACAGCCGACTGGTCTGACCAACCTGGTCTTGCCAGGCACAACAATGCACTGATTGCCATCGCCAACACCACGATGCCGTATGCTTTAAAAAACGGCAGAAGTTTCTTGTTCACCTCGCTGGAGACAGCAAAGCGATCAATAGTCATATACATAACCACGATCCCTGCCAATACCGCGACAAGACCGATGATCAAATAAGGCACTGGGGGAAGGCTGGCATTGAAACCCACTATGTAAGACAGGTGAGCCATCCCAAATGCCCCCACCCCCAGCATGAACCAGCGTGTGCTTTGAGGAATCAAAAAAATGTCACCCAACAATGAGAAAATCAAGCCAACTAAAAAAGGCAGACGCGTCGGGTTGCATGCGCCCTGCAGCAGGAAGTAGAAGATCAGACCGAGCAATACGAGCGGCTTGGTAATGTAGTATGCTTTCAGCTTTCCCCGCCAGATTGCGATCCAATTCGCCAGGGTGAAAAGACCAGTCAGGACAAGTACAGCAAGATCAACCCACTCAGGCATCCCTGGCACCAGCCAGACCAATCCTGCTCAGGAAGGCTGGATCGTTTTTCCAATCTTTTTGGGTTTTCACCTGCAGGTCCAGAAAGACTTTTTGTTTGGTCATTTCTTCGATTGCCAGGCGAGCATCGGTGCTGATCTTACGGATCATGGCGCCTTTTCTGCCGACGACGATCCCTTTTTGGGCTTCGCGTTCCACATAGATGGTGCCATGAATATAGAGCACGTCGTTCTCCCGCTCCTTATACTCATCCACCTGGGTAGCGATGCTGTAAGGCAGTTCATCGTCGAGGTTTTCCATGGCGGCTGAGCGGATCATTTCGGCGGCGATATCACGCTCAAAATCTTCGGTGATCTGGTCTGCCGGATAGTATTCTGGTCCAACCGGCAGCAACGAATGCACTTTTTCAATCAGTTTTGCCACACCTTTACCTGTTCGAGCTGAGATTTCGATGGCAGGGTCTTCAGGGAAGAGCGACTGGAAGGCATTTTTGTTCTGTGATGACTGCCCAGACTCCGCCAGATCGCTCTTGTTGAACACTAAAATAACCTTCTGCGTGCTGCGTTTCTCTTTGATCAAAGCGGCAAGCTGGCGGTCGAGCTCGTCGGGCTGCTTGCTGATATCAGCAATAAACAAGAGTACATCGGCATCTTCGAGGGCATATCTGACTTCATTATTGATGAACTGGCTCAATTTGTCCTTGGCGTTGTTGAGCCCGGGTGTATCGGTGAAGATCATCTGGTAGTCGTCGGTGGTGAGGATGCCCAACTGTCTCCGGCGGGTGGTTTGCGGCTTGAACGAAACCCCGGCGATCGGCTGACCCATGAGCTGGTTGAGCAAAGTGCTTTTGCCGGCGTTGGGCTTGCCTACCAGCGCGATAAAACCTGATTTAAAGTTATTGTTTTCCAGTTCCAAATTTTCTCCAGTCATCTTACAACCTTACCGTTCTTAAATTCAACCCCTTCCATCTCGAGCAGCTGTTGTTTTACATTCAGCCCGCCTTCGGCAGAGAATCCATGCAGAGCATTGTCAGATCCAATAACACGATGGCAAGGGACAACAATCATGAACGGATTGTTTGCCATTGCACTTCCGCAGGCACGTGCCGCAAGATCATTGCCGCTTAGTTTTGCCAAATCACCATAGGTGATCACCATACCCCATGGAATTTGCGCGGCAGTTTGCAGGGTATGTTTACGAAATTCCGGCATGTCGCCCCAATCTAACGGAAGGTCAAATTGTTTGCGCGTACCTGCGAAATATTCCTGGAGTTGTTTTTCGGCTTCATCGAGGATGGCCGAAGATGATGATTCTGAGATCGGGTCTCCCTCTTTTGTGTTAATAAGGGTGATGGCGGTCAGGCTATTTTCGTTGGCAGTGATGCGCATTTTGCCTATCGGCGTTTTAATGTCTCTATAGGTTTCCAAGATGAACTCCTCTTTAACAAAGCGTAGGGTAATCGTAGGTTAAACGTCAAGTATTGTGTTGAGGTTTATTGTAATATAAAGTCGTAAGGGCGACTTCTCTTCTTCTTCTCCTCCTTAATACACTAATGCTGCGGTCGGCGTCCGCAGCATTAGCTCGTTTAAGGGGCAAACCCCACGCTTCCCAACCCGCCCTTTTCCCCATCAACCCTCTTTTTGCGATAAAATCAAAACAGCAAAACTGCCTGGAGGATTAATGGAAAACCGAGAAACTTACCCGATCACAATCGCCGGTATTGAACGAAATCTGCCCCTTTTTGAGGTGAAACCCGGTCTGCGTATCGCTATTCTGAATATTTTGGGCGATGTCGAACTGGTGGACGCCTGTGCCGAGGAATTAAACCGCCTGCTGGCGGACACCGACTACGATGTTATCCTCACACCCGAAGCCAAATCGATCCCGCTCGCGCACACGCTCTCAAAACTGAGCGGAAAACCCTACATCGTCCTGCGCAAAGAATACAAACCGTACATGGGCAATGCCGTCTCAACCGAAACCCTTTCGATCACAACCGGCAAACCCCAGACACTCTTCCTCGATGAAAAAGACCTGGACCTGATCAGGGGTAAGAAGGTTGTTATCCTGGATGATGTGATCAGCACTGGCTCGACCCTGCAGGGCATCCACCTGGTGATCGACAAAGCCGGCGCCACCACCGCCCGCGAAGTGGGCATCCTAACCGAAGGTGACCGCGCTGAATGGCGCGACATTATCTCGCTGGGACACCTGCCGCTATTCTTCGGATCAGGCAAAGAATGCTGATCCGCCTTGGCATCGAAGAAGACCCGGGGGGGAAATACACTGCCTGGGCACTGGAATTTCCAGGCGTCTTCTCTTACGGCAAAGACCAGGCAGAAGCCCTGCTCACCCTGCCACGCAGGCTGCTGGAGTTCGATTATTGGGTCAGGCTGCATACCGATTCACCCTGGTTTCAGTTGGATGGTCTCGATTTACATGTGGATGAGACCTTCACAGTCACCCGCATCGAGCACCAGGGTGAAGAATATGAGATCAACGCCTTCTTTCAACACGATTTGCGTCCTCTGACCAGTGCCGAAGTTGACCAGGCACGCCAGGTTTTAGGCTGGCAGCAGGAAGAGCTGCTGGCTGGGATCGAATTTGCGGATGCAGCGGCGCTCAACCGGGTTGAAGAAGGTCAGCGCTGGAGCATCCTCGGGATCATACGACACCTGGCTTTTGCCGAGTTGTGGTATCTGCAAAACCTGGATATGCCAACGCCCGAGATTCCACGCGATACACACCCCATCTCTGTTTTAGAGCAGAGTTACCTGACATTGCTGAATGCGTTGCCTGCCCTGGTTGATGAGAGCCGGGTGACTGAATATGCCCAGGAGCGCTGGTCTGCGCGCAAGCTGGTGCGCCGTGTTTTATGGCACCGCCGTGATCACATCGACCATATCCGGCAGCTGCTTGGAGTAATTTAATTTCTCCACATAAGCAAAAATTTTGATATAATAAAAAGTCGGCGTTAAATACGCCGTAACGCTTAATTTTATGCGTGGGGTTCCATGCAAGACAACAGGAAGGTCTAAAAAATGAAAGAATTCTCAACCACAAATGTTCGCAACATCGTTCTTGCTTCGCACAGCAATTCGGGCAAGACAATTCTCGTGGAGAATTTACTGAATTTTACTGGAGCCACCACCCGTATCGGCAGCATCGAAGATGGCACAACCGTCTCTGATTTCGACGACGAAGAAAAGCGCCGTAATATTTCGCTTTTCACCTCCGTTTTGCCGGTTATCTATAAGAACGTCAAATTTAATTTCCTTGACACCCCCGGTTACACCGACTTTGTCGGCGAAGTCGTTTCCGCCATGCGCGTCGCAGACCTGGCTCTGATCCTGGTTGATTCCGTTGGTGGTTTTGAAGTTGGTACTGAAACCGCACTCGAACTTGCCGCCAGATTCAACATGCCCAAAATTATGGTCATCAACAAGATGGACCGCGAAAACGCCAGTTTCGAAAAGGCACTCGAGTCTGTTCGCAACGGCGTGGACGATGTGCGCTTGATCCCGATGCAATTGCCTTGGGGCGAAAAAGCTGATTTCCAGGGTGTTATCGACCTGGTCACTATGAAAGCCTACAAAGGCGACGGCAAGACAGCCAGCGAGATCCCTGCTGAACTGAAATATGAAGTCGATGAAGCCCGCATGGTCCTGGTGGAAGCTGCAGCCGAAGGTGAAGACAGCCTTTTGGAAAAATATTTCGAGAACGGCGATTTGACCGCCGATGAAATCCTGCAAGGTCTGCACAAAGCCATCCAGGAGACCAACATAATCCCGGTTTTGGTTGCCGCTGGCGGTCGCATGATCGGGGTTGCCCCGCTGATGGACACCCTGCTCGAACTGGCACCAAACCCCTCTGAGCTTCCAGCGGTGATTGCGCATTCGCCCAAAGGTGATGTGGAATTGAATTATAAAGATTCCGGACCTCTGGCAGCCTATGTGTGGAAAACAACTGCTGACCCCTTCGTTGGTCGCCAGACTTTCTTCCGGGTCTATTCCGGGACGATGAACTCTGATACCCGGGTTTGGAACGCCAATAAGGGCGAAGAAGAGCGCTTAGCCGGCATCCAGGTGCCTTATGGAAAAGACATGCAGCCAGTTTCAGTTATTCACAGCGGTGATATTGGCGCTGTTGCCAAGCTGAGTGTAACTACCACCGGCGATACACTGACCACCAAGGAACATAACCTGACACTGCCGATGCCTGCTTACCCCAATCCGCTTTATCGCGTTGCCATCACCCCCCGCACGCAGTCTGATGCCGCCAAGATGAGCCAAACCCTGACCCGCCTGGCAGAAGAAGATCTGACCTTCAGCTGGGAGATGGAAGCCGCCACCCACCAGACCCTGATCTTTGGCATGGGCGACCAGCACATCGATGTGGCAGTCAAGCGAGCTGAACAAAAATTCCAACTCAACCTGGACCTGCACGAGCCCAAGGTGCCTTATGAAGAACACATCACCAGGGAAGCTTCTGCCATGTATCGCCACAAGAAACAAACCGGTGGTTCCGGGCAGTTTGGTGAGGTCCATCTTAAGGTATTTCCTCTGCAGGATGAAGAATTCTCATTCAGCAACGATGTCTTCGGCGGTGCCATTTCCAACAACTATATGGGTCCGATCGAAAAAGGTATCCGCAGTGTAATGAAAGAAGGCGTTGTCGCCGGATACCCGGTGCACAATGTGGGTGTCTCGGTCTATGACGGCAAGGAACATCCGGTTGACTCCAAGCCAATCGCTTTCGAAATTGCCGGTCGCGAAGCCTTCAAACTGGCATTCAAAGATGCCAATCCGGTGCTCTACGAACCGATCATGAAAGTGGTTGTACACATGCCGGAAGCGAACATGGGTGATATTATGGGCGACCTCAACACCCGGCGCGCGCGCGTGCAGGGCATGGGTTCAGACCGCGGTCGCTCGACCATTACGGCTGAAGTGCCTTTGTCTGAAATGATGCGCTACACCACCAACCTGCGCTCGATGACTGGTGGTCGCGGTACTTTCACCATGGAATTCGACCATTACGATCTCGTCCCCACCCATCTGGCGCAGGAAATTATGGACGCCCGGCAGAAAGAACTGAAGCACGAAGAGTAGTATTCGATTCTTACAGAATGATATTGAAAGAGGTTGGCATATGCCAACCTCTTTTCTTTATATCCTTCCTCTGGGGAGGGTCCGCGACCTGTGCCCGCCGTGGAACAGATGGGAAAGCGGAGGCGAGGTCAACTTGTTTCGAACAAATACTGGTGGTAATCACAAACCGGTTGGTAGCCAACTTCCTGGTAGATCTTATTGCTGGTTGGGTTCGCCAGATCCGTGAAAAGATTGGTCAATTCAAAGCCCCGCGAAAGCATTTCCTTCGACACCTCCGCAACCAAAGCCCGGGCATAGCCCTTGCGGCGATGCTGAGGGGGCGTGTACACCCCGCTGATGCAAATGCTTTTGATCTGCTCGCGGTTCGCCACAGTGCTACTAACCTGCTCACCATCAACCTCCCAGAAAAAAGTCCGGCGCTGTCGAATATTGACGAGTGCCCGCTCTGGTGTTGATCTGGTGCCTAGCAGGTCCAATTCATCCATCATGGCATTGAGGAACTCCGCGGCTTTAGGCGCGTCTCTTTCTTCGGCTATGCGCACTTCACCTTCCGGATAATCAAGCTCCTCAACTTTTCGCAGCTCGTAGGCTCGCAGTCGTGTTTGCAATCTGGGTACCTGGGCAGTATATTTCTCCCAAATGCGTGCAAAGGCGTCGCTCGCTTCCACGACCCCATTTACGCCGCTCAACCGCCAACCTGCGGAGATCAATGCTCGAGCGAGCTCTTCCAGGGCGTCATTGTTTAATGGATCACTCTCCACAATCACCGGAAAAGGCGGCGTCATAATTGCCATAGCTGAAATTATGCCGTGTTCATCAGAAACAATCGTCATCAAAGGATCGTGTTCAGTGTAAGCATGCGGATCATCCTTTAGGCGAAGCGCAAGACCCAGCATCAGGTTATTGCGGGTTTCGTTTTTGGCAAGGTGTTCGAGCGTGTGTTCCAGGAACTCGCTCGCATTATTAAGGAAGATAGTTTGATAAGTCATAAGAGCCTCGAAATAATTTTTTTTTGTCATTCTGAACGAAGTG
>DHCY01000035.1:43324-61278 GCA_002399085.1 Anaerolineaceae bacterium UBA4890
GAACGAAGTGAAGAATCTTAACCGTATTGCCACAACGAAACAGGCTTGTCATTCCGAACGAAGTGAAGAATCTTAACAGTATTGCCACAACGATTCCGACCCAATACCATCAAGATCCTTCGCAACGAAGGCTCAGGATGACAGACGTTCGATTGTGCCGGCGTCCTCGCCGAGCACGCGATTTCACCGAAGTCGTCCATTCTTTATCATCCTGAACGTTTGTCATTCTGAACGTTTGTCATTCTGAACGTTTGTCATTCTGAACGAAGTGAAGAATCTTAACAGTACTGCCACAACGTTTCCGACCCAATCCCATCAAGATCCTTCGCACTCGAAGAGTCCTACGGAAGAAGGCTCAGGATGACAAAACTCAATCGTCCTCCACAAAGTCCTGAAGCGGATTGCTGCGGGATGGGTCACGCAGGCGGCGCAGGGCAGATGATTCAATCTGCCTGATTCGTTCACGGGTAAGCCCAAAACGCTGGCTGACCTCCTCAAGCGAGTGGTAGACACCATCCTTCAATCCAAAACGCAGCTCAAGCACCTCGCGCTGGCGCTCTGGGAGTGAATCCAGGGTTTCGCGAACGGTCTCGCGCAATGAGTCACGCAGCACTTCCTCAATCGGTTCCTCTGAATCCTGGTCAGGAATGTAATCCGCCAAAATGCCGTCCTCGGTATCACCAACCGGGCTCTCCAGTGAGACTGGTTCTTCCGCCGATTTCAGGACCGCTTCAACCTTTTGTGTGGCTTCGTCCCATCGATGCAGTAAGCCGTGGTCGGCCAGCTCACGGCTCCCGCCAATATCCAAAATTGTCTGCACGTCTTCTTCTGATAAAAAGCCGGATCTCACTGCCATCTCGGCAAAGGTTGGGTCGCGCCCCAAAGTCTGCACCAAGCTGTGCTGGATCTTAACCAGCTTGCTGATCTGTTCCACGATATGAACAGGAATCCGGATGGTGCGCGCGTTCTCGAGGATGTAGCGGCTGATTGACTGTCTGATCCACCATGTGGCATAGGTGCTGAAGCGAAAGCCCTTGGAGGGGTCGAACTTTTTGATCGCCTTCAGCAAGCCCATGTTGCCTTCCTGGATCAGATCCATCATCCCGATTCCGCGGTTCTGGTAGCGCTTGGCTATGCTCACGACCAGGCGCAGGTTGTATTCCACGAACTGCTGGGTTGCCCATTCGGCATCGTCGATCACCTGGTTTACGCGCTCTTCGAGCGCAGAGTCCGAAGGCAGGTTATCGAGCATTGGATTCTCCATGCATTCGATGATTCCAGCTTTCAGCTGATCGGCAAGTGAACCCATCCATTCGCGGGGCAGGATGTAGGCATCCATGAAAAGCCGCAGCAGATCGCTTGCCAATACCTCCCAGTGCTTGTTTGTGCCCCAGCGCGGGTCGTCGAGATAATTGCGGGTATATGAGTCAGAATCGACGATGCCCGCCCTGCTCATCCGCGAAGCCTCAGTCAGGACTTCCGTGATCTCTGGCGGGGCAACTTGCAGACGCAGCGCGTCCCGCTTGACTTGTTCCCAGGTTGAACACATATCCAGAAAAACGCTTCTAGCGTCCAGGCTGCCCCCATCTTTTTGATAGAGGCTAAGCTGCTCTCGTGCCTGGATCATCACCGAGAGATGAAATTCATCCTTCGCGTCCAATAAGTAGGTATGGGCGATGTCTTTCAGATAAAGTTGAATGGGGTCGTTAACAAACTCAATATTCCCTTCAGCGCTGGCTGCTACATCGGGGTCAAGTTGATTTTCGCTATCGTTTCTGTCACTTTTGGCTGGAACCATCATATCTCCTGCCGGCATAATAAACACCGGGAATATTTCGGACCTTGCCCGAGCCGCCTGATTCAGGGCTGATCAGCGCCTGATCAATCTTCCGTCTGGTTTCTATCAGATCGAGGTAAAGCAGGTTTGCTTCCTCGCTGGAATAGGTCTTTTCGTCGGCTTCATTTTGCAGGAAGTTGATTTCCCGCAGACGGTCTTCAACATGGTTCTTTCGCAGGCGCAAAATGCAGCGCAGTCGGTCTTTATATAATTTCGACTGTGTATCAGAAAGAGACTGGGCTTCTGTTGATAGTATCTGGGGCAATTCAAAGTCGTCGCCCAGATTCATTTCTACAAAATCAGCCGGTTCATATTCAGTCTGCGCGAGGCTCTGCCTGACCAGGCTGAGCAAGTGTTTCATATCGCCTTCCTGGAAATCTTCCGAGTCGAGCGGTGTCAGTTCGAACTGCGCCAAAAAGCGATCGATCTGGTAGAGAGAATCCGGGTCGAGCACAAGATATTTGAGCGTGAACTCTTCCAGAGGGCGGTTTTTGGCGGCAAGGGTGATCGGCTGCCTGATCTGCGTATCTTCAGGCTGATCAGGGGTGCGGTTGCGTTTGCGGCGGTCGTGCGAGACTGTGGGGGTAGTCGCTTGTAGGGTACGGATATCGAGTCGCAGCAGCGCTGCCAGGCGCTGGCGGTAGGCTTCGCGTTCAACAGTGCTGCCAACATCTTCGATCAACGGTAATACCTGCTCGGCGATGGTGCGTTTCACCTTGGGGTCAGCCAGGTCCTGCCCTTCTGCCAGGCTGTCCATGACATGGATGACCACTGGTTTCGCTTCAGCGATGATTTTCCGCCAGGCTTCAGGGTTTTCCAAAACAACTTCATCGGGGTCTTTGCCTTCAGGCAGTGTGGTAACGCGGATGTCCGCCTTGAGGTAGCGTTCGATTTTGAGCAACCCACGTGAGTCAAAGTCGAGCTGTTCGTCTTTACCCATCGCTTTCCGGGCGGTTTCAAGACCCCTGAGGGTGGCGTTTTGCCCGGCAGCGTCCGGGTCGAGCGCCAGGACGATGTTGGAAGTCATCTTTTTAATCAGTTGAAAATGAGCCTCGGTGAGGGCAGTTCCCATGGGAGAGACCGCGTTGGGGAAGCCCGCCTGGTGCAAGCTGATCACATCCATATAGCCTTCAACGATCACTGCCTGCGATTCAGCGCGCATGTTTGAGCGTGCCTGGTCGAGACCATAGAGCAGGCGACCCTTGTCAAAAACTTCGGTTGCCGGAGAGTTGAGATATTTCGGGACGTCCTCGGGGTTCAGCACGCGCCCACCAAAACCTGCCATTTTGCCATACATACTGCGGATGGGGAACATCAGGCGATCACGAAAACGATCGTAAACGCGACCGTCATCCCCCTTGGAGAGCATACCGGCTTGCAGGATCTGCTCGCGGGTGTAACCCTTGGCGAGAAGATGGTCGAGCAGATGGCTCCAGCCATCGGGCGCGTAACCGAGCCCCCAGGTTTTGATGGTTTCATCTGTCAGCCCGCGATGGTGCAGGTAATCCAGTGCCTTTTTCCCAGGAGTAGTTTCGAGCATCTGCTGGCGGTAAAAGGCAACGGATGCTTCCATAATGTCAAGCAGGATGTCGCGCTCCTGATCCTGTTTTCGGTCAGCCTGGGTCTGGGGTTTTAGCGTAACCCCGGCTTTGTCGGCAAGCTGTTTGAGCGCTTCCTGAAAATCGAGGTTATCGCGCTTCATGACGAAGCCAAACAGGTCGCCGCCTTCGTTGCATTGCCCGAAGCAGCGCCAGGTTTGGGATTCGGGGAAAACCACGAATGCTGGCGTGCGCGTGTTGCTGTGAAATGGGCAAAAACCGATATAGTTCTTACCGGTGCGCTTGAGTTTGACCGTTTGACTGACAATGTCAACCAGGTCGATGCGTTGTTTGATATCTTCTACAGCTGTCATGTTTTGACCGACCTCGTGGAAAGGAGCATAGTCAATTTTACCTTAGATGCTGTCGGTTCTTCTGCTGAACATATTGCAAGGCGTGCCTCGAACGAAAAAGGGAGACCATGCGGTCTCCCTTTTGCTTCATGCTATTATCTCGCTCTAAATCTTGGAGCTCGATTCATTTTGATTGGTGCTTTTCAGCTCTTCGTCAGCCTTCTTTGCGGCTAAATTCTGCTCCGGCGGATCATTGCGTACAATCGCCGGATCGCTGGTGGGTTCTTTGGTTGCAGCTTCGAAGAAAGCCTCGGCTTGAGGAGTTGAGCCTTTGGGTCCAGCCCAGCCTTCAGACGCTTCGGCGGTTGTCGACGGATCGGTTACTGCCACATCGTCAATCAGGTTCAACTTATAGCTGGAGTAATCGAGGTCTGCCAGCTGTGAATACAGCGTCCAGCGGCGATTGGCATCGACTTCAGCCCTTCGCATCAACTCTTCGGCGCGTTCTTCATCCTGGTTAAGCAGCATGCGGTAGCGATTTTCATTGTAAGCATAGTCAGCCACACTGATCGTCGGTTCTTTCGAATCGAGCTGAAGCGGGTTCTTGCCTTCAGCCATCAGACGGGGGTCGTAACGATAAAGAACCCAGGCGCCTGAATTGACAGCCAGTTTCTGCTGCACGAGACCCATCTTCATGTCAAAACCGTGGCTGATACAGTGCGAGTAGGCAATGATTAGGGATGGTCCGTCATAAGACTCGGCTTCGTTAAAAGCTTTTAGTGTCTGCGCATCGCTGGCACCCATGGCAACGCGCGCGACATAGATGTTTCCGTATGTCATGGCAATTCTGCCCAGGTCTTTCTTGGGGCGTTCCTTGCCATTGGCAGCAAATTTGGCAACCGCGCCCAGCGGGGTTGCCTTGGAGCTCTGACCGCCAGTGTTGGAATAGACTTCGGTGTCCAGCACCAGGACGTTCACGTTTTGCCCGGAGGCTAAAACGTGGTCCAAACCGCCATATCCGATGTCATAAGCCCAGCCATCACCGCCGATGATCCAAACACTCTTCTTGACCAGGTAGTCGGCAACATCGTTCAACTTCACGTGTCCATCGTCGGTTGCTCCGGCGAGGATGCTCTTCAGTTGCTTCACACGTTTGCGCTGCTCGTTGATACCGGTTTCGGTGCTCTGATCAGCATTGAGCAGGGCATCTGCCAGGTCTTTTCCGATGAAATCAGCGTGTTTCGAGACCAATTCGCGGGCAATTTGGGTTGATTTATCAACCGACAGGCGCATACCCAGACCAAACTCGGCGTTGTCTTCAAACAAGGAGTTTGACCAGGCAGGTCCCTTTCCTTTTTGACCAATAGCCCAGGGAGTGGTGGGCTGGTTGCCGCCATAAATAGAGGAACAACCGGTTGCATTGGCGACGACCATGCGGTCACCAAAGAGCTGAGTTGCCAGTTTGATGTATGGCGTCTCACCGCAGCCACCACAGGCTCCTGAGAACTCAAACAGGGGTTCCAGTTGCTGGGAATTCTTGATATTGGTGGGTCTGATATCTTCGCGGGGCAGCAAAGGCAGGTTCAGGAAGAAATCCCAGTTCTCGGCTTCGCTTTCGCGGATAGGAGGCTGAGGTCCCATATTGATGGCGTGTCTTCCGGGGTTGTTCTTGTCTTTTCCGGGACAGTTTTCCACACAAAGACCGCAACCAACACAATCTTCAGGCGCAACCTGGACGGTCCAGGAATAGCCTTCTTTCCATTCACGGAAATTGGAGGGTTTACTCTTGAAGGTCGCCGGCGCATTTTCCAGCAGTGTGGTCGGGTAGACCTTGTTGCGGATGGTAGCATGCGGGCAGACGAAGGAACAACGACCGCATTGGATACAGAGGTCGGGTTCCCAGATGGGGATCTCGAGAGCGATATTCCGTTTTTCCCACTGGGTTGTGCCAGAAGGATAGGTGCCATCATCAGGCAGTTTGCTCACAGGGATCTTGTCGCCATTGCGGGCGATCATCTCACCAAGCACTTCCTTGACAAACACAGGAGCATTTTCAGGGACTGGCTGGCGGCGGTGATGCTGGCTGGTGACTTCCTGCGGGTAATCGACTTTGTACAAATTTGCTACAGACTGGTCGACAGCCTCGAAGTTCTTCTGAACAACTTTCTCGCCTTTTTTACTATAAGTTTTTTCAATTGAGGTTTTGATTGCGGCAATGGCTTCATCTCTCGGTAAAACACCGCTGATCGCAAAGAATGCGGTCTGCATGATGGTGTTGATGCGGTTTCCCATGCCTGCGGCTTCAGCGACTTTGTAGGCGTCGATGACGTAGAATTGGATTTTCTTGGCAATCATATCTCTTTGCATTTCCACCGGCAGCGTATCCCACACTTCTTCAGGGCTCGAAATAGTGTTCAGCAGGAACACAGAACCGGGGCGGGAGTATTGCAGCAGGTCGAAACGATCGATAAAACTGACCTGGTGGCAGGCAAGGAAGTTGGCTTCGTTGGCAGAGATAAAATAGGGGGCGCGTATCGGCTGAGGACCAAAGCGCAGGTGCGATACTGTGACGCCGCCCGACTTTTTCGAGTCGTACTCAAAATAGCCCTGGGCGAAGTTGGGGGTCTCTTCACCAATGATCATGATCGAGTTCTTGTTGGCACCAACGGTACCATCAGAACCGAGACCAAAGAACATCGCCTGGACGACGTTATCAGGCAAAATTTCAAAGCTGGGGTCATAGTCCAGGCTCAGGTTGGTGACGTCGTCTTCAATACCGACGGTAAAGTGTTCCTTGGGTTGGCTCTTTGCCAAGTCATCGAAAACACCTTTGACCATGGCGGGAGTGAAGTCCTTGGAAGAAAGACCGTAGCGTCCGCCGGTTACGTAGGGCATGGTCGCGCAGGCGATCGTTCCATTGTTCACACCGGTGTTGAGAGCGTTGATCACATCCTGGTAGAGGGGTTCGCCGATTGAGCCAGGTTCCTTGGTGCGGTCAAGAACGGCGACCTTCTGTACAGTTGCCGGGATGGCGTCGATGAATTGCTGCACCGGGAAGGGGCGATAGAGCCGGACGATGATAACACCAACTTTTTCGCCGCGCTCGTTCAGGTATTTGGCGACTTCGGATGCTGTTTCTGCGCCAGAGCCCATCAACACAACCACGCGGTCAGCATTGGGAGCACCATAATATTCAACCAGGTTATATTGACGACCGGTCAGATCGGCAAAGCGGTCCATTTCTTCCTGGACGATGCGGATAGCTTCGGGGTAATAGCGGTTTACAGTTTCACGACCCTGGAAGTAGGTGTCGGGGTTTTGGGCAGTACCACGGATGAAAGGACGATCAGGCGACAGTGCGCGGGCACGGTGAGCCTGGATCATTTCGTCATCGATCATTTCACGCAGGTCATCATCGGTAAGACGTTCGATCTTGTTGATCTCGTGAGAGGTGCGGAAACCATCGAAAAAGTGAACAAAAGGAATGCGGGAGCGCAGGGTTGCAGCAGTGGCGATGAGCGCGGTATCCTGGGCTTCCTGGGGGGAATTACTTGCAATCATACCCCAACCGGTCTGGCGTACTGCCATGACGTCGGAATGATCTCCGAAAATGGACAATGCCTGGGCAGCCAACGAACGGGCAGAAACATGGAAAATTGCAGGGGTTAATTCACCGGCAATTTTGTACATGTTTGGGATCATGAGCAAGAGCCCCTGTGAGGCGGTGAATGTTGTCGAAAGCGAGCCGGCTTGCAGAGCGCCATGCACTGCGCCTGCCGCGCCGCCTTCAGACTGCATCTCGATCACAGTTGGGACAGTTCCCCAAATGTTTGGTATGCCCTCTGCCGCCCATTGGTCAGCAAACTCACCCATGCCCGATGAGGGGGTGATTGGGTAGATGGCGATTACTTCGTTTAGCCTGTATGCCACATGGGCGGTTGCTTCGTTGGCATCAGTCATTACCATTTCACGTTTCATATATCTTCTCCTGTTTTTTTTGTAATAGGACTAATTCTTCTTTTGACACAGCAAAATTAAGTTTCCAATATCCTGGAAACCATCCTTTAGTATTGTAACCGATAACCTGAAACCAGGCGGAAATAATTTTTTGGGATTCCCGGCAAAAGGAAGATATTAGCCGGATTTATTGACTGAATAAATCATGCTCCCCTTCTATATTGGAGAGTTGTGGATTAAGGAAAAAGAGGGGATTTCAAGGTAGCACTAATTTTACAGGATGGAAAGCAAACACAGGTTTATTAACATGTGGCTGGCATTGGAATTGCAACTATAACTTCATGAAGTATCTGTGGTTTAGGAGACTATTATGAAGAAATCTGCAATAATCCTGTGTGTTCTCGTCTTGCTGGGGCTGGCGTTGGCTGGCTGTCAGCGGTCGGCATCCAAAGCGCCGGAGATTACACCCGAATTTATGGAACAAGTGGGCACGCTTTTGCCTGTTGATCAACAAATTTTCAACGCCACCATGACCGCCCAGGCGATCATTGAGGAATTCAACATGCCCACCCAGATGGTGCCAAACGCCCAGGGAACGCCGGTAGCTATCACCCAAATGCCCCCCACTCCGGTGCCTTCGCCGACCCCGACCAATGCTCCCACCCCCACCCTGCAAGCGCTCACGCGCCCACAAAGCTGGGCTGTGCAGGGCGGAGAGACCATCTATTGCCTCTCAAGGCGCTTCGATGTTGACCCGGGCGATATGCTGGCGATCAATAACCTATACGCAGGCAGCATGCTGCATATCGGTGATGTGCTGCTCATCCCCCAGACCGGCTCCTGGCCTGGCGGTGACCGCCAGATCTTGGCTCACCCCGATACCTGGAATGTGACCCCCGGCGAAACGGTTTATGAAATCGCCTGCGCTTACGGCGATGTTTGGCCCGAGCATATCATCCAGGCGAACGGCTTGTCAGAGCCTTATGACATCAGCGGAATGCAAACACTTCAGATTCCCTGATCAAAAGCAAGTTAGAATTGCAGGAGGCGCAAGCCTCCTCAGTTTTTAAGGAGTGGAAAATGGAAGATACCAAGATCATCAGCAGAGAGCAATATTATGAAGGTCACGTCTTCAATGTCGAAAAAGTGCATGTGCGCTTACCTGACAACCGGGAACGAGATTACGATCTTGTCGAGCATGCCGACGCGGTCACGATTTTGCCGATTGATGATGAGGGCATGGTCTATTTTGTGCGCCAGTTTCGGGTGGGGGCGGAAAAGGAACTGCTCGAGCTTCCTGCCGGTGTGATGGATGAAGGAGAACAACCGCTTGAGAGCGCCCACCGCGAATTGCAGGAGGAAATCGGCAGAGATGCCTCCCAGATGGAACGGATTGGCGGATTCTACATGGCACCTGGCTACTCCAATGAATATATGCACGTCTATTTTGCTACCCACCTGAGGGAGCACGCCCTGGAGCAGGATGAGGATGAATTCCTGAGCCTGGTTAAAGTAGATGTTCGTAAAGTATTTGCCATGATCCGTTCAGGCGAGATCGAAGATGGAAAAACGATCTCCGCGTTTATGCTGGCAATGCCCATGCTCAACGAACTGTTGATGGCAAGCAATGGCTTTTGAGATTTGTTGTCATTCAAACAGCCCCCGAAACTCTTGCCAAATCAAATAGGCTCAGTTATAATGCTGTTTCCTTGGGCGGTTAGCTCAGTTGGTTAGAGCGTTGCGTTGACATCGCAAAGGTCGTAGGTTCGAGTCCTATACCACCCACAAAAACATCCTTCAAAAGAGGATGTTTTTTTGTCAATATTTTTTAAATACCAATTTAAGAATATATTCACAATTATTGAAAAAACACCTTGACACCATTTTTTCCAGATGGTAATATCAAAATGAGCAGCTAATCGGTAAGCTTGCCTCTGTCTCTTGGAACATACCAAACTGGTACTGTGGAGAGCTACCAAAGTATTTTCCAAAAATTCATTTCAAAAAAATCGCAAATCTCTTTTAACAATTATTCAAGGAGTAAAAATGAAAAGAAAGAAGCTTTTCGCTCAACTAGTGTTGTTGATCATGTGCTTCGTGTTGGTTTTTTCAGCGGCTGCCTGCCGTACGGCAGAACCCGCCCCGGAAGCTGAGGAGGAGGACGTTCCAGCTGAGGTAGTGCCCGTCACGAAGGATTACAAGATCGGAATCATGACAGGAACTGTCTCTCAGGGTGAAGAAGAATACCAAGAAGCCATCAATCAGATTGCCAAGTATGGCGATATGATCGTGCACGCCACCTACCCCGATAACTTCTCTACCGAAACCGAGACCACCATCTCGCAGGTAGTGCAGATGGCATCTGACCCCGAAGTGAAGGCGATTGTGTTTGTGCAGGCGATCCCTGGCGCAGCCGCCGCCATCGAGAAGGTCCGCGAGACCCGACCTGACATGCTGTTTGTGGCTGGTGTGCCCGCCGAAGATCCCCCCATCATCGCTGGCAAAGCCGATATCGTCATGCAGGTGGATGAAATCTCCATGGGGCGCACCATCCCCGAGTTGGCAGCCGCTATGGGCGCCAAGACCTTCATTCACTACTCATTCCCACGGCATCTGTCTTACGCGACCATTGCCCGTCGGCTTGAGATCATGAAGGAAACCTGTGCTGAACTGGGCATCGAGCTGGTGGAAGTGAACGCGCCAGACCCGACCGGCGATGCCGGTGTCTCAGGTGCACAGCAATTTATTACCGAGGACGTGCCACGGCAAATCGCCACCTACGGCAAAGACACAGCCTTCTTCTCCACGAACTGTGCCATGCAGGAACCTCTGATCCGCACCATTTGGGAAAATGGCGCCATCTACCCGCAGCAATGCTGCCCAAGCCCTTATCATGGGTACCCGGCTGGTTTGAACATCGACGTCAAGGGTCATGAAGGTGATGTGCAGTATATGCTCGATCAGATCGCTATCAAACTCAAGGAAAAAGGACAGGAAGGCAGAATGTCAACCTGGGGTGTGCCGATCAATATGCTCATGATCGATGCTGGTGTGCGCTACGCCATCAAATTCGCGGAAGGGGAAGTCACCAACCCGAGCGATGTGCAAGCCTTTATCGACACGCTGAACGAAGCATCCGCCGCGCGCGGTTTGGGCGACCTGACTGTGACATCCTATAACGAGGATGGCGTCGACCTGCCAAACTTCCTGATGCTGCTGGCTCCATTCTACGATTTTTCAAAGTAGATGCCTTTAACCACCAACTAAACTCCACAGAATGCCGGCTTGTTTCCAAGCAAGCCGGCTCTTCTTAATGAAGATCTAAGAAGGAGGTGCGGTATTGGACAACCAATACTTATTATCAATGAGTAATATTACCAAGGAATATTACGGCAATCGTGTTCTAAAAAACGTGAACCTTAATGTAAAGCCGGGTGAAATCCACGCCCTGGTTGGAGAAAACGGCGCAGGCAAATCCACTTTGATGAACATTCTTTTTGGGATGCCCGTGATTTTTTCTACAGGAGGTTTCGAAGGGCAAATCTACCTTGGTGGTGAGCCAACCACAATTGACAGCCCTCACACCGCCATGGACCGAGGTATCGGCATGGTGCACCAGGAATTTATGCTGATCCCAGAATTTACAGTGACAGAAAATATCAAGCTGGGTCGCGAAATTGGCGAACACAACGCGCTTAGCAAAATTTTTGGACCCCTGCTGGACAAAATGAACTGGAAACAAATGTCCAGCGATGCCCGTAAAGCGCTCGACAGTATTGGCATGATGAATATTGAAGAGTATGCCAAAGTAGCCGGGATGCCAATTGGCTATAAACAATTTGTCGAAATCGCCCGCGAAATTGACAAAACTGGCATCAAACTGCTCGTTTTTGATGAACCAACCGCGGTCTTGACTGAAAGTGAAGCTGACCGTTTGCTTGAGATTATGCGCATTATCGCCAATAAGGGCATCGCAATTATCTTCATCACCCACCGCCTGACCGAAGTGATGGCTGTTGCCGACAGCATGACCATTTTGCGAGATGGTGAATTTGTGGCAAGGAAGGAAGTTGGGGAAACTTCTTTGGCAGAAATGGCTGAACTGATGATCGGCAGGCAGGTTGAAAAACTGGTGGATGATGATTTGCTGGGTGAGCGAAAGTTGTTTGACGACAGAATTGCGCTGGAATTCAAGGATTATTACGTTGATATGCCTGGTGAGCGCGTGAGGGGCATGGATGTCAAGATCCGGACAGGTGAAATTTTTGGCTTCGGGGGTCTGGCGGGTCAGGGCAAAATCGGCATTGCCAACGGGATTATGGGTCTTTATGACACGGAGGGCGAGGTAATTGCCTTTGGGAAAACGCTCGATTTGTCAAAATTGGGTGAAGCCCTGCGCAATGGGCTTGCCTTTGTGTCCGAAGACCGGCGTGGCGTTGGGCTGCTGCTGGGAGAATCGATTGAACGGAATATCATCTTTTCGGCAATGCAGATCAATGATCAATTCCTGAGACGCATCGGACCGATGAAAATATTAGATAAAGCAAACGCAGATAAACACGCCAAAAATATGATCAGACTGCTCGACATCCGCTGCACCGGTCCCTCACAGGTGGTCGGCAGCCTCTCGGGTGGGAATCAACAAAAGGTCTGCCTGGCAAGAGCCTTGACGATGGTGCCCAAAATTTTGATTGTCTCTGAGCCAACCCGCGGCATTGACATCGGTGCCAAGAAACTGGTTTTGGAGTATCTGACCAAAATTAACCGGGAACTGGGGACAACGATTGTGATGATCAGTTCAGAACTGGTTGAACTGCGCTCGTTGTGCGATCGAATTGCCATCGTTTCGGAAGGCAAGGTCTTCGCGATTATGAAACCGGACGACCCGGATGCGGCATATGGTTTGGCGATGGCAGGTGTCAGGGAGGAGGTGGCTTCATGAAAACCTTGAAGACTCTCTATGAGAACATTGGATTGCCAAGATTAATCATCGCCTTGTTTTTCATTTTGCTGATCGTCGCGTCGATTATGTTGGGTTTTTCGCCAGCTGCCTTGTTTAGTGATGTGGTCAGACGCTGGCTGATGTATGGCACGCTGGTACTTGCTATGGTGCCCGGCATCCAAAGCGGCATTGGGCTCAATTTTGGCATCTCTTTGGGCATCTCTTCGGGGTTGTTGGGCGCGGTTTTGGCAATGGAATTTGCCTTTGTGCAAGACTGGAATGCGCTCTACGGTGCAGGTTCGCCCTGGATGACCCTGGGGTTGGCACTGCTTTTGGGAGTGATTTTCGCAGCAATTGTGGGCACCCTCTATGGCATGCTGCTGAACCGGGTCAAGGGCTCTGAAATGACCGTTTCGACTTATGTCGGTTTTTCAATTATTGCCTTCATGAACATTGTCTGGCTTTCCTTGTCATTCAAGAACGGTGAGTTGAGCTGGCCTCTGCAAGGGCAAGGCTTGCGCAACACCGCCAGCCTTTCGGGCAGTTTTGGCGGTTTGTTGAGCAACCCGGATGTGGTTCAGTCGACCCAACCTGAATGGCTGCACTGGTTGGCATTTAAGGTTGGCGATTTCACTGTTCCCCTTGGGCTGATCCTGGTTTTCGGCTTTTTGTGTTTTTTGGTCTGGCTCTTTTTTAGGAGCAAAATGGGCATTGCCATGAGCGGTGCCGGTGAGAACCAGTTGTTCACCACCTCGAGCGGAATCAATGTTGACCGAAAGCGTATTCAAGGTACCGCGATTTCGACAGTGCTTGGTGCGGTCGGCATCATCCTCTACGCCCAGACCTATGGCTTTTTGCAGCTATACAACGCGCCTCTGATGATGGGGTTTGCCAGTGTCGCCTCGATTCTTATTGGTGGCGCGACCATCAGGAGAGCCAAAATTTCGCACGTGCTGATCGGGACGCTACTTTTCCAGGGTATTCTGGTGACTGCCTTGCCGGTGGTCAACGAAGTGGTCGAAATTGGCACATTGCCTGAAGTATTGAGGATCATCATTTCGAATGGCATCATTCTCTACGCCTTATCCAAGACGAAAGGAGAAAACCAATGAAGCAAAAAACGAACGTCTTGAATAAGCTTGGTTCATTCCTCTTTGATAATAAAGTGATGATCGCTTTCGCGATCATATGTTTGGCTGCCATTGTGCTTTCAGGTAGTCCGATGACCTTTATCGTGGACGGCGTGTTTACGCGTATCACGCGCAATACGTTTACCGTGCTGGCTTTAATCATTCCTGTTGTTGCTGGTCTGGGATTGAACTTTGGCATCGTCATCGGCGCAATTGCCGCCCAGATTGCTGTTTTCACGGTGGTCTACTTTGGATTTGAGGGGTTTAGCGGAATTTTGCTAACGGTGCTGATCGCTACGCCGCTGGCGGTTTTGTTTGGCTACCTGGTTGGCAAACTGTTCAACCGCATGAAAGGTGCCGAAATGATCGCCGGGTTGATATTGGGCTACTTTGCAGATGGTCTTTACCAGCTTTTGTTCCTGGTGGTCATTGGCGGCATCATCCCCGTGAACAACCCCACACTGATTATTTCGGGTGGAGTCGGGGTAAAGAACACCATCGATCTGACCGGGAATCTGAAATATGCGATCGACTCTGTACGCATGGTCGATATTGTTACCGTGTTTTTCTATGCTGTTTTGGCGATCACGGTGATCAAAGGGATTTTGCACCTGGCAAAGAAGTACAAGCTCAACAGAGGCGATCTGACCTTGTTTGTGGTGAGCGCACTCATCTTTGGCATTTCGTATATTCCAGCAGTTGAGAGATTCCTTTCGACTGACCGGCTGGTGCTGCTGGATGCCTTTACGGCGGTTTTGATTGTTTTGGCGATCTTCCAGATCTTCAAAATTATCAAGTCGATTGGCGACAAAGAACCCGCTTCTGCATTAAAAAAGCCAATTCTCTTGCTGGTATTCTATGGGGCACTATTTGGGCTCACCTTTATCCCGGCAATAGAAGAGGTGATGTTATTCGTCAAGCTGCCGGTCTTACCGTTTCTGTTGATAGCTGGGCTAGCCTGGTTTAACCAAAAGATCCTCTCGACACGGCTGGGGCAAAACATGCGCACTGTTGGGCAGAGCCTGAGCGTAGCAAGCGCTTCGGGTATTAATGCAGACCAGACCCGTGTGCTTGCCATGATCATTTCAACTGTATTGGCGAGTTGGGGGCAGATCATCTTCCTGCAGAACATTGGAACATTTTCGACCTACGGCGCGCATACCCAAATCGCCCAGTTCGCGATTGCGGCACTGCTGGTAGGTGGGGCATCGGTTCAGAAAGCGACCAATAAGCAGGCGATTATCGGCGTGATCCTGTTCCATACGCTCTTTATTGTCGCGCCGCAAGCCGGCAAAGAGCTGTTCAACAACGCCCAAATTGGCGAGTATTTCCGTGTGTTCGTCTCGTATGGTGTCATCGCGCTGTCGCTGGCAATGCACGCCTGGAAAAAGTTCCGCAAAGATTCGCCAGATGGAACTGGAGAAATCGCCGCCCTGTCGGGTGTAACTGCAAAAGAACCCGCGGATGGTGGTTAATTTGTGCTTTTGAAGTAAAGAGATAGAAAAAGACCACTTTACAGTTGAGGAAGTGGTCTTTTCTTTGCCTGGTCATGGCAAAGTGCTGTCGGGTTTTGCAGATAGGCTGGGTTTGGACGACAACCTGCTGGCCAAACAATAATCAGCTAATCGTCGTCGTCCCAATCATCATCGTCATCATCCCAATCATCGTCATCATCAACTTCCAGACCCACCAGGCTTTTGTCAGCAATCAGAGCTTGTCCGTCCTCGTTGACACCGTCGGCAGAAACAACTCTATTCAGGCGGTTATAAGTAAGTTCAATACTCGGATTAACGTCGATTGATAAATAGCCAGCCGGATTCCTGAAGAGCCAAATCCCTCCCACCAGCAACACTGCAATTGCGAGAATTCCTACAAGAAGACCGAATTTTTTGTTTGTTTTCATTTCTATACCTTTCACTTTCAATATATTTTTCATGCATTTAAAAGGTTAATGCACGAGAAGGCGTTTTTATCGCAAGCAGTTTTAAATTCATGGGTTTTGGGGGTTAAGGACAAGTCTCAAATCCTGACATAAAATCAAGGTTTCTCTTGATTTTCCACCAAAATGCGATATATTTACACCATTGCGTTTACGCAGGAAGAGTAAGAAGCTTTTCTTTGCCAGTGAGACCGGGAGAGTGTGAACCGGTTCAAAGGGGAATCCCAAAACCACCTGCCAGCATGAGCCTGAAAGGTTTCCGATTAAGGTGAACGGCAGCCCCGTTATCGGCACAATGAGATGCTCCAGTTGGAGCAATCTGGGTGGAACCGCGTGAGAGATCTCTCGCCCCAGGGCGAGGGTCTTTTTGTTTTAAGATTCGGTTGTACAAAGAGACCCCCTCAAAATCTCAAATAACAACCGGCAATGGAGGAAGAATGTCAAGCAAACAAGAGGAGTACGAAAAGTCACAACTTTACCGTATCCGCCACTCAGCTGCCCATGTGATGGCTGAAGCCGTACTGGAGATGTTCCCGGACGGGCAGGTTGCTATCGGTCCAGCAATCGAAGATGGTTTTTATTACGATTTCGACCTGCCGCGCACGCTCACCCCTGATGACCTCGAAACCATCGAAAACCGGATGAAAGAGTTGATCAAAGCGAAAGAAGATTTCGTCTGTGAAGAGGTTTCGGCTGGCGAGGCAAAAGAGCTTTTCAAAGATCAAACCTATAAAATGGAGTTGATTGAAGGGCTGGAGAGCGGGCAGCTGGATGATGACGGCAACACGACCGACGAGAAAGTGCCGATCACGATTTACAAATCGGGCAATTTTGTGGATCTCTGCCGTGGACCACACGTGGAGAACACCGGTCAGATCAACCCGCACGCCATCAAACTGCTCAACGTTGCCGGGGCATACTGGCGCGGCGACGAACACCGCCCCATGCTGCAGCGCATCTATGGTACAGCATGGGAAAGCAAAGACCAGCTCAAAGATTATCTGTGGCGGCTGGAAGAAGCCAAAAAACGCGACCATCGAAAGATCGGTAAAGAGCTGGAACTGTACAGCACGAACGATGAAGTTGGTCAGGGGCTGATTTTGTGGCACCCCAACGGTGGGATGATCAGGCACCAGATTGAGCGTTATTGGGATGATCAGCATATTGCCAACGGCTATGACCTGGTCTTCACGCCACATATCGGCAAAGCCAGTCTGTGGGAGACCAGCGGGCACCTCGGTTTTTACAAGGAAAATATGTATTCCCCAATCGTGATCGAAGACCAGGAGTATTACATCAAGCCGATGAACTGCCCCTTCCATCTGCATATCTACAAGAGCCAACTGCGTTCTTATCGCGACTTGCCCCTGCGTTTTGCCGAGAAGGGCACGGTCTATCGCTATGAACGCTCTGGCGTTCTGCATGGGCTGATGCGCGTGCGCGGCTTCACCCAGGACGATGCCCACCACTTCTGCCGCCCGGACCAAATGGCGGATGAAGTTGACTTCACGCTCAATTTCAGCATTGATATGCTGCGGGCTTTCGGTTTCAACGATTTCCAGGCATATCTGAGCACCATGCCCGAAAAGAGCGTTGGTGATGAGCAGATGTGGCACGATGCCGAAGCAGCCCTGGAAGATACGCTCAAACGCATGGGCGTGCCTTATGAGGTGGATGAAGGCGGCGGGGCGTTTTATGGTCCGAAGATCGACCTGAAGGTGCGCGACGCGCTGGGCAGGGAATGGCAGCTTTCGACCATCCAATTCGACTTCAACGAACCCGAGCGCTTCGACCTGACCTATATTGGCGAAGACGGCAAAGAACATCGCCCCTACATGGTACACCGCGCCCTGCTGGGTTCGCTGGAACGTTTCTTTGGTGTGCTGATTGAACACTATGCCGGCGCGTTCCCAGCATGGTTGTCCCCGAAACAGGTTATGTTGATCCCGATCGCTGACCGTCATAACGACTACGCGCATGAAGTCGCCGCCCAATTGAAAAAAGCTGGTCTGCGCGTGAGCGTGGATGACAGTTCAGACCGCATGAATGCCAAGATCCGCAATGCGCAAAAGCAGAAATATCCCTACATGCTGGTGATCGGGGATCGTGAGATGGAAGAGGGGCAGGTTGCCCTGCGCCGCAGGAGCGGCGATAACCCCGGCGCCATGAGCGTGGACGATTTTGTTGCTCTCGCGCTGGATGAGATTGAACGGAAAGTGTAGAGCAGGGAACAGCGAATAGGGAATAGGGAATAGGGA
>DHCY01000035.1:61484-81847 GCA_002399085.1 Anaerolineaceae bacterium UBA4890
AGGGAATAGGGAATAGGGAATAGAAATTGTAAACCGGGTTGACTGACGCAACCCGGTTTTTCCCTTTCTTCACAAACAGTCATTCTGAACTTTTTATTGTCATTCTGAACTTTTTATTGTCATTCTGAACTTATTATTGTCATTCTGAACGAAGTGAAGAATCTTAACAGCATTGCCACAACAAAACAGGCTTGTCATTCTGAACAAAGTGAAGAATCTTAACAGCATTGCCACAACAAAACAGGCTTGTCATTCTGAACGAAGTGAAGAATCTTAACAGCATTGCCACAACGATTCCGACCCAGTACCATTAAGATCCTTCGCACTCGAAGAGTCCTGCGGAAAAATGCTCAGAATGACAAGCTAACGCCTACTATCGAGAATGGTTCTGCAGAAACCTGTAGGGCGAGATTGAGGAGGTCGTTATTATTGGTGATCGAGCATTCCATCCTCCTCAATCCGCCTATGACCGTGCAAATGTAACCTTTGGCGGATTGAGGGCACAATACATTCATCCACCACGATTTTCACGGTGCCCTCAATCTCGCCATACGGCTGACCTACGTCAGATTCAACCCTTACAGGGCAGGAACGGAACCCGACCTGCACCTTCTCAAATGGAGGAGGATTAAAAACAGCCCGGGTTCAACTACACAACCCGGACCATTTCTATTTCCCAGTTCCCTGTTCCCAGTTCCCAGTTCCCTGGCCTACTTTTCAGCAGTAGGCTTGGTCTTAAGCAAATCCCAAAACCGCTGCCAGCCTTCCTTGAGTTTGAAACCGTGCATACGCCAGGTGCCGACGATGCCATAAGGCAGGAACATCACGATCAAGACGAAGATGATGCCAAACACCAAAGGCCAGCGCGCGCCAAACCAGGTATAAAAGAATTGGCTGAAGATCTGCATGATCCCCGCGCCCAAAACCGGACCGATCAGCGTTCCCATGCCGCCCAAAATGGTCATGATCAGCGCGTTGACCGTGGTCACACCCGAAGTCATGGAGGGGGTGGCACTGACGGTCCACAACGAATACAACGCGCCGGCAATCCCAGCAAAAACGGACGCCATCACGAACGCCAGGGTGCGGTAGGTTACCGGGTTGTAACCAATCATCCTTGAGCGGTCTTCATTCTCACGGGTCGCCTGTATTACGCGACCAGTAGGAGAACTGACGATTCGTTTCATCAGGATGTACGTAACAACCAGGAATACCAGAGCAATGAAATAGAAGGTCAGTCGGTTTTGAGTGGGGTTGATCCAGTATGGCACAGGCACACCGTGCATACCTTCGTCTGCACCAGTCCACTCCACAAAGTCCGTGGCACGCGTCAGCAAATTAAGCGCAGTAGCAAGCGCTAATGTCAGCATGGCAAAGTATGGACCTTTCACTCGCATCGCCGAAGCGCTGAACAACAATCCGATCAATATGGAAACCAAAATAGCCGCCAAAAAACAGACTAATAAGACCACAATTTCCGTGATATTCAGGCTGCCGATAAAAATTTGATAATTTTTGACAATATCAGGGGCAACATAGGTTAGCAGCAAGGCGACTGTATACGCGCCACCGCCAAATGAAGCAGCATGACCAAACGACAACATGCCGGCATAACCGATGAGCAGGTCGTAGCTCATTGCGAAGATAGCCATGATAAAGAAGTTGATCAACTGTCCTTGCCAGAATTTATTGGTTCCTTCGGTCAGACTGGTTTGCCCAAGCAAAGAAAATACAAACGGAAAGGCAATGGCAGCTAACAAAAAGATGACAAAACCCTTATCTTTCTTCCAAATGTTTTTCATAGTTAGTCCTTCTTCCCAAACAGACCTTGCGGTCGCAAGAGCAAAACAACGATCATAATAATTACGGTCGAAGCTTCAGCGATCGTTGGAGAAAGCTGCCACTTGAGTGCAAAATAGTCACCAAAAGCACGAGCCATTCCAAGAATGATGGCACCAACAAAGGCACCCACGTAACTGCCCATGCCGCCAATTACCACGGTGATGAAACCTTGCATCTGATATTGGTCACCCATTCCTGGCTGCACCGGCAAGAACGGCGCGGCACCGATGCCGCCTAAGGCAGCCAAAGCCACACCAAGGGCGAACACCAGGGTGAATACACTTTTAACATTGATGCCAAGCGCCTCAACCATCTGCGGGTCCTGCACACCGGCACGGATGACCATACCCAGCCGGCTGCGGGTCATCAACACGGTCACAAAGATGAACATCACAAAACCAAGCGCGATCACAAACAAGCGATAGGTTGGGAAGGTCACACCAACAATACTAATGGTCGAAGAACCGTTCATCAGCCATTCCGCGATCGTGTTTGCCCTGCCAGGTTGTGCGAACAGGGGCGGACGCACCATCTGGTACGCCAGCGGATCCCACAATACCTGCACCAATTCACGCAAGACATAGCTCAAGCCAAGGGTCATTAAGACGATGAAGAAAGACCGAACGTAAAGCGGGCGGATCATGGTGATCTCGATCAATGCGCCCAACAAAAAGCCAAAACCGGTTGCCGTGATGATAGCCAAAAGGAAGCGCAGGTTGCCATTCATCAACAAAACTGCTTCTGAGGCATTTTCACGCACAAGGGTGAAGACAATTGTCAAAATAACAAGCACGATCAGCAGGATCAGACGCTTTTTCAATGGTTCAGGGGCTGTGATCTCAGTGCGATCACCGGGTCGGCTGACTCCAACTGCTACCAGCGCACCACTGACCATCAGCAGCAAAGGTCGCCACATAAAACGTAAAAGCGGTTCCTGAGCACTGAGTTCAGCCAGCGGATTGGCGGAGGTGGTCACTGCGGCGACCATGGCGGTATCTGCCAGCCCGATTACATCAAACTTCCACAGTGCGATTCCACCGACGATCAAGGCTGCAAGATACATCAGTTTCGGCAACCGCTTTTGCCAGACGTCACTCAATTCGAGCCGAACAAGCTTCGGTTTGAATAACGGAACCAGCAAGATGCCTGCCGCAAACGCTAACAACAGGGGTAGAACACCAAAGATGAAAGTCGGATTGGTATAAAACTGCCAGCCAATGTAGGCACCCAGCATGAACATTGAGCCGTGGGCAAAGTTGAGGACGTCCATCAGACCAAAAATCAGGGTCAGACCAGCCGCAACCAGGAAGAAAAGTGAACCCAGGGTCAGCCCCGAGAGCACGGTGCGAATAAAGGATTCCTGTCCGGCATAGCTGTACAGCCCAAAGATGATTGCAGCGACAGCAACAACGCCAATCACGGTATAGAGTGTTTTCTTATTATTGTGGCTCATTCCGCCTCACTTGTTCTGGTTGGAGCCTGAATACTGGCTCCCAGGTACTGGTGGATAAGTTCCTCGTTCAAAACCAGGTCTGACATTAAACCTCTATGAACACTTCTGCCATCATCGATGATGACATAACGTTCAGCCAGCTGGCTTGCCATGATGAAGTTTTGCTCAACCAAGAGAATGGTTGTTTTTTCTTTTAATTTACGAATGACCTCCATCATTTGCTGGATCAGGATAGGGGCAAGACCTTCGCTGGGTTCATCGATCAGCAACAATTTGTTGTCTGGTACCAAGGCGCGGGCGACTGCCAGCATTTGTTGTTGCCCACCGGAAAGCTGGTTACCTTTCAACTTCGAAAGCCGCTCCAAGTCGGGGAAGAGTTCGAAAATCATATCGGCGTGCCGGTCGAGGTCGCCTTTTTTGCGCTCTGCCAGCTTCAGGTTTTCCAAGACGGTTAGCGCGCGGAAAATCGCCCGGTTTTCAGGCACATAACCGATGCCCAGGTTGGCGATATTGAAAGCGCGCTTTCCCTGGATCTCCTCACCATCAAAGATCACCCTGCCGCTGCGAGGCGGGGTTAAGCCAATGACGGTTTTCAGCGTAGTGGTTTTGCCAGCGCCGTTGCGACCCAAAAGGACCGTGATGGAGCCTTTGGCAACGTTGACCGAAACATTTTCGAGGATATGGAATTGACCGATAAAGGTGTCAACAGATTCAACGCTTAATAAGAATTCGTTCGTCATGCTAATTCTCCATAGAGGTCTCCCAAATATGCCGCCTGGACCTGTGCGTTCCGGGCGATCTCGTGGGGGGTTCCTTCTGCCAGCAAGCGACCCTGTGCCATGACGGTGATGCGGTTGGAGACCGACATGACCATATCCATGCGGTGTTCCACCAGGATGGCAGTGCTGTTTTTCAGTCGAACTACTTTATTAATGATCTCGATCAGTTCAGGCACCTGTTCAGAAGACATGCCGGCTGTGGGCTCATCAAAGAGGAGTAATTCAGGGTCTGTGGAAAGCATAATGCCCAATTCAAGCTTGCGTTTCTCACCGTGAGCCAGGTTGCGAGCCAACACGCCCTCCCTGCCCTGCAGCCCGACCAAGGCGATCACTTCCATGGCTTTTTCAACATAGACCGGGTATTGATCGGCAAGTTTGAAAATCCGAAAATTGTCACCGCCCATCGCCTGGGTTCCGAGCCGGACATTTTCCAGCACTGTCAGGTTGGGGAAAATGTTGGTGATCTGGAATGAGCGCCCTATGCCCATGTGGGCACGGCGTTGGGGGGCAATGTTGGTGATGTTCTCGCCTTTGTAGAAAATCTTTCCAGAATCGGGTGCCATCATGCCGCTGAGCAGGTTGAACAAGGTTGTCTTCCCAGCGCCATTTGGACCAATGATGGCATGCATGCTGCCTTTGGCAATCTGGATGCTGACGTCATCCACCGCGACCAGTCCGCCGAAAGACTTGCGAAGATTTTGCGCTTCAAGTATGGTTTCGTTGGTCATTCTTTCCTTTCCTCATCAAATTAAATAATAAATTGGCTTACGTGCATATGCTGCTTTCACCTTGAGCCGGTTAAAAAAATATCGAAATGACTTTCGCAGCGTGACAGTAACCGCAATTTCTCAAGTGGCAATTATCGCGATCCATATGAAAGCGATTCGATACCTTTTCAAATAACTCAAAGTGTTGTCGGTTTCTTATCAGTGATGAGACCGACAAAATGGTTACTGTCAGGGAGGGTTTCCCCTCCCTGACTTTTCAAAGCGTAGACTTACGGAGCCGGGATAACGGTCAGGTCACCACAGCGTTCTGCATATTCACCTGCGAGGGTGCAGGGGACATCCAGTTCGTCATATTCTGAAACATAGATGGTTTCGAAGAAGCGATATTCGTTGATACCGTCTTTGTCCAGGTCGGGGTCAAGGTTGACCAGTTTCAGGATGTTCATCGGTTGTTCAGCAACATGATCTTCGGGGCGGATGTGGAAGGTGCCCTTGGGAGCCTGGAAGGTCAAACCTTCCAAAGCCGCGATCATGGCATCGCCGCTGGCGTCGCCACCAGTGATCTTCAGAGCTTCAGCCAGAGCAATCGCCGAAGAGAAACCACCAGCAGTGAAGAGATCGGGGTATTCATTGTATTCTTCAACGTGGCGTTCGACCAGCCAGTCATTGACCTCATTGTCAGGAACGGTCCAGTGATAAACGTTCAGACCAGTTGAGCCAATTGCGCTGCCAAAAACAGCCGCGAAGGAGGCGTTGTCACCAAAACCAGTACCAACGGTCATGGTATCGAGTGCACCCAGGTCAGCCAGGTTCTGATACAAAGTCACATAACCAGTTCCAGACCAGGTCAGGAAGAGGTTCTGCGCGCCGCTGTCCATTGCCTGCTGAATGTAGGCAGTGAAGTCAGTGGTTTCGAAGGGAACAGCTACGGGGGCAATCAACTCGCCGCCAAATTTGTCCACAGCGTAAGCCAGGGCAACATTAGAGCCCTGACCGAAAGCATTGTCCACATAGATGTGAGCAAAGTCGGGTCCGACATTCTCGACCAGGTATTTCGCGATGACGAGGGTGTCATCAAAGCTGGTGCGGGAGGTGCGGAAAACGTAGGGGTTGAAGTTGGGACCAGTTGGGAAGGAGGATGCGGCGGGATCGATCATCAGGATGATTTTGTTTTCCAAGGCAACGTTGGTCAGAGCGACCGCGGAAGCGGAGGAAACGGGACCCTGCAGGATTTCAACACCGTCTTTTTCGATCAGTTCCTGGGCAAGCGAGACTGCTTTTTCAGGGTTACCTTCGTCATCTTTGACGATGACTTCAACCGGGCGACCAGCGATGATCGGGCGACCCTGATCATCAAAACCTTCAGCCATATATTCGAGACCCAGTTTGAAACCGCGTTCCTGCTGCTGACCATAGAGTGCCATCAGACCAGACATCATACCGATTTGACCGATTTTCAGCACGGGACCAAGTTCAGCCACAGGCTCTTCCGTTACTTCAACAGTCTCTTCGACTACTTCTTCGGTTTCTTCCACGGGGGGTTCAGTTACCACAACCTCTTCGGTTGGTTCTGGGGTTGGCTCAACGGGTTTAACGCAAGCACCCAATACCATACTGACGACGAGCAGCATGGCGACAACAAAAAATAACGACTTTTTCATTTTTCTCCTGTCTTATCTTTCTTTCTAAATTACCTCTGACGTTAGATTGTCAGTTGGTTATGAGGGTTACGCCTGGCTGCTGTGCTTCAGGGCAAAGCCCAAAAGAAGCGTGTTCAGCGGTCCAGGTTTATCCAGGCAAAGGGCATGCCCCGCGCCTGGGACGACGACATATTCTGCTTGAGGGATGCGATCGACCATGATCTGAGCCATCTTGGGTCCTTTGATCGCGTCTTCCTCTCCAACAATAATCAACGTAGGACTCTTGATGTGCTTGAGTTGGTCAGTAATATTATACGCTGTGAACGAATCCATCAGCTTAACAAATGACGATAGATTAAGTTTGGCAAAATTCTCCCTGGAGAGCGGTAAAAGTGCTTCGCTGCGTTCCAGATAGTCTTCGCCAAAGTTCAGGAAGACCGATGTGTCAAACAACAGACCAGCGTCATTGCGCTCGCCGGCAATTTTCCAGGGGAGTGACTGCAATTTGAGCAGGAGGGGCACTTCGGAGACGCCATCGATCACAATCAGGCTCTGGGTTTTCTCGGGGTAACGCAGCGCGAAAACCAGGCTGATCTCCGAGCCATAAGAGATGCCGGCGATATGTGCCTTCTCGATTCCCAGGGCATCCAGCAGACCTGCCAGATCATCAGCATGCAGTTCCATCGAGTAGGCACCCTCTGGATGGTCAGATTTCCACATACCGCGGCAGTCATAGAGCAGTACGCGGAAATGTTTGGAGAGTTCTGCGGTCTGGTAGAACCAGCTGGCTGTGCTCATCATGATCCCATTGGAAAGCACGATTACGTCTTTATCTTCGGGTCCATGAAGCTCGTAGTAAAGATTGATATCGTTGACAGTTATCAGGGGCATTAGCTTAGGCTTCCTCTTTCCGGTAAAGCACTGCAGCGTCCAGGTTGGCAGGGCGTTCATGGTCTCCGGCAGCCACCAGGCTCAATTTCAGCATGTCATCCTCGATTTGGTAGATTCCTTCAAAATTACCAACCAATCCGAAAGTGTGCTTTTGCTGGTCCATATCAATTTGATTGCCGTTGGTCTGCCAGGTACCGCTCGAGACGATACCCAGAGCATCGTAACGCGCTTCGAAAGTGCCGTTTTCCAGGAACTCAAAGTACAGACCCGGATAAGGCTGATTTTCGATTTGAGACCATTTGCCTAAGATCGATCGGTCCATAACTTCTCCTTAAAAGAACTGCCTGTCCGGAACAATGCCCAGGCGGTGTGATTCTTCGCGGATCGATTCTCTAAAATCGGGGTGCGCGATTTTAATCAGGGCTTCCATACGCTTTTTGACCGAGAGACCGCGCAGTTGTGCGCTGCCATACTCGGTTACGATGGTGTCAACATCCTGGCTGGGCACAGTCACGCCAGCGCCGGGCGCCAGGGTGGGGACGATGGTTGAAATCGTGCCATTCTTGGCAGTTGAGCGCAGCGCGATGATGCCCTTGCCGCCTTCCGACATCTGGGCTCCACGGTGGGTATCCAGTTGACCGCCGGTGCCGCTGAAATGGCGGGTACCGATCGACTGTGAGCAGACCTGCCCCATTACGTCCACCTGGATGGCGGTGTTGATGCTGATCATGCGGTAGTTTTTGGCAATCACGTAAGGGTTGTTCACGTAGCTGCCGCGCATCAGGAGCACATCATCGCTTTCATTCATAAAGTCATACAGGGGCTGTGTGCCAATTGCGAAGGTGGCAACAATCTTGCCGGGCAGCAAGGTCTTGCGACTGCCATTCACTGCGCCGGAGGCACACAGTTTGTAGACACCATCGACCAATAGCTCAGAATGGATGCCAAGATTTTTGCGGTCGGAGATGAAATCGGCAACGGCAGTAGGCATACCGCCAATACCGAGCTGGACTGTGCAGCCGTCTTCGATGAATTCGGCAACGTTGTGACCGATGAGTTCATCGATATCGTTGGGGGTTGATGTGGGCACCTGAACAAGGGGGCTGTCAAACTCAACAAAATGATCGACCATTGAGAGGGGGATGACCACATCGCCATCGACCCACGGTAAGTTCCGGTTGACTTCCAGCACGACCATATCAGCAGCATCGATCATTTCGCGCTCAACAACTGCGCCCATCGAGAGGGATACCATCCCGTCTGCGTTGGGCGGCGTGCAAACACCTAACATCATATCCAGCTTGCCATTGTGCCCAATCAGCTTATCAGTGCCGGCTTTGTGCAGGTTGTTGGGAGTGTACGAGACACGTCCTTCATGGTGAACAGCCCGGTCTGGCGCGCCATAAAACCAGTTTTCATTGAAAAAGCGCCCTTCCATTTCCGGTTTCATGAAGATGTCATAGGCACGCATCGGCAGACAGGTCCAGGTCGTCACGTTTTCAAGACGGTCAGCCTGGCGGGCTAATTCCTCGAGGATACCCACTGGTTCAGAAGCGGCGATGCCGATGGAAAGCGTCATGCCCGACTGGACCATGCCGACTGCCTCGGACATTCTGATCAGTTTACTTTGATATTCTTCTCGCCAGTTCATCTTTTTTATTGCTTTCAGGACATGATGAAACAGGCAGCAGCCTGGTTGTAACCAACACCGGAGCCACAGAAGACTACGCGCATGCCAGAGGTGATCTTGCCCTGCGCAATCGCGTCGTGAAAGGCGATGGGCAGGCAGGCGGAACCCATGTAGCCCCATTTATCCATGATGTAATGGGCTTTCTCGATCGGCAAACCAAGATCTTCCATCACAATTCCGATGCTCTTGATATTAACCTGGGTGAAGATGATGTGGTCAATATCACTCACTTCAAAGCCGCCGTTTGCTGCGCATTCGCGTACGCGCGCAGGCCAGCCTTCGTGATTGACCGTAGGCGGGAAGGGAGTGACCAGCTTGACCTTGGTGCGACCAGCTTCAACACTTTCGACAGTGGCAGGTTCGTAGGTGCCACCGGAGTAGATGCCCCAATGCTTGTGGTAGGAGCCATCTGCTTTAATGGAGCTGGAGATGAAACCGGGTTTGTCTGTAGCGCCAACTACGGCTGCCCCTGCCCCATCTCCATAAAAGAAGGAAGTGACATCGTGTTTTACGTCGGCAAGCTTGTGCATCATGTATGCGCCAATCACCAGGATGTATTTCAGGTGTGGGTTGGTTGCAATCAGACCGGCAGCCTGCGTCAGGGCGGTAGGGAAAGAGGCGCAAGCGCAGCCAACATCCCAGGTGCCTGCGTTGACACAACCCAGTTTATATTGGGTGACAACGGAGGTTGCCGGGGTGATGTAATCGGGGCTGTCGGTGCCGACGATGACCAGGTCGATATCTTCGGCGGTCAAACCGGCGTCCGCGATGGCAGCCTTACCTGCTTCAACCGCCAAATCTGAGGTTGCCCAATCGTCGGGGGCATAAAAACGGGTTTTAATACCGCTGCTGGCTTCAAATTTGAAGACCACACCAGCAAGTTTTTCACTGGTTTCGCCCATCCATTGGGAGAAGGTTTCGTTTGTGATTTCATTTTCGGGAATGTACATCCCGGTTCCTAAAATTGTAGCGTAACGAGCCATAGTTTTTCCTTTCGTTTATCCTAACTTTTTTCCAGGCTCATTTACGTGCCCAAAACGATACCACCATCCACGCTGATTACAGTTCCATGGACATAGGATGATTCGTCGCTTGCAAGCCAGGCATACACTTTGGCAATTTCTTCAGGTTTGCCCAGTCGTTTCAAAGGAGCGCTGGCAGCCATACCTTCCAGGACCTTCTCGGGCATTTTCAGGACCATCTCGGTCAGGATAAAGCCCGGCGCAACAGCGTTAACGCGGATGTTGTATTTGCCCAGTTCGCGTGCCCAGGTTTTTGTCATTCCGATGACGGCAAACTTAGTAGCGGCGTAATTGGTTTGACCAAAGTTCCCATAAAGACCGACCACGCTGGAGGCGCTGACGATCGACCCGCCACCCTGCTTGATCATATAAGGAACAACAGCCTGGGTGCAGTTGAAGACACCCTTGAGATTGACAGCGATGACGGCATCAAATGCCTCTTCACTCATTTGACCAACCAGCTCGCCTTCCTTGAATTTGACAAACTGACCATCACGGGTAATGCCGGCGTTGTTGATCAGGACGTCGATGCGACCGTAGCGTTTGGCAACTTCATCAATCCATTCCTGCACTTCCTGGCGGTTGACCACGTTGACCTTCCAAAAACTGGCATCGTTGCCCAGTTGTTGGGCAAGGGCTTGCCCGGCTTCTTCGTTGACGTCGCAGATGACGACTTTTGCGCCTTCAGCAGCAAACTTCTCGGCAGTTGCTTTGCCGATTCCTGCGGCTCCACCGGTGATGATACATACTTTATCTTGCAATAGCATACTTCTCTCCTTTAGTATTCGCTGTAAAGACCTGAATTTTATGGAAACCCCTGATTATTTTCATTTATACACAAGTGGAGTAACAAATCGGTTACAAATTGGGGTGAATTTTGGATCAGTTACAGATTTGACTGTGTTGGATATTGGGTGGGTCTGGGATCTGCCCATACGGAGAAGGCTTGTCCCCGCCGGGATGGCGTGGAAGGAATCAGTCGTTGCAGGGCGCGATTGAGGACGTCGTGGCAGATTTGGAAGTAGGCGTTTGAACGTCCTCAATCCGCCGTAAGGAACAATCGAGGAAAACAACATTTCACGTGAAAATCACCTCATCCACCACTTCGTGGTCCCCCTTCTCCAAGGAGAAGGCTTGCCCCCATCGGGGCAGCGTGGGAGCCGTCCCTTTCGGGGCATCAGTAATCCACCATAGGCTAGTTGAGCTATCACCTATCAGCTATCAACTATCAGCTATCAGCTATGAGCTATCAGTCATGCCCTGTCAACTCTGCAAACACCTTCATCAACTCCTCCGGTTCTGAGCGAGGACCGTATTCTTTATGGTAAACATCAAGCGCTTGCTGATAGACCTTGCGAAGCATCGCCAGGTTGCCGAGCGCGTGATAAATTTGCATCTGGTATTGATACCCTGCTTCCAGCAGTGGTTCCTGCCGAACCAGGCGATTGCTCAGCTCCAGCGCATACTCAAACTCTTTTGCCTGGATTGCAGTTTCGATCGCCCTGCCCAGACTTTGCAGGTAAAGGCGGTGGAAATAATGCACCTCTGGCATGAAGAACTCCTGCAAAGGTTCACCCTCCAGGAGTCGACCATCATACAGATCGAGGGCTGCCTGCTGGTCTTCCAGGTCAGGGCTGAGTGCCAGTTTCTCAAAATGATCAATATCCAGGTAAATATAGAGATTGGGATTGAGTTGATATTGTTCGCCATTTCGGATGACGAAAAGAGGGCTCTCTTTGGCAGGTCGGTCAGGTTCGAGCGCTTGGTTGAGAGCGCTGAGCGTAACCTTAAAATTATTATTTGCGGTCGTTTCGTCGGCATTGGGCCAGAAATAGATGGAGAGTTGGTCTTTGCTGATGCCTTTCGCGCGGTTTAGTGCCAGAGCTTGCAGCATTTGGCGCGCTTTTTCGCGCTTCCAGGTTTCGGACCCCACCAATTTTTTGCCTTTACGCACCTCAAAACCGCCCAAAAGTTTTATACCCAGGCTGTAGCCAGGATGATAATTGCCACCAGGTTGGGAAGGCGGGAGCAGTTGGTTGACCAGTTCAGGCTGAATTTGTTTCTCCCTCGCCCAACAGAGCAATGGAAAGAACGTATAGGGGTCATCCGAACCGAGCAGACTTGGCTGCGTTAGCAAAAACTGATAGTTGTGTTGCTGGATCAGCCCCAGGCTTTGCTCCAGGAAAAGGATGGCAGAGTTGGTGTAACCTTGTTTTTGGGCAGTGTAGGCTTCCCATAATAAGGAAGCGGCTTTCGCCAAACGATCATGCACCTTATCGGCGAGTGAATCTGCCACCGAGAGAATATCGGAGGCGGAATCGTAATCGCCTGCCTCCGCCAGTGCCGCGCCGAGCGAGATTCGCACCATCAGACCGATCCATTCGTCACCGGCGTTGCCGGCAATGATCAACGCTTTGTCGGCAATTTGCCTGGCTTCCTCCAGATGCCCGGCATAACCAACCAGGCGGCATAACCCCCAGAGCGGTTCCACGTGAATACGCACGATGTCTACGTTCTGAATGGCATACTCGTAAAGCTCGCGGATTTGCTGGATACCCTGGGCGTCCAACCCTTGTTGAAGATCGAGCTGCAAAGCATGTCCAAGACGGATTTTTGCCAGCGCTTCCACATAGTTTGCTTGAAGCTGGCGGGAGACCTGCAAACCTTTCTCTGCATACTGTAGCGCCAGGTGGGGCTCACCTCCCAGTGAATAGAATAAGGAGAGCAAAAGAGACGCCTCACGATGAAAACGCTGTGGTCGGGCAACTGACAACTCCGCCAGACCCGGCTCAAGCTTCTGCAGCAGGCGCAGACCTTCTTCCAGCCTGCCAGCCCGCAGATATAACCGTGCCTGGATGAAGGATTGTGCTTCAGCATTATGACTGGAAAGTTCACGGGCTTTCTGCAGGCTTCGCTCGGCATCGAGCAAGGCACCCTGGTTGACATGGTTTTCTGCGATTTGGGTAAGCAGGCTGGCAACTTCCAGCGGATATTCAAGCGGGTCAAGCAGCGCCAGGGCGCGGTCAAGCAGCTGATTGGCATTGACCGGTCTGAGCGTATCCAGATAGACCTGGGCTTGTCCGCGCATTGCCAGGCTGGTGCCCCAGGCATTGTTCAGGTTTTGATACAGGCGCTGTGCCGTGCGGTACGATTCTAACGCCTGGTCGAAATTTGCTTCCATGCGGTCGATTTCGCCCAAAAGATAATTGCCAAAGGGGTAATTACCCCGCTCGACAGCAGGGATTTGCTCGAGCCAGAAGCGCACGCTTTGTTTCAAGCCCGACTGCAGCAGTCGGTCGCCGACATCGTCCAAAATCTGGCGGATGCGGGCGTAATCTTTGGCTGAGATCAGATGCGCGATCGCCCGCTCCCAATAATGGTGCGCGCTGTAATAGCTGGCGACTTTGCGATGCAAAGCTTTTGCTTTTTCGGGATTTTTATTGAGTTGAGCCAACAAAAATTCCCTGAAAATGTAATGATAACGCAGCACATCCGGTTTGAGCTGCTCGATGAACAGCCCCGATTTATATAATTCATTCAATGTGCTGGCGCTGTCCTGGGTGTCCATCAAAAAATCACAGGTATCGCTGTCAAGAAATTGCAGGATCGAAGTATCGATCAGGAATTCTTTGTGTTCTTCGGTCTGCATATCCAGCACTTCTTCAGCCAGGTAGGCAAAGAGGTTCGCCAGAGAGGGAACGCTTTTCTCTTCCAGCAGATCGTCAAGCAGCGATTCCGGGGAAGCCTTGATCGATTGCCAGACAACCTGCAGCCCGATAGCCCAGCCTTCGGTACGCTGGTGCAGAAGGGAGACATCCTCGGCATCAAGGTTTAGCTGGTAGGTAAAATTGTAGAGGTCGCGCGTCTCAGCGGGGGTGAAGCTGAGCGAGTCTTTATCGAATTCCAGCAGTTTCCCCTGGATACGCCACTTGTTCATGGAAGGCAAACCAACCGGCAAACGGCTGAGGATCATGACATGCAAATTGCCTGGCAGATGCTCAATAAACCAATCGACCATCTCCAAAACTTCTCCTGAATCCTGGATGCCCTGGAAGTCGTCCAGCACCAAAAGTGCAGGCTGAGTGAGCCCTGTGCATAGCGAGTTCAATAAAACAATCAGGCATTCCTGGAAGTTTGCCTGGCTGTCCTCGAGCACGCGCATAGCCGGCTGCCCTAGTTTTTTGCCACCCTGGTTGAAGGCGGTGCAGAGGTAGGTGAGGAAAAGACGCGGGTCGCGCTCGTTGCGGGAGACCGTGTACCAAAAGACAGGTGTGTTCAGGCTTTGGGTGAGCGTGAGGGCGGAAGTGGTTTTACCGTAGCCAGTTTCGCAGGTCAGGACTGTGAGTGGGTACGATAAGCAATTCTTGAGCAGGGCTTGCACCCTTGGGCGCGCCAGGATGGCACTGCGCTGCGCCGGCGGAGTGAGTTTGCTCAGAATAATCTGATTGCGGTTGGTCATTGTGAAGTAATTTTACTTCACGTTGAAAAGAGGGGGAGTGCGGGTGATTTATGGGCTGGTGAGGGTTCACATTCGCCTCATTTTTCGTAGGGGCGCCCCCTGCACTCGTAAGGGTCCACGGTCGCCCTTCGGAACTCACGCTGGTATTCTATGCAAACGTTTGCCGGGTTCAAATGCTCAACCCGGCAAATGAAAAAAACTGGCACATCAATGACAAACGCATTGACTAAATCTGCCAGTTGCCATCCTTCAACAGCACAATCTTGGTGCCGTCTTCCTTAATACCGGTGACTGTGACGTCCTTAGCCCCGACCATGAAGTCCACGTGGATCAGCGAGTTGTTCATGCCCAGTTTGCGGTTTTCTTCTTCGCTGCGTTCGGTGGCACCTTCCAGGTTCTCGCTGTAGGCAGCACCCAGTGCAAAGTGGCAGGAGGCGTTCTCATCGAACAGGGTGTTTTTGAAAAGAATGCCGGTGTTGCTGATGGGCGAGTTATCTGCCACCAGGGCGATCTCACCCAAGCGTTTGGCGCCTTCGTCCATATCGAGCAGGTCGTCCAGAATCTGTTTGCCCACTTCAGCATCGTAATCGATCACTTTCCCATCTTTGAAAGTGAAATGGAATTTATCCACAATTTGTCCGCGAACTGAAAGCGGCATGGTTGCCCAAAGGGTGCCATCCACGCGGTCCGCATCGGGCATGCTGAAGACCTCTTCGGTAGGGATATTGGGGAAGAAGCGGTCGCCCTTCTGGCTGAAACCGGAGCCACCTTCCCAGATATGATTCTTGACCAACCCAACCACCAGGTCGGTGCCGGGACCCTGGTAATGAACGCGGTCAAAACGGGCGTCGTTCAGGAATTTGCGATGTTCTTTTAACTTGAGATCGTGCTCTTCCCAGGCAGACACAGGATCGGGCTGGTCAACGCGGGTTGCCATGAAGATGTTATCCCACAGCTTCTGCACGGCTTCCTCTTCCGGCAGGTCGGGGAAAGCTGCTGCAGCCCAGGCAGGGCTCGCTACGGCGGTGACGCACCATTTAACCTCGTTTTGCATGGTGTAATGCTGGGTGCGTTTGGTCGCCTTGCCCGCCACTTTTTGCCACTGAGCGATGCGGGCGGGATCGGCTGGTTTAAGCAGGTCGGGGTTGGGGGCGTACAAGCCAAGCACGTGGTAATTATCTTTGAACAGGTTTTCTGTGAAATCGACCAGGTATTCCGGGTAGGTTTCAAAGGCTTCATCCGGACCATACAGGTAACGGTCGAGCGTGATGGTGTCGTCCGAAAAGTCGAGACGCACGTCACTGACACCGTTCTGGTAAGCTTTTTTAGCAACCAAGCGGGCAAGGGGTAAGGAATGCTCGCTCATACGGATGTTGAGCTTATCACCGGGCTGAAGGTTGAGACCGATGTTGACGATCAGGTCTGCATATTTTTCAAGATTTTGATTGTTTTCCATTGTTTTTGTTCCTCCACCCTCAATTCTACACGCTTCGTATTAAACTGAGACAAAATTTGTACTTATCCTTCAAAATTATTGACGAAACTTTTAAGCTTATGGTAATATTAAAGAACGCCGATTCGAAGAGAATTTGTATTTTTTCATTAAGGAGAAAAAGAAAATCAGTAGTAAACAAGAATATCGTATTAATGAACGCATCCGCGCAGATAAGGTTCGCCTTGTTGACGAGAACGGGGAAAACATTGGAATCGTAAGCATTGATGAAGCCATGCGCCGGGCAAACAACACTGGGCTCGACCTGGTCGAAATCGCCCCGAATGCCGACCCACCTGTTACAAAAATCATCAACTACAGCAAGTTCCTTTACGAAAAAGAGAAGAAGGAACGCGAAGCGCGCAAGTCTCAGACCAAAGTCGAGATCAAAGAGATCCGCCTGCGCCCCAAGACCAGTGATCATCACCAGGGTTTCAAAGTGCGCGACGCGCGGCGTTGGCTCGAGAGCGGTATGAAGGTGAGAGTGACCATTCGTTTCAGAGGGCGTGAAATCACCTACCCTGAGCTGGCGCTGGAAGACCTGAGAGAGATCGCGGAGGAGTTGAGCGATGTGTCTGAAATCGAACAAGCCCCTGGCATGGAAGGGCGTTCGATGTTCATGATGCTGGCACCCAAGAAAAATTAATACAACATTTTATTGATTGACAATGCGGATTATCTGGTATAATACGAGATTGGTTTATCAACCAACGGCTGAGATTGCTCGCAGCCGTTGGATTTTCTTAGAGGAGTTTGATCGTGCCACGTAAACAGAGTACTGGAAAGTACAAAATTAAGACTCATAAGGCTACGTCCAAACGCTTCCGCACGACCGGTACCGGAAAAGTAGTTCGGACCAAAATCGGAAAAGGCCACTTGCGCCGAAATACTTCGAAGCGAACGAAATATTTGCTCGCGAAGACGATTGAGGTCACCAGCAACGGTTTGGTCAAGCATATTAAGCGCCTGGCACCTTATATGAGCAAAAAGGACTAAAGACTGTCCTGTCGAATTCGGATTAGTGTGGCTGTTGGGTGTTTACAACGAGACTGCAAGTCTGACGCCCAGGGGACCGCAAAGGAGTAATTATGGCAAGAGTAAAGAGTGGACCATATCGCCGACGCCGTCATCAACGGCTGATTGCCCATAACAAAGGTTATCTGGGCAGTTACAATCATTTGTTCAAACGCGCAAATGAGGCTTTCCTGCATGCCCAGTGGTATGCCTATAATGACCGCCGCAATCGCAAACGCGACCTGCGCCGGCTGTGGATTGCCCGCATAAACGCTGCTACCCGCATGAATGGAACGACTTATAGCCGCTTCATCGCTGGAATGCGAAAGAATAACGTGATCATTAATCGCAAAATGTTGGCTGATATCGCTGTGCACGATCCAAAAGCTTTTACCAAGGTGGTTGAAACCGCCCTGGCATAGCATATCCTCGAACAAAAACCAAACCCCTGCAAATATTGCAGGGGTTTTTTTGTTGTTCACAAAGGTCTCTCGAGTGCGAAGCCTCCCTCTGGGACCGGGTGTTGGGTGTAGGGAGTTGGGCTCGGTTAGGAGACCTTCGCCAATTGAAGACCTTCGCCAACTCAAGTGTTTTCAATCTCACCCTGCAGCTGGACTCAGTCAAGATCCTTCACTTCGTTCAGGATGGCAAGCATAGACAGGATGACAAGCATAGACAGGATGACAAGCATAGACAGGATGACAAGCATAGACCTAAAGACCTGCAGACCTACACACCGAGTGGAATGACCGACAAAATGAGTATAATAACGAGTCAGGAGACACTATGGATATCTGGACAATTTTGCAGTTTATCTTCTTTTTTGGATTTTTAATTTTCATCCACGAGCTTGGGCATATGCTGGTAGCAAAATCCCTCGGAATTGCAGTGGAAGAATTTGGTTTTGGCTATCCCCCCAGGCTTGCAAAGCTTTTCACCTGGAAAGGGACAGAATTTACACTCAACTGGATCCCGTTCGGTGGCTTTGTGCGCCTTAAGGGCGAAAACGAATCAGTCGATGAACCAGGTGGGTTACTTGATGCTCCGAAATGGAAGCGTTTCTTGGTTTTGGTGGCTGGCGCTACGATGAACTTTATTTTCGGCATCATTTTACTGATCGTAATGTTCTCAGTAGCCGGCGGTCAGGATACCACCAGGGTGATGGTCGCCGAAGTCGCGCCCAATTCGCCAGCACAAGTTGCAGGCATGCAAGCTGGCGATGTGATTACCAGGGTTGGCGATTACGACATCGCCAGTTTTGACGATATTTCTGCAGCAACCAAGCAATATCTCGACGTTCCGGTTGAGTTGAGCTACGTGCGTGACAGCACCAGCCACACCATCGAGCTGACACCCCGCAGTGACCCACCCGAAGGTCAGGGTGCCATGGGGGTCAGCATCACTTACCCAGTGATTTCACTGCCGTTTGGGCAATCGGTCGCCCAGGCATTCAAAACCTTTTGGCTGCAGGTTGAAACTACGGTGATGATCCCTGTAAACCTGATCAGAGGCGCCATTTCATCTGAAGACGCTCGTCTTGTCGGCATTAAAGGCATCTATGACATATTCAACAACGCCGCCCAGATGGACCAGACCAGCCCGGTGGCTGGTGCCGGTGGTTTGCCTATCTACCGCCTCTCGATCATTTCGATGATCTCGATCGCGGTTGGCATCACCAACCTGCTGCCTATCCCGGCTCTGGACGGTGGGCAAATTCTTTTCCTCATCATCGAGGCGATCTCGCGCAAGCGCATACCTGAAAATGTCGCCGCCACAATCAACAGCTTATTCTTTTACGCCCTGATCCTTCTGATGATCTTTATCACCATCCAGGATTTCCGCAACCCGATATTGGGACCCTAACGAGGTAGTGATGGAAGCAACAAACCCTTTGCAAGAGTTGATCGATGCGCTGATGGACCTGGACAAGCAATTCCCTGCCAGGCTTCTTTACCAGTTTTCGGATCTCAACTCGGCAGAACAAGAAGCGCTGGCGACCTGCTGGCGCAATGTCCCTCTGCAACGTCGGCAGACATTTTTGCAGGATCTGGTGACCCTGGCTGAAAACGATCCGGTTTTAATGTTTGAATCTGTGGCGCGGATTGCGCTGGCAGATGAGGATACGGATGTTTGTATTTCGGCGATCGACCTTTTGTTCGACTCAGAAGACCGCCACCTGGTGCCGGTCTATTTGCGTCTGCTTGCCGACCGAACCCGCAGTGAAGCCGTGCGTGCGGCAGTTGCCAATGCCCTTGGTCCGTACATCTACATGGGCGAAGTAGAAAAGCTGAGACCTGAAATATTGCACGAGATCGAAGATACCTTGTTGCGGGCGTACTATGAAGACGAAAGCGACCTGGTGCGGCGCAGAGCGCTGGAAGCCCTGGGTTATTCAAGCCGGGAAGAGATCCCTGCCCTGCTGCGCAAAGCAGCCGCCATGCGCGATGAGCTTTGGCTGGAAAGTGCCATGTTTGCGATGGGTCGCTCGGCGGATGAACAGTGGGAAAGCAGTGTACTCGAGAACCTCGAGCACGAAAACCTGGCGGTGCGTATCCAGGCAGTACATGCTGCTGGTGAGCTTGCTGTGAAAAAAGCACGCAAGCGCCTTTTAAAAGCAGTCGACATGGTTGATGATGACGTCCTCAGGCGTGAGATCATCTGGGCTTTGGCACAAATTGGCGGGGAAGGCGTGGAACACAAACTGGACTCCCTCTTGGCAGCGGCAGAGGATGACGAGGAAAGTGCTTTCCTGGAAGAAGCCATCGAAATGCTCAATTTCACAGAGGGCAATGAAGATATGGAACTGATCGCTGTGCCCTTGGATGCCTCTGAGGCTGAAGAGGATGAAGAGGACGAATTCGAAGAAGATGAAGATGATCTTTACGGGGAAGAGTTCGATGACGATGAGTGGGAACAATACGTTGACGATGATGATGATGATATAGACGATGACGACTATTCACTTGGAGAATTCGACGACGACCGCTTTTAATGAAGAGGGATCAGGATGGAAGCTGAAAACAATTCCGAGTTGGCACGCCTGCAGGCAATAATCAGCGGTGCCGTGCAGGGCGTTGGCTTTCGTTATTTCACCATGGACGCCGCCTACGAACTGGGGCTGACCGGTTGGGTTCGCAATCTGCATGGTCGCAGCGTGGAGGTGGTGGCGGAAGGTGAACGGGAGGCTTTGGAGAAGTTGATCGAGAAGCTCAGGCACGGACCGCGTTCAGCGCGGGTGGATGAGGTTCGCTTTTCCTGGCACCCCTACCAGGGGGAATTTGACCGGTTTGAGGTCAGGTTTTAGGAATCTTGCCATCCAGAATGCTTGTCATCGTGAATATTTGTCATCCTGA
>DHCY01000006.1 GCA_002399085.1 Anaerolineaceae bacterium UBA4890
GTACAGGTGTCCGATCGCCCGCTTCTAAAACCACTCTGAAGAGTGGTTTTTTCTATGTAGGGAACGAACCCTGGCCGTTCCGGGACGGCGTAGAAGCCGTTTCTTACAGATGACTTCATGTCAACGTATGATCATCACAAAATACGTGCCTGCAACCAATGCCCAGAGCATTGAATCCAAGCGGTCCAGGACACCACCATGACCGGGCAGGAGCTTGCCGGTGTCTTTCACCCCCATCGTGCGTTTGAGCAAGCTCATCAACGCATCGCCAAAAAACGCCACAGGTCCCATCATCAGACCAAGCAATCCCCCCCAAACCGGTCCCAACTCCAGCATTTTGCTGTTCAAGATCAAACCAATCAATATTCCGCAGATCAACCCAACCATTGTGCCTCCGAGAAAACCTTCAAGGGTCTTTTTGGGGCTCAACTGCGGAAGCATGCTCTTCTTCCCAAAGCGCGACCCCACCAGGTAGGCACCCATATCCACCAGCCAGACCAGTGAAATTGTGACCAGGACCCATAAATTCCCTTTCGAGCCAGTATGGTTGAGGGTGATGCCATAGGCACCCAGAACGCCGATGTAGAAAACGCCGAACAATCCAAAAACAAGGCTCTGAAAAGCCTGCTTGTTATCGTGTTCATACTGCCACAGTGCTATCATTCCAAAGATAACCAGGAAGAGGGGAAGTGTAAGAATTTCTACAGCAACACTGCTGAAAATCCTTAATAAGACAGCTGCGAGGATCCCTGAGATGATCAAAGCAGAGGAAACCCGATAGCCAGCCACTTTGAGCATGCGGGCGAATTCAAAACCGGCAAATGCCAGGACCAAAGCCAGGAAAACATCAAAAGCCCATCCCCCCAACCAGGCGATTCCCAAAAACAGGGGCACAAAGACCAGAGCCGAAAGTGCCCGGGTTTTCAGCATTACTTTTTGCTCAAACCGCCGAAACGGCGGTCACGTTTTGAAAATTCTGCCAGGATTTTGAGAAGGTCCTCGCCGCTAAAGTCAGGCCAGTAGACCTCTGGGAAAAACCATTCGCTGTAGACAGTCTGCCAGGTTAAGAAGTTGCTGGTGCGCTTCTCGCCCGAGGTGCGGATGACAATATCCGGGTCGGGTATACCGGCGGTGAACATGGCATCACTGACCATCTTCGTATCCACTTGATCGGCGGAAACACCGCTATTAATCAGTTTTTTTATAGCGGAAACAATTTCGTCCCTACCGCCATAATTGAACGCCAGGATGACGTCAATGCGCTCGTTGTTCCTGGTTAGCTCGATGGCGTCTTCAACTTTTTTGCGCAGTGATGGCGCTAAACCATCCAGATGCCCAATGTGAATCAGCCGCGCGCCTTCTTCGTGCAGTTCCCGGAGCTGAGTTTCAAGAAATTCTGCCAGAAGAGCCATCAAGCCCTTAATTTCGTCTTCAGGGCGGTTCCAGTTTTCGGTAGAGAAGGCATAGAAAGTGATGTGTTTGACGCCCGCATCGGCAGCTGCGCGGATGATGCGGCGCAAATTTTTCGTGCCGGCGCGATGCCCAGCCAGCCGCGGCAAACCCCGTTCTTTCGCCCAACGCCCGTTGCCATCCATGATGATGGCAACGTGGGCGGGCACTGGTAAATCGGTTTTCTCAGCCACTTTAGAATTCCATGATTTCTTCTTCTTTGCGCTTGCCGATCACTGCAACCTGTTCGATCATCTCGTCGGTCAGATCCTGCAATTCGGTCTCGCCTTGATGAAGCTCATCTTCCGAAATCATTTTTTCTTTTTCAAAATCACGCAATTCTTTCAACGAGTCACGGCGAATGTTGCGGATAGCGACGCGGGCGTCTTCCAGGCGGTTATTGACCATCTTGACAAGGTCTCGCCGGCGTTCCTCGGTGAGAGGAGGCAGGTTCAGGCGGATCACTTTACCGTCATTGCTGGGGGTAAGCCCCAGGTCTGAAGCCTGGATGGCGCGTTCGATGGCTCTCAACGATGAGCCGTCAAAAGGTCGGATCATCAGTTGGCGCGATTCGGGCACGCTGATGGTTGCCAGCTGGATCAGGGTAAGCTCGGAGCCGTAGTATTCAACTTGCAGTTTTTCGACCAGGGCAGGGGAAGCGCGACCGGTACGGATGCCGACCAGGTCGTCGCTCAGAACATCCAGAGCTGTTTGCATGCGCCCCTTGGAATCTCTCATTAATTCATTAATCATAGCAACCTCCTTGGTTTCTGGTATTCGTAGGATTCAATTCTATCACTGACGAGGAGAAAATCTGGCAAAGCATAATGATTCGGTTTATCGATGCAGATGTCGACCAACAAAAAAGGAGATGGCGAGCCACCTCCTTTTTTCTCAATTCCCTAATTTCTATCTGTTTCTGCGGGTGATGCGATCGAAGACCACAGCCAGCACCAAAACCAGACCACGCACGATGTATTGAATAGAAATATCGATGCCCATCAGATTCATGCCGCTGGTCAGAGACATCATTACCAACGCACCGATGATTGAACCGATGATCGTACCAACACCACCGGCTGCAGAAACCCCGCCCACAAAGGCAGCTGCGATTGCGTCGGTTTCGAAACCCAGACCTGCTGTAGTGGTTGCAGAGCGAAGACGTGAGGCGTACATAATACCGGAAAGCGACGAGAGCAAACCCATTGCACCAAACACAATATAGGTGATCTTCGATACGCTGATACCACTCAATTCAGCTGCTTCGGGGTTGCCGCCCACGGCGTAAATATGGCGCCCTAACGGTGTTTTGGTGGTGATAAATTGGAATACCAAAACCACCAAAAGCAAGATCACCAGGCTCCAGGAAATGCCGTTATATCCAGAGAGGATCCAGGCGATATAACCAATCAATGCCGAGATGATTACGAGCTGCAGAATGAACAGACCCGTGTTTGGCACGGCAAAATTGTACGACTGCTTGGTTTTTCGACCTCTGATTGCAGAAATGATGTACCAAATAATTGCGATCAGCCCGAAGATCAGGGTCAGTTTGTGCCTGCCGGGTAAAAACCCGCTCAAAAAAGGCAGATCGGGGATGAATCCATTACCAATGGCGTTAAAGATCGGATCACGGATGACGATGGTACCAGTGCCCATTGTGACCAGCAACAGCGCGCCGCGATAAATGAGCCCGGCTGCCATGGTTGAGACGAAGGCAGGCACGCCCAGTTTCGCCACAGGCGTTGCTGTAAGCATGCCGGCAAGCATGCCCAACACCATCACCGCAGGGATGACCGCGAAGACGGGCCAACCCCAAAAAGTCATCGCAATGGCAGCAAAAGCTCCCAGGAAACCAGCCAAATAGCCAACGGAAAGTTCAATATGACGGATGACGATGATCAGGGTCATGCCGACAGCCAGAACCGCGATGTAGCCCATCTGGTTGATCAGGTTGCTGATGTTCCTGGAAGAGATGAAGACGCCGTCGGTGGTGATCGTGAAGAAGATCATGATGACGACCAGTGCAAAAAACATAAAATAATCGCTGATATTCATCTTCACGATATCCAGCAGGCTCCTGAACCTGTCTGTCGTGCTTGTTGTTTGCTTTGATTCTTCCATAAACACCTCCTAATAATCCACTGCCAGTTCCATGATGGCTTCCTGTGTGGCAACCTCGGCTGGCATTTCTCCATTAATTTTTCCTGCAGACATAACGTAAATCCGGTCCGCCATGCCCAGAATTTCAGGCAGTTCAGACGAAATCATCAGAATGCTCATGCCCTGTTGCACCAAAGCATTCATGAGAGTATATATTTCATATTTTGCGCCTACGTCGATCCCACGGGTTGGCTCATCCAGAATGAGAATCCCAGGATTGACGAACAGCCATTTACCCAGCGAAACCTTTTGCTGGTTTCCGCCGCTAAGGTTGCGTACCTTTTGCTGGATGCTGGGGGTTTTGATGTTGAGCTGGGTGCGATATTTGTTCGCGACCAAAATTTCTTCATTCTCATTGATCACGCCGCCCTCGGTAATTTCCTTAAGGTTTGCCAGGGTGATGTTGTGCTTAACGTCATCAATCAAGATCAAGCCATTTCCCTTACGGTCTTCAGTGACATAGGCGAGCGAGGCTTTGATCGCCTCACCAGGATCGCGGAACTTTTGCTCTACGCCGTTGATAAACGCTTTTCCACTGACGCGATAACGATCCGGATTACCAAAAATGCTCTTTGCCAATTCAGTGCGCCCAGAGCCCATCAATCCGGCAATTGCGACAATCTCTCCGGCGTGGACATTTAGATTGATGTTTTTAAGGATATCTCTGCCAAGAGCATAAGAAAACGCACTCCAATCTTCCAGGCGCAGCGTTTCTTTACCGATCGGCAGTTTTTCGCGTTTTGGGTAAACGTTATCGATCGACCGTCCGACCATGTGCTTGATTAGAACGGGCTCGTTGACTAAATCTTTGTGTGCATCAAGCGTAACCACGGTTTTACCATCCCGCAGAACGGTAATGGTGTCGGCAATCGCCAAAACCTCGCGCAATTTGTGCGAGATGAGGATACAGGTAACGCCCTGTGCTTTGAGACCTTGGATAAGATGCAGCAGGTTGTCGCTGTCGGTCTCGTTTAGTGCCGCCGTGGGCTCGTCCAGGATCAGGATTTTTACATCTTTTTTCAATGCCTTGGCAATCTCGATCAACTGCTGCTTCCCAACACCCAGATTTTTAACTTTGGTGAGCGGGTTTACATCCAACCCAACCTTTTTCAGGATTTCAACAGCTTGCTGTATCGATTCGTTTGAGTCGATCACCATACCATTGGTGAGTTCGTTGCCTAGGAAAATATTTTCGTATACAGATAATTCCGGAATTAAGGCTAACTCTTGATAAATAATGGCAATACCGGCGTTCTCGCTCTCACGAATGTTGTTAAATTTCTGTAATTCGCCTTCGACAATGATTTCGCCATCATATGTACCATAAGGATGGACCCCGCTAAGCACCTTCATTAGGGTAGATTTACCCGCCCCGTTTTCACCAACCAGGCAGTGGATCTCACCTGTACGAACACTAAAGGTGACGTTATCCAATGCCTTCACTCCAGGGAATTCCTTGGTGATGGACTTCATTTCAAGAATGGGTGTCTCCATAGGCTTCTCCTGCTAAATTCTTATGTATTCAAGTAGTGACCGGTTTCCCGGTCACTACTTGAAAAATGTGTTTCAATATTTACTCTAAACCAGTAAAGTCGCTGGCGGGATAGTAGCCGGAGTCCACAATGGTTTCTTTAACATTGTCCTGGGTGACCGTGACCACAGCGGATGGCTTGGCAGGCACTTCGATGACATTGTTGAAGTAGGTTGCGGTTTCTTCGGGGGTTTGACCAGCAAGGAAAGCAACTGCAGCGGCGATAGCGTCGGCAACCAGTGTGCGGACGTCTTTCAGCACGGTCATGGATTGCTTGCCATCGATGATGTACTGGACAGAAGCTTTTTCAGCATCCTGACCGGTGACATAATACTTGGTCACGTCGGTATCAGCGGCGAAGGCATCGGCAATAGCGCGGGCGGTACCATCGTTCGGAGCAAGGATAAAGACTTCGCCCTTATCTTCGGCAGAGGCAGCAGTCAGGTTAGCTTCAGCCAAACCCTTGGCAACGTTGAAATCCCAGTTGGTCGTGACTTGACCAACGATTTTTCCCATTTCGTCACGGGTCAGGGTTGCTTTGTCTTGTAGGGCAACCGCTTCGGCGGAGTTCTTGATCACGAAAGTGCCATCAGCGATCTTGGGCTGCAGCACGTTCCAGGCGCCTTCGAAGAAGAGGAAGGCATTGTTGTCGGAAGATGCACCAGCATACAGATAGAGAGGCAGACCAGTGCCAGCAGCATTGTCCACCAGGTATTGAGCCTGGGCTTCACCAACTGCAACAGAGTCGAAGGTCACGTAGTAGTCAACGGCGTCGGTGTCGAGGATCAGGCGGTCATAAGAGACAACCTTCACACCTGCAGCACGTGCAGCCTCAGCGGCAGCAGCAGCGGCAGTACCGTCATGGGGGCAGATGATCAAAACTTTGATGCCCTTGGAAATCAGGGTTTCAACGTTTTGTTTCTCGCGGGCAGGGTCGCCCTGGCTGAACAGAATTTCCACAGCATAACCCTGGGCAGTGAGGGCATCCTTGAAACGGGTTTCGTCCTGGATCCAGCGGGGTTCGTCCTTGGTGGGGAGCACAATGCCTACAGCCAGTTCTTCACCGGCGGCGGGTGGCTCAGTGACTTCAGCTTCAGGTGCCGCGGTTGTGCAAGCGCCTAAAACCATACTCGCAATAATCAAGATTGATGCGAGGGTGAACAAAAATTTAAAGCGTTTCATATCTTCTCCTTAAGAATTTTTTTGTGGCTTGGACTACGGCTCTGAGGTGACAAGTTGTCTTATTCATCAAGAACCGAAGCCTTCTCGCCTGAGATTAGGGGAAGTTACCTACCCCACTTCATGAATTATATCTCATCTGTGAAAAATCAAGGCATCTACGCACCCTACGATCTTTTGCCTGCGCAGAAGGCAATGTTATAATCGCTTGTATAAAATACAAGAGAAATGAGAGAACCTATGGCTAAAACCAGTGTCCCATGCCCTAATTGTCGGCAACCAGTCCTGATCGACTTGAAGCGGTTGTTCGATATCAATACCGACCCCCAGGCGAAGGAAACTTTACTTTCCGGAGGCGCAAACGCAATTCATTGCCCAAATTGCCACTTCCAGGGTGTTTACCCCACACCGATTGTCTACCATGACCCGGATAAAGAGCTGCTCCTGACCTACTTCCCAGCCGAACTGCACACCCCCATAACGGAGCAGGAGAAGACAATTGGTCCGCTGATCAAAAAAGTAATGGACGACCTGCCGCCAGAAAAACGAAAGGCTTATCTGTTTAAACCCCAAACCATGCTGACTTATCAGCGTTTGCTCGAGACGATATTGGAAGCTGACGGCATTACCCCCGAGATGATGAAAGCCCAGCAAGAAAAACTGCTGCTGATGCAGGAACTGGTCAATCTCAGCGCTGAATCTTTACCGGAGCGGATAGCTCAGAACGACGAAAAGATAGATGAAGAATTCTTCGTGCTACTTCAACGTCTTGCCCAGGCATCAGCCGCCAGCGGTGATCAGCAATCGGTGCATGCACTCTCTCATTTACAGCAAGCCCTGCTGGAACACTCGACGATTGGCAAGGCGGCAGCCCTTGAAGCCGCTGAAACGCGCGCAGCCATGAATGAGTTGACCGAATTGAGCAAAACTGGCATCACGAGGGATAACCTGCTTGATCTTCTGATCAAAAATGCAGACAGCGAAGTGCGATTAACCACGATCGCTTCCATGGCGAGAGGCGGGCTGGATTACACTTTCTTCCAAACACTGACAGACCGGATCGACCAGACCACTGGCGAAGAAAAAAGCCATTTAGGGTCGCTGCGCGAGAAACTGCTCACGATCGTGGAGGCTATTGATAAGGCGGTCCAGGCTCAGCTCGAAGAGTCGCAGAAATTGTTGAAAGACATCCTTGCCGCAGATGATATCGAACAGGCGACGGAAGAAGCTTTGCCGATGATCAACCAGGCTTTTACAGAGGTTCTGAACAATGAGGTTACGAACGCCCAGGAAGCAAATGACACCGACAAGCTGACCAAACTGGTGAAAATTGTCAGTGTATTACGTGCTGCCAGCAGCAGCGGAGCCGTTTTGCAGGTTATTGAGCATATGCTGGGGTTGGAAACAGCAGAAGAGCGCCAAAAAGTACTTGAGGATGCTGGAGAGGTTATTAATGATGATTTCACGCAGACGCTGACCAGCTTGATTTCGCAGGTGGAAAGCCAGGGTGATCAGCCAGATCTGGTGGAGAAGTTGAAAGAGGTCAACCGGGAAGTGCTGCGATTTACCATGCGCCGCAACCTCAATAACGGAGCGAAGTAACCTGGAGATATTTGGATAGTTTATGATTTTTGAAAAGATGCCTGTTTTGGGCATCTTTTCTGTTCTGTCGTGCGTTGGGGTTCGGCTTGTACGGTGGGGGCTTGTCTCCCACCGCTTCAACCAGACAGATGGAAGCCTTCGGCTAGATCCCGTGCACGGCGAGGAATCTGGCAGTATCAGAAAGCTGGGGACATATACTAATGTGGTTCGTTTTGGAAACGCAAGCCGTGTCCGCGGACAGTGACGATGTAATCGTAATCCGGGTCGGGTTGGTTTAGACGCTCGCGCAGGCGCCGGACCAGGGCATCGAAAGCCTGCTCAGTGACCCAACGCGTGTCGTCTTCCCAAACAACCTGGATCAATTCCTCCCGCGAAACCACCTCACCTGCCCGGGCATAGAGATAAGCCAAAAGTACAAACTGCTGGTTCGAGAGCGGCGGTTCCAACTCAACCCCTCTCACCCAGACTCTCCGGGAACTTTCATCGAGCCTAAGGCTAAGCACATGGCTGAGCTCTGGCGGCAAGTCAGAAAGCGGCATGGTTGCATCAGAGCTCAGATAGAGGAAAGTCTGAGTCAAAGCGATGGCAATTTCATCAGCCTCGACCAGTTTGACCGGCTCGCTGACAACCTGGTTGTTGAGGAAGGTGCCGTTTTTACTGCCGAGATCTTCGAGGATCACGCCGTTATTGCCCTTGGTAATGCGGGCATGCTGGCGCGAGACCTGCCGGTCTGGGATGACGATATCACATGACACATCCCGACCGATCACCAGGGTTCCATCAATGATCCATTGCTGACCATTGAGGGGACCGTTGTTGGCAATTAAAACTGCATCTTCCATTTCTTACTCTTCATCCTCGCTGTAACCGATTATAATCCAAGCATAAGCAGCATTTCCACGCCGAAATGGAATTATGCGCTTGAAGAGGAAGAAGTAGATGAATAATTACCCCGTCAGCGGGAATACGCTCCACGATCGTTACCTAATTAAGCACATGATCGGTCAGGGAGGGTTTGGCTCCATTTACCTGGCAGAAGATATGCGCCTGGAAGGTCGCCTGTGTGCGGTTAAACAGGTGCATTACGACTCTGCGCTTCCCGATGAGATGCTCAAAGAATCGCGAAACCAGTTCATGCGAGAGGCGACTGTTTTGGCGCGCCTGGACCATCCCAACCTGCCCAAGGTGTCAGATTTTTTCTCGATTGACGAAAATGATTTTCTGGTAATGGATTACGTGCCGGGGGAAGACCTGCGTACCATGCTTGCCAAGGCGGAAAGCAGCGGCAAATTTCTGAAAGAAGAAGAGGTGTTGGACTGGGCAGTGCAAATTGGGGACGCGCTCAGCTACCTGCATCACCAGGACCCTCCCATCCTGCATCGTGATATCAAACCTTCCAACCTAAAGGTTACCCCGAGCGGTTTGGTGAAACTGGTTGACTTCGGATTGGTGAAACTACTGGCACCAGATGAGATCACCATAACCATCATGCAGGGGCAGGGAACGGCACTCTACACGCCGCTGGAGCAATATGGAGGGGACAGCAATCATACGGATGCCCGCGCCGATATCTACGCGTTTGGCTGCACACTTTACCACCTGCTCACCAATACCCCTCCCATGAATGTGCGTGATCGCTTTCTCAAGCCCGAGAGCTTGATTCCCCCCCGTTCGATCAACCCTGCCATAACCCCCCGTGTTGAAGACGCCATCCTCTGGGCAATGTCGTTGCACCCCAATGACCGCCCCAAAGATATGACCACTTTTGTGAAAGCGCTGACCGGTGAGACCACCGGTAACCTGCGGTGGATAGGCGGCAGCTATAGCCGCTCATTGCAGGCGCAGTTGGGGCAGACGGAAATCCAGCTTGGTATTTTGGCTGGCGGGTTGGTTTTTCTCAGTTTGTTGTTTACCTTGATCCATAATTTGTAATTCAGAGAATATTTATGCCCGGTCTGCCCACAACGATTACAGCGGCGGGGTACTTTGCGAGACCGGTATTATCAGAGATCGAAAAATCTATTTCGGGGGGAAAGGATGATCGTTTTCGTTTATCATCCACCAGGCAAGCGCTACTGCCCAACCAAATAGCATCCCAATCACGGTTACCTGGGCAACAAACCACGAAGAGCTTTCCTTAACCAAATCCATGATGGGGGTGATGCCAAGAGTGAGCAACAGGTACGCCGCCAAACCGCCAATTACCGTACACATTGCCGAGCGGAAGCCCCAGCGCACGCTGCCCCACCACTTATAGCCCGCTATCCATGCCAAAAAGCCGCCAGCCAGATTCAAAAGGATCACCAAAAGCCAGTCCGTCAGGCGGGGATAGCCAGTTAGGTTCATCGAAGGATCCGGTGTGGGCGTAGGCATCAGCGTAGGCGTGGGCGTAGGCATCAGCGTAGGCGTCGCCGTTGGGGTTGGCGTTTCTGTGGGCATGATTACCTGGGCTAAGCCGCCTTGCGTGTTCAGAATCAGCCTGCCTGAGGTCATTGCCGGCTCGCTGAGCGCGGAGACCTCGAAAATTCCTTCGCGCTCGATGCGATAATCGATGGTTGCCAGACCGTCCTGAGTGACGGTTTCAGGCTGTGAGATGATCAGGTTTTCGGTGGAAAGACGGATGGTGAACTTTACCACTGTGCCATCGGGCACCTGGTTTCCGTTATGGTCAACGATCGGTCCAGCCTGGATGCGCACGTTCTCTCCCATTACAAACAGCGGCACCGGGGTCTCGACCGTTGGCATTTCGGCTGTGGCAATGACTTCAGCCTGGGCAGGCGTGAGCAGTTTGATCTGGATAACCTGGTTGGGGTTGGGGGCGGTAATTGTGCCTAGTTGGTAATCGACAGCGCTGATGGAGACAGGCAGCGAACCGCTGGCGGTGGTCTCGCGCATCAGCACCCGCGCAGCGATATCCAATGCGCTTTGGGAGTTGTTGTAGAGAACGTAGTAAGCACTGATATTTGCCAGATCGGTCGAATCCAGATAATAAGGCACATCGTAACTGAAGACGATCACATTCTTGTCTCTCAGGAGGTCCAGTCTCTCGGATAGCAGACGTTTAAATGCGCGGGTTTCAGGCAGGGCAGGGTCTTCATTGAGCAGGTTAATGACCACCCACTGTGAGCGGCGCAAGTTGTCGACCCGGTTTGGGTCTGCCGGTTCGGTGCGTTGGTCGAGTATCTCGTGCAATTGTGTGAAGCTATATGAAAAAATGCGATCACCCATCAACTGATTGGTGCCATTGGGACCATAGTAGCGGGTGAGCGTGTTTTCAAAATCCATCGTATTGAAACCATATTGCTGAAGGCAGCTGTCACACTGTCTGCGCAGCCGTGTATCGGTGAATATGGTGATGTAATCGGATAGAGCAGGAGGCTGCGCAACCGACGCGTTCAGAAACTCAGGGGAGGGCGCCAGAAGCGTTACTGCCTCGCGGTTGACTTTCAACTCGAGCGTTCCAGCCTGCCCAAGCAGTGCGAGCCCCTCCTGGGGGGTTGTTACCGATTCGAGGTCGAATGCAGGGTAAAGCTGCATCTTCGCCTGTAAGATTCTCAAAACAGAGGCATCCACTCTCTGAGCGAAAACAGCGTCTTCCTGGTATTTTTGCCTGAAAAATTCAATCGTCCTGGCGATGGTCTCAGCCTGGTTCAGGTCGTTGGGACCCTTGAAGTTATCGAGGAAGAGCATATCGTTGCCAGCCAAAAAAGCTGTTCGGGCAACAGTGAGCGGGTCGAACTCGTCTTCTCCGCTGCTGAACACCAGTTTGACTGCCGGGCTGCCCAGGCTGTCGCTGATCGTGAGCCCACCGTTCGCCCGCCAGGTTGCCAGGGGTTCAGGCGAAAGCAATTGCGTGAGCGCGTTTTGGTCAAAATTGACTGGCATGGTGGTCGCGCGGATATTGCCCTGCAAACCCTGAAAACGGATTGCCGAAATCATCAATCCATCCACCTGGCGCTGCGGGTTCGGATCACCAACAACGCTCATGTAAGGCGCTAACTCAATTTGTTTGAGCTGCTCCAGTGTTTTCTGAACGGTAGAGACTTCCTCATTCGGCGGGCGGTCTACGCTGCCCAAACCGGGGAAGTGCTGGGCGATCACGCTCATGCGCCCCTGGCTGCCAAGGTGCACACCCTCAACATAAGCCATGCCCATCTCACCCACCCAATATGGATCGCCGCCAAAACTCTGCGTGCCCACATAGGCAGCCGCAACCAGGTCTTTGCTGTCAACCACATCAAGAGACGGACCCAGGAGGAGGTTTACGCCCAGGGCAGAGAGTTCCAGACCAACCAGGTTGCCAACTTCCTGTGCCAATTCTGTTGACCAGGTGGCACCGATTGACATGGGCGATGGGTATTGTGTGAGACCGCTGAGCAACTGGGGCGTGCGATTGTTTTCCTTCACTAGGTTCATGCCGATATAAAGCGGGATGTAAGTGTTGTCGGGATTGGCAGGAGCGCCAGTATCCAGTGGATTGCTTTTCTGCCAGTTAATTTCTTGCAGGGTTTGAATAAGCTGCCAGGCATCGCTGCTGTTATCGACAAAATTGTTATGGTCTGCACTCAAAACCACACCGCCAACGTGGTAATTGCTGATTAGATCAACTATTGAACTGGTTTCAAGGATTTCCGACCCGTCGAATGTGATTAAAAATAATTGACCGACTTTTTCTGAAGGGGTCATCCGGGCGAGAAGCGCTTCAGCCTGACTAACTTCCTGGGCGCTTCCAGCATTTATAGGCAGACCGGACAGACCGAGAATGATGAACAGACATAGCAAGAGCCGCGATAACCTTGCATTCATGTCGATTCGAGTACCTTCCGGGCATGAGCGGGATCGTTGCAAATGACGCTATCCACGCCAAGTTCCTTCATCCTGAGCAGATCGGCAGGCTTGTCAACCGTCCAGACATTGACTTTCTTGTTTTCGGCGTGCAAGCGGCGGACCAGCCTTGGGGTGACATCTTTGAAAAACGGATGCAAGGCATTGTAGTGATAATGTTTGCCCAGCCAGCCGCGAAATGGAGCACCGAGCAGGTGGGGACGGGTGAGCAAGCCACGTTCAACCGAGGGTTCAAGCCGCTCAGCTTTGAGTAAATTGCGAGCGACAAAAGAGGATAGGATGATGGCATCTTGCAACCCGGTTCTACGAATCAGATCGATAACCGTTTCCGTCAGTTGGTCACCAGGAGTGGCATCGTTTTTCAACTCAACATTGATCAGAATCTGCCCGCCCAACTCTTCAAAGACTTGCTCCAACAATGGCAGAGGTTCGCCATTAAAGCGCGCATCAAACTTGATGCCGGCATCCAACGTTTTGAGTTGCTCCCAGGTCATTTGTCTGACCTTGCCTTGCCCATTGGTTGTGCGATCGACTGCGTGATCATGGATCACCACCATTTTACCGTCTGCAGAAAGCATCACATCAAGCTCTATACCGTCTGCGCCGAGTTCATGGGCAAGTCGGAATGCAGCCATAGTGTTTTCTGGTGCCAGGGCTGAAGCACCTCGATGTGCGAATATGAGCGGCGTTTTCATAAGACTTCTCCTGTCTGAGGTCTAATTATAGCATCCTGTAATAAGGAATTTGGTCATTCTAAGCGAAGCGACATGACGGTTACTACGTAAGCGTTTTCGCTCAATGAGTGTTAAGATTCTTCCTTACGCTGAGGATGCCAGCATAACAACCATGCTATAATTTCTTCGTACAAAAGGAGATTTGTATGAGCACACTTACCCATGTTATCAAACGCGACGGAAGCATCGTCCCCTTTACGCCACAACGAATTACCAATGCAATTTATCGTGCGGCGGTTGCCGTGGATGGGCGCGACAGGCAGAGAGCCGAAAACCTGTCCGCCCAGGTTGTTGCAGCCCTGGAAGAAACCGTCCCGGAAGGTGAATATCCCACTATTGAGACAATCCAAGATATGGTCGAAAAGGTGCTGATTGAGAATGGGCATGCCCGGGTTGCCAAAGCTTATATCCTTTATCGCGATGAACGCGCGCGTCAACGGGCAAAACGAAGTGACGACGACAAAACCCCCTCCGGGAATATCCCCTGGGCAAAACTATGGCTGGTTTTGGACTGGTCGGCGTCTCACGAGGTGCACACCTCTCAAAAGCTTAATCAGCAGATCAGAGAAGGAAAACTGGATGAAATTGTGACTGCTGCTGAGGCTGCCTACAGCGAAGACGTTGAAAACGCTGCCAACCTGATCCTTAACCGCCGGGACGAGGTGCGCGTAGTCTTTATCGCCGGTCCATCTTCCAGCGGCAAAACCACCACCACGATCAAGATCGGTGAGCGCCTGGCAAGGCAGGGTTTCAAGTTGATCACCCTTAACATTGACCATTACTTTTTCGACCTGGAAATGCACCCCAAAGACGAATTCGGGGATTATGACTTTGAGACTCCCCAGGCACTGAATATGAGCCTGATCAACCAGAATCTGACCGACCTGTTTGCCGGCAAAGAAGTGCGCATTCCCTTTTATGACTTCAAAACCGGTCGGAGCGTGCCCGAGCACACCCCCATGCGTCTGAACAAAAACGAAATTGTTCTGATCGATAGCCTGCATGGGCTCTACCCGGAAATGACGGAAGATATTCCGGAGGAGTGGAAGTTTAAACTCTACATCGAACCACTTTTGCAGTTAAAACTGAATAACAGGCGTTACGCCCGCTGGACCGATATCCGCCTGATGAGGCGCATGCTGCGGGACGCCTCACACCGCGCCTATGACCCCACACAGACCCTTTTGCACTGGCATTATGTACGCTCGAGTGAGCTGCGCCATATAATCCCCTATGCCAACACAGTTGACACGGTGGTCAACAGTGCCATGCCCTACGAGCTGCCCATTTACAAGGCAAAACTGGGAGCAAACTTTGCCCGCTGGGCAGAGGAGTATCAGGATGACCCACTGCGCAAGGACGCCTGGGAGCGGGCTGACCGGGTTAACCGCATGTTCCAGGAAATTGACTTGGTTGAGGACGACAGTTTTGTGCCTGAAGATTCCGTGATCCGGGAGTTTATCGGTGGTGGCGTTTACAAGTATTAGCCACTGACCTGAAGATAGCAAAAAGGACGCCGGCGCGTCTTTTTGTTGAAAATGATTAAGATTTAATAGCAGGGCAGGGAGAATTCTTCAACCCCGGGAGGGATCGTGTTGACTGAATAATACCAACCACAGGCATCGTAACAAGTCATTCCCACATAACATCCGCCTGATGCATCTTTGCGATATTCGGTTTCACAAGTTAAATTCTTGCCTTCATCAGCACAACCAGTCGTTCTCCAACTGATATTTGCTGAGGTGAAATGGGCTCGCGGCCAGAGCAACCCGCCAGTCATAATTGTTGGACCATCCGTCGGCACATAGGTGGCAGTGGCGGTAGGGATCAGGACTTTCGGAGGTCGGTTGGTAGGGGTGCTGGTTGGTGTTGCCGTGGCTGTGGCTGTTGCTGTGGGAAGCTCGGTGGCTGTTGGCAGAGGTGTGTTCGTATTAACGAGAACGACCGGTTCCGGATTGGTGGGCTGGACCGGTGTAGAGGGAGAGCAGGCACTCAAAATGATTACAGTGAAGATAAATACAATCAGGCACTTCTTCATAAAGGATTCCTTCTTTTCAATAACCATATAATTCTACCCTATGTGGCTGAGCTGGACAGGAACACCACTTGGTTGTCGAAATACCTGTATAATGCTTCTATGTTCCGCAATCAAAAAAGCTCCAACCGCCCGGCAGGAAATTTCATTCTGGGTATCAATATTGACAGTGACCGGGTGTTGCTGGTTTATGGCAGCCCAACCGGGACGATCAGTGAGAGACTTTCATTTCCTTCGCCGCGCCAGGAGAACTTCCAAACCCTTTTGTCTGAGATCAGCAGCCACGCTGATCGCCTCCTGATGATCACCCAGGCACAACGGCTGCCCCTGCCAGATGTAATCTCAGTTTCGGTCAGCGGTAATTATGACACTCAGACCAACATTCTCACCTCTGCCGCCGATTTCCCTCAATGGAAGTCGGAACCCTTGCGTTCACAGCTGGGCTTGCGCTTCAACCTGCCAGTCTATGTTGAAAGCAAAGCCGATGCGGGGCTCTTGGCGGAGCTTTTGTTCGGCTCTGTCTCAGACCAGGAACAAACTGTCTATGTCAGTTTCCAACCCCGCATAAGAGTTGCAATTTTTGGGAATGGAAAACTTTATTCCACTTCTGGTGGACTTTCCGGGGCGATCGGAAACGTAAGATTGCGCGATTTCGCCGACGATGATCAGATAGTCCACCTGAACGATGTTGCCAGTTCTGCCGGGCTGCTAAAGCTCGCCCGTTTGCGGCACCCCAATCATTGGGAAGATGAGGCAGTGCCGGATGACATTGTCAACTGTGTGCTCTCTGCAGATCCTTATGGCATCGAGGTTGTCGAAGAAGCAGCCAGAATATTTGGTCGGGAGCTGCAAACCTTAATCCATGTACTGAGACCGACGAATTTTGTCGTAGGCTATCCCTTGAACCTGCTGGGTGAGCACTGGATGCAGCCGATGAGCGAGGCAATCTCAAATACCACCGGGCTGGGAAGCGGGCAATTACCGCGCATCGTAGCATCGGCTCTGGGCACGCGGCAACCTGAACTGGAAGCAATTGCCCCGGCAATTATGGCAGTCCGCTCCCAAACCCAATAGCACGCTTTTACCTAGACACCTTTAATAAATTGCCTACATTTCTTTTATGTCTTTTTTACATTGCCCGCCTAAAGTAGAAGTACATACAAAGGAAATGGAGGAAACTATGGCATATATGATCAGACGATCTCCTTACTGGAGAAACCAATTTCTTGAAAGAGCGATGAATCGCTATTTGGATATGGAGTCCGAACAACTTCCCTCAGGCTTCCCGCTTGATGTACTCGAAACCGATACAGAATATACTGTGAAGGCGGATGTGGCTGGTTTTGACCCCGAAAAGATCGAAATCACTTACGACGACAATACCCTTTCAATCAAGGGTCTAGTTGAGGACGATACCGAGAAGTCCGAAGAGGGCAAGTATCACGTTCGTGAACGCAGGTTCGGTTCCTTTTACCGCAGTATTAGCATGCCCGGTGTGATCGATGCAGATCAAATCACTGCAGACAGTGACAACGGCATCCTGGTAGTGCATTTGCCCAAGAAACCAGAGACCCAACCGAAGAAAATCAACGTTGTCTCAAAGAAAATCGTAGATAGCGAATAGCAGAAACTAACAATAAAACCCCCCGCTGAAAAAGTGGGGTGTTTTGGTTTAAGTCAAGCAACGATGCTGCTGGGTTCAAACCCATGCCTTAAGAGAGGAACGGTCAGTGTCAGTACAGGGTTTAACTCAATCAACGGGGTTTATCATCTACCCAGCCGTAAGAAAGGGACCATTACGTTTTATTTCTACTATAATTAGAAAACCAGATTGAAAGGAGCGCACGATGAAGACGAAAAAGTACATGGTCAAACCCGGAGAGAAGGTCAAAATGAAAGATTTTGACCCGAACGATGCCAGTGAATTTGATGGGAAGAAAAAGCAAGGTGAGAAAGCACTGCTCGAGCTTAATAAAGAAATAGAGGGACTACAGGAGCTGATGTACGCCGAGGGCAAAAAACGGCTGCTGGTCATCCTGCAGGCAATGGACACTGCTGGCAAAGACGGTGTGATCCGCAAGGTTTTTGAAGGCGTCAACCCTCAGGGTGTACATGTGGCTCCATTTAAAACGCCCTCACTCCTCGAACTCGCTCACGATTACCTTTGGCGCATCCACGCTCACACCCCTAAAATAGGTGAAATCGTAATCTTTAACCGCTCACAATATGAAGATGTTCTGCCTGTGCGCGTGCTTAACCTGATGCCCGAAGAGGTTTGGTCCAAACGTTTTCATCACATCAATGAGTTCGAACGCATGCTGGTTGATGAAGGTACGGTCATTCTCAAGTTCTACCTGCACATCGACCTCCAGGAGCAGGCTGGGCGTTTCCTCGCCCGCATTGAAGAACCTGATAAAACCTGGAAGTTCAACCCCGGCGACCTGGAAGACCGCAAATTGTGGGACGATTACATGGAAGCCTATGAAGACATTTTGAACAAAACCAGCACAGAGTGGGCGCCTTGGTATGTGATTCCCAGCAACAAGAAGTGGTATCGCAACCTGCTGGTAGCCACGATTGTGCGGGATACGCTGGTAAATATGAACATGCAGTTTCCAGCTCCGCCGCCGAACCTGGACGCCTACCGTGAGACCGTGCTGTCGATGGTGCAGGCACACAAAGATAAATAATTGACTGACCAGGTTACACCACTTCTGGATGCAGTTTTGGCAGGGCGGTTGCGCAGGGAATACCTGCTGCCAGTATCCTCACCGCCCCATCTCAACCAACCTGGCGGCAACCTTGGTTATGCAGCCGCATCTTATTTGTTATGGGGAGGGAAGCCCGGGCTGGTCGCGCGCGTGAACAAGACCTTCCCAGCAGACTGGCTGGAGCGATTTGAACTCGCCGGAGCTGACATCGCCGGAATACGCCAGGTACCCGAAGCGATTGACGATCGCTTTTTCGTGACCTATACCACGGAAATGCAGCCAAAACATGACAATCCGATCTCATGGTTTGCTGAAAGGGGGAAGCCTTTCCCACAGGAACTGCTCGGTTACAGCCCTACCATTCCAATTTACTGCAGTAAAAGCGATTATCGCCCCGACAGTATTCGCGTTACTGATATTCCTCAGTCATACCTGGATGCCACGGCTGCCCACATCTGCCCGATTGATTTCATCTCCCATAAAATTTTGCCCTCCGTGCTCAAAGGCGGTATGGTTTCTACTCTGACCATGCGTGCCTGCACATGTTATATGGATCCAATTTTTTGGGAGGAGATCCGCGCGCTGATCACAGACCTGACCGCTTTTATGATGACGGACACCCAGGCGCTAAAGTTATTCCAGGGCAGAAGTGTAGACCTGTGGGAGATCGCCAGAATTTTGACACAATACGGACCAGAATACATCCTGATCAACACCAAAGACGGCACGCTGATGGTGTATTCGCGTCTAAAAAAGAAACGCTGGCTCATTCCCGCTTATTCAGGCAAAGCTGAAAACCCCACCGGTATGATGGATGCTTTCGATGCTGGTTTTTTGGCTGGCTATCGGAAGGAGTATGACGTTGTGCAAGCGGCACTTTGCGGGATGGTCAGTGCTTCGTTTTGTGCTGAAGGTAGTGGACCGTTTTACCTGTTGGAATGCTTGCCTGGGTTAAAAGAAGCGCGGTTCAAGGTCTTGAGTCAACAGGTAATGGAGGTGTAGCCGAGGGCAGGGGCGTCTCGGTGGAAAGCGAAGGCGGGCTGATTGGAATGAGCTCAATTTCGTAGAGCCATTGCCATTTTTTTCCGGTGATGAACAGGCGGTCGGTTTCGGCATCATAGGCTATGCCGTTCAATACTTCTCCCTGGTCAGTCAGATTCTCTTCAGGGCGCAGACCACGCATATCCAGCATGGTCTCAACCAACCCGGTTTCCGGATTGATGATGGCGATCTGTTCTGAAAGATAAATGTTGGCATAAATTTTCCCGTTGATAAATTCCAGTTCATTCAGATATTCAATGGGATGATCCTGCCAGGTGACCAGGGTTGCTTTGTGCGAAAACCCACTGGTCGGGTCGAACCAAAACAACTTATTGCTGCCATCAGAGAGGATCAGGGCAGTGCCATCGCTGGTAAGCCCCCAGCCTTCGGTGCTGTAAGAAAACTGACCCACTTTTTCAAAAGATTCCAAGTCGTAGATGAAAGCTGTGCCCTCCCGCCAGGTGAGCTGGTAGAGCAAACCATCCAGCTCCATCAGCCCTTCCGCAAAATATTGCTCTTCGAGCGTGACTTCCTGCAATACTTCGCCGCTTTGGGGATCTACCTTGCGCAAGCTGCTTTGCCCATACAAGCCGCAGCTCTCATAGAAAAAGCCGTCGCGGTAGATTAGCCCCTGCGTGTAACAACTTGGATCGTGCGGAAAGCGGTTGATAACCCGGTAACCACCATAATCACCCAATGCAAGCGATGTGGGGGTGGGTGTCATGGCGAGGCTTTCAGTGAACCCCTGGCAGGCAGATAAGATCAGCAAAGATATCGTAAGAAGCAGGATCAGAGGATACTTTTTATTAATCATACGGGTACATTTTATCTTACTTTGCTAACCTAACATCCTGGGTGATAAAATGATGCAAACTCGACTGGAGGAAATATGACAGACGTTCTTGAACGCTTCTTACGCTATGTAAAAATTGACACTCAATCTACTTACCATTCCAAGACATACCCCAGCACGCTCAAACAATTGGACCTCGCCCGGCTGTTGGCGGATGAATTACGCGTCTTGAATCTGACAGACGTGAAACTGGATGAGTATGGCTACGTGACAGCGACGCTGCCCTCCAACGTGGACCACCCAACGCCAACGATTGGCTTCATCGCGCATATGGATACCAGCCCGGCTGCTTCTGGCACGGATGTGCGCCCCCGCCTGGTGGAAAATTATGACGGCAGCGATATTGTGCTCAATGAAGAACAAGATATCCTGCTCAGACCCAGCCTGTACCCTGAGTTGAGCAAGCATATTGGAGAGACCCTGGTTGTAACAGATGGCACGACCCTGCTGGGCGCAGACGATAAAGCCGGTGTCGCCGCCATTATGAGTGCCATGGCGACCCTGACTGCCCACTCTGAGATCCCGCATGGCAAAGTAAGGGTTGGCTTCACACCGGACGAAGAGGTTGGAGCCGGTGTGGATCACTTTGACGTTGCAGCCTTTGGTGCCGATTTCGCCTTTACCATGGATGGCGGACCGGTGGGCGAACTGGCATACGAAAACTTCAACGCAGCCGGGGCAGAGCTGATCATCCATGGCAAGAGTTTTCATCCTGGCGACGCGAAGGGCAAGTTGGTGAATGCGCTGCAGGTTGCCATCGATTTTCACAACCTCCTGCCCGTTTTCGATCGCCCGGAACATACCGAAAAACGCGAAGGCTTTATTCACCTGGTTTCACTAGGGGGCGAGGCGGAGGAGGCGCGTATGGAATACATCATCCGCGATCATGACCGCGGGCTGTTTGAAGAAAAGAAAACCCTGATGAGCCAGGCAGCCGAATATATCAACCAGCGTTTTGGGGCAGGGACGATCGAACTGCACTTGAAGGATCAGTATTACAACATGCTCGAAAAAGTGGCACCACACCCGGAGATATTGGATTTGGCACGCAGCGCTTACCGTTCTTTGGGCGTGGAACCAGTGGAAGTGGCTGTGCGCGGGGGGACGGATGGCAGCCGGCTGTCGTTCATGGGCTTGCCGACCCCCAACCTTTTTACCGGTGGTTACAACTACCACGGAAGGTTTGAGTATCTTTCGGTGGAGGAACTCAAACTCGCCAGCCAGGTGGTCGTCGAAATCGCCCGATTGGCAGCAAATATGTCGCCAACTTCTCGTTAGGACAATAGATAAGTTCATTCGATATCAGGAGGAAAGATGGACACAATCAAATCTTACTTAGACAACATGTTTATTAATCTGCCCAAAACACCAGAAGTGTTGGGGGCTAAAGATGAGCTCTTCCGAATGATGGGAGATAAATACAATCAACTCCGCAGCGAAGGCCGCACCGAAAATGAAGCCATTGGTCAGGTTATCGCCGAGTTTGGAGACCTGGAAAAACTTGCCCCCAGGCTTGGTATTGGTCAAGAGGTCAATATCCTTGAATCGGCAGAATCCAATGAGGTCAGCATGACTGACGAGGATGTGCAACGTTATCTTGCAGTCACCCGGGAATCAAGCAGACTAATTGCCGGGGGTGTCGCTCTGATCTTGTTCGGTGTGATGGTCCTGATTTTCTTGCAGGCTATTGCAGACAGAGGGTTGCTGGCTGAGAATATCGCCCAAGCTATTGGTGTAGGCGGTCTGTTGCTATTGGTCGCTATCGCTGTCTACATGTTTATCATGGGTGGAATGAGAGTAGACCAGTATGAAAACCTGGAAACTAAGTTTGTCAGAATAGATCCCTATTTGCGCAATCGCATCAAATTACAGAAAGACGAGTATATCCCCACATTCGGTCGCATGATAGCTTCAGGTGTCTTTTTAATGATGCTCGGAGTGATTATGCTGGTCACTGTTGCTATTCTTGACATTGCCGATGATTTTGTTCTAGGGCTGCTGGTAGTAGGTTTGTTAGCCATGATAGCAATTGCGGTTAGTTTGTTCATCACGAGCGGAATGAAGAAGAGCACCTACGACAAGCTGCTTAATGAGGGTGACTACACCAGGCGGAGGAAAGCAGAAGCCAATGTTTTGGAACCAATTGCCGGATTGTATTGGACGCTGGTGTTGGGTGGTTACCTGGCATGGAGTTTCCTTGGTAACGCCTGGGTAATTTCATGGGTAGTTTGGCCCCTGGCTGGTGTGCTCTTCGCCACAATATCAATCATTGTTTCCATGACGAGAAGACACCGCTAAGAATCGCCTGACCTGGAATAACAAAACGGATAGCAGAACCGCTATCCGTTTTTGTTTTCGTGTTTGGGAAGGCTCAAAATTAGCAGCAGCCATCACCGCAATCGCTGGAAGAACAGCCTGCGCAGCCGTCGGCATAGTGCAGGTGACCGTGGGCAAGTTCTTCTTCGGTTGCCGGGCGGATTGAAAGAACGGTGACCTGGAATTCCAGGTCTTTTCCTGCCATGGGGTGGTTCATATCCAGTTCAACCGAATCTTCGGTGATTGCAGTAGCCACAGCCTGGAAAACCTGACCAGAACCATCACGCAGGTTCATCGGTTCGCCAAGGCGAATTTCAAAATCTTCAGGGAAAGATTCCCGATTAACTGTGATCACCATATTCGGGTCAAACTCCCCGTAGGCATCCGTGGCTTTAACCAGGGCATGCTTGCGCTCGCCCACGTTTAAGCCGGTGAGTTCATTCTCGAGCCCGGGGATGATGTTGCCATGCCCGTGGAGGTATTCCAATAAGTTTGATTCAAGCTCCTGACCTTCAACGTTCAGGTTATAAGCAATTTGTACGACAACGTCGTTTTGAATAGTATCCATTCGTAATTCTCTTTCTGCTAAGTTAATATTAACTTTGCGATTATAACAGAATGATCGCCACTTTTCCTTTGCCGGTATAAATGTGATAAATCTCTTACAAATCATCTCGCGGAAACCAATCCACCTTTTGGTGGAGCGCTGAACTGTACAGACTCTTCCCCGAATGTGATAATCCCGATATAATCACCCTCTAATTGAAAATCTTTTTCAATAAGGACAAAATGGACTACAAGGCAATACTAACTCAAAATGGTTACCGACTCTCCCAACCGCGAAAGCAGGTGATTGAGTTGTTGCAAACCTCTGAAGTAGCCCTCAGCCCCCAGCAAATTCACCAGGCACTGCAACAAAAAAACTGTGAGTTGGGGTTGGTTAGTGTTTACCGGACGCTCGAACTACTGACTGAACTTGGGTTGGTCAGCGTGGTGTACGACCCGCAGCGCAACCCGGGATACATGCTCAGTACGGTTGGTCACCTTCACCACATCGTTTGCCAGGAGTGCCACAAGGCAATAGAATTCAGCGCTTCAAATGACATCGACCAGTTGGTCCAGCGAGTGGAGCAGGAGACCTCCTTCCAGGTTTTGGATCACTTTCTGCAGCTGTTTGGGCTGTGCCCCGATTGCCATCAAAAGCAGATTGCTGGAGAATAATCTTGAAGAAAACGTTTCCATTTTTGTTGGTGTTTTCGTTGTTGCTGGGAGCCTGCGGCAGCCAGACAGGCAGCGAAACCGTCTTCACCGAAAACAACGGCATAAAAATATCTGTGAGTATCGCCTCGATTCAATGGCTGGTGGACCTGATCGGCGCAGAGCACGTGCAGACCCAATCGCTCACCACCAGCGGAGACGACCCGCATACTTACGAGCCAACCCCAGCACAAATGATTGCCATGGCAGCCTCTGACCTTTACTTTACTGCCGGCGTTGAATTTGAGGCGGTTTGGCTCCCAAAATTCACTGATGCGAATAGTGACCTCAAGGTGGTTGACATCTCGGAAGGCATCAATCGCATCCCTGTCGCTGACCTGCACGGTTCGGTCGGCGACGAACACGAAGGTCTCGACCCCCATATCTGGCTTGCCCCCGAAAACATGAGGCTGATCGCCAATAACATTGCCGCGACACTCGAGACTATGGACCCTGAAAATGCGGCGGATTATCAACTGAACCTCGCAGACGTACTGGCGAAGATCGTCGAGGTGGACCGCCAGCTGAGCCAGATGCTTTCGCAAACCCAACGGAGGCAATTTTTGATCATCCATCCTTCGTTGGGTTACTTTGCGCAAGCCTATGGGCTACAGATGGTCCCGGTTGAGGTTGACGGTCAGGAACCCAGCCCGACTGAACTTGCGGATATCCTGGCTGCTTCAAAGACCTATGCTTTCAACACGCTTTTTTTTCAGACCGGTACCAACCCAGTCAATGTGCAAATGCTGGCGCAGCAAGCGGGAATAGACAAGATCGTCGAAATCGACCCAATGACCTATGACTGGGCTGCCAATATGCTTTCCATCGGCGAAAGCTTGCAAGCGGCACTCAATTGAGGAATTATGGATAAACAAGCGGTTGTTTCAATCAAAGATCTTTGGGCAGGCTATGAAGCTGACACCGTTTTGGAGGATGTCAATTTTGAGATGTACCAGGATGACTTTGTCGGTCTGATCGGACCCAACGGCGGCGGCAAAACCACCCTGATCCGTGTGATCCTTGGGCTGCTCAAGCCAGAAAAAGGGACCATCACGGTCATGGGTCAGCAGGCTGCGCGGGGCAGAAAGCACATTGGCTATGTGTCCCAATTCCAGGTGGAAGACAAGCAGTTTCCAATCAGCGTTTGGGATGTGGTGGCGATGGGGCGCTTGCGCCCAAACCCTTTTCATAATTTTCGGCTTGCCAGCCATGACAAGGAAGCGATCGAGACTGCCCTTGAAGAAACAGGAATCGCAGATTTGCGAGAGCGCACCATGAATGAACTTTCAGGCGGGCAACGCCAACGCGTCTACATTTCAAGGGCACTGGCAACTGAACCAAAAATCCTGCTATTGGACGAACCGACTTCCAGTGTCGACAGCCAATCCAGTAACCAGCTTTATGACCTTCTGGCTCAGCTAAATGACCATATCGCTATCCTGCTTATCTCCCATGACCTGACAGCGATTTCCTCTAATGTGAAGACCATTGGTTGCGTCAACCGCCGCCTGGTCTACGAAGGCAACAAAGAACTTACGCCAGAGATGATTGAGGCAGGTTACGGCTGCCCGATCGACTTGATCGCACACGGCGTTCCCCACCGCGTTTTGCCGGGGCATCAATACGAGGATCATCATGATTGAACAACTGAGCACCATTTTTTCTTACGAGTTCATGCGCAACGCGCTGATTGCCAGTTTTTGGATCAGCCTTGCCGCCGGTGTGATCGGCGCGCTGGTAGTGCTCAACCGAATTGTCTCGATCAGCGGGGGCATCGCCCATGCTGCTTATGGCGGCGTGGGGATTGCCTACTACTTTGGTCAGGACCCGATGATCGGGGCACTGCTTTTTAGCACAGTGTCTGCGCTCATTATGGGTGCGGCACAGCGAAAGTCGAAATCGGGCGCCGATACCCTTATCGGGGTGATGTGGTCGATCGGTATGGCAATTGGCATCATTTTTATCTCGCTAACCCGTGGTTATAAAGCCAACCTGATGAGTTACTTGTTTGGCAGCATATTGGCGGTTTCGGGCAGCGATTTGCGCCTGATGACCCTGGTTGCCGCCCTGGTACTTGGTTTCGTGATTTTCAACTACCGCAACCTACTGGCAATTTCGTACGATGAAACCTTCAGCACAGTGCGCAACCTGCCGGTGACCTTGCTCTACCTGACCATGCTGGTTTTGGTGGGACTGACTGTTGTGGTTGCCATGCGTATGGTTGGACTGATTTTGGTGATCGCGCTGCTTTCGATCCCGCCGGCGATCGCCTTGTACCACTTTAAAGATGTGCGAGCGATTATGCTCATCTCGGTTGTTCTTAGTTTCCTTTTTTGCTTTTTTGGTTTGGTGATCTCTTTTCAAACCAATATCCAGGCAGGTCCGGTGATCATTCTTCTGGCTTCTGTAGCCTTTTTGCTGTCCAGCCTTGTACGGCGGTTGCACCTTTCAAGAAAATCGTGACAATTGTCACTTCTTCGACGTCAATAAAACCTTTTCTTTGTTAAGGTGTTATTAAAACCATAGAGTACAATTAATAAGTATGGGATTGAAGGAATTTATTCAGGATTCAGCGGTTATCAAAGCTGGCTTATGGGTCGGGAAAACTTTTTCTCTCCCTGCTCTGCGCCGCCTGGCAAAGTTTGTCGCAAAAATCATCGCTTCCCGTCAATCCAGCAGCATGGTTCGCAGCATAAAAGCCAATCAATGGGTAATCAGCGGCGAATCGATGAACAAAGAAGAACTCCAGCAACGAACCGTTCGTGTCATTACTGCACAATTAATATCCTTAGCGGAATATTTTTATTACTACCAGCATCCACAAGAAGGGGCTGATCTGATCAGGCTAACCCCGGAAGCCGAAAAAGCTTTCGCGGATATCCGTGACCACAAAGTGCCCACTTTTATCCTTGGACCTCACATCGGAAATTATGACTTTTTTATGATGGCTCTGAGCTGGTTGAAAATTCCCCTTTATGTACTCGCCTACCCCAACCCAAATAACGCTTATAAAGAACAAAACAAGCTCAGAGCAGCCGTTGGCTTGCAGATTTATCCAATTTCCTTTAGCTCGTTTCGGGGCGCAAAACAAGCCCTGAAAGAGGGCTACGCCCTGGCTACCGGCATTGATCGCCCGCTGGATAACCCCGAAGATGCCAAATACAAGCCTATCTTCTTTGGGCGACCAGCAGCGCTGCCGATATTTTATTCCCGCCTTTGCCTGGACACGGGTGCGATCGCACGCGTGGCTTGCGGCTACCGCCAGGAGGACGGCACTTTTGTTATCGACACTTCCGGACCAATCGTGATGGAAGCGCGCTACGACCTGGTTGAAGAAAATTTAATCAATGCCGAAAAGGTATTGAAGCCAACTGAAGAATTTATTCTTAGAAGTCCGGCTGAATGGGCTATGTTTTACCCGGTTTGGCCAGAAGTTATTCCTTTGATTGATCATTTACTATAAGAGGTGTCATGACTAACGAAAACGATGGAACAAAAGACGATAAAAGGACAAATGACATTCTGCTTGGGCCCTTGGAACGACCAGCCTTGCAGTTTTTTGCCCGAAATATGCCTGCCTGGGTCAACTCTGATATGCTGACTGTACTCGGTCTGCTTGGTTCAATTCTGGCAGGTTTTTCCTATGCGATGATTGGCAGAGGCGACGTCAAGGGCAACCCCTGGCTTTGGGTGGTCAGCCTGGGATTTGTGATCAACTGGTTTGGTGACAGCCTGGATGGCACATTGGCACGCTACCGCCACCACGAACGCCCTAATTACGGTTATTACACCGATCATGCCATCGATGGCATCACCTCCCTGATCATCTTTGCCGGCATCGGTCTTTCTGGCATCGCCCGCTTTGATATTGCCATGCTGGCGCTGGCTTGCTGGCTGCTGCTGATGATCCAGGTTTACCTGAAAACCCATGTAACCGGTACTTTCGAAATGACCAGCATTGGGGTGGGTCCAACTGAAGTACGCTTGTTTGTGATCATTCTCAACACGGTTTTGTATTTCACTGGGATCGGTGGCTACATCTGGACTATTGATATCCAGGGTGAGCCCTATGGCTTGACCATCGGCAGCATTATCGTCTTTATTGTGGCAATCGCGTTTTTGATTTATTACCTCTACCAGGTAATTCGTACAGCGACAATACTTGCTGCGCAAGACGAAGCGCGCCTCGAAAAAAGGAAGGCTAAGGAAGCGCGCAAAGTTGAGAAGGCTGAAAAGAAAGCCCACAAAGCTGAGAAGAAAGCCCAAAAGGAATTGGAAGCACAAGCGAACGCTGTTTCAACAACGGTTGAAGAAGACGTCAAGACTCTGAGCATTTAGGCTTATGTGTTTAGTAAAGCATTCCGGGCTCAGAAATGAGCCCGGTTTTTTTTTACTATCATTTCCTGAACGAGGCGTTCTTTCATTCTGATCGAAACGAAGAATCTTGAAGCAATACTGATAAGATCCTTCGCACTCGAAGAGTCCTGCGGAAAGAAGCTCAGGATGACACGACGACAGGACGACAGGATGACAGGCTATAGGTGGTGCTAATCCAATGAGGTCACCACAAAATCGTCAATGCTGACAACCACGTTCGGGTCATCAAAAGTACCGACGATAAAACCTACATCGCCAGATGTGAACGAGTTTTCCGGGTCAATTCCCTGGGCAACCAATTCGTTATCAACCCACAGGCTCAGGGTGTTTCCTTCGCAGCTGGCTTCCACCCAGTTGAAGTCGGGGTCGATTGAATCGGTCGTGTCGTAGCCATCGACAAAGAACGTCCATTCACCGTTGAGACGTTTCCCGATGCGCACATAGCCGTCGTTGCCGAAGGAAATCCGGTAGAAATTATCTTCATCCTGGTAACGGCAAACAAAGCCCTGGATATTTTCGACCTGTTCGCTGTCATTACTGAAATAGGCTTCCATCTTTACGTTGGCGGCGTCAACCTTCCTGGTCACATCCCAGCTCTCCCAGTTTGCCTGTTTCATCTCATAAGTCAGCCAGCCAGAGAGGATATCCAGATCGGATTGCTTATAGGTTCCGAGTTTCCAGGTGCCAGGATCTGTCTCGAAATCGTCTGAGAAAAGCACTTTTGCCTCCAATCCCTGTGGGACTGGAGTCATGCTGGCATCATATACAGCGAAATTATCATAAGCGATGGTGATGTCGCCCTCATCCCAACTGCGGGTAAACAAACCCACCTGACCGGAAGGCAGAGAACTGTCTTCCACCTCAGCCAGGAGTTGACCGTTGGACCACAAAGCAAGCCGGCTGCCATCGCATTCTGCGCGGATCAGGTTCCAATCGGGGTCGATTACGTCACTGCTGGCGTAATCTGAAGCCAGATTCTCATATTCGTTGTTGACATATTTGTCGATGGAATACCAGCCATCGCTGCCAATGTGAAGGAAATAGAAATTATCCTGGTCAACATAACGGCAAACGAAACCCTGACCGTTTTCCTGGCTGCCACTATACAGGCGTGCTTCAACCTCCATGATCACATCGGAGGTGCCCAGGTCAAAAGTTTTGCTCCAGATCATGTAGCTGTCCTGGATGACATTCATGCGGTACTCACCATCTGCGATAATATCTTCGCCCGCATTTTCTGCCCAAACACCGGTATTCCAGGTGCCATCATCGCTTGAAAAACTCTCCATCCATAAAACCTGGTTCGTGTTCAGGATATCTGAGTCTGATGGGGGGGTGGTGGGTTGGGGGTCTTCGCTGACGGGTTCGGGATCTTCGCTAGGGGGTTCGGGGTCAATTTCACTGGGTGCGACCACGCGCGAGGTGGCAGTCGGGTCGGGTGAGTCTTCTACTTTCACCAATCTGGGCATAGAGCAAGCAGTGACAATCAGCATCATCACCAGAAAAATAACAACCATCTTCTTCATTATTCCTCCATTAAGAGTCAGATAAACAGATTTAATGCTCCAAGACATTCATTGGGAGTATGAAAAGTTTACCATTATCGCAACCTGTTTTATTTAAATTTGTATTATTCGCGAACGCAATGAGCCCAGGAGCAATAAGATATAATCAACTGTCTCAGTAAAAGTTCAGGAGCGCAAAATGCAATTAGGAATCATTGGTCTACCTCAATCCGGCAAAACAACCGTCTACAATGCGCTGACTGGTGCGGCAATTGCTGCCGAAATGTCAGCTGGGCACCTGGAAGTGCACACCGCGGTGGTGGACGTGCCTGACCCGCGCGTGGATAAACTTTGCGAGATCTACAAACCCAAGAAGATCGTGCGCGCAAAAGTGACCTACGCTGATATTGCCGGGCTGGATGGCACCGCCGGACGTGGAGGCTTGCCGGGCGTAATGGTCAACCAGTTAGCCCAGATGGACGGATTCTTACATGTTGTCCGCCAGTTTGAGAATGCCAGCGTGCCTCACCTTGCCGAGAAAATTGACCCTCTCCGTGATATTCAGACCATGGACACAGATTTTATCCTGAACGATTTGGTGATGATCGAGCGCCGCCTGGAAAAATTGCGCGAAGAGCACCGCAGGGGGGTCTCCCGCCCAAGGGATGTGATCCGGACAGAAATTGATCTGTTCGAAAAACTCGAAGCCATGCTGAATGCCGAGAAGCCGCTGCGCCACTATACCTTCACACCCGAAGAAGATAAAGTGGTTGCCAGTTTCGGTTTTCTGAGCCGAAAACCGCAGATCATCGTATTCAACCAGTCTGAAGACCAACAAGCGATTGAATATACCAGCCCCCACCCGCACACTACCGTGGTCAGTTTGCCCGCAAAACTGGAGATGGACATCATGGCGCTGGAGCCCGATGATGCCGCCATGTTTATGGAAGAGTATGGTGTCAGTGAACTGGGCATGTCACGATTGATCAAGGTTTCATATGATCTGCTGAACGTGCATAGTTTTTTCACCGCTGGTGAGAAGGAAGTACATGCCTGGACGCTGCGAAAGGGCAGCAACGCCCGCGAAGCCGCCGGCACAATTCACTCGGATATGGAAAAAGGTTTCATCCGGGCTGAGGTGATCTCGTTCGACGACCTGGTCACCTACGGCAGCACCGCCGAAGCCCGCAACCACGGTCGCCTGCGGGTTGAGGGCAAGAATTACATCATTGAAGACGGCGATATTATTGAAATTCGGTTTAACATTTAGTTCGAAGGGAAGGGGCTAGACCCCTCCCGACGTTGGCGAAGGTCTCCTGACCGAGCCAGGTGCCTAATGCCCGATGGATCTTCCCTGCGTTCCCTATTCCTCCAACAACCGACGGAAATCGGCTAAATCAACCCGCGAGGTGAGGTCGAGGCTGATGGGCGTGACGGAGACCAGGTTGTCCAGCAAGACCGCTTTCAGATCGCTGTCGCTTTCGACGGTTTCTTCATTAACCCGACCCTCATAGCCTATTCTCTCGAGCCCAGTTTCATGGTCGATCTCTGAAACAACTTCGAAATACCGCTGGCGCGACTGGCGGGTAACCACCCAGGGGGTCTCAGGGGTGGCGATTGCGGGCACATCCACCTTGAGCACGTCGACATCGAAGGGCATCTCGAGCCGTAAAAGTTTCTCAGCAAAAAAGCGGGTGAACCAGGCTGCAGTACTGAAGTCGACTTTATCGGATAGGTTGAAATGTTCGCTAACCGGGGTTTGCAGCGAAATCGCCAGGGAAGGATAGCCGAAGGAAGCCGCTTCAAGGGCTGCCCCGACCGTTCCGCTGATGGTAACGCCTGAGGCGACGTTTTCGCCATAATTGATACCAGCCACCACCAGGTCGGGCTTTATATCTGCCATCACGTTGAGCAAACCGTACAAAACTGACTGCGCGGGGGAACCGCCAAAACCGTGTACCTGCCAGGTCTGACCGTTGACCACCAATTCCTGGGTTTCTCTGATGCCGTCCGAATCGCGCGGCAACGCCCGCCCCATTGAAGTCTGCTGCACGCGCGGTGCGACTACGTGTACATAACCGAGAGTTGAAAGTGCTTCCGCCGCAGCCCATAGACCGGGTGAGTTGATGCTGTCGTCATTGGAAAGTAATATTTGAGGTCGTTTAATTTCTGTCATATTCTGATTTTACCCGAGAAAACAGGGTAAATTCCACCTTGAAACAAGAAGGGCTCAGTCTATAATGAAGCAAACTGAATTCCTATCAAGCCTTGCTTGAATTGATTGTATTCAAGCCCTGCTTGAGCGCCTGCCTCCATTATAATTAAGCCATGATCAAACTCCTGCACTTTGCTGATGCCCATATCGATATGACCAATTTTGGTTCTCACGACCCTGAAACCGGACTGCCTGAGCGTGTGATGGACTTTTTGCGCAGTCTGGATGTGATTGTTCAAACCGCCATCGACGAAAAGGTAGACCTTGTGATATTTGCCGGCGATGCCTACAAAGACCGCTCGCCTGCCCCCACCTTTCAGCGTGAGTGGGGGCGCCGCCTGATGCTCCTTTCGAAAGCCGGTATCCCAACCATATTGCTCACGGGCAATCACGATATTTCGCCTTCGCAGCGCAAAGCCCACGCGATGCAGGAGTTCGACACACTTTCGCCTGAGCATATCAGCGTGGTCAGCAACCTGCGACTGCTCACTCCGGACGACCTGGAAGGGTTGCCCGTTCAGGTTCTCGCAATACCCTGGATCACGCGTGCTGGCGTGATGCAAGCGATCACCACAGGTGAGTCGGAGGAGGAAGACCCTCTGCGTGTCATTGAAAATGGCGTTTCAGATTTCATCAGCCTGGCACTCCAAGAGACCGATCCTGATCTGCCGGTCATTCTGGTCGCGCATGCTTCTGTGGCAGGAGCAAAACTTGGCAATGAGCAGGAGATCAAAATCGGTCGGGATGTGGTTTTGCCACTGGGGTTGGTTTGTAATCCGCGCTTCGATTATGTTGCGCTCGGGCACATCCACCGCTACCAGGATTTAAATTTAGGCAACCACCCGCCGGTGGTTTACCCGGGTTCGATTGAGCGTGTCGATTTTGGAGAAGTAAACGAGGAAAAAGGCTTCGTGATTGCCAATATCGAGAAGGGGCATACCACTTATGAGTGGTGGAAGTTGCCTATCCGCAAATTTATCGATCGCAGTTTCACCCTGGTGGACGAACTGGATGTCAATGAGAAATTGATCGCTGCTATGCCGAGCCAGGAAGAGCTGAAGGATGCGATTGTACGGTTAAAGATCACTTACCCACAGGGATACGAAGTGCTGATTGATGAAGCACGATTGCATACGTATGCCAAAGACGCTTTTGAATTCAAGCTGCACAAAAATTCTGTTTCTGAAGCGCGCAGCCGCCTGCCAGATGGACAGGAAACCAGTTCACTGAGCCCCCTGGAATTGCTGGATTGGTTTTGGAAAGAGCGGCACGAAGGGGAGGATGAGCGTGACCGCCTGCAAAACCTCGCCCAGGACTTGATTAACCAGGTGATGAGCGGGGAGGAATAGCCCAGTGATTATGCCAATCGATGAAGGGGAAGGTTGCCCTCGGCACGGTCGTGAGTACGGCACGAATGGGATTTGAAATAACATGACAATCACAGATGAAGAGGCAAGATCCTGGTACCAGGAAGCGGATGAGGTTCACAGCTTTGAGCACGTTTTGCGCGTTAGGGCGATGGCTGTGCGTATTGGCAAGGCAGAGGGTGCCGATCTGGAAGTTATCGAAGCAGCTGCCTACTTGCATGATTCCAGAGGTGCCAGCCCGGAAGCACACGGTAGCGCCCGAAAAGAACACCACATCACTTCAGCAGAATTTGCCGGTGAGGTGCTGGCGAAAAAAGGCTGGTCGCCGGAGCGCATAGAAGCCGTTCAGCATTGCATCCGAGCTCACCGCTTCCGCCATACCGGCGAACGCCCCGAAACGCTGGAAGCCATGTGCCTGTTCGACGCCGATAAACTCGACGTACTGGGAGCGGTCGGTGCTGCCCGAACCATCGCCTACGCGGTATTAGCCGGGCAACCGGTTTTGAGCGAGCCTTCTCAACAATTCCTGGAGACGGGCAAAAAAGAGCCGGGGGAACCCCACAGCTCTTACCATGAATACCTGTTCAAGTTACGAAAAGTGAAAGACCAGCTTTTTACCAATACCGGAAAAGCGATCGCCGAAGATCGTGATGCCTTTTTGGCTGAGTATTACGATCGTCTGATTGCGGAATATCGCGGCGAACGCTAAATTTTATTTGATTTGTCAGAAGGTTCGCATAACGCAGATCGACAGAATACCATCCTGGTATTCAACTTCCGCATCATCGATCATCAGCCCCAACAAACTCAGTTCGTTGTCTTCGTGCCCTGAAAGAAGCAAGTCGTCGTAGTAGTATTCCATTTCGGCGGTCTTCGGTCGGCTCAGACAATCAGTTATATCAGCAAACTCTTTTTGGTTTAGTTCCAACCGTCCTGATACCTGGATGGAACAATGGTCATCAGAGGGTTTGATCACGATTGTTGTCTCGGAGCAGCCTTTCAGTAGAAATAGTTGACTGAGTGCCCTGACAATGTTACTTGTCTTCTGAAATTCGCGTCTGTTGATGTTATTTTCTCCTTTCGATCACGTTTCTGCCGGCTTCGATCAACGGCACCATGACTGCGGCAACAAAACCACCCGAAAAACCGCTGTTATACAAGTTCAGACCGCCGTGCAGCGGCAAGACATGCCCCACCAGAGCAATGTGCAAGTAGCCGGCAATTATTCCGGCAAGCAGACCAAATCTGCCAGCAATCGGTGCCAGGGTTGTGCCGAAAAGAATGGGTACGATCGCTTCTGTTGTTCCCCACTCCTCGTGGAAATAGCTGGCAATGGTTGCCCCCACGATTACAGGCAGGCTGTTACGAGGGTGTTTACCCATGGCTCCAAACGCTGCGAGTGTTAACAATGCGCCGACGATTGGTCCGTTCACTGGACCGCGCAAAATGATCACGAAAGCCAGGGCAAGAAAGCCCATTACCCCCATATTGATCAATGATAATCCGCTGCCATACAAGACTACGAAATCAGAGATCAAACGCCCGCTGTTGCCAAGCAGTTTGGGGTAATCGCGCAGGCTGCCCTTGTTGAGCAACAGCCCGAACACAATTAAGCTGACGAAAATGGCAGAAACCAGCCAGATCAGCTGCAAACGGTGCTCGGTGTCAATAATGCCGACCGGTTCGACCTCAATTCCGTACATGCGCAAAACTGCCACCGCAATCAGCCCAATGATCCCGGCAGTGAAGCCAATGTTGTAAATATTGTAGCCATGGTGAAATCTGAGGAAGGAGCTGGAAAGCGGAGGAATCACAATGCCTATCAGCAGACCAACCAGGAATGCCAGTGGCAGGCTCATCACAAGCTGCAGCCCGACCCCGTATGCGATAAAACTGATTATCGGTCCAATGGCAGTTCCCATAAATGCCTGCAAAAGCAGTGTTCTCATGGGGATCTTTTCGATTCGCGAATAGAGGAACACACCTGTCACAATTGGCACAGTGGTGAAAAGGTTGGTAGTAAAAAAAGCGAAGCCGGCGGTGGTTAACAATGCCGCGAGGGCGGGACCAGTGATGGTCGCTCTGGAAAGATGAATAATGCTCAAATCAAAAAGTAAAATCAGGGCGACATTAACAAAGGTGGCTCCCATGCCTCCAACTGCCATAAAATCATAGAAGAGGTTGCGAGGGTCGGTGTTGATGCGTACCAGCCCATCCGACAGTTCGCCAGGGGTCGAAATGAACAACGCAATTGCGACCAGCACCAGAGCCAAGCCCAGAAAGAAGCGCATCATCAGCTTGTGGTTTCTTTGGAGGTCCAGGTCAGCAGTCAATCAAACGCTCCGTTTTACTTGGTTGCGCAGGCGATGCAGGGGTCGAAGGCGCGCACGACCCTGCCAACCGCCCTGCCCAATTCACTGCTGATGCCATCGGCACTGACATAGCGTTTGGCAGCCACCATTAGTGCCCGGCGGATTGCCAACATGTTGTGCACGGTGGGGATGATGAAGTTTGCGTTCTTGATCAGACCTTTTTCTACCTCATAATGATGGATCAACGGTCCGCGCGGTGCTTCAACTAAACCGTAGCCCACGCCATCGCGCGGGGTGTAGCCAACTTCGGTCTCCCCGTGTTCCAGGTCGCATTCCAGCATCTGGCGGGACTTTTCGAGCGCATAAACCAGCTCGATTCCGCGGCAGAGATCAAAGAACATGATCGCATGGGCAGGTCTGCCAAAGGTCTGGACAAAACGTTTCAAAAAGGCATCTGCTTTAGGTGTGCCCATGGAATTTGCCAGGTTGATGCCTGCCAGGCTGTTGGCGCGCATGATCTCACCCTGGAAGCTGCTGATGCCAGCGTAGGAATAGTCGCTGTCTTCCAACTGTAAGTACGATTCAAACTCGTGTGGGCTGAAATTCTGGCATTCCTTCCCTTCCGGGCACATCAGCCGCAGGCGATTGCTGTTCAGGCGGAAGTTATCTGCTTCGGTGGAGGCAAGGTAATAGGTGGGTTCGTCGTCGCCCCAGGAACCGATGCGGTCGCCCATTTCCATGGACATTTCCCAATAAATATCGACCAATTCCTCCGCCACTGGCAGAAGTGTATCGATGGTTTTGATCATTTCGTCAGCTTTTTGGCGGGGAATTCCGCTGGTAACGCCGCCAATCGTAGTTTTGATTGGGTGAATGAACTGACCACCAGCCAGACTGATCAGATCTGTGCCGATCTTGCGGATGCGCAGCGCATTTTGCGCTATCGAGAATTGGCGCTCTTTTTCCTTTTTTGCTTCGGCAACCTCAAAAATCGAATCGGCATTGATGCGATCGGGCATGGTGAAAATGAACAGGGAGGTCGCCTGGTTTTGGATCAGCTGACCGAGCAAAAGCACCTCGCGGACATCTTCTGCGAGAGGAGGCGGTGTGACACCGAAAACGTCTTCCAGCGCCTTCACGGATGCCACCTGGTGGGCGGTTGAACAGACGCCGCAAATACGTGGCACGATCACCGTGATTTGCTCGGCGGGTACACCCTGGACATAATAGCTGAAGCCGCGCATCTCCATTGCCTGGAAATCTGCGCGAAAGACTTCATCGTCATGAATGTCGATCACAACGCGGGCGTGCCCTTCAATTCGACTGAGTGGGTAGGTTATCGTTGTCATCAGATCATCTTTTCTTTCGTGCGTATTGGCAGCGAATCGTCCTGGGTGTAATCGGTGAATTGATCGAGGAAGAGTGACAGCCAGGGGGAATCCAGGACCGCATTGACCTCTTCTTCAGGGATATCGGTCATCCGTGTGAAGACACGCCGCAGGTTATCGAGCACAAATTTAGGCTCTTTGTTCAGGTAGGGGTTGGCTGGTCCACGGCAGCCGACGCAAGCATGCCCGGGGCGGGTGCAGAGCGCACCGCAGCCTCCGCGGGTGGAGGTGCCGACACAGACAAAACCCTGGTTGATCAGACAGATATCGGGAAGGGTCACACCGCTGCGCATGCCGGTAATGGAGGTTGGGCGCATGTCCTGCAGTTTTTGGCGACCGCATTCCTGACAAACAATCGGGGCGATTTTTGCATTTTCCGCATTGGTTAAAGCAGTCATGAACAATTCCGGTGTAGGAGGGCAGCCCGGCAAATAGATATCGACATTCACAAACCTGTCAATCGGATAGGCACGGGGAAGCATATCGGGCAGACGCAAGCGGTGCGAGGAAAGCATATAGGTGTCGCGCGCCGGGTGTGATTCGCGGATTTGGGCTACACCACCCGAGAGCGCACATGTTCCGACTGCGATTACCTTTTTCGAACGAGACGCTCCTTTGACCAGGTTGTGGATGTCTTCATCCGTGCGCACACCACCGGAAACTAACAGGATTTCCACGTCATCCGGTATTTTGTTCGAGGTCACAACCAGAGGCATATATACCAGGTCGAAATTTTCGATCCACTCTTCCGAGTTCAAAAGGGACACTTCGCAGCCTGAACACCCTGAAAGTTGCAGAACAGCAAATTTGGGCAGTTCACGTTTTTGTTCCATAGCACTCCAATCCACAGAAAATTGGGAATTCTCCACTAATTATAGTTGGTTATCCACAAACCATCCTACGGTTTGCCACAGATTATCCACACCAGCATTTAAAGACTGGGGACTGCAGTATGACTCGGGTCGGGGTAAAATCATAAGAACATCAAATTTGGAGAAAAAATGCAACCTACCCTTGAACAAGTAGTCGCCTGGAGCACTGAAGCTGCAGCTATCGCCCTAAATATGCAGACCGAAAACCTGGAAACGCATTATAAAGCTGCAAACGAACTGGTTACAGCAGCCGATTCTGCCGTTGAGGCATTTTTGATCGAAAAGATCCAGGCACACTTTCCGGATCATTCGATCAACGCTGAGGAGAGCGGCGAACACGACCGCGATAGTGACCATAAATGGTACATCGACCCGATTGATGGCACCTTGAATTACTCTCATCGGTTGCCAATTTGGGCGGTTTCTGTGGCTTATGCCTACAAAGGGGAGCTGCAAATTGGAGTTATCTGCAACCCTGCAATGAAAGAGACCTTTTGGGCTGCCAGGGGGCAGGGGGCATTTTTAAATGGCGAGCCAATCAGTGTGTCCAAAACAGACATACTGAATGATTCTCTGCTCATAACCGGTTTCAGGCGAAACACGATAGCTACTCCCCGCTCCAATATTCGTAATTTCACGCGTCTTAGCCTGGAAACACAGACTATTCGCCGGTTGGGTTCAGCGGCATCAGACCTGGCATATGTAGCCTGCGGAAGAGCGGAAGGCTTTTGGGAGATCGACCTGAACCCGTGGGATGTGGCTGCCGGCGTCCTGATCGTGCGCGAGGCTGGTGGGATTGTGGATAGTTTGTACGGCGATGGCGAGCTGTTGACCGGTAAGGTGAATATTTTATCGGCGAACCCGCTTATCTTCCCGCAAATGCGCAAGATATTGTTGGAAGAGAGAGATAATTCCTGATCTGTCATTTTGAACGGTCGTCATTCTGAATGGTTGTCATTCTGAATGCTTGTCATTCTGAACGAAGTGAAGAATCTTAACAGTATTGCCACAAGGTTTCCGACCCAATATCATCAAGATCCTTCGCAATTGATGCTCAGGATGACAAAGGGTCTGTCATTCTGAACGAAGTGAAGAATCTTAACAGTATTCCCCCAACGATTCCGACCCAATATCATCAAGATCCTTCGCAACAAAAGCTCAGGATGACAGCCGGAAGGTTTGTCATTTTGAACGGTCGTCATTCTGAATGGTTGTCATTCTGAATGCTTGTCATTCTGAACGAAGTGAAGAATCTTAACAGGAGTTACCTCCAAGATCCTTCGCAATTGATGCTCAGGATGACAAAGGGTCTGTCAGGATGACAAAGGGTCTGTCAGGATGACAAATGGTCTTACATATCCACGAAGCGGCTGTCGTCCAGATCATCTTTCTCAGGCTTGGGGGTGACTTCTGGGGTTTCCTCTGGACGGTTTTGATTTTCAGCCATTTCAATTTCCAACGGGCTGGCACGGCGGGTGATCTGCCACTTACCGCAATGCGGGCAACGTTCAAACTTACCGACCACGATATTCAACCCCAAAAATGAACGCGAAAAAGTCTTGCCACAGCGGTTACAGACTGCCAGACCATGCATACCTCCGCCAGTGGTTGAACCGCCCTTCTGCCTGGAGGAAATAAACCAACTGATGCCCATGCCCGCCAGGGTGATAACCACGATGATACCGATCAGGGTGCTGGTTATTTGTCCAGATTCGCCTGCGCTCAGGAAATTGTAAACGATTGGTCCCACAGGAATAATCGTTCCATCCGCAAGGCTGACTTCTGCTCGCATTTGGTGGACCCCAGGTTGGTAATCATCAGTAGTAAATGAAAACCGGAAAGGCTCCTCGCTCAATTCAGCCATAACGGCATCATCGATGTAATAAACCACGCGCTGTGCAGCACTCAGATCACCATCTATGTAAATGGTCATATTGCCCTGGATGTCCGCCCCGGAGCCATAGCCCCAGTCACGCCTGAGCCTCAAGGTCAGATCAGAACCGTCTTGTGCCTGCGCATCCGAGAAGGCGAAGACCATACAAAAAACCAACAAGAAGGCAATCCAAAGTTGTTTCTTTTTCATCTGCTTACTTCCATTTTGTCAAAATGTTTTCACGGTCAAATATTACGGTACCAAGACGTAGCATCCCAAACGCAATCAGGGCGCTCACTATAATGGCGATCACCATAAAATTGATGTTGATCACCAACTTACCAGCCAGCACAGCAAACATCACCAGCATGAGCGGCAAAATTACTGTGCTGGAAACCTGCTCGGCTACGCGTGGGTCACTGACCCGTGAGGAAACATAAATCGCGAATATGGTGGCAATAACCGAAAGGATTGGACCCAGTACCAGGATACCCAGCAGCCAGCTGGGGCTGAGGATATAGCTCAAAACAGCCGGGGTTAGTCCAAGCAGGAGACAGCCGACCACGAAGACACCAAAAACGCCATAACTGATGATCACTCCAGGAATCACGGCTGCCAGTCCTTTTCCAGCCAACAATTCGATGGTCGTGATTGGAGTCGCCAGGAGCGGTTCAAGGCTGCGGGTGGTTTTTTCACCGACGATGCTATAAGCAGCGATAGTGGTCGGAATAATCAGCGGCATCATCATGAACAAGAGCATAAACTGGTTCAGCAGGTAGATTTGCGTACATTCGCCGGCGGTCAGCCCGGAACAGGCTGCGGCAAAACCGGGAGGCAAGCCCGCGCTTTCTGCGGGCATTTCTACCGGCAGGGAGCTGTTGGTCATGTAGAGCATAACCAGTGGTAAGGCGACAAAAAGCAACGGCAGCAGCGTCATCGTTGTTATCACCCAGCGGTTTTTGAAAACCTCGGCCCATTCTTTGTCAATGATCGTGCGAATGTGTCTCATGCCTGCCCCCTTTCATGGCTTTGAACCATTTCGAGGTAAATTTGCTCGAGGCTGTGCCTGATTTCGCCTACGAATTGTACTTGCGCGCCTGCCAAAACCAGCGCTTTGATGATCTCAGGGTTTCTTTCTTCAGGGTCTTTCAATGAAACCACCAGTTTGTTGTCCACTGCCTCCACATTTTCTGCCCCGGCGATGCCAGCAACCAGGTTAACCCAGCTTGCCTGTAGTTCGCGCAGGTGGAAGACCACTTTGCGACCAAACATTTTGTCGCGCAGGCTGGCGGGGCTGTCGAGTGTGAGCAGTTTTTGCTGAAAAATGCCCACGCGGTCGCACAGACGCTCGGCTTCGTCCAGGTTGTGGGTGGTCATGAAAATGGTGCGCCCCTCTGTTTTCAGCTCTTCAATGAAGTCGCGTACGGTTTTGGAGGCTTCGGGGTCCAGCCCGGTAGTGGGCTCATCGAGGAAAAGTATTTGTGGTTCGTGGATCAACGCTCGGGCGACTGCCAGTTTTTGGCGCATGCCTTTCGAGAAGCTCCCCACGGTATCGTGCCGTCGCTCCCATAACCCGAGCATGCTTAAATATTTATTGACCGATTTTTCAACATCCGGAACGTCGTACAGGTTGGCGAAGATAGTCAGGTTTTTCTCGGCGGTCAGGCGTTCGTACATGCCGGGCGATTCGGTGAGAATGCCAACATTGCGGCGAATATTGGTGTCTTCTTTGCCCAGCTCAAAGCCAGCCACCTGGGCGCTGCCAGCGCTGGGGCGGATGAGACCGGTAAGCATGCGCACCGTGGTGGTCTTGCCGGCACCGTTGGGTCCCAGGAAGCCGAAAACCTCCCCGCGCTCCACCTCCAGGCTCAAGTTATCGACGGCAATGAGCTCAGTTTCCTGCTTTTTGCCGATTTTGAAAATTTTGGTTAATCCTCGGGTTTTGATCATATTCCTCGTTTCGAAACGGTGTAATTATACAGGGAACAGGGATCAGGGAACAGGGAACAGGGATCTGGGAGCAAGGGAGTCCGTAAGGGACGGCTTCCATGCCGTACCGCCCACAGGGAACAGGCAGTCAGAAGCTGATAGCTGATGGCTGATAGGAAAAGATTAAAGGCGGACTGCCACGCCCCCTTCGGGGGCTCGCAGTGACGTGACAAGCAAGAGGGACAGGGAGTTTGGAGCTGATAGCTGATAGGTGATGGCTGATAGGTGATAGGTGATAGCTGATATCTGATGGCTGATAGGAAAAGATTAAAGGCAGACTGCCACGCCCCCTGCGGGGGCTCGCAGAGACCGTGACTAGCAAGAAGTGGTTGGAGCCTAACCCTGCAGCAACCCCTGGCTGTAGGGTGGGGCGAAGAGGGCGGGGGTGCCGCCGGTATGCCAGAAGAGGACTTTCTCCCGGGGTCTGAAAAAGCCTTTGCGTGCCAGGTCGAGCAGCCCTGCTGCCGCTCTGCCGGTGTAGACCGGGTCGAGCAAGATTCCTTCTTCGCTGGCAAACAGATTTACAGCCTCAACCTCGGCAGGGGTAAGAACACCGTAACCGGCACTGCAATAAGCATCATTGATAAGGATTTCTTCGTGTGTGACCGACCAGTCATACCTTAATTCGAGAGCGGTCTGGTTAACCAATTCAGCAATTTGGGTGGAGAAGCTGGCAGAATCATGCTCGATGCTGATTCCCAGGATCTTTCCTTTGTAACCGGTGTGGTGTGCCCCCAAAATCATGCCAGCCTGGGTGCCCCCGGAAGAACTGGCAAAGACAATCCAATCCGGCTGCAACCCTTGCCCGCTCAACTCAATCATCGCATTCAGGTAACCCGGGGCGCCTTTGGTGTTCGAGCCGCCATAGGGAATCAGGTAAGGCTCCAGACCTTCCTCTTTGGCTTGATTGAACTTCTCCTGCAAGACCTGGTCGCGGGTGGTTTTGCTGGAATAGAAAATTTGGGCTCCGCTGAGTTTATCCAAGAGCAGGTTGCCCTGGGCTTCTTCTGGTTCATCCCCAGCCAAAATCAACTGACAACCCAGACCAAGTTTGGCTGAAGCTGCTGCAACCTGGCGGCAATGATTCGATTGCACCGCGCCTGTGGTGATCAGCGTTTTCGCGCCTTTTGCCAGCGCGTCTGCCACCAGGTATTCCAGTTTGCGGGTTTTATTACCACCCAAACCCAGACCTGTGAGATCGTCGCGCTTGATGAAAAACAGCGCTCCGCCCAAGAGCTGGGAGAGCCGCGGCAAGGCTTCGATCGGTGTTGGCAGATGTGCCAGGGGGACTCGTTCAATCATTTTGTACCTGCTTGAGGTTTTCGGATTTTCCGCGCCTGCGCATGAGATCCAGCAATTTGGGCAGAGCCTGAGTATAGGCTTTGTAGAGCAGGGGGCGCGGGCTGTAATCCCAGGCGCCCAGGTGGCGGGCAGTGATTCCATTAAAGCCCTGTTTGAAGCGATAGACGCCCCACATGGAGTCAGACTCGTCAAAAACGTCAGGCGCGCCCCACATGTCGTAGGTATGGCAGCCCATCTGTTTTGAAAGGCGGATGGCTTCCCATTGCAGCAGGTAATTTGGCATGAGCTCGCGGTATTTCTCGGTGGACATGCCGTACATGTAGCGGCTGGTGCCATTAAAGAGGAGGAGGATCAGGGCAGCCACAGGCTGGCTTTCCACTTCTGCTATTAATATTTTCGCCATATCCGCTTCAAGAAAAGCACGCCAGGTGTTAAGATAATATTCTTCGTGGCGGATGACGAAACCATCCCGGACAGCGGTTTGAGCGTACATATCGTAGAGCATCGGCAACTCTTCCATCCTGCCTTCACGGATTGTTACCCCTTTCCGGTCAGCAAGGCGGATGTTGTAACGGGTTTTTTGTTTCATCGCCGCCAGCAATTCTTCTTCACCCTGGCGCAGTTCGATCAGGACGGTGTTGCGGTATTGGATTTGGTCTTGCGAGAACTTCCAGCCGCGTTTTTTCAATTCCTTCTGCACAGCCAGCCCGTTTTCGTTGGGTTGTTCTTCTTGAGTGCCGGGAATGCCAGTGCCCAGTAAAACGTCCGGATCGATCTTGATAAAGATCGCTTTTTGCGTTCGGCTCAGGGCTTGTAGAAAATTGAGAGTATCAGTAACAATGGGTTGGCTAGCCCAATCCAGGGTGGGACCTTTGGGGACGTAGAGAACAGTGAATTTCAATCCCAGGACGCTGACCTGCCGGCGTAAGACCACGCAGAGCGCGTCGAGATCGTGCCGGCTTTTCCCGCTCCACAAGAAAAGCGGTTCCCAGCCGTTTTGTTTTTTCGCTTCCGCCCATTGCAGGGTCTGCAAAATGTGAGCATCGGGAAACTCGGTCAGAAATTCGTTCCAATCTTTGACTTGATCAGAGGCTAATTGGAACATATTACTCCGTCACCCTACTGGCACGAAATTTCTGATAGAGCCTGTAGAGCAAGGGTTTATAGATCTTGATAAAAGCCGGGCTGCTGCGCACGACTTGCCCGCCAAAGCCGCGTTTGAAGCGGTATACGCCCCACAACCCGTCTGAGCGCTCTGTGAAGTTTGCTTCCAGCTCGTCTTCATCTGCATCGGGGATACCCCACAAGTCGTACTCAGTTGCTCCCCGCGCCTTTGCCCAGCGCATGGCTTCCCACTGCAGTAAATAGGTGGGCATCAGGTTGCGCTGATTGTTATCGGAGGCGCCGTAAAAATACCAGGAGCGCGACCCGGTGAGAAAAAGCATCAGGTAGGCTAAGGGGGTTTCTTCGAAGTAAGCAGCCAGGAGTACGCACTTGCCTGAACTTGCAAAGATGTCGTAGGCATTTTGGTAATAGTTGAGGCTGTGCACGGCGAAGTTATCGCGGTTGCCCGTAGTCTGCATCATTTCATAAAAACCAATCACGTCATCGGTGGGTCGAACTTCCACACCTTTTTTTGCTGCCAAGCGAATGTTGTAGCGGGTTTTTTGCTTCATTGCTAAAAGCAGCTCGTCTTCGTCTGCCTCCAGCGATACCAAAACTGTACGACGGGGCTGGATGGTGTGCTCTTCGCGGATAAAACCTTCTGCAAAGTAGGCTTCACTTTCAGCTGGCAGGGGCAGGTTGACATCTGGTTCGATCTGCAAGAAAACCGCTTTCCTCTTACGACATTCCATGTCTATTTGTGACCAAAGAGAACTCCAGTTGGAGCCTAACGGTCCTTTGGTCAAATAGGCGATTGAATAACCTAAAGGTAAAGTGCGGAACAAGACCTGGGCTGCGGCTGTCTGACTATTGAAGACCTGGCTTTGCCAGCCAAAGTGGCTCTTAAATTCAGCCCATTCCGGCAATTGCAGCAAATGCGCGTCCGGGTAGACCTGTGGCAGGTCGAATGTATTTGCCCGATTAAGATCAACGGTCATTTTAACGACCCTTAAACCCCAAAACGCTGGTGAGCGTACGCATGATGATCGAAATATCCATCAGAACTGAAGCGTTTTCAATGTAATACAGGTCGTACTCAAGCTTAATAGCAGTCTCTTCAACCGTTTCAGCATAATTCTGATGGATCTGAGCCCAACCGGTGATTCCTGGTTTGACCAGCATTCGTGCCCGGTAGAACGGGACTTCCTTCTGGAAAATAGTGACCAACTCGCTGCGTTCTGAGCGGGGACCCACAAAGCTCATCTCACCGCGTAAAACATTGATGATCTGGGGAAGCTCGTCGAGGTGGGATTTGCGCAAAAAGCGTCCGAAGCGTGTTACCCGGGGATCATTTTCAGCAGTGACCAGGGCTTCACGCACCATGTCCTTGTTGTCTTTCATTGTCCGGAATTTGAGCATGGTATATGGGCTTCCACCGCGCCCGAGCCTGGTCTGGCGAAAAATGATGGGACCTCTTGAGTCCAAAAAAATGCAGATGGCAATGGGGGGATAGAGGATGATCAATCCAATCATGCCGATCAGTCCGAAAACGAGATCTGTCAGTCTTTTAAACAAGCGGTAAAATCCGCTGGCGGGCTTGCGATCGATGAAGGAACGAATCACCCAATCAAACTCCAGGAGCGTAATAGGTACGCGATTGGTGAGCGATTCGTAGGTATCCTGCATGGTAGACATACCCATCCCTTTTTCCTGGGCTGTCAAGATTGCTTGGAACATGCCCGGATTCATCTCGTTCGAGATAGAGAGGATCAAGTCGGTGATTTGTTGCTTTTCTATTATTTCAGGCAGGTCTTTGTGACCGCCGAGAATTGGAAAACCTTCAACCGTCATACCCAATTTTTCAGGGTCGTCATCGATCAAGCCCACCAGTGTGAAGGGCGGGGGGTCCTGTTCGGAAACAATTTTGGCAAGGGCAGACCCAGCCCGACCGGCACCGATGATGAGGGCACGTTTTTGCTTGCTGGCAGAGGTGAAGAAACGGACATAGAGGAGCCGCCATAGGAAGGTGAAGATTCCTGTAAACACCAGGAATATCGCGATACCAAAACGCGGCATGCTGTTTGGTTCGGAGGCAAAATATACCACCAGGTAAATTGCGGCGGAGGCGATAAGCGCTATGCCAAGCGATTTGAGGGTGGACTTCAGGTTGCCTGCTTTGCGGATATCATAAGAGTCCGCCATCAGGATTATCCAGAGCAGGGGCAGAAAATAGAACCAGACAGGAATCCGTTGGCGTAAAAACTCAAGTGAAAGTCCCAACCAGGTGTCGCCCTTTGCCCAAATCAACAAGGCGATACCCAACGCGAGAACTGCTGCAAATAGATCGCCAAGGACGAGTAAAAGGGTTTGTTCGCGGCGTTCGAATCGAAATTTTTCTTTAGTCGGGCTGGTCGAATCTTCTTTCATTACCACTTCCTGTCAGGATGAGAAAATAACCCCACGATGCGTGCGGTCCCCCAGGAAAAATGCATAACGATGGTTGCAAGAACGATCCCAATGCTTAGCAAAATATTACCCAACTTGCGAGCAATGCGCACGGCGGGAATCAATTGAATTAACAGGTAAAGCCCCACAACAACAGCCAAAACAATCCGGGCAGGTTGCCAGCAAAATCCAAGTACTGCCAGGAAAATGAGCCCTAAAACGAACAGAGGTGGTAATGCCTGGCGCCAGCGCAGAGTTTCGGGGTAGCGTTTGAGCATCTGTGCCTTCCAGAAGCCGTACCCCCAATATTGCTTAGCAAGGGCTGAGTAGGTCGGTCGGGCAAAGTAGGTGCACTGGATGGCTGGGTCGAGCCAAATGCGACCGCCGGACTGGCGGATGCGGGTGTTGAATTCGTAGTCTTCGTTGGCAAGCAGGCTCTCGTCAAAAAAACCGATCTTGTCAAAGAGCTCGCGTTTGTAAGAGCCGTAAGGGACGGTATCGACATAACCGGCTTTATCGGTAAAGCGATAACGGGCATCACCTACTGCCAACGGGTTGGCTGCAGCAGCGGCAATTGAGCGGGCGACCCAGATGTCGTTTTGCGGTCTGATATTCCAGATGCCGCCCACGTTTTCCGCTTTACCTTCCAGGAGTGCATCAACACAGCGCTGGACATAATCTGCCTTGGGAAGCGAATGCGCATCCATGCGAACTATGATTTCGCCATTGGAAGCTCTAATGGCAATGTTTAGCCCTGCCGGGATGATCTTTTTGGGGTTGTCGACCAGGCGAATCTTGAGTGCCGGGTGTGTTTTGCTGAAGGCGTGGATTGCGCGCCGGGTGCCGTCGGTTGAGAGACCATCAGCGATGACTACTTCCATGTTTTCGATCGGAAAACTTTGCTGGAAGAGCGCTTCCAGCACGAGATGGATAGTATTTTCCTCGTTCCGACAAGGAATGATCACGGACACAAGCGGATTCATCAACTGTTTTTTCTACCAACCTACTGGCAGCAGCAGTTCTCATCCTGACAATCGCAGGGGTTTACAGCGACTGCCTCAATCTCGACAATGCCATTCTTTGGCAGCCCTCCGACCTGGATGGCAGATCGGGCGGGAAAGTCACTGGTGAAAAATTCTGCATAAACCGAGTTCATATCTGAAAACTGACCCATATCGAGCAAGAACACGGTGGTTTTTACCACATTTTCCATGCTTAAGCCGGCACTTTCGAGGATTGCTTTCATGTTTTCAAGTGCTTTGCGGGTTTGAGCCTGGATCCCTCCTGCCACCAGACTGCCGGTGTCTTTATCGAGTCCCAATTGACCCGAGATGAAGACCAGCGAGCCCGTAGAAACAGCCACAGAGTAAGGACCAATCGCCGCAGGCGCGTTTTCACAAGAAATTATTTCCTTTTTAGTGCAGCAACAACTCATATTTAACCTCTTTTCGTCCTAGGATTTTTTGTATTATATCATTCGAAGGACGGGTTGCGGTTTTTATGCCGGCTGCTGGTAATCGGGTTAGTTCCATCTTGACCAAAGACCGGTTTTGGGATAAGGTTAACCATCATTACTTGAGGCGAGAAATGGCTCTCATCAAAAATCGAAGATCTCACCCAAACCGATTACGGGCGGTATTGTTTCACGCTCGTTTTGTTGTCTTTACCCAACCCAATCATTCTATAAAAGGAGAGTTTAATGTCAGGTAGTACAAATGCTTTTCAAATGGCGCAGGCTCAGTTCGACAAAGTAGCCGATCAGCTTGATTTAGGTCAAGATGTCCGTGAATTTTTGCGCTGGCCTATGCGCGAATTTCATTTCCGCATCCCGGTTCGCATGGATGACGGAACCATGCGCGTGTTCCAGGCGTATCGCGTGCAGCACAACGATGTGCGCGGTCCCAATAAGGGCGGCTTGCGTTTTGCCGCTGGCGAGACGGCTGATACCGTGCGCGCGCTTTCTATGTGGATGACCTGGAAGACAGCTGTTGCAGATATCCCCCTCGGTGGCGGTAAGGGCGGTGTGGATGTTGACCCTTCAACCCTTTCTGATGGCGAGAAAGAACGACTGGTTCGTGGTTATGTTAAAGCAATATGGAAGAACATCGGTCCCCGCCAAGACGTTCCTGCTCCTGATGTTGGCACAAATCCCCAGATGATGGGTTGGATGATGGACGAATATTCCTCCATCGTTGGTCAATACACCCCTGGTGTGATCACTGGTAAGCCCCTGGGCGGCGGTGGTTCGGAAGCGCGCACTGAAGCGACCGGTTTCGGTGTAGTTTTCACCATTCGTGAAGCCATGAAGCACCTTGGCATTGACCCCTCCACCACAACCGCAGCAATCCAGGGTTTTGGCAACGTTGGTCAATATGTTGCGATTGGATTTAACAAGTTCCTGGGTGGAAAAGTGCTTTGCGTCTCTTGCTGGGATCGCGTTGACCGGAAGTCCTACACCTTCACCAAAGATGACGGAATTGACCCCGCTTTCCTGAAGACCATCACCGACCAATATGGCACAATCAATAAAGACAAAGCCCGCGAAGCCGGCTATGACATTGAAGATGGCGATGCCTGGAATTGCAAAGACGTAGACGTGCTTATTCCTGCAGCCCTTGAAGGTCAGATCAACGGCGAAACAGTTCACAGAATCAGCAAACAGGTCAAAATCCTGGCCGAGGCAGCCAATGGTCCAACAACTCCAGATGCAGACAAAGTGCTGATGGAAAGAGGCGTTTTTGTGATTCCTGATTTCCTTTGCAATGCTGGCGGAGTAACGGTTTCCTATTTTGAAGGCGTTCAGAATGATCAGAACTTCTACTGGTCGAAAGAAGAAGTGAACACTCGCCTGGATCAGAAGATGACCAGCGCGTTCGCTTCCGTTTTGAAAATGGCTTTGGCTAAGAATGTGTACACTCGCGATGCTGCATACATGGTCGCGATCGACAAAGTTGTCAAGGCAATGAAGCTGCGCGGCTGGATTTAGGTTTTTCGTTTTTTGAGACGACAAGCCGGTTGAGAGACCGGCTTGTTTTTTTAATCATACGCTGCTGTCTGGAATCACCGCGCTCCATTAGGTTTGGCACAGCAACCAGGCAGAGGTTGTTACAACAATTTTGCCCCACGGGGAGTACTTGTTATCATCAAATAAACAAGCAAAAAAAAGGAGAAAGATATGGCAGACAGAAAAGCAACCGCAGTTTGGGAAGGCGACCTGAAGACAGGCAAAGGTACAATGCGCTTTGCGGATTATGAAGGACAATACAGCTGGTCATCCCGTTTTGAAGAAGGTGTCGGAACCAACCCCGAAGAGTTATTGGCAGGAGCACACGCCGGGTGTTTTGCGATGTCAGTAAGCTCAGGTCTGACCAAGGCAGGCTACACCGCTAAGACGATTGAGACCACAGCTCATATCGCATTGAGACGGATTGAAGGCAAATCCCGGATTGTGAGCAGTCATTTGGTGATCAAAGCAATTGTGCCGGGGATTTCTGATGACGAGTTTCAAGCAATCGCCCAGGAGAGCAGTGACAATTGCCCCGTGTCGGTTGCCCTTGCAGGAATCGAGATCACTCACGAAGCAGAATTAGTCGAGAGATAGGGCTTGTAAACAGGGTAAGCAGGAGCAATGTAATCACCTCATCCACCACTTCGTGGTCCCCCTTCCCCAGAGGGGGAGGCAAAGACCAGCACCACTTTGTGGTTCCCCTTCCCCAGAGGGGAAGGCAAAGACCATACAGCCCACTCCAGAAAGCGGGGTTGTTTTCGCCCTCACCTGGGAGAGGGGTAGGGGTGAGGGTACATGCGCGAACAGCAACAATGCGCGAACAGCAACTACAGAATCGAAGACTTTGTCACTTTAACCTCAGCACCACTCCGTGGTCCACATTCCCCAATTAGAAGGCTTGAGGTGCTTGGGTTAATCGCCATTTTCGGCTGTATTATTTTCAGAAATTACTTCTTCGAAGGGTATTTCGGCTGGGGGTTCAACGGGTTCCACCCGCTCTTCCATGCGCATTTGTCCACGGAAGAAAGCGCCATCTTCACTGCTGAAAGACGTTGTCACCACATCGCCCCAGACTTTGCCGCTGGAACGGATCTCGAGTTTCTGGCAGGTGATATCGCCCTTAACCGTGCCAGCCACGATCACGGTATCGGCTTTGAGTTGTTTGCACGCCACTTTTCCTGTTTCCCCTATTACGATCAAGCCGGAGATGGCTATTTCGCCATTGATGGTACCTTCAATGCGAACACCTCCTCTACCGCGCAGGTCGCCTACCCAGTTGATGCCTGGTCCGATTACAGATGTTACCTGGCTCTTGGTGGTGTCTGGAATGAACACCGGAGAATCTTTTTTCTTTGAAAACAGCATGGGTCTATTTTACACCCTTCTGAATTAGATTTTGCGCCTGCTGCCAGTCCAGTTCCCAGCGCCAGGGAATGGATAGCCATGGTTCAGGGGTTTTGCCCAAACCAATCCGAGGACCAATATTTACCAGCTCAGCCGGCACGGCGGTCCCTTCTTCGAGGAACAATTCTGCCCCAGGTTTGGTCAGGTCGTAACCGTTCATACTGCCATTCAGTGCCAATGCCTGGGTGAGTTTGGCAGGACCGTTGAGCCACTGATGGCTGTTTGCCAGGTTGGGTCGGTTGAGCGCCATCAACTCCTGACCTTCCACCGGAAAAATGGCTCTGATCAGTACGGCGGCAGGGTGCCCGAACCGGTCGGCAACGATGTTCAGCAGCCAGTGCATGCCATAGGTGAAGTAAACATACGCCCTGCCAGGCTCTTCATACATCACCTGGTTGCGTTTTGTTCTGCCAAAGTGGGCATGGCAGGCAAGATCTTCCTGCCCCTGGTAGGCTTCAGTTTCGATAATAATGCCAGCCAGACGCGTGCCGTTTTGCAGGCGTACCAATTTCTTCCCGATCAGATCCGGAGCAAGCAGCGGAGCGGGGCGTTCATAAAAATCTATTTTCAGCATTTATGCGTTGGCTGCTTTGGGTTTTGGTAGCTTTTCCATGGTCAGGCGCAGCCCGGTTTCCAGCGGTACCAATGGGAGGAAGTTGAGTTTCTCGTAGGCTTTGCTGATATCAGCGCACATGCGGTCGGTTCCTCCAGATTTGTGCGGGTTGAAAATTTCTTCCGGCTTCTTGCCCGTCACCAGGCGCAGAAGGCGCACCAATTCAAGCACGCTGGTTTCAACGCCGCTGCCAATGTTGATCACTTCCTGATCGACCCCCACTGCTGTGGCAGAACTGACCATGGCGTTGACCAGGTCGTCGATGTAAATATAATCGCGGGTTTGTTTGCCATCGCCATGGATCACGACGGAACTGTTAGCGAGCGCATTTCTAAGGAAACTGGGAATGATCGGCGGATGCGAGGGCGGAATGCGCTGCCCGGGTCCGTAGGCATTAAATATGCGCAGACAGACTGCTTCGACACCTGCTTGATAACCAATGGTGCGGACGTAATGTTCGGCAGCCAGCTTTGAGACGGCATAAGGCGAACGAGGTTTGACTTCGTAGGATTCTTTGTAGGGAATCTGGGTTTGGTCGCCATATACGGCTCCGGACGATGCCAGCACAATGCGCTTTACGCGGGTGTCACGCACGGCTTCCATCAGGGTTACGGTGCCGCTGACGTTGACATGATTGTAATTGCTGGGGAAGAGGGTTGATTCGGGGACAGAGACCCGGGCTGCCAGATGGAAAACACAATCGACGTCCTGCAGAAGCGTCCAGAGCAAGGTCTTGTCCGAGATGTTGCCTTTTGTAAATCTGACAGATTCAGAAAGCTGTGTTGGGTCGCCGGTTGAACAGTCATCCACAACCAAAACCTGGTGCCCCTGGCTTGCCAAGCGGTTGCTCAGCGCAACACCAATAAACCCTGCTCCACCTGTAATTAGAAATCTCATATGTATGTACCTTTAGAGCGAAATTATAGCACGCAAGCAGTTGCTCTCAAGTTGTCAAGAATTAAACTCGAAACTACTGGATTCTCCGGGAACTGATGACCAGTAGAATCACGCCAAACAAAACCAGCGCCAGCACCCCCAGCGCCAGGAAGCGGGCATTTGATGAAAATACCCTCTGGAAAAAACCGGTTTCGATGGTTGGAGTTGGCTCCGGGTTTTCTGGAAGGGCTTGCCTGAGCAATAATTCTGCCGTCGGGCTGGGCAGCGGTGTGATTTCAGGGAGAGCCAATTCGGGTGTGAGTGTGCCCTGACCAAGTTCCGTGCTCTCTCCTCTGACGATGACCAGTTGGTCACCCGGGTAAATCGGCGAGTCTTCAGTTAGGTTGTTCATACTGAGGAGGTCCTGGAGGGTAATGCCGTACAGCTGGACAATGTGGTAAAGGAATTGATCGGGTAAGACGGTGTGACGTATCTCGCCGTTCAGACCGGGAGTGGCTGTTTGTAGATACAGAGCCTGGTTCAGGGTTGACAATACAGCGGGAGCAGCCGGCGGGGTTTCTATTTGGTTGGAGGGTTCTGCACGCACCCAAGCCTGGGCGCCAGGCAAAAGTGCAGACACCAGGCTCAGAAGCAGGAGTAATAAAAGGGGAATATTTTGCTTTTTCATTATTGTTGGTCGCAGCAGACCGTTTTTATTATAGCTTAACAATAGATTGTGCCGGTTTCCTGAGCGCGCAGGCTCACAGTGGATCCGAGTATAATGTTTATTGGATGAAGTCCTCTTTTTGGAGCCCTTCGGTCATAATCTGTGCTCGGCGGGGACGCCGGCACGATCGGTGTTTTGTCTGTCATCCTGAGCCTCTGTTGCGAAGGATCTTAATTTCGACTGGTTCAAACGGGAGGTGAGGGTGAGAAGTAAAAACCATACGAAAACAATGTCAATATTGGAGCCCTTCGGTCAGCTCCCGTACTCAGCGAGGACGGCGGCACGATCGGTGTTTTGTCTGTCATCCTGAGCCTCTGTTGCGAAGGATCTTAATCTCGACTGGTTCAAACGGGAGGTGAGGGTGAGAAGTAAAAACCATACGAAAACAATGTCAATATTGGAGCCCTTCGGTCAGTTCCCGTGCTCGGCGGGGACGCCGGCACGATCGGTGTCTTGTCTGTCATCCTGAGCCTCTGTTGCGAAGGATCTTAATCGCGACTGGTTCAAACGGGAGGTGAGGGTGAGAAGTAATTTAAGCCATACGAAAACAATGTCAATATTGGAGCCCTTCGGTCAGTTCCCGTGCTCGGCGGGGACGCCGGCACGATCTTATTTTGGAACGTTCACAGGATCAATTCGTCATTAACTATGGCAAAAGTACACCTTTTACCTTAAAAAGAAAATTTTGAGTATATAGTAAACTAAAACACGATCCCAAAAATTAGGTGGATCGATAAAGGTCAAGATTATGGTGCCAAATGTGAATGAAGATACGACGCCGGTGCGCGTTGAAAAACGAAATACAAGATATCCTCTGCGATTACAGATTGTTTTCGCGGTCGGTTTGGGCTTGCTGCTGGCAGCATTCAGCTTGGTGGGGGTTATTGGAAAATTCGAAAATGACTATAGCGACAAAATCTACCCGGGGGTGTCTGTGGCGGGTGTGGACCTCTCAGGACAGACACTTGGACAGGCTGTGGTAACCCTCAACGCCAACCTGACCTACGGTCGCTTTGGTCAGCTGCATCTCACCAACGGACAGAACGAATGGGTTTACACGCCTGAAGCTCTTGGTTTTTCTTACAACCCGGTTGAGGCTGCAAACCTGGCTTATGCGATCGGACGGGGTGAAGACACCTTGGTCAATCTGGGTGAGCAGTTGAAGGCAAGGAATGTGGGCATTGATATCATCCCAGCTATCATTTACGATCAGGCAAAAGCCTACGAAGTGGTACAGGAGCTGGCGCAAAAGACCAATATCGCCCTGATCGAGCCTTCGATCACATTGAATCAGACGGAAGTTAACGTGGTTGCCGGGCAGTCAGGCAGAACGGTGGATATTATGGCAACCCTCAGGAATATTGAGCCATTTTTGCTTTTGCAGAAAAGCGGCAATGTGCCGATGGTAATCATTGAGCAGAGCCCCGTCACCGTCAAGGTCGAAGACACCGCACGGCTGGCTGAAAACATTCTGAGCCAGGCATTCACGATCCACCCTGCAGATCCTGGCGCCGGTCAGGGTCCCTGGACGATCGAGCCGCGGGACCTGGCAAGTTTGCTCACCATTGAGCAAAAAGATGACCAGGGCAACCGCACTTACACCCTGTCGGTCAACCGTCCGGCACTGACTACTTATATTTCCAGCATCGCTCCAGGGTTACAGGTGGACCCAGTTAACGCCCGCATGATTTTCAATCACGACACCCGTCAGCTGGAGGTGATTGCCAACGCGGTGGTGGGCAAATCTTTGGATATTGACCTAAGCGTTGATAGTGTCCTCCAAAAAATTCAGGGTGGCGAACATGCAGCGACGCTTGTGATGCAAACCATGGACCCGCCAGTCAAAGATGACAGTCAGGCTGCCGACCTGGGGATTACAGAGTTGGTGGCGGAGAGCACCTCGTATTACTATGGTTCAGATTCCGCCCGAGTGCAGAATATCCGCACCTCAGCTGCCAGTTTCCACGGTGTTATGGTGGGACCTGGCGAGGTTTTCTCGATGGCTGAATACCTGACGGATATCAGCCTCGATAACGGTTATGCTGAAGCCCCGATTATCGTCGGTGACCAAACAGTCGATGGCGTTGGCGGTGGCATCTGCCAGGTGAGCACCACTGTTTTCCGAACCGCTTTCTTCGCTGGCTTCCCGATTGTGGAGCGTCACCCGCATGCTTACCGAGTCTATTATTATGAGCAGCGCTCTGATGGATTGATCGATAACGCCCTGGCAGGGCTGGACGCGACCGTATATGTGCCATTAGTCGACTTCAAGTTCCGCAATGACACCCCTTACTGGCTGCTGATGGAAACTTATCCGACAGAAACATCGTTGACCTGGAAGTTCTATTCGACCAGTGATGGGCGCGAGGTAGATTGGTGGACGACTGGCATCACCAATGTAACCACACCACCAGACCCGGTCTATCGCGAAGACCCGACCCTGGCTACCGGTGAGATCAGACAAACCGACTGGGCGGTCAATGGCGCTTCGGTTGAGGTTTACCGCACGGTAAGAGTCAACGGGGAAGTCACTCTCCAGGATACAATCCGCACCAATTATGTTGCCTGGCCTGCAGGTTATCGGTACGGTCCGGGAACGGACATCCCCTAAGAAAATGACAACGCTATGGTAAAATCTTTAGAGGATAACTAATAGAGTAGAAATTGGAGAGGATTGTGATCAATCAAGAATTAATCAGTTTGTTGCGCTGTCCGGTTTGCGTGAAAGATAAAAGTGGTGAGCTGGAGTTCTATAAGGATAACTGGTTCATCTGCAAAAATTGCGATCGTAAATATCCTGTCTGGGAAGAAATTGCTGTCATGAAAATTGAAGAAGGCGATAAATGGCAGGGTACACCGAAGGACGATCTGCCGATTCCTGCGCCGAAACCGAATTAGTTTTGAGAAAATAAATCAAAGCCTGCTCTATGCAGGCTCTACAGTTTATATAAAAACAAAAAGAGCGGTTAGTTCCGCTCTTTTTGTTTTGAACAGGGTGGAAACAATCTCTTCCGTGCGGCTGATGCTTCACTCCTGCCTGGGTTCTATCCCAGAGCGGGACGGCGTGTAAACCGTCCCTTGCACGAGGTAACACCAGCGCCCAAATTAAGCGTTGGCGGAGGGAGATAAACCCCCTCCGTACGGTTAGTTTATGGTATAGGCGGCAAATATTGGCTCAACCGGGTGGCGAGTTCGGCTAAAGCCCGGGAGACGGTCTCGGAACTCCCGCTTGCCAGCATGTTTTGCGCCTGGGCGGTCAACAGATCGACCGTGTTGAGCTCTTCGAGCAAATCCAGCCTGCTCAAAGCCCTCTCAAGGTTCTGGTTACTCGAATAAGCAAGGGCGATCATTACCCGATAGTCATCTTTAGCCTGGGGGCTGAGTTCGCCAGGCAGGGCATCGCTGTTTTCGGCTGGCAAAACGAGAATCGAGAAAACCAGCCCGATTGCCAGACCAATTAATAAGCCTGTCAAAAGATACCAGTGGGTCTGATGCGGTTTTGTTTCCATCAGTTCGTTCCCTGTTGCCCGAGCCATTGCTGGTACAGGTCGGGGTCAATTTTGCCAAGAAAGTCAGAGAATAAGAGCAGGTCTTCCTGCGGGTAGCCGACCCGGCGGGCATATGAAAGGCTGTTTCCAACCAGCGTGAGGGGGTCTTCAGGGCTGATTTTCGTCAACTGCTCCAGCGCGAGCAGAGTGTCGGGATTATTTTGAAAGTGCTCCGCCACCATCAATACCAGGTCGGTCTTGTAATCCACCCGCAGCCTCTCCATGGGCGCATCGTTGGGTGCTTTCGGAGGCATCACCAGCCAGCCGAAAGCCAGCCCAGCAGCAATGCCTAAAACGATTGCGAGTATAAAAAAGACGACCCGCCTGGATTTCATCCTTATCCTTTGGGCGTCATCGGGATTTTGACGCCAAGTTCTTTGGCACACTGGATCGCCTCAGGGTAGCCGGCATCCACATGGCGAATGATTCCCATGCCAGGGTCGCCCAGCAGGACGCGCTTGAGGCGTTTGGCAGCTTCGAGAGTGCCATCGGCAACGATTACCTGCCCGGCATGCTGGCTGTAACCAATGCCGACTCCGCCGCCATGATGGAAACTGACCCAGGTGGCACCGTTGGCAGTGTTAAGTAAGGCGTTCAAAATTGGCCAATCGCTGACCGCGTCGGTGCCGTCCAGCATGGATTCGGTTTCGCGGTTGGGCGATGCCACCGAGCCGGCATCCAGGTGGTCGCGCCCGATCACGATCGGGGCTTTGAGGATGCCATCGGCAACCATCTGGTTGAATACCAGACCGGCTTTATCACGTTCGCCGTAACCCAGCCAGCAAATTCGGGCAGGCAGACCCTGGAAGGGCACCTGCTCACGCGCCATTTTGAGCCAGCGATGCAGGTGGGCATCATTGGGGAAGAGCTCGATCAGTTTTTCGTCGGTTTTATAAATGTCTTCCGGGTCTCCAGAGAGTGCCACCCAGCGGAAGGGTCCTTTGCCTTCACAGAAGAGCGGGCGGATGTAGGCAGGTACAAAACCGGGGAAGTCGAACGCGTTTTTGATGCCCTGATCGTAGGCTCGCTGGCGGATGTTGTTGCCATAATCGAAGGTGATCGCGCCCTGCGCCTGGAAACCGAGCATGGCTTCGACGTGTTTTGCCATGGTTTTCAGTGAGAGTTCGATGTATTTTTCAGGGTCGCTTTGACGCAGCTGGTAGGCGGCGGTCAGGCTCATGCCGCTGGGAATGTAAGAAAGCGGGTCGTGAGCGGAGGTTTGGTCGGTGACCACATCGGGGATTACGCCACGTAATAACAGTTCGGTATGCACATCGGCGGCGTTGCCGATCAGCCCGATCGATTTGGGGATCTGTTGTTCGAGGGCTTCTTCAACCTGGGTCATGGCGTCTTCCAGGTTGTCGGTGACGACGTCAACATAGCCGATTTCAAGGCGTTTTTGAGCGCGGTCGGGGTCAACTTCGACGATCAGACCGACTCCTTCGTTCATGGTGATTGCCATGGGCTGGGCACCGCCCATCCCGCCCAAACCAGCGGTGAGCACGAATTTGCCTTTCAAAGAAGACCAGCCTTGCTGCTGGGCAAGTGAGCCGAGAGTTTCATAAGTGCCCTGCAGAATGCCTTGCGCGCCGATATAGATCCACGAGCCGGCGGTCATCTGACCGTACATGATCAGTCCTTTGGCTGCCAGTTCATCGAAATGCTGCTGAGTAGCCCAATGGGGAACCAGGTTCGAGTTGGCGATCAGCACGCGCGGCGCGTCGGTGTGAGTTTGAAAAATGCCGACTGGTTTTCCAGATTGCACCAACAGGGTTTCGTCTTCGTTGAGATCCTTTAGGGATGCCAGAATGGCGTCGAATGCCTCCCATGAGCGCGCAGCCTGACCGCGACCGCCATAAACCACCAGGTGATCGGGGTCTTCGGCGACAGCGGGGTCGAGGTTGTTTTGGATCATGCGGTATGCGGCTTCGATCAGCCAGTTTTTGCAGGTGAGTTGTGTGCCTGTTGGGGCGTGAATTTTTCTGGGACCGGACATTGGGTGAGCCTCCTGGTGTGTGTGAAATTGTCTTTAGAAGGTTATTATAACAAAAGACGGTTTATAAGCAGGGGACGAACCGCTGAGATGAACCAGCGTCCATCCCTACAAAGAGAAACCGTAGAAACGTGGGTTAACCAGAAAAGCGAAATTAGTTAAGCCCGTCTTTACAACGTCAGGTCCTGGGGCTTGCTATAATTACACCCGACCCGTTTAGGGTCTGGAGGTTTTATTATGATTCATCAACTTGAATTACCGATCATTGAGGCGCTGCAAAACGCCCTAAAAAACTTGCAATCCTTCTGGAGTGCGATCAGCTTCCTGGGAGACCAGACTTTTTATTTACTCTTCATGCCCATTATTTACTGGTGTGTGGATGCGTTGGTTGGTTTACGGATTGGGGTAATGCTCTTGCTATCAAGCTTCACGAACGGTTTTTTGAAGATGATCTTCAAAAGTCCGCGCCCTTTCTGGGTAAGCGATAAGATCAAAGCCGGTGCTGAGCACAACTCTTTCGGTTTGCCTTCCGGGCATGCCATGAACTCGGCTGCCGTGTGGGGTTGGACTGCCCGCGAGGTTGGGCAAAACTGGGCGAAATGGACTTTGGGGATCCTGATCTTTCTGATCGGCTTCTCGCGGATCGTGCTGGGAGTCCATTTTATCAGTGATGTTTTGCTGGGCTGGCTGCTTGGGCTGTTGCTTGTCTGGTTATTTGCGCGAAACACGGCGTCGATTGGTAAGAACCTTTCCAGGATGCCGATGAAAATGCAATTAGCGCTGACCTTGTTGTCCTCTGGGCTGATGATTCTGCTCCCCATGTTGATCAAGACTCTTTCGCCGGGTTGGCAACCGCCGGCGGAATGGGTTGAAAGGGCGGGTGCGATTGACCCAATGAACCTGGAGTTTAGCCTGACCGTTGCCGGGTTATGGCTGGGAATGATGGGCGGATTTGTGCTTCTGCTGTACCAAAAGGGGATTCTGGCATCCAACCAGGGGACCTGGCAAAAAATCGTTCGCTACCTGATCGGTATTGTTGGCGTGATTGCTTTGTATGGGGGGTTGGGGGCGGTCTTCCCCGATGGTCAAAGCTTGATTGGCATGGTTTTGCGCTATGTTCGTTATGCCATGATCGGATTGTGGATCGCCTGGGGCAGCCCGCTGGTGTTTGAAAAGCTGGGCGTTGGTGTGATCAAACCCCACATCCCGCCCCAAAGCAGCGCCCAGAGGTAGATAAAAAAAGAGCGGAGAGAGTGGGATTCGAACCCACGATAGGTACGAGACCTATAACGGTTTTCGAGACCGCCCCGTTCAACCGCTCCGGCATCTCTCCGAACAGGATGGCAATTATACTCGAGGAATTCGGAATTTAAAGTAATTGATCGTAGCGGTGTCCTCAGCGAGTGCGCGTATTGACCGTGAGGGCTCCAATTTCTAAAAGAATGGATGCCTGCGGTGATTTCTTGTGCTAAGCGCGAACGCCAGCACAATCATAAATTTACAACTCGAACGACTGCCCCTTTTGGGCAAAAACAGGCTCGGGCAATTCAGGGTATTCAGCAAGTCGTTCCATGAGAGCTGTCGCTGCATTTTCTTCACCATGCACCAAAATCAGGTTCTCAAGCATGTCCTCGCTTGAAAGTGCATATTCAACCAATAAATCCTGCCCGGCGTGGGCGCTGAGACCACCAATGGTGACCACTTCTGCCTTCCTAAAATACTCCTCGCCAAAGATGCGCACCTTGCGTTCGCGGTCTGCCAGCCGGCGACCCAGCGTATCGGGCGCCTGCCAGGAGATGATCAGGATGGTGTTGCGACCGTCTTCGATATTATTTTTCAAATGATGCAGGATGCGTCCGTTTTCTGCCATGCCCGAGGCGGAGATGATGATCATGGGCTCATGCCAGTCATTGAGAGCCTTGGACTCATCCACGCTGCGCGTGAAAATGATGTTGTGATAATCCAGACCCTGCATCCGGTGTTCGGCGATGAACTGCCAGGTCTCATCATCAAAACACTCGGTATGCTTCCGGTAGAGGTCTGAGGCGTTGACTGCCAGGGGGCTGTCCACTACAACCGGGATATCAGGGATATCGCCATTTTCGATAGCCTGTGCGAGGAAATAGGTCAGGTTTTGGGTGCGACCAATGGCAAAAGCGGGCACGATGATTTTGCCACCTCGCTTTACGGTGCGATTGATTGCGTCGATAAATTCATCATAGGCATCGTCCATGTTCTCATGCGCTTTATCACCGTAGGTACATTCCATCATCACGGTATGGGCATCGCTGGGTAGAACCGGATCCCGCAAAATCGGGGCATCAAACCTGCCGATATCGCCTGAATACCAGAGCCGTTTTGAATTGCCGGCTTCGTCAAAGTAATCGAGAACGACTGCCGAAGAACCAAGGATATGCCCAGCTTCAACAAGGTGGGCAACCACGCCAGGGATAACCTGCTTTTTTTCATCGTACCAAAGCGAGCGGAATTGCGGCATCGCCATGAGGGCATCTTTTTGAGTATAAATCGGCTCCAGACTGCCTAAACCCTGCTTGCGGCGTTTTTTGTTGAGATACTTGATATCGTTTTCCTGGATGTGACCGGAATCGCGCAGCATGATGTCTGCCAGGTCAACGGTGGCATTGGTGGCGTATATTGGACCCTTGAAGCCTTGCTTGACCAGATTGGGGATGTTGCCACTGTGGTCAATATGGGCATGGCTGAGGATCAATGCGTCGATTTCAGCGGGGTTGAAGGGGAAATGTTGGTTGACGTAGTAAGATTCCTCGCGTTTGCCCTGGTAAGTACCGCAATCCAGCAGAAGTTTGTGTTCGTTGTGTTCAACCAGGAACATCGAGCCGGTTACTGTTTGTGCTGCACCGTATACTGTTAGTTTCATTTCTTTTTCCTTTTAGTCACTGCAAGAATTTCCTGCCCGTAGGCTGCATAGTGATGAGGGTAATTGTGCATTACCTCAATCAACTGTTCTTCAGATTGGGGATCGTGGTGGGCAATACGCTCCACCAGGTCTCGTGAGAGCACCGCATTGGAGGGGATGCCTTCTTTTTCACCAATTTCTTTGCGCCAATCGCTCAACTTTTCACGTAGTTTCATCTCACGGTCTGCGAGTCGGTGATTTTTGCGAGGATTGACTACGATCGGGTTCTCGCGCCACTTTTTGACGACCTGCATCATCTGCTTACCGTAGCGCTTGATTAGGGCAGGGGAGAGTGAAGGTAGCAAGCCCAGTTGTTCTATGTATTTTGGCTGGGTGGTGGCTATTTCGATCATAGCTTTGTCGGAGAAAACCTTGAAAGGTGGTACGTCTCTTTGCTCCGCGATCTTCTCACGCAGGTGATTGAGCTGCTTGAGCAGGCTCAGGGCGGTTGGTTTGAGATCCTGTGAGCCCTTGACCCGCCAGAGGTCTTCTTCGTGGTCTTTCATTGGTAGGGTGATGCGTGCCAGGGCGGCGCTGTCTTCGAGGACGAATTCCAACCGGTTGGTTTCTTTCAGTTTTTCCACCAGCAGATCGCGGAGCTGCAGCAGATAGTGCGAATCTCCCTGGGCGTAGACGAGCATCTCCGGGTCGAGCGGGCGCTTGCCCCAGTTGGCACGCTGGTACTTTTTTTCAAGCTGAATATCAAAATACTTATCCAGTAAGGCAGCCAGCCCGATGGATGGTTCAGCCAGGGCTGTGGCGGCGAGCATGGTGTCGAAAATATTGACGAATTCGAAGCCAAAATCACGCTTGAGTGTCGCCAGGTCGTAATCGCCGGCATGAAACACTTTTTGAATTTTGGCGTCAGCAAAAACCTCACCCAAAGGGGTCATATCTTGTATTGGGAAAGGATCGACCAGGTAATCGGTTTCAGGTGTTGAGATCTGCATCAGGCAAACACGTTCCTGGTAGGCATGCAGGCTGTTCGATTCGGTGTCTACGGCGATGGAAAGCTGTTTTTTTAGGTCTGCCACCATGTGGCTGAGAGTATCCTGCGAATTGACGAGGCGTGCAGGTGGCAGCGAGAATAAGTTCATAAAATGATTATACACTGGCTGGATTGTTTTCCTGGTGCTGTCGATGTGGAAAATTTGTTAACTTATAGTTGCCCGATTCTGTTTTCAGTTATCCTATGGTATGATTTTTTCCATCAAAACTCTTCTGCTGCCCCTCAAAAGGCAATGTATTCTAAAGACGTGGAGAACTTCTCATGACCAAAATCGAATTTACCAGCAACTATCAGGATCTCTCGACCAACGAAGGTTTCCAGTTTGAATTCAACTGCAACCGATGTGGGACCGGTTATCGCACCTCGTTTCAACCTTACGCGATTGGCAAGATCAGCGGCGCGCTGGACACTGCCAGCAGCTTGTTTGGAGGTTTATTCAGCCACGCTTCGACAATTGGTGACCGGGCTAAAAGCGCGACCTGGGAAAGAGATCACGACAATGCCTTCCTCAAAGCTGCCCAGGAACTGAAAGGCGATTTTGTACAATGCCCGCGCTGCTCTTCGTGGGTCTGCAGGGAGAAATGCTGGAACACCAGCAAGGGATTATGTAAAAATTGCTCACCAGACCTGGGCGTCGAGATGGCAGCAGCGCAGTCCAGCCGAACGGTTGAAGAGATCTGGGCACATTCCAAGATGGCGGAAGATGACCGGGCGATGCTTAAAGAAGAAAGCTGGCGTGAAGGCGCAAGAGCAACCTGTCCGGAATGCGGTGTGGCATTGGGCGAAAAAACCAAGTTCTGTCCAGAGTGCGGTGCGAAGATCTTGCAGGTGGTCTTTTGTAAAGAATGCGGTGCCAAGCTCGATGTCGGAACGAAGTTTTGTTCAGAGTGCGGGACGAAGGTTGGGGCGTAATCGCCAATTGGTTGAAGATTTCGTATGGCGGGGGCTTGCTCCCACCGCAAGCCGAGGTGAAGTATGCATTTAGTAATGATCAGACATGGACAACAAGATTATTCCTTAACAGAAGGCAAAGGTTTCAGAGGTCCTGCACGGGAGTTGGCACCATTGACTAAGTTGGGGGTTGAACAAGCCGAGGCAGTAGCCCTGGACTCACGCCTGGAAGGCAGCCAACTGATCATTAGTTCGCCATATACGCGCTCTTTGCAAACAGCAGCGATCATCTCCCGGGTGACTGGCTTGAAAATTGAAGTCGCTTTTGATCTGCACGAATGGCTGATCGATACCAGGTATGAGAATAAAGACCAGGAAGATACCTACGCGTCTGTGATGGAAATCAGCGCGTTTGAGGGCGTGCGGCGGGAGGGTGCCAAGCTGCATTGGGAAGGCTATGACCAGGTTGCCGAGAGAGCCTACGCTGCCCTGCGCCCCTATCTGTATTTGGACAAGGTGATTGTTGTTTGCCATGCCTATGTCATCAAGCAGTTCTATAACCCCGGCAGGATCGATTATTGCCAGATTGTTGAAGTGGACTTTGATGAAAACTTCACCTGGCCTGGCTATATAGAACGCGGCACGAAAAGCTGGTACTGATGCGAGCGGTTTTACAGAGAGTCAGTTTCGGGAAAGTAACCGTGGAGGGCGAGGAAGTTGCCTCAATCGGCAAGGGGCTGGTCATTTTATTGGGAGTTGGTCCGGAGGATGACCCCAACAAGGCAGCGGCATTGGCGGATAAATGTGCTCGTTTGCGCATCTTTGAAGATGACGCCGGCAAGATGAACCTCTCTTTGCTGGATGTTGGTGGTGATGCAATTGTGGTTTCACAATTCACGCTCTATGCCGATACCAGTCGGGGACGGCGCCCATCTTTTATCAGTGCGGCAAAACCTGACCTTGCCGAACCGCTCGTAGAGGTCTTCGCCTTTGCATTACGCGAGCTGGGTGTTTTTACAGAGCAAGGCGTTTTTGGTGCGCATATGATGGTGGAATTGTGCAATGACGGTCCGGTGACGATTTTGCTGGAGGGTTAAGCCCTGAGCCCATGGCGCATTTTTCTTCCCGGCTCAAGAGAAGCTCTTCCGTCAATTGCATGAGGTTGTGTCTATAACACGCCAGTAATCAGCAGAATACCCAAAACCAGCACTACCAACCCTAAACCGATCAGCAAGTAAAAATTACGCGAGGCGGACATATCCAGCTCGCCCAGATTTGCATCGATTTCGGTGCGCTCCTGCGTATTGTCTGCCAATTTTTGATAGGTGGCATCCAGTTGACTGTAATTTTCCTGCAATGCTTCCGACGCTGGTCTGGCAGTATCCACCTGGTAACCCAAAGATTTGATCATTGGTTCCATCTTCTGCTCGAGGTCTTTGATCTCTTCGCTCTTGGTGCGCAATTGTTTCTCAAGTGCTTCCAACTGCAAGTCGAGCGGCTCCAATTCCTGCTCCTTTTGCCCTTCAAGGTTGCGAACCTGGTCTGAAAGTTCATTCACGCGGGTGTTTAATGCCAGCACTTCGGACTGGAAGCCGGGAATGCGACCTGCCAGCTCGGGCTCATCATTGCTTACCTCGAGTAATTGCGAGACCAGATCATCCAGGCGTGATTTCAGATTGCCCAAAATTTCATCGCGATCAGGCTCGTCGGATCCTTCTGTGTTGATCAGGTCGGTGCGGGTGGCTTTGATTTCACGCTGCAAGCTGCTTTTTTCGCTGGCAAGAGAATCGATATCGGATTCGAGCTGGCGTAAGGAAGACTGGGCTTGTTTAAGCTTGGTCTCGGTTTCTTTGCGCTGCAGTTCAACCTGGGAGATCTGATTATCAAAATTGATGACAACCTCTTCGCGTTCGGTGGAGAGCCGATTCAGATTGTCTTGCAGGGAGCGGGAGTGCTCTCTGATGCGGTCAATCTGGGTCCCAACCGCTTCGATGTCTGCCCAGCCCTGCGCGTAGTTGGGGTCGCTCACTTTGGACTGCCAAGCTTTTTGACCGAGCTCTTCGATTTGAACGGTTTTGACCTTTTCGATTTTTTTGGCTTCGTTTGAGAGCTGCAAATCCTGGATGCGCCACCTACCGCTTTGAGTGCCAGCCTGGTACCACTGCTGCAGCTTGCCAGTGGTGTAGAACCAGACCAACAGCCCGATAAAGGCAAGAATCAAAACGATGCCGATGGCGATTGTGATCCAGTTTTGTGTTGGTTGAGTTTGCGCGAAAAATGTTGGGAGGAGAACCCCAAAAATTGAGAAGAAAAGTGAGCTTGTCATCGTCCCTCCGGCTATGGTTGTTGATTGTGTTGTTAAAGTATACCTTATGGAAGATGGCTGCAAGGTTAAATGGTAAGTGAATTGGTAAGGCAGAAAATGCCAGTTGAGCTAGCTGATAGCTGATAGCTAATAGCTCACAGCTGATAAGAAAAGATTAAATGCAGACTGTCGCGGTCGTTTCACTCCCTTGCAGCAGTTTATTGAATTTCGGTCACTGCGAGACCCTGTGCCATCTAGCGTGGGGGGTCTTCTGGCAGGATGTTTGGCAAAGAGTCGTGGCAGTCTGAATTAAAGCAATTCAATCGACTAATCTGGTACTTAAGGTTTAAAAGGCAGACTGCCACGCCCC
>DHCY01000015.1:0-304 GCA_002399085.1 Anaerolineaceae bacterium UBA4890
GAGGGGGGACCACGAAGTGGTGGATGAGGTGAAGAATTAACTGAGGTAAAACTCTCTCGAAGACAGGCAGCATGGCCACCATCCACGGTTTGTCATCCTGAGCCTTTGCTGCGAAGGATCTTGCCTGCTGTCATCCTGAACCTTTGTCGCGAAGGATCTTGCCTGCTGTCATCCTGAGCCTTTGTCGCGAAGGATCTTTGAGAAACCCCTTACGGCTGTCATCCTGAGCTTTTGTTGCGAAGGATCTTAGAGTAATTCCTTTTAAGATTCTTCACTTCGTTCAGAATGACAACCGTACAGAATG
>DHCY01000015.1:564-23232 GCA_002399085.1 Anaerolineaceae bacterium UBA4890
CAACCGTACAGAATGACAACCGTCCACGGTTTGTCATCCTGAGCCTTTGCTGCGAAGGATCTAAGAGTAACTCCTGTGAATATTCTTCACTTCGTTCAAAATGACAGCCCTTTAAAAACCGTTACTACTTCACCGCCGATCTCCTTGACGCTTGTTTGGGGTGGGCTTATAATGTGAACGCTTGATTAATATTATTAATCAGATTAATGCGATGAAAAACTCTAACCTTGCGCTTCTGTCGTATTTGGCATCGAATGCTAAAGAGGGGAAAAGCATTCCCAGTATTGCACAATTAAGTAATGACCTCGGGCTCAGCACCTCATCAGTTCGCGAGCAGCTTGAAGTCGCCCGGCAGCTTGAGCTCGTTGAAGTCAAAACCAAAACTGGCATCCAGACTTCCACCTTTTCTGCCGCTCCGGCAATCTGCCTCGCATATCGCTTTGGACTCGAGTTGCAGCCCGATATTATTTGGGATCTGCTCTCGGTTCGCCAACACCTCGAATTATCCTATTGGCAGGAAGCTTTGGGCAATCTTACCAAAAAAGATGTTGCTTACCTTGCCGAGATCGTTGAAAGTGCCTTTATGAAGATCGAGAGTCGACCAGTGATTATTCCGGTTGAAGAGCACAAAGAATTTCATCTTTCCATTTACCGACCACTCAACAACAACTTTCTGAACAGCATCCTGGAATCCTATTGGAACATCAATGAAGAGACTGGCAAAAGCATCCTGACTGATAAAACCGATCTTCTGAATATTTGGACATATCATCGTAAAATTCAGCAAGCAATTGCAACCAAAGAATACGACCTGGGTTATCAAGCCTTAATGACCCATTTCGAAATACTTAAAATACAAAAAAAAGCTGAACTTAAACAGAGATTTGAGTAAAGGAGAGAATCTTTAATGATTGAGGCTAGTAAAATTTCTTACGAAGGGGACGAACCGATCGTCAATGAGTTTTGCATCACCATTTGTACGGTCAATGGATCGGGCAGCGCGACTGCCAACAATATCTTGTACCGCACTCTTTTCCATCTGGGAATCCCGACATCAGGGAAGAACATTTTCCCATCCAATATCAAGGGATTGCCCACATGGTTCGTGATCAGGGCGTCAGAAAAAGGGCATACCGGGCGGCAACTGCACGATGATATCGTCGTCGCTATGAACCAGGCAACTTTTGAAAAAGATATGGAATACCTGCCAAAAGGCGGTGTTGTTTTCTATGCAGACCACCTTAAAATGCCTGACACGCCTCGGGAAGACTTGATCTATTACCCGATGCCGATCAAGGACCTGATGAAAAATGCTGAAGTTCCCCGCAAATTGCAGGCTTTCATGGAAAACATGCTCTTTGTGGGTATTGTCAGCCAGGTGTTAGGAATTCCCCTCGAAGCATTAAACTCCACAATTTACAGCCACTTCTCCTCAAAACCTACAGTTGCCGAATCCAACTTTTCGATGGTGAAAAATGGCTTCGTATATGCTGCTGAAAACCTCGTGAAAAAGGATCGGTTTTTCGTCAAACGCCTCCCTCCTTTAACCGATTACATTCTCACCGATGGCAATAACGCTGGAGGGCTGGGTTCATTGTTTGGCGGCGTCCAATTCTGTTCCTGGTATCCGATCACCCCTGCAACCAGCCTGGTGGAAGCGATGATCGACCAGGTAGATTTACTGCGAATCGACCCTGTCACCGGCAAGAAAACGTGCGTAATTCTGCAAGTGGAAGACGAACTGGCTGCCATCGGCGCTGCCGTTGGTGCTGGTTGGGGCGGGTTGCGTTCGATGACCGCTACTTCTGGTCCTGGTATCAGCCTGATGACTGAAAACATCGGTCTGGCGTATTTTACCGAGACTCCTGTAGTGGTTTGGAATGTCCAGCGAGTTGGTCCGAGCACCGGTTTGCCCACGCGAACTGCCCAGGGCGATCTCTCAATGCATTATTACCTCGGTCATGGTGATACCAGCCATATTATCCTCATACCCGGTACGGTTACCGAATGTTTCGAATTTGGTTGGCGTTCGCTGGACCTGGCAGAAAGGTTCCAGACTCCAATTTTTGTTCTTTCTGACCTCGACCTGGGCATGAACCAATGGATCACGAAGAAATTTGTCTACCCTGACCAACCAATTGACCGTGGTCGCATAATTTGGGAAGAAGAGCTTGAAGAGTTCAAAGACTGGGGACGCTACAAAGACATCGAAGGCGATGGCATCCCATATCGCACCGTGATGGGCAATCAGAGCCCCAAGGCAGCCTACTTTACACGCGGCACCGGGCACAACGAATATGGTCGTTACAGCGAAGACCCCGAGAACTGGTCCCGCATGCTGCTGCGGATTGAAAAGAAACTTCAAGTCGCAGTCCCGCTCCTTCCTGCCCCGGTCTTTAGACGATCAAAGAGCGAAGAGGTGGAAATTGGCATTATTGGCATGGGCTCTACCGAGGATGCTTTGCGTGAGACCCAGGATATCTTGGCTGAAATGGGTATACCGGTGGACTACATGCGCATCCGCGCTTTGCCAACCAACCCGGCGGTTCGCGAATTTATCGCCAGTCATTCCCGCAACTACGTGTTGGAACTGAACCGGGATGGTCAGTTGTGTGAGATCCTGAAATTGGAAATCTCTGAATACTCCCAAAAATTGATTTCGTTATCCGATATAGGTGGCATGCCGATGACCGCGAAATGGGCTGTGGAAAGTATCATCAATATGGAACGCAAGGAAGGAAAACGTGGAAACTGAAGCAAGAACTGTCGATCTGAATCTGTGTGGTTTGGCACTGGGTGATTACAAGGGCGCACCTTCCACCCTTTGTCCGGGCTGTGGACATAACGCCATCTCAGCCCAGGTGCAAAATGCAGTCTGGGAGCTGGGTCTTCCGCCAGAGCGCTATGTAAAAATCAGCGGCATTGGCTGTTCCAGCAAGAGCCCAAACTACTTCCTGAACCGTTCCTTTGGCTTTAATGGTTTGCACGGGCGTATGCCCACTCTCGCAACCGGTGCCTGTTTTGCCGATGCCTCCATCCACATCCTTGGTTTTTCTGGTGATGGCGACACTGCCAGCATTGGCATGGGGCACTTCAAGCATGTTATCCGCCGCAACGTGCCAATGACTTACATTATCGAAAACAATGGCTGTTATGGGCTCACCAAAGGTCAGTTTTCAGCGACATCCGATCTGGGTTTGGTCTTGAAACACCAGGGCGTGAATATGCTCCCTCCGCTGGATATGTGTATGGAAGCGCTCATCAGCGGAGCAACTTTTGTCGCCAGGGCTTACTCTGGAGATGCAAAGCAATTGAAAGAACTGATCAAGGCTGCCATCTCGCAACGCGGTATCGCCATCATCGATGTGATCAGTCCTTGTGTCACCTTTAATAACAAAGATGACGCCCTGCAGTCGTACACCTGGGGTCGCGACAACGAGGCTCCCTTGCACGATTTCAAGCATTTCAGCAACAAGGAAGATCTGGATGCAGCCGATTTTGAACCGGGAACTTACCGCGAGATCAAAATGCAAGACGGCACTTACATGGTCTTGAAAAAGATCGAAAAAGATTATGACCCCACTGATCGCAGCGCTGCCCTGGATTTGCTGACTGAGTCTTATAAGAATAAGTATTTTGCCACCGGGCTTATCTACTTTTCGGAAGCGACTGCGACCATACAGGAGTTGTATGACCTGCCCGAAGAACCGCTGAACCGCATTAGCAGCGACCGTCTGCGCCCAACCAAAAATATGCTGACGGAGATCAACCGCTCACTGTATTAATACAATTGATTGTTTGAAAGGGCGGGTCTAAGACTCGCCCCTACGTTCTGCCGATCGTCATCCCCTGATCGTATACAACAACGCCAAATTCGGTGCCGAGAAAGCCCCAACCGGGAAGCCGCTCACCACCACCACCTGGTCACCCTTGCACAGGTCGGTTGCGGCGCTGATAGCGGTTTCAACATGCGTGATCATTGTCTCAAGCGTGTCGGCATGCGGCACCCGCAGCGGTATGACACCCCGGCAAATCCCCAACCAACGGTATGAAGTGAGCCTGGGTGTAAATGCATAAATCGGCACGGTCGGTTTGGCTTTGCTCATCCACATCGCAGACATCCCCGACATGGTGAATACGATGATCGCCTTGACATCCTGGTCCTGCACCATCACCTTGGTTGCCCTCGAAATTGTCACAACATCATCGTTGTAATTCTGGTTATCCAAAGTGTCTATATGCCCCCACTCGTCGAGGTGCAATTCAGACTGCCGTATGATGGTATCCATCATTTTTATTGCCTGTACGGGGTACTTGCCAGCGGCTGATTCTGCAGAGAGCATCACAGCATCCGTACCGTCAAAAATGGCGTTTGCGACATCAGCAGCTTCGGCGCGGGTGGGGCGCGGATTATTGATCATCGATTCCAACATTTGCGTGGCGGTAATCACGAACTTGCCGTTCAGGTTGGCAGTCTTGATAATCGATTTCTGCACTGACGGCACAATTGCCGGCGACATTTCGACCCCCAAGTCTCCGCGTGCAACCATGACTCCATCAGTAACCTTGATGATCGAGTCCAAATTCTGAATTGCTTCAGGGCGTTCCAGTTTGGCGACGATCGGAGGTAGCCACTCGCTGTCCGTCATCGAGCGCATTGTATCTTTGACCATGCGGATGTCATCAGCGGTTTTCACGAATGATATTGCCACCAAATCGACGCCGAGCCCCAGACCAAACTCCAGATCCTCGAGATCTTTTGGCGTCAATATTGGAATATCGAGGTTCGAGCCAGGTAGATTGACGCCTTTATGCGATTTCAACTTCCCGCCCAACAGGACTTTGGCAAAAATATTCTTGCCATCCATCCGGGTTACTTCAAACTCCAGTTGCCCGTCATCGAGCAGGATGTGGTTGCCCGGCTTGAGCGCTTCGTGCAGCTTGGGAACATCGAAAGGAATGAAAGTGACGTCATCGGGCAGATCCTCTGGGTCTTCGAAGGAGCTAAGTGCGACTTCTTGCCCGGATTTGAGCGTCAGACCATCTTTTCCAAGATTGCCAACCCTCAATTTTGGACCTTGCAGGTCCATCAATATGGTGACCGGCTTGCCAACTTTATTCGAAACCTGGCGAATCAGCTCCACCAATGCTGCATGGCTTGTGTGTTCTCCATGAGAAAAATTCAATCGGGCAACATCAAGCCCCGCCTGAACCATCTCTGTAAGCGTTTTCTCATCAGAGCTGGCAGGACCCAGCGTGGCGACAATCTTGGCAAACCTGGTCATAGTTTCACCTTATCTTTATTTTTTTAATACAGCGGCAATTTTGGTCAGCGCCCAATCCAGGTCGGATTTTTCGATAACCAGCGGCGGAGCGAAGCGAATCACGTTGTCGTGAGTCTCTTTCGCCAAAATACCTTCAGTCTGCAGCATTTCACAATAACGGCGGGCACCACCAGCTTCGGGGTACAGCTCAACACCGATCAGCATGCCGCGCCCGCGCACTTCCTTAATAACCTTTGAATTGATCTTGCGCAGTTCACGCATAAAATACTCGCCTAGTTCCGCGGCGCGTTCTGCCAGGTTTTCTTCATCCAAAACTTCCAGCGCAGCAATCCCAATCGCTGCAGCCATTGGGCTGCCGCCAAAGGTGGAGCCGTGCTCTCCTGGCGTAAACAGACCCAGGATGTTCTCATCAGCCAAAACAGCTGACACAGGGTACATTCCACCGGAAAGTGCCTTGCCAATAATGGTGATGTCAGGGTGAACGTCCTCATACTGGCAGGCAAACCACTTGCCAGTCCGGCAAAGACCTGTCTGGATTTCGTCGGCGATGAAGAGTACATTCTGTTCCCTGCAGTATTCAGCCACTTCTTTCAGGTATCCATCAGGCGGCATGATTACGCCATTTTCCCCCTGGATGGGCTCCAGCAATACAGCAGCCGTGTTGGGGGTGATGGCGGCTTTGATCGCTTCAGTGTCACCAAAAGGTACCGCTTTGAAACCAGGTGTGAAGGGACCAAACATTTCCTTGTAAAAAGATTTAGTCGAAAAGGAAACAATGGTTGTCGTGCGACCATGGAAGTTGCCTTCAGCCACGATGATTTCAGCATCGTACATCGGAACGCCCTTGACCACATAAGCCCACTTGCGGGCAACCTTGATGGCGGTTTCCACGGCTTCAGCGCCAGTATTCATCGGTAGAACCATCTCGTAGCCGGTCAGATCGACCAGTTTTTTGTAGAAAAGTGGCAACTTATCGTTGCGGAATGCGCGTGAGGTCAAGCCAATTCTTTGAGCCTGGTCGACGGTTGCCTTGACGATATGCGGGTGGCAATGTCCCTGGTTGACGGCTGAATAGGCGCTCAGGCAATCCAGGTAACGTTTACCTTCTACGTCTTCCACCCAAGCGCCTTTGCCGTCACACAGGACTACATCGAGGGGCTTGTAGTTGTGAGCTCCGTACTTCCATTCTAAATCGATATAATCCTGTGTTTTCAATAATTATTTTCCTAATAGTGTGTATAAGACAGCTTTTTGTGCATGCAGCCGATTGTGTGCTTCCGGGAACAGCCTGGATTGAGGTCCATCGGCAACTTCATCGGTAATTTCCTGACCACGATGGGCTGGCAAACAATGCAAAACGATCGCATCCGGATCGGCTTCAGCGACCAGGGCAGCATTGATCTGGTAGGGAGGGAATACCTTCTCGCGCTTTGCGGATTCTTCTTCCTGACCCATGCTGGTCCAGGTGTCGGTGTAAATCACTTTGGAATTCTTTACGGCTTCGTGCGGGTCGCGCAGGAAGGTCAACTTGCTGCCGCTGGCTTCAGCATAGGGTTTGATGGTTTCAATTGCCGATGCTGGCATGTCGTAGCCTTCAGGATTGGCGATGGTAAAATTCGCTCCAAGTTTGGCTGCGATTTGCATCAACGAGACAGCGACGTTGTTGCCATCACCAACATAGGTGATATTGACATCCTTGATCTGACCGAACTCTTCGTAAATTGTCAGCACATCGGCAAGTGCCTGGCAGGGGTGACTGTAGTCGCTGAGACCGTTGATGACTGGGATTGTTGTCCAGCGAGCAAGTTCCAGGATATGTTCGTGTTCAAAAACCCTTGCCATGATGCCATGAACCATGCCATCAAGCACGCGGGCAATATCAGCGATGGATTCGCGCTTTCCCAACCCGATTTCATTTGGTGAAAGATAGAGCGCGTCACCGCCAAGATGGCGCATGCCCATATCAAAGCTGACACGTGTGCGTAATGATGGCTTTTGGAAAATCATTGCGAGAACTTTGCCTTTGAGAACGGGTTCGTTGCCGCCGGCGAAGTACTCTTTCTTCAGTCGAATTGCGAGGTCAAGAAGTTCTTGCAGCTCTGCGGGGGTATAGTCGATGATGTCCAGAAAATCTTTATGCATAGTAAATTACTCTCTCCTTTTATTCGGTTTAAAAACAAATTCATAGCTCAAATCTGGAAGTTCTGAGCGATGCCGTAGATGAAGGGATTGTACCAGAGTGTTCAGATAAACTGGGAGAATGAATTGCAGTCACTCGTGAAAGAAGGTCATCCTGAACAAAGCGAAGGATTTTAACGCAATAGCGAAGGTTATGTTGTGGGTGAACCCGCCAATATTCTTCCTATTCGTTGTACTGAATCCCGCCTTGGAGAGGATTGCCGATTTTCCTGAGAATCTGATCCTGCACCCTGGTCATCTCTGCCCATTCCTCTTTTTGGTCATGGTCATAACCAGCCAAATGCAGCAAGCCGTGCACAAAAAGCAGTTCAATTTCCGCTTGGACGGCATGACCACCCACCCGGGCTTGCTGGCGGGCTTTCTCGAACGAGATCACAAGATCGCCAAGATATTCTTCGCCGGTTTCGGGGTCGGTAAACGCGTTTTCAAAAGACAACACATCGGTGGCAGAGTTTTCTCCTCGCCAGGCACGGTTGAATTGTCTGATCAGACGATTATTGGTGATACGCAGCGTTAGCGAAGAGTTTTTTGCCAGCCCCAGTTCGCGCAAGCCTTCCCGAAAAGCAGTTGCCAGCCGTTTCTGATCAATTTCTCTGGCGTAAGATTTTGGAAGAATCAGATTTAACATAGCTGTGAACTCAACTTAGTCTCACGAAGACGATGACGATTGCGAAACTTCAGTCGCGGAGCTTTTTGCTGCCTTTTTTGGCGTTTCAGGGTACTTGATTCGCGGATGGTACGATTGCTTCAGCGTATTAAAGAAGGAGCGCTTGATTGTCTGCAGGTCCCTTAGTGTCAGATCAGTATTGTCCAGCTGACCGCTCCCCTGGACCACCTCAAAAACGCTGTCAATAACCTCCAGGATTTCGTCATCGCTTCTTGGAGTGTTTGCGCGCGCCCGCGCTTCGGTACCATCAGCCAGCATGAGCAATGCGGTCTCTTTCGAGCGAGGGGAAGGTCCGGGATAAACAAAATCTTTGATATCCACATCTTCATCGCCTTCTACCAACTGTAGAGCCTGGTTGTATTGATAGCGGGTGATATTGGAACCATGGTGCTCACGCATAAAATCAATGACACGCGAGGGCAAACGATACTTTTTTGCCAGGGCAACGCCATCGTTGACATGCCGAATAATGGTTGATGCTGCAACGGTCGGATCCTCGTTGTCATGTGAGTCGACCTTATCTCTTACCTGGTTTTCGACGAAGAAGGTTGGGTTTTCAGCTTTGCCCGCATCGTGATACAGCGCGCCAACGCGAACCAGCAGCCTGTCGGCGCCAATCGCATCGGCAGCCTGTTCTGCCAGGTTGGAAACTTGCAAGGAATGCTGATAGGTACCTGGTGCGTTCGTCAGGATATGCTGAAGCAGTGGGTGATCTGGACGTGAAATATCCATCAACTGGAGGGCGGTGGGTTCGTCCAGGACGAAGGCAAGGATATTTTGTAATAACAAGGCAAATGTGCCGGAAGCGACACCGTTAAAAAGCCCGGCACCGATCAGGGTGGCAATACCGATCCAATCAGTATTGGTATCTCCCAGACGAAATGCGACGATAACCACCGCAGAAAAAAATCCAATCACCACGCTCGAAAAGAGAAATGCGCTCACCCGGCGCCCTCTGCCAAGCACCAGCATGCCGGCGATGGTTGGAAGCAGGTAAAATACCGCCAGTTCAGTGCTGCGGGTATGACCGAAAACCGTCAGCGAAACCATTATGAGCGTCATAAAAATGCCAAATTCAAGGTTGAATACAATTGCCAGCGTCAAACCAAAAGCCGCAATCGGGAACAAATAGGGCAAAATGGTGCGATCCATTACCAGGAATTTTGCCAGATACAGGAAGATCAGGAAGAAGAGAGCAATCATCAGTATTGACTTAATTTGATTGAAGGTCTGTTTCCTGTTTCTGCGGTAATAAAGGAAGACCACCAGACCTGCAACCACAACAATGGCACCATTACTGAGTAAAATGGCAGCTCTATCGGTGGGTTCCCCTAAACCAAAAGCGTTAAGCGATTCAAGGTCACCCTGTGAAACGATTTCACCGCGCCTGATCAAAACCTCACCTGCCATAATTTGGCGCGTGATCGGCTCGACATCCTCGCGAGCCTGCTCGCGGGCAGCCTGGGTTTGTTCTTCGCTGAAGAGACTGGTGGGAACGATATATGGCGAAACGATCGAGATGATCATCTTGGTTTGTTCGCTTGGAAAGGAATAATCAACCGATGCAGGTAGATTGCTTTTGACTGTTCCCAATTGATTGTTGCGAATGCTTTCCCTTAAAACCACTTCGAGCAGCCGGCTGGCTTCCTTGCCTATCGCCTGCCATTGTTGTTCATCCAATTCGATTAAGTCAATGTATTCAGCATCCGTTAGTCGCAGATCATCCAGTGACTTCAGGTCCTGTACCTTCTGAACGGGTGTGGAGAAGCTATCGTTTTTTACCGTGGTGATGAAATAGAGCGCGTTGCCTAGTTTTTCCAACTGAGCCCGGGCAATATCAGGGTCGGGAGGTAAATAGACCGCTTGAACGGCAGCAGCAGCAGTCTCACGGGCAGCATCTGTGAGCACGCGTGATTCAAAGGTCACAGAATATGGTGCCAGGATTTCTTGCGAAGACACTTCACCCACAGCCACCATCTGCGTCTGCTGGTTCAGCAAATCGGGCATTACCAGGGCGCCAAAGGCAAGCGCGCAGGTTGCGATCAAGATGATCACTTTGATGGCACCCTCAGTGGCACCGCGTTTTTCCTTTTTTGGCACCTGGTTTGTCATGGCTTACGCCTTATTCAGCTCCTCTTTTACAATCCGACTGGCGTCTGAGTTGGTCGCCCTGCCTTGCAGTTTGGGCAGCAAAGCTTTCATCACATTACCCATATCCTTAAGGGAGTTCGCGCTAACTTCTGTGATAGTCTGTCTGACGATTTCAGTCAGTTCTTCCTCGCCAAGTTGGGCAGGCAGGTAAGTTTTCAGCACCTCAATTTCTGCAAGTGCAGCATCAATCAGGTCCTGCCGGTTTGCCTTCTGCGCATCTGCCAGGGCTTCGTTACGCGTCTTGATCTCTTTCTGAACAGTTGATAGAAATTCATCTTCGGTCAGCGGCTGCATCTTGCTCACTTCAGCCAGTTGTACCGCGGATTTGAGCATCCGAATAACCCATTTTTTGGTATCGTTTCCGGCTTTCATGGCGCTTGCCAGATCATCCTGTAGCATTTTATGAAAATCCATGGTTTTATTATACCTGTTGTAGATTTCTTCGCATTTATGGCGAGATAGTGATCAAATGTTTCAAGGCTTCGAAAGTCGCCTGACCAATGCCATCGACTTTCATCAAGTCTTCGATGGCTAAAAAGTAACCATTTTGAGTACGATAGGCAATAATCGCCTCTGCCCGCACGTTTCCAATCCCGGGCAGGCTCTCCAGTTCTTCCTTGCTGGCAGTATTGATATTCACCAGGCTTCCGATGTTGATCTCCAGACTCCGTTCGTTGTTTTCCTGGGCAGATTGCGCATCCTCAGCAGAAGGAATGTAGATGCGCTGCCCGTCCGTCAATGGCGCCGCCAGGTTCAGCAAATCTGCCCGGGCTTTTTGCGTTGGACCCTGGGCGACCTCAATTGCGTCCTGAATTGTCGCTCCGTCGGGCAGCGTGTACACTCCTGGCACTTTGACCTCTCCAGCCACGTGCACCTTGATCTGGCTGAGAGTGGGGCTTGGTTTGGGTGTCAGGTCCGGTGTCGTTGTGACCAGGGTAAAGCTTTGTGCATTGTCCGGAATCCTGACCAGCCTGAACAACCCGCTCAGTAACAACCCAAGCAGGATGCCAGCGACGAACAACTTCCAGCCTTTCATACCTCTGCGGGGTTGTTTTCAGCCTCGAGCATCATGTTGAAAGCTTTGATCGACACTTCCAGCATGTCTTCTGAAGGCTCACGCGTAGTCAGTTTCTGCAGCCACAGGTTTGGTTTGACCAGCCAGCGTACCAAGGCAGATTTGTCCATCCAGTTGGCGGCAAACCGAATGTATTCATAGGCGATGCCGGATATCAGCGGCAGCATCAAGACCCGCGAGATCAACCGCCAGTGGAGTGGCAGCGGACCAAGCAATGAGAAAATTAGCACAGAAAGCAAAACCAGCGTCAAAATGAACGACGTGCCGCAGCGTGGGTGAACCAGGGTCTGCCGGGCAACTGCTTCAGGCGTTAAATCGGTACCGGATTCGAAAGCATTAATGGTTTTGTGCTCAGCGCCGTGATAGGCGAAAACCCTCTGGATTTCGGGAACCCGCCCCATCGCTGCCAGGTAGATTACCAGGATCAGCAGTCGAAACACACCTTCCAGCAGGTTGCTCCACCAAGAGGTAATGCCCAGGTATTTTTGCGCCAGCCCTGCCAGGAAGGCAGGCAGTAAAAAAAAGATGCCGACGCCCAATAATAGCGAGACCACCACTGTCCCTGTCAACGCGGCTCCCTCGATTTGCTCATCTTCTCCGGATGACATATTGGCAGATTTCATCAGAAGCCGTGTCCCCAGGTTCAACGAATCCCACAGACCGATGATCCCGCGGATAAATGGAATTTTCATCCACTTGGAACGATAGAGGTTGGGCAGTTCCTCCTGGTAAGTCTCAATTTCGCCGGAAGGTGTACGCACAGCCATGGCGACATTCCGCCTCCCCCGCATGAGCACACCTTCCATTACCGCCTGACCGCCATACGACGGCAGGCGCAGAGTTTTATCAGAAGGCATGCTTAATCCTCACCAAAGCTGAGATAGAAACGGATCAGTGCTTCGATTCCCTTCAGCCAGCTGGGGAAGTGCATCCGCTCATTCGGTGAATGGATGGCATCATCGGGCAACCCAAAACCTGTCAGGAGCGATTTGACGCCCAGTTCCCGCTGCATAACGGTCGCTACCGGAATACTGCCGCCTTCACGTTTGAAAGTGACCGGGGTCTGCCAGACCTCGCTCAAGGCGTCCACAAGGTTCTGTGCGCCTGGAGCATCGTTTGCCAGGTAAGCCGGTCCAGCACTGTGCAGGAAAACCTTGATGCGGACGGTATCTGGGGCGATCGAAAGAATATATTTCTTAGCCAGTTCGAATATTTCCACAGGATCCTGGTTTGGCACCAGGCGGCAGGATATTTTGGCTTTGGCATACGCCGGGATGATCGTTTTTGCACCTTCACCAATGAAACCGGAATAGAAACCATTCACATCCAGGGTTGGTCGTGCTCCCTGGCGTTCCAGCGGAGTGTAACCTGCCTCACCGTAAAGTGCAGGCGAGCCGGTTACCTCCAGGAACACCTGCTCATTGGTCTGGTTCGCTGCAATTTGCTCACGTTCTTCATCGTTTAGAGGAGCTACCCGGTCATAAAAGCCGTGAATGGCAACCGAGCCATCCGGGTTGTGCAATTTCGCAATTATTTCGGAGAGTACAATGGCAGGGTTGGCAACATTGCCGCCCCACAACCCTGAATGAAGATCCGCCTTGGGACCGTCCACCCTCACTTCGAAATAGGTCATGCCTCTAAGCCCGTAAACCAGGGTTGGCTGGTCTTTCCCAACCATTCCAGCATCCGGATTGAGGATCATGTCACAACTCAGCAGGTCAGTATGGTCAGCGATAAAACCTTCCAGGGAAGGTGAGCCAATTTCCTCCTCTCCTTCGAGCAGATACTTGATATTAATCGGTAGGTTTGTGGTCTTTAGCACGCTATCCAGGGCGATTATGCTTGCCATCACCTGTCCCTTCATATCCGAGGCGCCGCGGGCATAAAGGTATTCTCCGCGAAACTCAGGCTCAAAGGGATCACTTTTCCACTCATCCAGTGGATCAACCGGTTGCACGTCATAATGACCATAAATAAGCAGGGTTTTTGCGTTTGGGTTACCCGACTTCTTCTCTGCGAACATAATCGGGTGCATTTTGGTTTCGAAGATTTCGACCCGGTCAAATCCAAGGTCTGCGAGCGTGGAAGCGAGGAACTGAGCAGCCTTTACCATGTCAGCCTTATGGTCAGGATCGGTCGAAATGGAAGGGATGCGGACCAGGTCTAAATAAGACCCGGTCATCAGTTTTTGGTTGTCACGGAAATATTGGATAGCTTGTTCAGATTTGCTCATATTATTCCTTTTTCTCAGAATGGTCAGTTGATTATATGCGATTTGTTCGTTTTTTATGTTAGGATTGTCAATATGAACCCCATTAAACCTGTACATTTGTTCGGAAATGGATATACAAATGATGTACAATCTCTGTATATATTCAATAGGAAGGTATATTAATGATGGAAATTGTTGAACACCGGCAGGTCATGATCTTAGGTGGAGGTCCGGCAGGATTCACCGCTGCACTTTATGCTGCCCGCGCAGATTTGAAACCCTTGCTCGTCACAGGTATGACACTTTACGGGCAGGCTTCACAAACCCACTGCATCGAAAATTATCCTGGCTTTCCTGAAGGAGTTGCCGGCAATGAATTGGGGGAGCGCCTTGATGAACAGGCAAAACGCTTTGGTGCTGAAATTATTTATGATATGGTACAGTGTGTCGATCTGCAGCAACGTCCTTTTAAGGTTTGTCTTGGTGGAGGTAACTACACCGCCGATAGTCTGATCATTTCAATGGGCGCCGACGCACGCAAATTGGGTATCCCGGGGGAGCGCGAGTTCACTGGTAGGGGCGTCTCATACTGTGCAACCTGTGATGGAGCCTTCTACAAGGATAAAAATATCCATATGGTGGGCGGCGGCGATTCTGCTCTGGAAGAGTCCTTGTTTTTGAGTCGATTTGCGCGTAGTATAACCATTATCCACCGCCGGGATCAGCTCAGAGCTGGAGCGATTCTTGAAAAACGTGCACGGGAAAACCCAAAAATCCATTTTCTTTGGAACACGGTAGTCAATGAAGTGATTGGTGAAAACACCATCACCCACCTTCGGATTGAAGACCTGAAAACCGGTCAGGAACAAACTGTTCCAACCGATGGACTATTTGTTTCGATTGGGCACATTCCCAATACTGGTGTGCTTGAGGGGCAAGTCAAATTGACCGAACACGGGACGATCGAGATCGATGAGCACATGGAAACCAGTGTCAAGGGTGTCTTCGCGGCAGGCGAGATCGCTGACCCGTTGTACCGCCAGGTGGTCACTTCCGCTGGTATGGGTGCCGCCGCCGCCATTTCAGCAACGAAATACCTGGCAACGGTTTAGAACCTGAATCTGACAATTAAACAAAAAGCGAGCTTTGCTCGCTTTTTGTTTTTCCATTGAGTAAACCTACGGTGTAGCCGTTGGCGGGATGCCGCTGCCGACCCAACTGAATACCCGGAACGCACTGATTGCTCCTGCTTCTTCATAAATCGGATTGTTAGGGTCTGTGTTGATCTGCCGTGCCACCGAAACACTCCACTGGATAATGTGCGGAGTGGTGTCTACCGGTCTGAAGCTTGCAGGCAAAATGTACTTGGTGTCACTGACATAATCAACCAAAATCTTCTCCTCAACCGAGGTCAGGTCCTGCACCACCACCCGGTACACCTCGCCCGGGAAGAGCGAAGCAACCGAAGCCCATTGCAGCGTCACAGCTTCATCAGTCGCTGTAAAAGCAGCACCAGATCGCGGCAGCAGCGGGTTGGGAGCCGGGTAGGGGGGTAATGGCGTGGGCGTCAGCGTCGGTCCAGCGGTTGGCAGCCTGTCACACAAGGGGATGATTAAACGATCACCCTGCCTGACAATGTCATTAGGCAGGTTGTTATAAATGCGGATGTCCGACATCGAAACGTTGTAATTCGCCGCAATCGAACTCAGCGTCATACCTGCATCCACGATGATGGTATCGGTATGGGTGCACATTTCAACATCGGATATAAAGGCTTCGGGTGTGGCTGTCGGTACCGGTGAAGGTGTCAACGTTGGCTGGGGAACCTGTAAAACAATTCCCGGACTGATCAGGCAGGCTGTGTTCAGGTTGTTCGCCAGGATGATGCTCTGTACGGAGGTGTTGAATTGCAGGGCGATATCCAAACAGGTCTCATTGTCTTTAACCGTATATTCGATCGGCGGCAAAGGCGTCCAGGTTGGCAACGGCGTCATTGTGGCTGTGTTGCTCAGTGTTGCGGTCAATGTAGGCGTCACCGTTACCGTCGCATCCGGATTTTCTGTACCTTCTGCTGGAGCCTGACCAGTGATTAAGATGAAGTACACCAGTAAAGCAATTAAAACCAGGATGACGACAATGATCGCAATCAGGGCGATCAGATTCAGTTTGACTTCAGGGATGCGCTTGGAATCAATTTTATCGCTGGTTTTCCTCGCTTTGGGGGACGATGGTTCGGTGGAAAGGTCGGTACCACAAACCAGGCACCTGCGTGCATTTTCTGAGAGTTTGGTCCCACAAACGGGGCAATTTCGGCTTTTATTTCCCAAAGGCTTGGGTTGGTCATTTTTTATCTGTTTATTCATTGCTAACTATACCTGCTGTGTGTTGGTAAAATTCATGCGATGACAGCAGTTTACATTCACTTTCCATTTTGTGTTCAAAGATGTCAATATTGTGATTTTATCACGTATGCTGGCATGTCACATTTCATTCCGTTTTACCTGGATGGCTTGAAAAAAGAGATGCTTTTAGTTCTGCCTGGCGCAGAACATGCCGATTCTGTCTATTTTGGCGGCGGTACTCCCTCACTTCTCAAGCCCGGGCAGGTTGGAGACTTACTCGAAACAATTGATGCTCTCATAGGGATAAACCAGGATGCCGAAATTACCCTCGAAGCCAACCCAGGTACGGTCACCTTGGAGTCTTTGAAAGCCCTCCACCATTTGGGGGTCAACCGCCTCAGCCTGGGGATTCAATCTTTCTTCGATGCAGATTTGAAAACCCTGGGTCGCATCCATTCTGCCGCTCAAGCCTGCGAAAGCATCATTGAAGCCCAGACTGCTGGTTTTAACAATATTAGCCTCGACCTGATTTTCGGTCTGCCGGGTCAGACTTTGCCTGCCTGGGAGCAAAACCTCGAACAGGCGACCTCAAGTGGCGTTCAACATCTTTCGCTCTATTCGTTGATTATCGAGCCGGGAACGCCTTTTGAAAGGAAAGTCGCTTCCGCTCAACTTGAACTGCCAGATGATGACCTGGTCGCCGATATGTTTGAGCTGACAATGGATTACCTGCCGCGAGCCGGCTTCGAACAATACGAGATTTCCAGCTGGGCTTGGGGTGCAGCCTACGAATCGCGCCATAACAAAGTCTACTGGAAAAACCAGGAATACTATGGGCTCGGAGCTGGAGCGCATGGAAAAGTCGGCAACACACGCGTCCAAAACGTGCCCACCATCGCCGAATATCTCTTCACCCTGGGCGAGGCTCCCGAGGAGAAACAGGCTTTCTCCCCAGCGCTGGAAGAGAAAATTGCCATCGACGAGTTCACAGCCATGCAAGAGAGCATGCTTCTGGGTTTGCGCATGACCCACGAAGGTGTCTCGGAAACTGAATTCCGGAACCGCCATCAGGCTGAGATGCGAGACGTTTTTTCAGAAGAAATCGCCAGAATTCTGCAGTTCGGGCTGGCAGAATGGCAATCACAGGCAGATGGCGAGCACCTGGTGCTGACACACCGTGGCATTATGCTCGGCAACCAGGCTTTCCAGGAATTTGTTTGATTATTTGTGTACGTTGATGATCGTGCCCCAGCCGTGCTTATACCAATCCTGGGGTTCCGCAATCGGAGTTGTCCAACGGTAAATCCACTTGGCATTCTCAGGCGACAAATTGATGCATCCAGCGCTCATCGGTGTGCCGAAATTGGTATGCCAGAACGTCCCGTGTGTTGCCATGCCCATGCTCATCTCAAAAAAGCAAGTCCAGGGCACGCCCATCCAGATCCGCTCTTTGATGTTACTGGTCAGGATGGCGTTGCCCATATGCTTGGATGGCATTTTGGTCTTGATGGCATATTTTCCCTCGCCGGTTGGGAAGCCTGTTGAAACTTTCGTTTCAAAGACCATTGTGTCACCCTCAAATGCTTGCAGTCTCTGAAGTGGAAGAGAAACGTCGATCCGCTTCTGATCAAACGGCACTTCCGGACTGATTGGATCAAACTCTTCGTCCGGTATCAGGCGGGCATGCTCGTAGGGTATGGCTGTCTTCGTGCGTCCCAACTCATCTTCAATACGATACCACGCTCGTTTATCCGGACCCTCGATCACGTCGGTGACCCAATGTGTAGTGTGGTAGTAATACATCCACAATGGTTCCCAGCCGCCGTCATAGCTGTAATACATAGAGCGGGTGTAAGGTACAGTGATCTCTGCCAGCTGACCGGTTGGGTGCTTTGGTTTTGAAAGCGGCTGATATTCGTAGCGTACCTCATAAAGCAGTCCGCTGAAAACATAGCCACCCCAGCAGCGATACCAGATCGGGTTCCAGGCAGGTCCGTTCGGTCCAACCACTTCTTCGTAGACGTTGATGATCTCGTTATATTGGCGCTGATACACGATTGCGCTGGTTTCGTCGGGTTCCTTGTGAATACTCACGCCGTCTTTCTCCCCAACCAGCATCAGCCTGGGATGGATTACAGAAGAAGCTTCCTCATCCCGGCTTTTAAATGCCGAAGCGCCAAGCCCCAGCAGGCTGAATTTTAAGAAATCGCGGCGGGTAAATTTCATCGCTTATCCAAGACTATGAATGTCAATATCTGCCACAGAATCAAACACGTACTTGGGGTGATAGGGATATTTGTCGATCTCTTCACGCCGTGTCGAGCCCGACAGCACCAATATCGTTTCCATTCCACCAGAAATCCCGGAAAGAACGTCAGTATCCATGCGATCGCCAATCATGAAGGTTTCTTCAGAGTGCATATCATAATGATTAAGGGCTGTGCGCATCATCAGCGGGTTGGGTTTACCCACAAAAAATGCCGATTTACCAGTTACTTTTTCGATCAAGGCTGCCATCGCTCCAGTTGCCGGGACGATCCCACTTTCCGATGGTCCGCTTGGGTCAGGGTTGGTCGCAATGAAGCGTGCCCCTTTGCTGATTAATTGCGTCGCTTTGGTGATTTGATCCAGGTTGTACGAAAACGTTTCGCCTAAAACCACAAAATCCGGATTGATCGAGGTTTGGATAAAACCAGCGTTATGAATTGCAGAGGTCAGCCCGACCTCGCCGATCACAAATGCCGTACCTCCCGGTTTTTGATTTGCCAGGAATTCTGCGGTTGCCATTGCTGAGGTAAAAAGCAGATCTTCGTCGATTTTCAACCCGGCTTTGTTCAGCATGTGTGCCAGGTCACGGGAAGTGTACTTGGAATTGTTGGTCAGGATGGCAAATTTCCGATCGTCGTCCCGGAGGCTTTGGATAAATTTGTCTGCCCCCGGCACCATGTTTTTGCCATGCACCAATACACCGTCCATATCCACTAAGAAATTCTTTTTTACCATAGCATCCTTTCAACTCCAAGAACTCAATGACGTTAAGTCAATAAGACATAATTATAAACGCTCTTTAGCGTCTATTTTTGATTAGCATCAGACCAACGGATTATCTGCTTCCGGCGTGAGCACCAGCGCCGCTTGATAGGTGAGCCACTTGCTCGGTTCGCCTTCAATTTCGCCGAAATCGACCAGTTTCTCGCCGCCATAATCCACTTCTATCAGCCAGCGACCGTCTGGCTGCTGCTTTTCACGTAAAAGTTGCAGTGCTTCCTGCTGCCGGGGGTCCGAGCGCCCGGCTCTGCGGAAGTAATCCAGCCCGCGCAGGATGTCGTAGTGCCACCAGGTTGGAAAACCCAGCGAAGTGAAGGCAGGACCGCCAAGTGGTCTGTACCAATTGTCGCGTGGAATAATTTCGCCGCTCAATCGCCTGAATAGATGCCGCGATAGCAGATATTCCTCACCGCGTTCCCGGGCTTCTTTTATTTTCTGATCTTCATCAACATGCTGTTCATATGCCAGCAGTGCTTCCAGCACATCGATGGTGGAATTGAATGAGCTCACTGTAGAATCTTCGTCACAATTCCAGCCGCCGTCTGCCTTTTGGTCTTTGAGCAATTTGCGCATAATAACGCTGACATCCTGTCTGAAATAAATGGCAGCGGTCGCAACTGCGCCATTGATGCACGGTTCGATTTCGCCTTCGAAATATGGATTTCCCGCAAACCGGGGATCATCCGCCCACCGCACATTTTCGCGCACTTTTTTTACTGCAGTCTGCACCTTTGGGTCCATCGGGTCAACTCCGAGCAGGTAAACCAGCGTTAGTGCATGAAATGTTGAGGTTTTCTCCTGGTTGAAAGCAGCTCCTGCCCAGCTGCCGTCTTCCTGTTGAGCATCGAGCACCTGTTTGCCCCAACCTTCGTGAGCAACGCGCCGGCGCACCGCCTCGTAATTTTTGGCTGGCGCGCACAGCAAATTTTTGCGCACCTGCCATTCCAGCGCGGGGTCAGAATCGAGCAGCCAGTCGAGTACTTCCTGGGAAAGATGAAATTCGGATGGGTTTTGCATGTTAGCCTGCCTCTTTGAAGAATAATTCAATTGTATTCATTGCAGCCGCAATGACAATTATTTGCCTAACCCAAACAAAAAAGCCACTGTTTCGGAGTTGATTGTGCCGGTCTCCTGACCGGGCACACCTCAAAACAGTGGCTCTTGTTACTATCTCGGAGTTGATTGTGCCGGTCTCCTGACCGAGCACACCTCAAACCTTACTTCTTGGTCAAAATAATGCGGGCATCAACCACCGCCACGCCCTGACCCTCTTCGTATACGATGACCGGGTTGGCGTCCGATTCGGCGATTTCATCGCGCAGGTCGTAGATCATGTAGGAATAGTGCGCCAAAACGTTTGCCAGGGCTTTCTGGTCGCGGGGGCTCTCACCTCGGGCACCCTGCAAAATCTTGACGCTCTTGATCTCGGATTGCATATCCAGCGCTGTGGCTTCGTCGATCGGTGCCACTTTGAAGGTGACATCCTTCATCACTTCCACAAAGATACCGCCCAGACCAAACATCAGGGTGGGACCAAAGGTGGCGTCATTCACCGAGCCAACGATCACTTCGGTCGCCCAGGGAGCCATCTCCTGCACTGCCAGACCGTCGATTTCAGCGTCAGCCTTGTAGGCAAGCGAGTTTTCCATGATGGTCTTCCAGGCATCGCGCACACCCTGTTCGTTCTTGATGTTCACTTTGACCGCGCCGGCATCAGATTTGTGCAGAATGTCGGGGGAGACGATCTTCATAACAACCGGGTAGCCGATCTTTTCTGCCATCTCGATCGCTTCTTCCACGTTGTGAGCCAGGTCGGTGGGGGTGATGGGCAGACCGTAGGCTTTGAATACGTGCTTGGCTTCAACTTCGGTCAAAGCGTCCCTACCCTTGGCGCGGGCACCGGCGATAATCTCGCGGGCTTTGGCGCTATCGACATCGCTCGGTTTGTAGGGAGCGTTGTGCGAAGTTTTCAGCATTTCGTCCTGCTTGCGCAAAGACGCCAGCGCCTTCACAGCCAGGTCGGGGGCATCGTATGTGGGGATGCCGTGTTCGATCAGCCATTCGGTTGCTTCTTCACAGCGTTCGCCGCCAATGAAGGAGACTGCTATAGGTTTGCCAGAAACACCGGATTCTTTTTGAGCGTTGTAAATGGCTTCCGCGATTTCCTGCGGATTGGTGACCGAGGTTTCGCAATAGAGCACCACCATGCCGTCCACCCAGGGGTGCGCGTAGGCATACTTGACGCCTTCGTAATAGCCTTTCAAACCAGCGCCGCCGGTGATATCCACCGGGTTCTTGGCGGAACCAAAGGAGGGCATGTGCTTGCGCAGTTCAGTCTGCACGTCTTCGGGGGCAAATTTGAGGGGCAGACCGTATTTCTCGGCTGCGTCGGTTGCCAAAACGCCAACACCGCCGCCGTTGGTGACGATCAGCAGGTTGTCGCCTTTCATCGGGGGCTGCAGTGAGAGCGCCAGGGTGGTATCAAACATATCGTTCAAGTCTTCAGCCTGGGCAACACCCGACTGTTCAAAAGCTGCTTCATAAACCTTGGCACTGCCAGCCAGCGAACCGGTATGCGACGCGGCTGCGGCTGCGCCGTGGGCAGAAGTGCCGGCTTTGAGCGCGATGATCGGTTTGGTGCAATTTCTGGCGGCTTCCATAAATTTTGCGCCGTCGGCAATGCCTTCGATATAAAGCGTGATACAGGAAGTGTTTTCGTCTTCGTTAAGGTAAGTGATCAGGTCGGCAAAGTCGAGGTCTGCCATGTTTCCAACCGAGATCATTTTGTCAAAACCAACCCGGCGGGTATAGGTGGCAGCAGCCATGGCGATCAGCAGCGCGCCGCTTTGAGAAACCAGGGCAGCCGTGCCGTCATATGGCAGATAGTTGTAGAAAGAGGCGTTCATCTTATCACTGTTGCTGAGCGTGCCGATAATGTTCGGACCGATAACGCGCATGCCATATTCGCGGGCGATGCTCACCACTTCTTCTTCAAGAGCGTGGTCGCCGACTTCAGAGAAACCGGAGGTGATAATGCTGAGCCCCTTCACGCCCTTCTCGCCGGCTTCGCGCGTGACGGTGGGGACAACCTTGGCAGGCACGGTGACCACAGCCAGGTCCACCACGTAGGGCACGTCTTTGATGCTGGCGTAGCATTTGTAACCGAGAATCTCCTCGGCATCAGGGTTGATGGGGTAGACAGGGTTTTCGTAACCACAATTCTTGAGGTTTAAAACCACTTTATACCCGATTTTATCGGGGTTGGTTGACGCGCCGATCACCGCGATGCTTTTGGGTTTGAGAACAGCATTAATAATAGGATCCACTTTTTTTCCTCCGGTAGAGTATTTGTTTGATTTACCAAGGATTTAGTATACCGCAATTAAGCCAAAAACCCGGAAAGAAATTCAGAGAAAGACCGGCTTTGTGTGCAATGTTCTGTAATGTTCTATACGGACTGACACCGGCCTGAATTTTTTAGCCCTCCCCTGGGGGAGGGTCCGCGCACTAGACCGAGTGGGTTCAACCCACATCAGTCTGTTATGAACACGTTGGTGTTCATAGTTCGGGGGGTGAAAGTCTTTGCAGTTCCCTGCTCCCAGTCCCCTTGCCTCGATGCTCTGTACGGAAAGGACACCGGCCGTTCCCTGCGGACAGTTCGAATATTTAAGCCCTCCCCTGGGGGAGGG
>DHCY01000013.1:0-1831 GCA_002399085.1 Anaerolineaceae bacterium UBA4890
GGAGGGGGTGGTAAGTGTTGGCGACCACCGAAGTTTTGCCTTCTCCCTGGAGAAGGGGGACCACGAAGTGGTGGATGAGGTATGTGTGCCGTTAGTGGTAGAGACCTTACAGGCGGTTGCTGAGACCAGGACTCTCCTCCAGCTTAGGGCTTTGGCTGCGCTACGCTTGCCGGGAGACCATGGAAGGTCTCCCCTACAAAAAAGAATGTGAGACCGTGTGCCACCGTTCGGGCAGGTTCCAGACCCGCCCCACGATCGTTGGGTTACGGAAACGGTGGGAAACCGAAACCGCTATCAGCTATGAGCTATCAGCTAAGTAACCCTCACCCGGTTCTCACCTGAATGAACAAAATCCGTTATTATTGGTAACTATTATTCATTGAAACCTGAGGTTTTTTGATTTATGGCGACACTTTTATTGTTGGTTATCTATCTTGCGTTCATCAGCCTGGGGCTGCCGGATTCTATGCTGGGGGCGGCATGGCCACTGATGCAGTTCGAAATGGGGCTGCCCCTGGAAGGGGCGGGGCTGGTTTCAATGATCGTCACAGCTGGTACGATCGTCTCAAGCCTGCTGACCGGTAAACTGATTAAAAAACTGGGTACGGGTCTGCTGACTACGCTGAGCGTGCTGACCACGGCGCTGGCGCTTTTGGGCTATTCGTTCACCACCAACTACCTGTGGCTGTGCCTGATGGCGGTGCCGCTGGGGCTGGGCGCAGGCGCGGTGGACGCGGCGCTGAACGATTTCGTGGCGCGCAATTACAGCGCGAAACACATGAGCTGGCTGCACGCATTTTGGGGGGTGGGGGCAACGGCGGGACCATTGTTGATGGCGTGGATGATCAGCCTGAGTGGGCGCTGGCAAAACGGCTATCGGCTGGTGTCGATTGTGCAGTTTGGGTTGGTGGCGATTCTGATCGCGTCCCTGCCGCTTTGGCGTAAGACCGACCATGCCGTTACCGAGGCGCATACCGAGAAGCACGGCAACGGCAGCATCTGGAAAATCCCGGGGATGGTGCCCAATTTGCTGGCGTTTTTCGCTTATTGCGCGCTGGAGTTGACTGCCGGACTGTGGTTTGCCAGCTACCTGGTGCAGGTCCGCGGCGTGAAGGCGGAGACAGCCACGGCGTGGGCGGCTTCGTATTATTTTGGGATCATGCTGGGGCGGATGATCAACGGCTTTTTGACGATGCGTTTCTCGAGCAAGACCCTGATCCGAGCCGGACAGACTTCGATTTTTATTGGCATTTTGCTATTGTTTGTGCCGGGAAACATTTTTAGCCTGGTAGGGCTGGTGCTGGTGGGGATGGGCTGCGCGCCGATTTACCCCTCGCTGCTGCACGAGACACCGACACGCTTTGGGAAAGAGAATTCGTCCCGCCTGATGGGCATCCAAATGGCGTCGGCTTATGTGGGGCTGACGGTGGCGCCGCCATTGGTGGGGTTGATCGCCTCGCGATTGAGTTTGCGCATTTTCCCGTTTGCCTTGTTGATTTTGCTGGCGTTGATGGTGTGGGGCAGTGAGAGGGTGAATGGGGTGGTGGCAGGGAACAGGGAATAGGGAATAGGGAATAGGGAACAGGGAACAGAAAAGCTGATGGCTGATAGGGAAAAGAAGCTGATGGCTGATAGCTGATAGCTGATAGCTGATAGGGAAAAGAAGCTGATGGCTGATAGGGAAAAGAAGCTGATGGCTGATAGATGATACCCGTCCACTCCGTGGCGGGCACAGGTAGGAAAAGAAGTCTTAAAAAGTCCGACAGAAAAAGACTCGACAATACAGTAACGAAAATTACAATTTTTTTTGAGCTATGAGCTATGAGCTATG
>DHCY01000013.1:2073-9257 GCA_002399085.1 Anaerolineaceae bacterium UBA4890
TGAGCTATGAGCTATGAGCTATCGCTCACCAATCCCTGCCGTATCGCCAGGATGACAGCCTGAGTGCGGTCGGAGACGCCCAGTTTGGCGAAAAGCGTGCTGGTGTAGTTGCGCACGGTACCTTCAGACAAGTAGAGCTGCTGGGAAATCTCGGCGTTGGATAAGCCCTGGGCGAGTAAATTGAGAATTTCCTGCTCGCGTTCGGTCAGGTTGTAGGATTTTTCTGGCAGCTGTTTGTTGGGCGAGTAGGCGACATTGCTCAAAACCTTGCCGGCAACACTCGGGTCGATATAGGCTTGCCCCTCCATTGTGCCGTGAATGGCTTCGAGCAGTTCCTGGGGTGGGCGGTCCTTCATCAGGTAGCCAGAAGCGCCGCTGCGAATAGCATCGAAAAGCCATTTATCATCCATGTATGTAGTCAAAACCAGCACAGGCAGGTTGGGGTGGCTCTGCTTGAGGCGTCGAATAGCTTGCACGCCGTTCATACGCGGCATTTTCAGGTCCATCAGGACAATATCGGGGGTTTCGGCATCGATCAGGTCGAGCGCTTCCTGCCCGTCGTTAGCGGTGGCGATCACTTCGATTTCGGGGTCGGTCTGCAGGATGCGTTTGAGCCCTTCGGTGACGATCTCCTGGTCGTCGGCAATCAATACTTTGATCATATATAACGCTCCCATGAAAGTCTGACGATGGTACCGGTGACTGGCTGGCTGGTGACCTCAAGGTCTGCGCCGATCGAGGTGGCGCGTTCCTGCATGCCGCGCAAACCATAATGCCCCGGACCGGGGTCGTCAAGGGGGTTGAAACCGACGCCATTATCGCGGATTTCCATCCTGACGATGCCCTCTTCTTCTTGCAGGCTGAAGAAAATGCGATTGGCGCTGGCATGCATGGAGATATTTTCGAGCGATTCCTGGGCGATGCGGTAGAAAGCTTGCTCAATGTTGGGCGGCAGAATCTGCACGAGGTTGGAAATGTGGATCTCTGAAAGCATTTCGTGGCGCTCGACGAGGCTCTCGACAAGGGTCTGCAGGGCGAGCTCGAGACCGAGGTCTTCCAGGGGTTGCGCGCGCAGGTCGTTGAGAGCACGGCGCGTGCCATCCAGCCCGCGGCGGGAGGCGGTAAGCGAGTTATCGAGCATGGCGGTGACTTCGGTCTGATCGTCCGGCACCATGGTTTTGAGGGCTTCGAGGTTGACGGAGATCCCGCTGAGCGTGTGGGCGAGCGTGTCGTGCAATTCGCGGGCGAGGCGGTTGCGTTCGCGGCTGGTTGCCAGGCTTTCCAATGTGTTGGCATATTGCCCCAATTGCATATTGGCGAGGACGAGTTTGTGTTTTTGCTCGCGCTGTTTTTCGTTCAGTTGGTCAACGATGAAGCCAACCAGGGCAAAGGCGAAGGCGCGCACGACCGGAAGGGTGAGCAGAGGGACGCTTTCGAGCGTGACGTGACCGATGATCAGGAAAGTGATGATGAAATCGGAGAGATTGGTGACGATGGTGTAGAGCAGTACGGAGCGGTAGTCATATTGCCAGGCAATGAAGACCACTGGCACAATCAGGATCGGGACGAGGGAGTAGGATTGAGAGATAAAGTGGGTGATGCCGCGATTGGGTTCAAGCAGGTAGAGCCAGCTGCCACCGACCATGGCGAGCGTATAGCCGATCAGGATGAGCGGGAAATACTTGTCTTTGAGTTTTCTTTCCAGCCAGGAGAAGGACAGGGACAGGAAAAGGAATCCGTGGATGATGACGTAGTAGACAGATTGGAAGGCGATCACGGCGGTGCGGGTGACGCTGACATCGTCGTAGACCCAGCGGGCAGAGAAGTAGAGCAGCCCGATGAGGGAGAAATAGCGGAACAGTCGTAAAAGCCCCGGCTCAAGCGGTCGTTTCATGAGAATATATTACCACTTCTCAGTGAGCAGTGAGCAGTGAGCAGGGAATAGGGAACAGGGAATAGGGAATAGGGAACAAGGAGCAGGGAATAGGGATCAGGGACTCGGTCTGCCCGCTGAAGGGGTGCTGCGCAAGAGACCTTCGCCAACATTAGCTGATAGCAGATAGCTGATAGCTAATAGGAAAGACTTTACAAAAGGTATCTCTCTCTGATTGCACGAAATGGGAAAAGCCGCATTCCCCCCGAAAAGACGGGGACAAGCCGCAATCCCGATGTAATACGCTTTTTAGCTTATAAGATAAAATAGGGGTTGGTTAATTGATGACCAAAAACGTCACTGAAGGTTTCTATTTAATGAAGAAAAAACCCAATATCAAATTAATTATTGGCGGGATTGTGATTGTCTTCGCGCTGGGGTATCTGTTGATCTCGGCGACCCGCTCTAATACGCAATATTTTATGACCGTGGACGAGCTGTTGAGCCAACAAAGCGAACTGCAAGGTCAAAAATTGCGCATGTCTGGCGCCGTGGTGGGTGAAAGCATCCAATACGACCCGGCAACCCTGGACCTGAGCTTTACAGTTGCCCAGATCCCCGGAGATCACAAGCTGATCGCCGAAATGGGTGGGATGGCAAAGGTTCTGGCAGATGCCGTTGCCGACCCGAACGCCAACCGTATGACCATCCATTACACCGGTGTCAAACCCGATCTGCTCAAGGACGAAGCGCAGGCGATTGTGACCGGTTCGCTGGACGAGAACGGCGTGTTCCAGGCAACCGAGCTGCTGATGAAGTGCCCCTCGAAATACGAGTCTGACCTGCCCGACCAGGTGGAGGACTAAACAATGTTCCAGATCGGTTTTGGTAGTTTTGCCCTCGCTTCAATTATTATGCTGGTCTGCCTGGCGCTGACCGTTTGGCAACTTTTACGCAAACAACCCGAAATCTCAGGAACTGTTCGTTTTCTGACCAACCTGGGTTTCGGCTTGCACACACTGAGCATCCTGGCGCTGCTTTATATGCAGATCACCCAGGATTACAGCAATGCCTACGTGGTGGGTGTGATCAACCCGGCGCTGCCGACCTACCTGCGGGTGACCGCGCTCTGGGGCGGACAGGCGGGCTCATTGTTTTTCTGGAGCTGGATCATCAACTTGTGCCTGGTGATCGCGTTGAACCGCCGGCATATCCTGCAGGATAACTGGGGTTACCTCTTCACACTGCTCAACCTGATTTTCTTCAGCGGGATTTCGATGTTCCTGGAAAATCCTTTCAACCGTGTCTGGCGGCTGGCAGATGGCAGCCTGACCGACAGCCTGTTCAGCCCGGCGGCTGTCGCGCAGGTTTATTCCGGTTTGATTGGGCAGGGGCTGAACCCGCTGCTGCGGCATTGGGGCATGATCATCCACCCGCCGGTGCTTTATATCGGCTTTGGCGCGTTTTTGCTGCCATTTGCCGAGACGCTCTCGCACCTGGTTGTCAAAGGCGACGGCGAAGACCTGATCGCGCGCTTGCGCCCCTGGCTGCTGGTTGCCTGGATTTTCCTGACAGCCGGAATCGCGCTGGGCAGCTGGTGGTCGTATGACGTGCTGGGCTGGGGTGGCTATTGGGCATGGGACCCGGTGGAGACTTCTTCTCTGATCCCCTGGCTGATCAGCACAGCCTTATTGCACAGCATGTTTTTACAGCAAAAGAAAGACATCTTCAAGCGCATCAATGTTATTTTAATTTTAGCGAGCTACCTGCTGATCCTTTTCAGCATCCTGATGACCCGGGCTGGCTTGATCAGTTCAGTGCATGCCTTCGGGGAGAGCTCGATCTCGGTCCCGCTGACCGCATTTTTGCTAGTATTTTTGGTGGTCTCGGTCACCCTGGTTGCCTGGCGCTGGAAGAAAATGGACAGTGGCTGGGAGTTCCAATCGTGGTTCTCGCGTGACTCGCTCTTCCTTTATACCCTGGTGCTGTTGGTGGCGATCGCGTTGGTGTGCATGTGGGGTCTGCTTTATCCGCTGGCATCACGTGCTTTCACCGGCACCGAAATCACGCTCGACCGGGGCTTTTATGACCGAGCGGTCACACCGCTTTTGGTCATGCTGGTGCTGTTGATGGCGGTCTGCCCGCTGGTGGGTTGGTCGGTTGCCAACCTGAAAAAGCTGGGCAAACGTTACATCATCCCACTGATCGTGGCTGTGCTGGCGACGATTGCAGCATCCATCTGGCTGAGCAAATCGTGGGTGGCGTTGCTTTCGATCTTCATCGTAGCGCTGGGTTTGGCGGTATTGACTGCAGTGACCGCGCGCGATCTGAGCAAGGTAGAGAAACCGCTGGCAACTTTTTGGAAAATGCGCTCGCGCTACGGTGCTTTTTTGGTGCATACCGGCATTTTGCTGATCATGCTGGGCATCGTGGGCGTGGAAGGGCTTTCCGACAGCATCCAGGGGACGATGGTTCCCGGTGATAAGATGCCGTTGGGCGAATATGCGGTCGAGTATCTTGAACTCACCGAAACCTATGACAGCCCCGAATATCTGAGCGTGCGAGCCGAGCTTGATCTGTGGCGCGGCGATGAGATTATTGGCAGGCTGACGCCTGGGCAGGACGTTTATGAGAGCCGCAGCCAGTATGTGAGCATTCCGGGTAAACGCAGCACGCTTGCCGGCGATTTTTACACGATTATGCTGGCTTACGATTCGGCAATGGGCTATGTTTCCATTCAGGCGACCATCAATCCGCTCGTCAACTGGATGTGGATTGGCAGCTTTCTCCTGTGCCTGGGCGCGGCGTTCAGCCTGAGCTCGCCGATTGTGAGAGAACAGGCCTTTGGAAATAGTGACGAACGCGAAGAGGACGAGGAACTTGAAGCGGATTGAGCTGAGGGGAGTCAGCAAGTCGTACGGTCGCCTGGCGGTGCTGAAAAATTGTGATTTGGCACTGGAAAGCGGGCAACTGCTGTGCCTGTTGGGCAGTAACGGCGCGGGCAAGACCACTCTTTTGCGCGTAGTCAGCGGTTTGCTGAGCGCGGAGAAAGGCGATTTGCTGGTCGACGGCGAAGAATGGTCGCTGAAGAGCGCTGAATGGCGCCGCAAGTGTGCCTTAGTGGCGCACAAGACCTTTCTTTATCAGAATTTGAGTGGTCTGGAGAACCTGAGGTTTTTCTCAAGGCTGTATCAACGGGAATACCCGGACGCAGAATTGCGAAGCAGGCTGGGGGATGCCGGGTTGACGCGGGCGGCTGACAAACAAGTGCGCACCTATAGCCGTGGCATGCAGCAGCGCCTGACGATTGCACGGGCGATGCTGAGTGAGCCTGAATTATTGATCCTGGACGAGCCCTTTACCGGATTGGATAAGGACGGCAGTGCCTGGTTGCTGCGCGTGCTGGCTGAGTTGAAGGAAAATGGGGCGATGGTGTTGATGACCAGCCACGACCCGCAGGCGGCATTGGCGGTCACAGATGGCTTCGTGCGCCTGAGTAGGGGCGTTTTGGGCGAAGCTGTTTGGTCGGATGGCAGGGATTGGGCAGAGATTGAGGAAATTCTCTATACAGAACAGGGAACAGGGAACAGGGAACAGGGAATAGGGAACCCCAGTCGCTTCGCTCACGGGGCGGGTAGGGAACAGGGGAGCGTTCCGAATGGGTCCGACGAGGTCATGGAGGGGAAACAGCGATGAAAAACTGGCTGAGCACCCTCAAAACCCTGATCTGGAAAGACCTGCTGCAGGAGTGGCGCAGCAAAGACATGCTCACCGCCATGCTGGCGTTCGCGATTTTGAGCATTTTCATTTTCAACTACGCCATGGAGCTGGACCCGCGTCAGAGGGCTGAGCTGGCACCTGGCATTCTATGGGTGGTGATCACCTTTTCGGGCACGCTCGGCTTAAACCGCTCGTTTGTGGCGGAGCAGGAGCAGGGCAGTTTTGACGCGCTGGTGATGGCGGTGCCAGGGTTAGGCAGCATCTGGCTGGCGAAACAGATCAGCAATTTCATGATGATGCTGGTGTTGATCGTGATTGTTTTGCCAGTTTACAGCCTGCTTTACAACCAGAATTTGTTTATTCCCGGGTTGATCTTGACGCTGGTGCTGGGTGCCTGGTCTTTCAGTGCTGCCGGCACGCTATTGGCGAGCATGACCGCCCAGACGCGCATGCGCGATTTGCTGCTGCCGGTTCTGCTCTTTCCGATTTTGATGCCGGTCAACATGGCAGTGGTCAAGGCTGGGACCGGGATTATGACCGGCGCGGCGTTGGCGAGCTACCAGGTTTGGCTGACAGTCTTGCTGGTATACGGTATTATTATGACTACAATTTCACTATTGGTGTTTGATTATGTTATCCTTGAATAAAAGCTTTCGGTTTTTTGCAATTTTAGCGGGCATACTGGTATTGATCGCCTTCGGGCTGGTGTTATTTTATGCGCCGGTCGAGCAGAACATGGGCATGGTCCAGAAAGTTTTTTACTTCCATGTAGCTGCAGCCTGGCTGGGAATGCTCGGTTTTTTGGTGGCGGCGCTGTGCGCGGTTTTGTATTTGATGAAAGGCGACCTGAAACTGGACGCGGTGGCAGCTTCTTCGGTTGAGATTGGGCTGCTTTTTACAGCAATCGCCAATTTTACCGGCATGATCTGGGCGCGCCCGGTTTGGAACACATGGTGGACCTGGGATCCGCGCCTGACCACCATGACGATCATGGCGTTCACTTACATCGCTTACTTTTTGCTGCGCAGGGGCATTGACGACCCGGCAAAGAAGGCTCGTTTTGGCTCAATTTACCTGATCATCGGTTTCGCGACCGTGCCTCTGACTTTCTTTTCGGCACGCTTGCTGCGCACCATTCACCCGACCATTTTTGGCAATGCCGGAACGGGCGAGATGGCGATGACCCCGGCGATGTACCAGACAATGGGCTTCAGTATTTTTGCGTTTTCGGTACTTTTTGCGGTATTGCTGATCGCGCGCACGCGCCTGAGGCTGAGTGAGCGCTGGCTGGAGGAACAGGAAGCCCTGGAGCAGGAAGAGGAGTTTGGTGAGGTGAGCGGTGGCTGATACATTGAATTATTTTATTGCCGGTTATGTGGTGATCTTTGGGCTTTTGGCGGCGTATATTGGTTGGTTGGTGGCGAGAGGACGGCAGGTTGAGAAGAAGTTGGCAAGGAAGAAGGAACAAGAAAAAGCAAGTGTCCTTTAAAAGATAGCATATCCCGGTCACTGCGATCCCCCGAAGGTGGCGTGACAGTCCGCCTTAGACTTTTGTCTTTTATTCTTTTCCTCTGTCACTGCGAGCCCTTAA